>NZ_CP022437.1:619631-1239263 GCF_002224365.1 Virgibacillus necropolis | reverse complement strand
CTTTCATATATACTATCTTCAGGACCAACAACTTTTAATAAAATATCCTGATTAACACCTAACTCTACCGCGGTACTCGATAACTGTTTTGCTCGTTCATATGAAAAAATGGTTGCTACTTCCGGCTTCCAGCTTAGAACTTCTTCCCATTGATGTTTTCCAGGTTGAACAAGATGTCCGATGTTTCCGATAGCTATTCCATGATCAGCTAACACTTTTCCTTCATCGAAATCGACCGCTACAGCCTTGTTTATCCCATTTTCCGCAATAATGTTTGCGATTTCCGGGAAACGACCTAGTTGTTTACTCATAAAATACAGTTCAAGATTATATTTTTCAGCAGCCGTAGCAAGCTTACTGGTATTTTCTTTTAAAATATCGACGTCAATTACATATGTGTTCGGAGGAATATCCCCCATTTGATGAAGTGAAACACCAGCATGTATTAGCTCTGGATTTCTACGTTTTGTTACATCCAAAAACATGGAAGCATCCTCCTATTTCTTTCTTGTCTAGCATTAATTTATCAAGATTTAATTGCTTTTTCTAATATATTTAATACTGTTCTAGCCCCTGACTTCATTGGATTTATACGAAGTCCATATTTTTCAAGGCGTGGTTGCGCCTCAATAAAACTTCCCGAGACACGGTAAATCATTGGTACAATTTCGTATTTCGACTCTGCTCCAACTGGATGTGTAGCCGCTCCTAGACTATTGCTTCGTTTAATCACTTCTTGTGCAATTGGATCCTTTAACTCAACAATAACATTTTTGGATTGTGCGTTAGTCATATACGCAGATTCTATTCCCTCGATGGCGCCTTCATTTAATTGCTTACAAACTTCTTCAACTTGCGCATTTTGTATGGCAAGCGAAACTGGAGCAAACGTCATCATACGCAATAACTCCATCGCTTCATGGCCTTGTACCTGTCCACCGCCAGAATAGTTCCGCTCCTGCAAAGTATTTATTGCTTCTTCTTTCCCTGCTATAACACCAATTCCTTCAGGCCCAAGGATTTTGAAACCGGAGAAAGTAGAGTAATCTGCACCGTATTCAATACCAATTCCATGTGTTTTCATTGCACAATAATTATCATCAACTACTACCTGTAAATCTGGGCGCACACCCTTGACTGTTTCTATCAAAGCCCTTAAATCATACGTATCTGTTGGTTGCTGTCTTGCATGCTGAACATAGAACAACTTGCATACTTGATCATCAACAACAGCCTTTTCAACAGCCTTTAAATCATTAAAATCAACAGCTTTTGTTTGGATACCTAACATCTTTATGGTATCTTTTGTTGTCGTATAAACAGGAGCCGTATGAATAAACATAGTTTCACCTGCAGAAAGTAACGTGCTTACTATAATTCGGATTGCACCAGTTCCTGCGCCACGAACCAGTGCTGTCTTTCCCGCTCCAAAGAAATCAGCTATAGCACATTCTACTCGTTCCGTTTGTTCGGGCTTTTTATATCGTGGTGCAACGCCTAAATCACCCATGGATAAAAATTGGTCCCCTGTAAAGTGCTTACTCATGCTCCCGACCAATTTGAATTGCAGGTTTTGCGCTTCTTCAATTGTTAAACTTGGAAGTACGGAATCTGCGTATTTTAATCGTATTGAATCATAAACCATTGTTATTACTCCTTTATTGAAAATGCATTTGCTGGATTATGAACTAATAAGTCCGTAACTACTTCATCAGAAACCCCACGCTCTTTCAAGGCTGGTATAAAATCATTTAATACTAAGTCATATCCAGGCCCGCCATGTTTTCTCCAATGTGATTTCCTTGTTAAATCGGCCGATAACAAAATTTGTTTATGAAATCCTCTTTCAATAAAATCTATTAAAAAAGATAATCGGTCTTCGTCAGCTCTGTAATTGTTTTTCCCAATCGTGTCAAATCCAATATATACACCTGATTGAAGAACATCTAATACTTCTTCCTTATTTGTATTTAGATCCTGATGACCGATAATAATCTGATCCCTCAATAACCCAAGTCCAAATAGCATTTCAACCTGTTTGCTTCCTAGTGTCCCGAGCGACGTATGTGTTGAAACAGGCAATCCGGTTTCCAATGCTGCTTTGCCAGCACCTAGAATTAATTCATTTTCAACCGGCTTTATTTCATCCACACTCGTTCCAACTTCACCAATTACTCCAGGAAAAATATCCGTACCATCAATACCCTGTGTAATTTCCTGAATAAAATGGGCAGCAAACTGATCTTGACCCCATCTTTCTGCAAATGCTGGGATGAAGGGATCTTTATAAAACCCGGTACACGTAACAATATGAACATACGTTGCTTCGCTTAATCGTTTTAAGCGCTTTACATCTCTTCCCATCCCATCATTCGTTAATTCAATCAACGAACGACCGCCAGCACGATGAAAATAGTAAAGCTCAGCAATCATACCGTGCTCATCATCTAAAATAGTATCTGGATCATTTTTTATTCTCGATAAATCAATCGATAAATGCTCATGTGCAGCGCATATTCCAAAGTCTTCCTTCTTTATTTTACCCGTAACTGTTTGTATCAACTGCCTCACTCCTAGTTGTTATTAACCGATTGTCATTATTCCTAAAGCTACCAAAATATTTGCAATAATACCTACCGCGATTGCGCCTACTGGTCCTACTGCCATACGTACAATCGGGCGCCCTGCTATTTCGTTTAATAAATAAAATCCTGCAATAAAGAAGAAGCCGAATCCTGGTGCGATCGCGTTTGACGCATTTGCACCACCAATTAGCAAAGCAACCTCAATCAATCTTGTCATTGCGCTTCGGATGTTTTCTCCAGAATTTCTAACGCCTGGATATTTATCTAAGAATTTAGCAATTGAACCTAACAGCATAACCTCTAAGAAAATAACAATTGCACCAACAACAACTGCAATCCACACATTCGGTGAAAACAATCCTACAACAAAAATTAATGTAAAACCTACTGGGCTATATACACCCGTTGCAATAGCTGTACTCGCTACTAAAGGAATGAATCCAATTGCTCTAGCAGCTGCAGCAATACCAGCATCAGTTTGTTTACCCTCTGCTAATAAGCTAAGCGAAATTGGGTCGCCAGCCATTAGCAATAAATTAGTTGCACCAGCAATTAATGCACCAATCACCATAAAGAATGCTACATTCTTCTTGATAGATTTTACCTTTTCACTAAAGATAGAAGCTAAATCAACAGAGGCGCCATCTTCTGACTTTTCACGCATTGCATAGCCAAAAAGGAAGATCATTCCTGCGATTAGTGCCATACCTTCCTGGTTTAAACTAATTACATTACCGCCAATACTAATAAAACCGCTTTCATTCACGAAAACTGCTAACTGTCTAACCAAGGCTGCTACGATAAATGTTAAAACACCTTTTTTAACACTGAATTGCATTGCAACAGCTAATGCAGGGAAGGCCATAAAGGTAACGACAACTGGTGTACCCACTGCACCCATTGGTTCTAAAAAGTTAACAGGTAACTTTTCAAATAACGCCACGAAGCCTTCTAATCCAGCTAATAAACCCCAACCATATAAACCACCTACTACAGCAGCGACGGGCGTACCCCATTTATTTTTTGGAGCTATTAAACCAATAATATCTGTACCTAATAAAATACTATGAATTAATATAATACTAGCTGTAATCGTAAAAGGAATACCAAAACCAATAACTAGTCCAAAGCTCATTGCAAACGCAGTTAACCCGAGCTCCCTACGTTTCAAACGCCCTTCAATATGTTCCCCCACTATCGGACGTAATCCATCGTTAAACACCGCAATATTTAAGTTAGCTAACACTGCGGCTACTGCCCCTATTAATACGACAAATACTAACTCCATAAATAATCCCCCTTTAGAAAAACTCGACATTTGCCTCGTCTTTAATAGCGAATGACGAAGTATTTCTTATACTATATCCTTGAATTTTTTTATACTATCCTCTAATGCAAATCAATTACTTATTATTTTTTAAAGCTTTGAGAATCATTGGTACTGCAGTTTCCATGTGATCTCCTGTAAATCCAAATGCTTTTTTTCCACTTTTAATCGCCTCTATCACTTTGTTTTCCACTGGTTTCTTGCCTGGCATTGAAACCGTTTCACATTGATCCATTCCAACAAGAGCAATTGCCATTGCAAGCGCACCGCCACCACCTGTGTGACACGCTCCTAAATAATAATCTGCTTTTCCCGTCTTTATCTGCATAGCAGCATCTATATCCGACTTGATGACTGTTTCAATCGACGAATCAATTTCTTTAATTAATGCCTGCATTTCCTTTTTTTCTACTTGTCCGCCAATTACAATTTTCATAATCATTCTCCTTCAACAGTTAAATTTATGACATTCGTATAATGCATATATAAATATTCCTTTTCTTCTAGAGGTAGTTCCTTACCCCACTGCCCTTCAATAAAAATAACTTGTTTTTCTGCGAGATGAAAATGCGGTGAAGTTTTTATTTCACTCATTATTTCAGGCGCTGGACCCTCAACTGACTCGCCATTTCCTATTCTTGATAAAGCAGTTGGCAAATGAGTAAACAGCATTTCTGCTTGCTCTAGTTCACGAACATTTAGACTATCTATCAGCCTTTCGAATGCTAGTTTCGTAACATCGCTCGCATGCGTTGTAATAACCTGTTGATCTACTAACAATAGAAGTCTTTCTTCGAGTTCGGCTCTATTCATAAAGCAATATTCCTCCCCTGCTCTAATAATGTGGTAGCTTTTTCTTATCCACCACTAGTTGTTGAATGAAAACAATTTTTTGTTTATCAAGCTGTAAAATCTGATCTAATTCATCTTTTCGATCCTTTTCAATTACAATCACAGCTGTAGAAGCCTTTTCAGAAACGCTACGTGCTTTTTCAGATTTAAAAGCACCTATTTTAAAAGCGCGCTTAGCTCTGTTCTCATCCGAGTTCCACACTGCGGCATCAAGCGTTCCATTCATTAAATTATCGAAAAGCTGCATATAGTTTACTGGTACTAATTCAACATCGATACCTTCACATTCGTGTAGCGTTATCTTTGATTGGTCGATTGACGTATGATCAATCCCAATACGCATCCCTTCTTTTATATAACTATCCTGTGAATTCGCAAAAAATATTTGATGGGAGGATACATATGTTTTTGGTCCAAAGTTTTGTGCAATTAGTAGATTATCATCATTTTTCAGTTCTTCTTCGGCTGCTAAATGGGACATAATAATGAAATCGTATCGCCGTGATTTTAATGCTTCTAACCTGTACTTGGATCCTCTCATATACGCTAAGTCAAGGCGGTTTATCATTTGTTCCGATGTTTCAATCAAACCAGTTGCTAATCCCTCGTACTGTGGTGAGTATGGTAAAGGCATAGCTCCCATCAATGAACCCACCCCGGCTATTTCTTTTAGTAAATGCAGATCCTTGTTCATTAAAAAGGTACCTAAATGTCCTTTGGATTCCAGGCGGACTGCATGAAGATTTTCTAATACCCTTAATGCCCCCTGCACCGTTCCCCGACCCAAGCCCAGTTCTTCCACAAGATCATCTACTCTCGGGATTCTTCCTCCTTCCTCTACTTGCACTAACTTCATTGCAATTTCTTTTGCTGCTAAGCCATTCTTTGAAAATAAACTATCCCAAATTCTACTCATTTTTACTCCTTTTTGAAAATACAGTATTTAGTATATTGAAAGTATAGCGCTTTCATTATTTTATTACAAGACCCTTTTGTAGAAATTTTTGTTTTATTGTCAAACATACCGTTCACCTAGTGATCTGCTATAACAGTTAAACATGAGACTTTTGGCATCCTTGAAAACCAACCCAATATACATTATATTGTATATTAATAGTTATTTTATAGTTCAGAAATTTATTACACTTTTTAACGGAGGAGATTAGTTTATGAAAAAAAGCATTTTAATTCTGTTACTAGTTGTCTTAACTTTTGGAGTGACCTTTCAATCGATAGGTTCTGTTTCAGCCAAATCTTCTAAACTTAGTCACGGAAGTCCACAATCAGTTGGAATGGATAAAGAAAAATTAAGTGAAATAGATAAGATTGTAAAAGAAGCGATTAACAACGGGATAACGTCTGGTGCGGTGGTATTAGTTGCAAAAGACAACAAAATAGTGAAAGAAAGTGCGTATGGCTATGCTCAAAAGTACGATATGGGTCAATTACTTAATCATCCTAGAAAAATGAAGCCAAAGACTATCTTTGATTTAGCTTCTATAACAAAAGTAATGGGTACAACACAGGGGATAATGAAACTGGTTAGTGAAGGAAAAATAGCTGTTGATGATAAAGTGTCTAATTATATTCCAGAGTTTGCTCAAAATGGCAAAGGAGCAGTAACAATTGCCGATTTGTTAACACACACATCTGGATTAACACCTTGGCAACCTACTTATTTACACGCTAATAACTCAAGAGAGGTTCTTCAATATATCAATAAACTACCATTAGAATATGAGACTGGCACAGATCGTCGATATAGCGATTTTAGTTTTATGACACTTGGGTTCGTTATTGAAAAAGTAACTGGTAAGCGTTTAGATGTCTATTTAGAAACAGCTATCTATAAACCTTTGAAAATGAAGGATACAATGTTTACCCCACCTGAAAAATTAAATAAGAAAATCGCAGCCACTTCCTGGGGTAATCCTTTTGAATACAAGATGATAGACGATCCAAACTTCGGATATTATGTGGAAGAAGATGCTGATGATTTCAAAAGATGGAGAGACTATACGCTCATCGGGGAAGTTAGTGATGGAAATAGTTATTATGCAAATAACGGTGTAGCAGGACATGCAGGACTGTTTTCAACCGCTCGCGATCTAGCAGTCCTAGGACAAACGATGTTAAATGGTGGAAGCTATGGAAAAGTAAAATTATATGACGAAGAGGTAATCAATTCATTTACACAGCCACAACGATATGGCCAAGGATTTGGATGGGAACTGATTAAAGAATGGTATATGGGTGAACTACATTCTGGGGAAGCATATGGACATACTGGTTTTACAGGGACGCAAGTGATTTTCGACCCAGCACATAACTTACAAATCATCGTATTAACCAACAAACAGAATAATGGTCAATTAGAAAGTGGATCTTACCCTAGTACAGGGTCGCTGTCTGCAGATATAGCTACGACAGTTTATGAATCTATGGATGAGTAATAATTTAAAAGAGTAGCCGCTATGGCGACTGCTCTTTTAAATAGTTTTTATACACATTAAGACATTCTCAGTTGAGTTATTTTTAGAAGGTCAGATATTTTCAAGCATCTAATACATATTCCCTCAAAGCGTACGCCACTCCATCGTCATTATGATGCTTTGTAATATATGTAGCTTGTTTTTTTACAATCTCTTCAGCATTTTCCATCGCAATACACCTCCCAGCAATTTCGAACATGGAAATGTCATTTAGATTATCGCCGATTGCAACTGTATCTTCTACTGGTATTCCAAAATGACTTGCAAGGAATTTTAACGCATTCCCTTTACTTGCCTGAGAGTGGCCAATTTCGAGCTTTTCGGTTCCAGATGAAGTAAGAGATACTTCTTTATCCGTTAATTCCCCCGAAGCTTCTCTAGTTTTTCTTTATCAAAGGAAAGAACAAACAATTTGTAAACGCCTTTATCAGTAAAATCTATTCCTTGGTAATCATCCACAAAAATTAAACCGTTCTGTTCATATTGAATATCAATGACACGCGTTGCCTTTTTTAACTCGGGGCTGCTTGAATGATCCTTTATAGCATCCATTTCTTTATCCAAAAGAGCTCTCCCGTTTTTTCTAATTAAAATGCCTTCATTGGTATAGATCTCATAATATAATCCACTTTTTTCTAACAAATCCATCATTGCTGATAGAACCTCTGCAGAAAGGATATGATGTTCAATAATCTCATCAGATTCGAATGAAAGCCCACCGTTTCCCGTTATAATTGGACATTCTAAACCCGCATGATGCAAAATTTGTTTTGCATCATGCAAGGAACGCCCTGATGATATAGAAACGATATTTCCCTGCCTTTGTGCCTCAAGGATTGTATCTCTATTTCCTTCACTAATCGAGCCATCTGTAGAAAGTAGAGTCCCATCCATATCAATAGCTATTAATTTCATTAAAAAACCTCCAGATTAAAGAATCATATACTAGAATAGACCTACCTCCAAAATGAAGAGGAAAGGTCTATCTTTAAATTAACATGATTATACAAACGATGGAATTACTTTATTTTCACTGTCCACCATACGGATTTTTGATTTTGCTATTTCTTTGGCTGCGTCTTTTGCCTTCTGTAGGTATGCACGGGGATCTAGGCTTTCAGGCTCTGTCGCAAAATGATTACGAATCGCTTCTGAATAAGCGTTTTTGAGCTCTGTTGATACATTTACCTTTGCCATACCCAAAGCAACACAGCGGCGTACATCTTCGTCCGGCACAGCAGATCCCCCATGAAGGACAAGCGGTACATCAACAATTTTAGCTATTTCCGCAATACGATTAAAATCAATATTCGGCTTGCCTTTGTATATTCCGTGAGCTGTACCGATAGCAGGGGCAAGTGTTGGTACTCCTGTGCTATCAACAAATTGTTTACATTCTATAGGAACTGCTTTTTGTGCATCTTCCTCATTAACAACGATATCATCTTCCACACCACCTACTTTACCAAGCTCTGCCTCAATGTTAACCCCCAGTGACTTTGCAAGGTCAATAACCTTTTTTGTACGCTCGACGTTCTTTTCAAAAGAATGCATAGAAGCATCAATCATCACAGATGTATAACCTGCGTGGATAGCTTCTTTGATTACCTCTAAATCTGTACAATGATCAAGATGAAGACCCGTTGGTATATCATAATACTCAGAAGCAGCTGTTACGACTTGAACAATATTTTTTGCGCCCAGTTGTTTAACCGTTCCAACTGTAGTTTGTACGATTACTGGCGATCTCAGCTCTGCAGCAGCTTCAAGCACCCAGAAGATACTGTCAAAAGAGTGGACATTAAATGCTACAATCCCATGTTTATCTGCTCTCGCTTTTTCAAGCATTGGTGTTGTTGATATAAGTGGCATGATTAGTTATCCTCCTTAGATGTAATTGCTTTATCTACCAGTTTTGTAAGTTCCTCATTTGTTTTAGCATCGAGAAAGGCCTGACGTTTTTCATCATCCATCAACACTCGTGATAGGGCGGATAACGCCTGGAGATGTGTGGTTCCCGCTTCCTCTTTTGGGATAAGCAGTGATAAAAAGAAGAAAGCAGGTTCACCATCAAATGACTCCCATTCAATCCCTGTTTCTGTACGCACAATAACAATTGCGGGCTTTACTATAGCTTCAGACTGTGTATGTGGAATTGCAAAACCTTCTTGGAATCCAGTTGTACTTTCTGCCTCACGCGATTGTAATCCTTCTACCACGTCATCTTCAGAAGTGGCAATACCAGTTGCTTTTGCTATATCTGCAATGGTTTGAAATACACCTTTTTGTGATGATGCAGTTGCATTTAGTTGAATAAATTCGGGTTGAATCATTTTTTCCATAAATAAACTACTCCTCTACTGGTTGATTTTTTGCAACTTTTTTACGATAAAAGCCATAGATTACTGCTGCAATAAGTGAACCTACTAGGATTGAAAATACCCATTGTATCGCCCCAGTAACTACTGGAAGAACTAAGAAACCTCCGTGGGGTGCTGGTACTTGAACCCCAAACGTATAAGTTAAAACAGCTGCGATGGAAGAACCAAACATGATAATCGGAATAACAACTACTGGATTTTTAGCTGCGAAAGGAATTGCACCTTCCGTAATGTGTGTGGAACCTAGTACAAAGTTCACCAATCCAGCATTCTGTTCCTCTTTCGTAAAGTTACGGCGGAAAAATACAGTCGCAAACGCAATGATAAGCGGTGGAGCTATACACGCTGCTGAAACTCCAGCCATAAAGTATAAATTTCCTTCAGTTAGAAGTGCAGTTCCTGTGAGATAAGCGGCCTTGTTAAAAGGTCCACCCATATCAAACCCGCACATTGCACCAACAATAACACCTAGAATTAGCGGGTTTGTTGATTGTACAGTAGATAGAAAGTCCATCAAGCCAGTGTTTAATGCTTCTACAGGAGCCATAAGTGGTGTCATTATTGCACCAATCAATAAGATTCCGATAACAGGATACAAGAAAATTGATTTTAAACCATCGAGAGACTTCGGCAACCTTTTCAATAATGTTTGAAGTAAAATAATGATATAACCAGCCGCGAAACCTGCAATAATTCCACCAAGGAAACCTGCGCCACCTTGGTCGGCCAACAGACCACCAACAAAACCTAAAACCATCCCAGGCCGTTTAGCTATTGATTCGGCGATGAAAGCGGCAAGGATTGGAACCATGAAACTAAACGCTAGTCCACCTATACTATTTAGAAATGCAGCGAAAGCATTGTATGAGTCATGATCTGGATTAGCAGAATGAATTCCGAATAGGAAAGAAATGGCGATGAGAACTCCACCTCCAACAACAAATGGAAGCATGTGGGAAACACCGTTCATTAAGTTTTTATAAATGGCATGTACCCAATTTTTACTACTACCTGCTTTCGCAGAATCACTCTCTTCTCTTCCAGAAGCAGCTGTTGAAGTTGATTCATTACCTTTCACCTTATGAATTGGCGCTACTTCACCTACAATCTGATTGATTAAATCTTCAGGGGATCGGATGCCACGGGCTACAGGCACTTCAACAAGACGCTTACCATGAAAACGATCAGTATTAACGTCTTTATCTGCAGCAATAATAACTCCATCAGCATCACGAATATCCTTTTCTGTAAGACCATTTTCAATACCAACCTGACCATGAGTCTCAACCTTAATATCAATATCCATTTTTTCTGCCGCTTTTTTTAATGCTTCAGCAGCCATGAATGTATGTGCAATACCTGTTGGACATCCCGTCGCTGCCACAATTTTTTTACGAGTCATCCTAACTCCTCCTTAATTTGTGTTATGGATACTTCTTCTACTAACCTTGTTATATCTTTTAAATCACTTAATCCCTTCGAAAAAGCAGTTGAAGCCCCAATTGCAGTAGCATAGGCAAGGGCATCTTCAATAGGTTCGTTCTGTACCAGTTTTCCGATAAAAGTTCCAAGCATCGAATCTCCAGCACATGCAGTATTTACAACTTGCCCTTGAGGAGCAGTCACTTTAATTAAATTTTCCTCGAAAAAGTATAAAGCGCCATCCTTACCTCTTGAAACAAGAACATGTTGCGCTCCTCTCTTTAAAAGCTCTTTCCCATAATGAATTAATTCTTTTTCCGAAAGTGAATGATGCTTATGAAACAGATTAGCTAACTCTTCTTCATTCGGTTTTAGTAAATATGGTTTATACTCAAGTGTATCAATGACTGACCCAACACTTGTATCAAGCACTAATTTAATACCGCGTTCTTCACAAACCTTGGCAATATCGGTAATGATTGAGTCGGATACTCCTTTTGGTAAACTACCAGATACAATGAGTGTACTGCCGGACGGAATAGCTTTTATTTTTTCTAAAAAGGTTTCCTGTTCAATTGGTTTAATAAAAGGACCTTGATTAACGATCTTATATTCAGAGGTTGAGTTTATAAAAACGTTAACACGTGTAATTCCATCGACGGAAACAAAATCCGTCTCAATACCTAACTCGCTTAATGAATCTTGAATAAACTCACCTGTGAATCCAGCAATAAAACCCAAGGCTATGCTATCAATACCCAGCTTCTTCAGCATGATTGATACATTAACACCTTTTCCATTAGGTTGATAATCCTCATCATGTGTCCGATTCACCGTATTTGGTTTTAGTTCATTAACGGCCACATACATGTCGATAGCAGGATTCATGGTGCAAGTATAGATCATTGCTACACCTTCCTTCTTTGTTGTTAATTTAATTATCACATAACTTTTCATGTAAATGTTTTCAGATTATGTAAAGGTTTTCAAGTCGTTGACAATAAAAAAGCTAGGAACGTAGCATTCCCAGCGTTAGTATTGTAAATTTAATTCGATGTCCGTATAACATATGCATCCAGTAAGACTCTAGCAATAACGTTTAGAGAGAGTCTTGAGCGAACCTCATACTCTGGAAATAGAGAATGATCACTTTTATAACCTAAAAATGTCATATCTGAAAGCTTGCTTAAGTTTGAATTTACATTTGTTGTTAAGGTAATGGTAGTAACTTGCTTAATGCTAAGATTTTGGCAGGCCTCAACAAGTTCCGAAGTTCCTCCCGATAAGGAAATAAAAATGGCAAGCTCATTTTTTTCAATTTTGCTAGACTTAATCCTTATTATATTAGGATCTTCATGACTCTCGCAGGTTTTTCCCATAACTTGAAGTTTGACAGTCATTTCTCTTGCAATCATTTCAGAAAAGCCTCTTGCAAATATGTAGATTTTATCGGCATCATGAATTTTCTGCACTGCATCTTCAATCTGACCGATACTCTGCAGCTGAATTGTTTTTAGGACTTCTTCTTCATTTTTCCTAATAACTTGTTTAATATTTTCATCAATATCGCCTAACTGATCGTCCGTATCAACCATTTTTTTATCCTGCTTCAGTCGATATTTAAATGAAGTATAACCATTGTATCCAAGCTTTTTCATCAGACGAACTATTGTAGCAGTAGATACTGTAGCACGTTCGCTTAATGTAACAATCGACATGGTTGCAATATCATCTATATTCTGATGAATGTATTCAAGTAAAAAACGTTCCGATTCGCTTAAAGAAGCATATGTTGCGGAAGGAATATTAAATAGCGGTTCATCCATTTAGTTAACTCCTTTAAATTTTAATTTTTTTCTTAATAAGGAAGCTTTTTGAAAGGTTCTCTGAGCAAACTTCCCAATAAAATTGTACACTTATATTTTTCAAATTGAAATTTATAACTATTCTTTATCTTACCACCAGATTTGTTTAGTAATGTTAATTTAATCTTAAGCCCTAGTAACTGTTTCCTATAAAATCTGACTAACTAAAAGTAAACATCAGTCCCCCTACAAGAATGTGAAATTATTCTAGTTAGGCTGACTGAAATAGCAAACACCTACGAAAGCCTCTCCAACCCCCTCTGCTCAACCGCAATCTTCAACTTCTTCCTAACCCCTCGTCCCCAACTCTTCACTGCATCAGTAGATACATTTTCCTGTCCAGCAATTTCGTTTACCGACATATTCTCAATAACATAGTACTGCAACCATTTCCGTTGATTTTCAGTTAATTGAGGTTTCAATTGGTTCCACAAATAGGGATCACCCAATGGATTTTCAGCCACCTTCATCGAATAAGAAGTTTCGCTTTTCACATAATGGTTCCTAACATCAAACTTGCCTTTTTCTTCAAAAATCTTTTTATCTTTACTCATTTTCATTCCTCCTGTATAACAAACACTTACTACCCTTGCTGCTACAAATTACAGTGATGGTGGTAGTTAATTCATTTTAGAACAAATGTTCGAATGAGTAAAGGCAAGTTTACAGAAGTATTCAAAATGGGCTTTAGCATTCGGGGTTATCAGAAATTTCGTTTATTTATCAGGGTTTCACACCTTCCTCCAGCCAAAAAAATAAACCACCCTAACTGGATGGTTAACAGATAATTATTCTTTTGAAATGAAGCCTTCACTTTCTTGAACTATCTTGTTAGCTTCTGCAAAATCCTCATCCGCCACTTCAACATGTAAAATCTGAGGATCATGGTGGTGATCTTTCGTATCATCAGTGAACATATTTTTTATGACTTCCATTAACCCGTTTCTTGAAGAATCTGGAACTCGCTCTACTAGAACTTTCTCGACTTTTAATGTTTCAAGCTTGGCTTTTGCACTCTCTGCATTACTTTCTGTTCGATAGTAAGCATCCATTTTTTTCACTTTTTCCACTCACCCTCTCGTCTAATCAATTCCTTTTATACTATTACCCAATTTATCGTTTTCAAAACCTAGGCCTTTTCTAATGAAAATAGTGATTTATCTTCTACTTTGTGTGTAACGATGGTTAGTATCATTCCAAATATAATCATTCCAGCAGCAATAAGTGTTATCAGCCGAAAGCTTATATCTGCATTCAGAAAGATTGTGCCGAGTGTGGCACCAATAGAATTGGCTAGATTAAAGGTAGATGCTGCAATCGTTCCTGATAATGAAGGTGCTTCGGTTCCTGCCAGGATAATCTTAGAATTAAGAATAGGCGTTGTACCGAATGTGCCTGCCCCAAATAAGAAGCACATAACAGGAGCCATACCTGAGAACTGAAGAAGGAATGTGAATACCACCAATACTGTAGCTAAAATACATAAAGCTGAAATTAGTCTTTCTGTTAATAGGTTAGGATGGATTTTACCAGAAGCAAAGTTTCCAATAACTGCACCGAGCCCAAAGAAGAAGAACCCAGTGGTAATACCGCTGACCCCGAATCCTGCAAATTCCCTAAGCATGGGCTCTATGAAAGTATAAGCCGTAAACACTCCAGAGAATCCGAAGATGATTATCGCAAGCACGAGTAAAACATTTTTGTTTTTAAAAATACGAAGTTCTTCTCGCAAATTTGGTGTAAACGTAGGCTTCTGATTAGGTGTGACCAAAATAAGTCCAATTAATGCTATCACACCAAGTAAAACAATGAACCAGAATACATAACGCCATGCAAAGATGCCACCCAGATACGAACCAAAAGGGACACCGATCATAACTGCAATCGTGAGTCCGCCCTGCACGGCTGCAATCGCACTTGGACGTTTTTCTGGTTTTGAGATAGTAAAGGCAATGGACATACAAAGTCCAAAAAATGGAGCGTGCATAAGCGCTGATAATAGCCTAGAAAGTAATAATACTTCAAAATTTGGAGCTGTTGCAGCAATTGTATTACTAACTATAAACACAACCATCAAACCAATGAGTAGTGGCTTAGGTGGTAATTTAATCGTGATCATTCGGAGGATAAGGCCAAAGACCGCAACACTAATCGCATAAACGCTTAAGAGCAAACCTGTCGTTGAAATATCAACATTCAGATCCGATGCAAATTGAGTGAGCAATCCAGTCACAACATACTCTGTCATTCCTATAGCAAATGTAGAAATCATAAAAACGACCAAAACGATTTTTCTTGATGCTTGTAATCGGGTCATAGTACCACCCCTTTGCTGTAATTTAAGGCTGTTTTCGTAAAGAATGTTGCTGTTGAGAGAATGGATATAAACTGCGACGTAACAGCAACGTGATTTCCGCTGCGGGCAGTCGCTTTCCGCGGGCGGCTGGTGAGCCTCCTCGTGCTACCGCACTGCGGTGCCTATCCTCCCGCAGGAGTCGACTGCCCTCCGCTCCAATCACTGAAGAGTGAAGAGATGAATGTTATGAATTTTAGAAGGAGCTCAACCCTAGCGAAGGAAAAACACGGAGACTCCTGCGGGAACAGCGAAGACGATGAGACCCCGCAGAGAGCGGTCTTTGCGATCGAGGAGGCTCATCGCGAGCCCGCGGAAAGCGTAGTGTTTTTCCGCAGCGGTCACAGCGCACCGAACATGATTTTAGTTATGTCGCATTTTATATCAACTATGAAGATGAAAAAGCCACAATGCGTATGAAAACAGCCTAATTTAAAAAGCATAAGGAGTTAGGTTAAAACAATTATGGGTGAATGTCAATACCAATCTTGAAAATAAAAGGTATAATAATTAGCTAGCAAGTTAAAAAAATAATCCTCTATCATCAATAGTCCTTCTCTAGCTCACGATGAACAAAATAAACTATTAATAGAGTATTAGTATGTATAGCTAAACAACACTTTGTGATTTTTTTGTTAGCAATACCTCCACCTTCTTTACTAATAACAAATAGTAGGATACTATTCATAATAAGAATTAATCAAATTTTCATTTTTATCTTTATATATAGAAACGGAATTTCGACCTAACATTCATAGGGCAAATAAAGAAGAAGGTGAAGCAGTGAACCTTACCTATTTCCTGTTTTTTCTGTGTATCGTTGTGTGTACCCTAATTATTACATACTGGGCGGCAAAACAGAGTAAAACAACGAATCAATTTTATATTGCAGCCGGAAGTTTAACGGGGATACAAAATGGCATGGCAATTGCAGGCGACTACATTAGTGCGGCTTCCTTCTTAGGTATTGTTGGAACAATTGCAATTAACGGCTATGATGGTTTTTTGTACGGGATAGGTTTCTTAGTTTCCTATTTAATTGTGTTGTTTTTTATTGCTGAGCCGGTTCATCATTTAGGTAAATTTTCGCTGGGGGATGTTATCTGTTCTCGTTTTCCAAGTAATAAAATGCGCTTGTTAATGGCTATCGGGTCATTTATTATTTCCATTTTATATATGATTCCTCAGTTGGTGGCAGCAGGTCTTTTAATTCGCTTACTACTGGACATTAACTATTCGACTTCCGTGCTTATTATCGGAAGTTTAATGACAGTCTATGTTGTATTCGGGGGAATGTATGCCACGTCATGGGTCCAAATCGTTAAAACTGTAGTACTCCTATCAGGAACATTTCTTCTTTCGTTAATTGTATTTGCCCGTTTTGATTGGGATATTACTGAATTGCTTGCACAGGTTCAAATGGGCACCCCTTTAGGTGAAAGCTTTTTTCTGCCTGGCAATTTATTTGGTAATCCTTTGGAAACAATATCGCTTCATCTCGCCTTAATACTTGGAACAGCAGGATTACCGCATATTTTGATACGTTTTTTTACCGTTCGAAATACGAAAGAAGTGCGTAAGTCCCTATTAACCGCAAGTTGGATTATTGGAGCTTTTTATATAATCACACTTGTTTTAGGTTTTGGCGTGGTTGCATTAATTGGATTTCAGGATTTGGTTGCACTTGATCCGACAGGGAATCTAGCTGCACCTTTATTAGCAGAAGAATTGGGTGGCGATTTTTTGTTAGCCTTTATTGCAGCTATATCCTTTACAACAATTGTAGCTGTTGTCGCTGGTTTAGTGATTTCAGCTACAACTGCTTTTTCACATGATATCTATTACCATATTATTAAAAAAGGACGTACTACTGAGAAAAAACAATTGCATGCTGCGCAGTGGACTGCCTTTGCAGTTGGCGTCATTTCAACTTTATTTGCCCTTGGTTTGAAAAATATTAACGTTACGTTTCTTGTATCCTTAACATTCATTGTTGCGGCCTCAAGTAACCTGCCTGTACTGTTGTTTACCATCTACTGGAAACGTTTTAATCAAACAGGAGCAATCATTGGAATGGTTTGTGGATTGACCGCTTCACTAATGCTCCTGTTAGTCGGTCCGCACGTTATGAATCCAGATGGCGGCTGGATTTCAAGAGAGCCACTTTTTCCGCTGTATAATCCGGGCATACTTGCCATTCCCATCGGATTTTTAGGTGCATTTCTTGGATCAATATTTTCGCGATGTCCAACCCATAGTGAACAAGAGTTTAGGCAATTCTACATAAAAGCACAAACCGGGATTGGTTCGTGGAGGGATGGCTCGTGAAGTACTTAACGATTATTTTATTTGAACGGCTAGGATTATTATTGGTACTAGCCTTTGTACTTACACGTATTCCTGGTTTCCGGTCATTGCTTTACCGTGAATTCAGCAAGAGGATGTCATTTGTACACGCCTGTATGTTTGGCCTTTTTGGAATCGCAGGTACGATCACAGGCATTGTCATTGAGGGCGATTCCGTTGTTGTCCGTGATTTTATATGGTCTATCGGTGATGGACAAATGGTTGTAAGCTCAAGTCTGGTCGCTATTGTGATTGCTGGCTTATTAGGAGGACCTGTTGTTGGATTAGGAGCAGGCATCATTGCTGGATCACATCTTTTTTTCGTGGGTGGTATCGGTGTTATTGCAAACAGTCTAGTCAATCCATTAACCGGATTACTGGCAGGATTAACCGCGCGCTTTTTTTCTAACGAACGCGTTATTTCACCAATGAAAGCCTTATTTATCGGCATTTTTCCACCTGTTCTGCAAATGCATCTACTACTCATCTTTGCGTCATATCCAGATGGCATGATTGCTATTGTTAATACGATTGGATTACCGCTTGTATTGTCTAATAGTATTGCGATTGCCATCTTTACAGCAATGATTGGCATTGTATTAAAGGAACAGGAGAATGTGGCCGCGTTAGCAACTAAGCAGGCATTAACAATTGCCGAGGAGGCACTACCTTTTTTAAAGAAGGATTCTCCCCATGAAATGGCTGCGGGAATTGCTAATTTACTTTATAATCGGTTAAAATTAGCCGCTGTTTCTGTAACAAATGAACGGGAAGTTTTGGCCCATAAGGGTTTGGGAGACGATCATCACCGGGAAGGAGACCAAATCATTACCTCTCTTTCGCATCTGGCAATTGCCTCCAAGCAGATGCAAGTTGCCTATTCACGTTCTGAAATTCAATGCAAAAACGACAATTGTCCACTTGAAGCTGCCATTATGATTCCGATTATGGATGCAAATGATGCAACAGGGGTTATTAAGTTTTACTTTCGAAAAGCCCAACATATCAGGCCCGTGGAACTAATGTTAGCTCAGGGACTGGGACAATTGATATCCAATCAGTTGAACACGATTGCGTCTGAAAAACTAAAAACGCATATACGTGATGCAGAATTAAGAAATCTTCAGGCCCAGATCAATCCCCATTTTCTCTTTAACACGCTTAACTTGATTGCGGCATTGTTTCGAAAGGATCCGGAAAAAGCCCGACACATCACCATCCAGTTAGCTCACTATATGCGATTTAATATCGGACTCGTTTCATCATCACTTGTACACTTGGAAAAGGAATGTCAGCATGTAAAAGCGTATATTGATATTATCCAAACCCGCTTTTCCAGCCGCCTGCAAATTAATTTTTCTGAACCTGATGATATCTCACAGGTGCTTATCCCACCATCAACGATTCAGCCATTAGTCGAAAATAGTGTCCAACATGGCCTGGAAAGTGTCACGAATGGTGGAGTCATAACTGTAACGATTGAAAAATCCAATCAATCCATTAAACTAACCGTTTGTGACAATGGATGCGGATTTCCTGAGGATATTTTGAATCGTGTTGGTCATGAAGCATTAACAGAAAATCAAAACGGTGGTGCAGGCTTGTATAATGTTAATCAACGTTTAATTAGTTTACTGGGAGAATCAGCACGTTTACATATTCGCAATTTACCTTCCAGTGGAAGTGAAGTTTATTTTACTATTCCGTATAAAGATTAAGGTTAAGGGGAGGTATTTTTGATGAAAAGTATTCATGCCATAATTGCAGAAGATGAACAATTGGCACGGGAAGAATTAATTTACTTGCTGCAAAATGAACAGGATGTCATAACCTATCCAAGTGCAGAAACCGGGAAACGGTTAATAGAACTGTATGTAGAACATGAGCCTGACGTTATATTTATTGATGTTGAGATGCCAGGAATAACCGGTGTAGAAGCTGCGAAACGGATTACGGAACTAGCCTATAATCAACCACCATTATTCGTTTTCACGACTGCATACGACGAATACGCAGTTGATGCGTTTGAAATTGATGCGACTGATTATCTGCTAAAGCCTTACAGTGATGAACGTTTTCAGAAAACGATGAGGCGCATTCGAAAGCAACTAGTACAAATGAATGAAAAAAATGAACAGCATGTCCAGCAAGATCAAATCCCTACATCAAAATTACTCGTTGATGATGGTGATCGCATGGTTGTTCTGTCACCGGATTCCATCTATTATGCAGTTCCATCTAAACGTATAGTAGAGATACATACGAAAGATGAGGTGATTAAAAGTCGTATGACATTGCAGGAATTAGAGGAAAAACTGCGAGGACTTTCTTTTTTCCGAACACACCGGAGTTACCTAGTCAACTTGAATTATATTCATGAAATCACACCATGGTTTAATGGAACGTGTAATGTAACCCTTCAGGACAAGCTTCACACAACATTACCTGTAAGCCGATCAGCAAGAAAGGTACTACTTGAACTATTTAAAAATTGACCACTAATGATTAAATTTCAACAATTCAAACATTAATATCGACTATTGACCCGAATTCCCCCTCAAATGCATCAACTATTCTTATACTATTTAGTAAGCGTTTTTCAAAACCATTGTTTAATTCGAGGGGGGAATAAAATTGAGGAATACGTGAGGTGCCCAGTGACCAACTGGAGCCTCACCGAAACAAAAAGTTTCTAAGGAGGTTTTTCATGAATAATACGAGCGCTAACAAAGTGGACCATGATACAAATGATCAGATTGACTTTGTAAAAGTAGAACAAAGTCCGAAGTTTAAAAAATTAATGCGTGATAGAAAAAGATTCATCGTACCATTAACTATATTTTTTCTGGTATTTTATTTCTTACTTCCCATTTTAACTTCCTATACAACTTTTCTAAATACACCAGTGATTGGTGATATTTCATGGGTATGGTTGTTTGCATTTTCACAGTTTGTTATGACATGGGTCTTGTGTACGTTATACGTGAGAAAGGCTACATCCTTTGATAAGCAAGCAGATGAAATCATTGATGAACAGCTTGGCAAAGGAGGAAAAAGCTAATGAATACAACAGTAGTCGTCTTGTTTCTTGCTATTGTTATCTTAACACTAATTATTACGTACTTTGCCGCCAAACATACCCAGACAACTGGTGATTTTTATACAGCTGGCGGGGAGCTAAAAGGCTGGCAAAATGGAATCGCGATAGCGGGAGATTATTTATCGGCAGCTTCTTTCCTTGGTATTGCCGGGGCTATTGCTCTCTATGGATTTGATGGGTTCTTTTACAGTATCGGCTTCCTTATCGCTTATCTGGTTGTGTTGTTTTTAGTCGCAGAACCATTAAGAAATCTTGGAAAATATACACTGGCTGATATGCTTAAGGCTCGTTTCGACGCAACAAAGGTTCGAGGCGCTGCTGCTCTTAGTACCATAACTATTGTTCTTTTTTACATGATTGCACAGCTTGTTGGTGCGGGAGCCCTAATTCAGCTATTATTTGATATTCCTTATTGGATAGCTGTCTTGATTGTTGGTGTCATGATGACCGTTTACGTGTTGTTTGGCGGAATGATTGCCACTAGCTGGGTTCAAATTGTAAAAGCCATCCTCCTAATGGCTGGTATGGTTATCATTTCGTTCCTTGTTTTATTAAACTTCAATTTTGATATCATGTATATGTTCAACGAAGTTAAATCAGTTACGAGTCATGGGGCGGATTATTTAAAACCAGGATTAAAATATACAGAGCCACTAGGGACCATTTCATTGATGATCGCATTAGTACTTGGAACAGCTGGTTTACCACATATACTTATGCGCTTTTTCACAGTTAAAGATGCCAAATCAGCAAGAAGTTCTGTTATTACAGCAACATGGGTAATCGGCATATTTTACGTACTGACGCTATTCCTCGGTTTTGGAGCAGCTGCATTCGTAGGTGAAGCAAACATCCTTGCAGCAAATCCAGGTGGAAACATGGCAGCGCCGTTATTAGCAAAAGCAATAGGCGGGGAAATTTTATTCGCGTTCATTTCAGCGGTTGCATTTGCCACCATCCTGGCAGTTGTAGCAGGATTAGTTTTATCAGGTGCATCAGCATTCGCACATGATTTATACGGACAGATCATTAAGAAAGGTAAAGCAACAGATAAACAGCAAATGCTGGCAGCACGCTATGCTTCTCTAGCTGTATCTATTCTTGCTATTTTATTGGCATTATTTGCCCAATACCTGAATGTGGCATTCCTAGTTTCACTAGCGTTTTGTATTGCTGCAAGTGCCAATTTACCAGTCATCCTTTACACTGTATATTGGAAGAAATTCAATACAGCAGGTGCAGTCACATCTATGTTAACCGGACTATTCTCTGCGTTAATTCTAGTGAGCTTAAGTCCAAGCGTTTTCTCACCCGTTGAAGGTGCAGCGTTATTTGTTGGGGAGCCAATTTTCCCATTAGCCAATCCTGCATTGGTTTCAGTACCATTAGGCTTCTTAGGAGGTTATCTAGGAACGATATTTTCTAAGGAAACGAATTCAAGACGATACGCTAAAGTAAAGGTAAAAGCAAATACAGGATATCGAGAAAAGGAAAGCTAAGTCTATCATACAGAAGCGACTGCCTAATTGGCGGTCGCTTCTTTGTTAATGCTTTTTTCAATATCCGGTTACTTACCAAACACGAATCATTATCTGTACATATACCTGTACGATAATGTAAAATACAACCGCATATTTCAGGTTAAATTGGATACCGTTTTTAAACAGACTTAACCCATTGGAAGCACTGAGTACAATGACTGGCATGATTAGTGGTGACAAAAGAATGGAAATGACGCTGCCTGAAGTTATCGTTAGTACAATTAATTCTGGTGGGTATGGCAGCGAAATACTTTCTAATAGCCCTGCAACCAAAACCATTACAGTTAATGGACCCAAACCGATAAACCCCAGAAAAATAACGATAAATGGAAGCAAATACAAAAAGTTGAGAAACGGTAAAATTTCTTGTATGTATTGTATTCCGGCTATAACAGCAACACCAAATCCAGTCTGATTTAACCCATAAATCAGTACACCCGCGGAAAGCAAAATACATAGCTGATACGACTGCCTTACCATACCACTCTCATAGTATCTTCTTGTTTCTCGAACAAGATTTTTCATCCTTTTTTTCACGAAATAATAAACACATGTCCAAATAACCACTACGATTGGAATTGTTAGCATAAGATTGACAGAAAAGGTGGCGTGCAATAAAAATATTGTTCCGAATAACGTAACAAAGAGCAACACAAATTCGATCACTTTCTTTTTTATTTCTTCCTTGTTGGAATAGCTACGAAGGACAGTGTCAATTTCCGTCTTTAAGGCAGCTGTTAAATTTATTCCATATCTTTTTTCCTGAAAATAAGAAAATATCACAGCTACAATTGACCCTAATATAGCGATCCCTAACCCTTGTAAAACAGATATCCACAAAGAGGCCTGCATTGTTTCCACTGCAAAAATAAAACTAGGAATACTGATTACCCACATAGTCGACAAGGCAAATGCACGCAGGAGCGCAGTACCTTTAAAATTCTCCCACGCTTCACCTCTTTGGTTTTTCAAAATAGTGGTGATGAATTGATACATCATTGGTATGGAGCCAAAAAGTAAAAAATACGAAATCACTTGGGTAAAAGAAACAATACCGAAATAAAATTTACGACTTGAGTCTATTCCTTTGTGTGCAAAAGCTAACACTTCTTCAATATAAGGCTCTTCCCTCAATACCCAACCAATCATCGGAACAATAATTAATAATCCAATTATACCGCGCATTTGAAGAAATCCATTGTATAAGCCATCTATGAATGATCCCTCAGAAAAGATCAAAACTGTTACACCTACAAGAAATAGGAAAAGTGGTAATTTGAATTGTTTAACAGTCAACATCATCCCTGTGAAAAGTATCGTGAGCAATCCACTAGCAGATAGAAGATACAACAAAAATTCCACCTCATAAAAATAGGTGAAAAAGTGCAGTAATGCATAGAAGGTAATGGATAATTTCAAGCCCCAGTTAATAAAACGCTTCATACACATAAGCTCCTCATAGTTGTAATAATTCTTATCACGTAATACAGTATATTCTTTAATAAACCGAGATTAGAATACAAACCCTTTTTCCTACTTTTAGCAATTGAATTTAGTTAAAATAAAAGCAATTTCTCAGCAGTTAAAAAAGTATAAATCCTTTCTTACTGCATAAATGCAACGAAGGTTTGGCGATAAGCCAAGTTTTCTAATCTTTTTCTACTTGTTTTATAATGACATACTAGAATCATTTTTTAAACAAATTAGACGCTACAGCGACAAAGCTGTAACGTCATTTCAAAAAATCCATTGGTAGCCCAAGAAAAACTTAAACCAGTTGGATTCATTAATAAAGTTTATAGTTTTACACCCTTCGGCAAGTGTAAATCATGTTCCTCTACACTAGTAATCTCGTTGTTTCCATCTACAAATACGACTCTTGGTTTCAGGTCTTTTATTTCTTCATCGGTCATGAGCCCTTGACTTAATATAATTACAATATCACCAGGAGAAAATAAGTGTGCAGGTGGACCATTTAAGCATATGCGATTCGAACCCTCTGGGGCTGGGATAGCATACGTCTTCCATCTGGTTGCATTTTTCAAGCTTGTAATTTGTACCATTTCATATGGTAAAATATTCGACTCCTTCATTAAATTATAATCAATTGTTATACTGCCAACATAATCAAGTTCAGCTTCCGTGACTGTGGCCCGATGAATCTTTCCTTTACACATTAATCGTTGCATTTAAAACGCCTCCTATGAATTAGCTTAGTTATAGAATAAACTAAATATTCTTATAATCATACCAATTTCTAAAATAAGACTTTTTCTTATATCAATTCGATTGTTTTCGAATCATCTCAAACACCAGTTCAACATCCTTATCCCCTCTACCAGAGAGGTTCACGATAATGGATTCTTCTTTTGATAATTCTCGAGCCAACTTTATCGCATGGGCAACCGCATGTGAACTTTCTAATGCTGGGATAATCCCTTCGACTTTTGACAATTCTTGAAAAGCCTCCAGCGCTTCATCACCAGTTGCTGTGACATACTCACCCCTACCAGTCTTATTGAGCTGACTGTGCTCAGGTCCGACACCCGGATAATCTAATCCTGCGGCAATTGAATAAGTCGGTTGTGGTTCACCATCTTCATCCAACAACGTTAAACATTTGAACCCGTGGATTACCGCTGGCTCCCCTTTTGTAATGGTAGCTGCTTCTGCCGGTTCAACTCCAATCAGGCGGACACCTTCCTCATCAATATAATGGGCAAACGCTCCAATTGCATTGCTTCCACCACCAACACAGGCTATCACAGCTGCAGGCAGTTTTCCTTCTTTTTCAATAATCTGCTGTTTTGACTCTTCACTAATAATGGATTGAAAATATTTCACCATCGTCGGATATGGATGTGGCCCAACAGCCGATCCCAATAAGTAAAATGTATTCTTATGATTTTCCACAAGATCGTTTAATGCTTCATCCACAGCATCCTTTAATCGCCCCTGACCTTTTTCAACTGGGACAACTTCTGCACCCAGTAGTTCCATCCGAAAGACGTTTAACGATTGACGCTTGGTGTCTAGTTTCCCCATGTATACTTTACATGGAATGCCGAACATCGCGCATGCAGTTGCTGTCGCTACCCCATGCTGTCCCGCCCCAGTTTCAGCAATTATTCGCTCTACACCCATTCGTTTGGCCAAGAGAATCTGTCCAATAACATTGTTAATCTTGTGGGCGCCTGTATGGTTTAGATCCTCACGTTTCAAATATATTTTTGCCCCACCGGTTTTTTTCGTAAGATTTCCAGCGAACGTAAGTGGATTCTCACGACCAACGAACTCCCTCAAATAATACCGGAACTCCTCTTCAAATTCTGGATCATCCCGATACTTCTCAAATTCCTTGGCCACATGGGACAACACATTTTTTAGGTCATCAGGTACAAAACTACCCCCAAATTCCCCGAAAAAACCTTGCTCTGCTACGCTTTGCTTATTCATGACTCTACTCAGCTCCTCAAACCATTATCACTTTCTTTTAAAAGAATACTTGAAACTATCTTAACATTTTGAAGGCACTTTGCAGTAATTTATTAGTAAATAAAAGAGTCTACTCAATTATAATAGATTCAGAGACTTTCTAGTTTTTAATTGCCGTTAACAAAGCTGGCATATCTATGTTTGTAGTGCAATCCATCTTCAGGGAAGACACCCACCTTACTTCCCATATGGTTTAATTTCTCCATCCGAAAGATAATTCAATACCGTACCGATAAATACTTTTCCAATGTTCAACATGGACCGTTCATCGACTGTGAATTTCGGGTGATGGTGTGGATAGACAGCATTAATGTCTGCATTTTTGCCTCCCACGATAAAATAAACACCTCGAATTTCCTGCTGGTAATAGGCGTAGTCCTCACTGCCCATCATTGGATCCATCTCTGTAACATTCTCTTCACCGACAATCAATTTTGCCATTTCTTCCACTCGCTTTGATTCCTCGGAGTCATTAAACATCGACGGGCAATCACGAACATATTCATAATCCACATCAGCACCTGCAGCTTCACATGTAGTTTTCGTAATCTGTTCCATCGCCTTTTCGATTATATCCCGGACTTCTGCATCGTAGGTACGCACTGTTCCTTTAATGATTGCTTTATCCGGTATAACGTTATTTGCGCCACCGCTCATAAACGAACCGACTGTAACAGCTGCGGCCTGTTGCGGATTCACCCGGCGGCTAACAATTTGTTGCAGATTGACGACCAGTTGGCTTGCAGTTACAAGCGGATCAACAGTGGTATGTGGCTGTGATCCATGGCCACCTTTCCCTAAAACTTCTATTTTAAAATCATCCTGTGCGGAAGATACATAACCTTCTCTTACAGTAACTGTACCAAATGGTTGATCCGACATTACATGAGCACCATAGATCATGTCGACCCCATTAAGGCAACCGTCTTCAATCATAAACTTTGCCCCACCCGGTGTCGCCTCTTCCGCAAACTGATGAATAAACACAATCGTTCCAGGAATTTCTTCGCGTATCGTACTTAAAACCTTGGCAACCCCAAGAAGTGCTGATGTATGAATATCGTGTCCGCAAGCATGCATGACTCCAGGTACTTTCGACTTATACGCAACATCCTTTTCATCCTGAATCGGTAAAGCGTCAAAATCGGCGCGCAATGCAACGGTTTTACCAGGTTTGCCACCTCTCAGAGTTCCAACGACACCACTTCCTCCGACACCGGACCTTACCTCAATCCCTAACCCTTTCAAAAACTCTGCTATTTTTTCTGGCGTTTTTTCTTCGTGATGAGACTGCTCTGGATACATATGCATATCTCGACGGAAGTCCACCAATTCTGGGTAGATTCCTTCTAATTTAGCAAAAATTTCTTTAATCATATCCGTTTCCTCCTCGTTGTTATATCCATTTTTTTAATAACTTCCATTACATCAGGAAGTCCATATAAACATGTGAGCTATTGTTACAAAAATTGCTCCTAACACATAATGAATTGCTATTAATGGCCATACAAACTTTATCCACTTTATCCAAGAAATGCCCGCCATCGCTAGTGCTGCTAAAAGCAACCCACTTGTTGGGGTGAAAATATTTGAAATACCATCACCCATCTGATACGCAAGGACAGCTGTCTGCCTATTTACTTCCAATAGATCAGCAAGCGGAGTCATGATCGGCATACTAAGTGCAGCTTGTCCACTTCCGGAAGTTACGATGAAATTTAAAAAACTTTGTGTTATATACATCCCGATTGCAGCAAATTGACTTGGCATACCGGATACGAGACTCGTAACTCCGTACAAAATGGTATCGATTGTGCTAGAGTTTTGCAGCAAAACAAGAGCACCATATGCGAAACCAACAACTAGTGCTCCGACAACTAGCTCCTCACAACCTTTGACAAATCTTTCAGCAATTTCATTAATTCCCATTTTATTGATAATCCCAACAACAATCCCCATGATAAGAAACAGGGCTGCAATCTCCTTAATAAACCAACCATACTGAATAACACCAAACGCGAGTATACCTAGTGTCAAAACAAGCACCCCAAGCGTGGCTGCTTGTATTCTTGTTAACTTTTCCTGAGCTATTTCCGTTGTATCAGTGTTACGTTTGTTATCTTCTTCAAGAACAATGCTCGTGGACGGTTTATTTTTCACCTTTTTTGCGTAGACCATCACATATGCAATGCTAACCGCCATGAAAATCAACCAATAAATTATTCGTACGCCCATTCCAGAAAAAAGGGGTAAGCCCGCTATCCCTTGTGCAACCCCAATGGTAAATGGATTTGTAAACGCTGCGGTAAATCCAGCTGAGACGCCAACCAGAACCATTGCAGTTCCAACCATCGAGTCAAATCCAAGTTTTAAGGCAATCGGCACCATTATCAAAATAAACGGCAGTGCCTCCTCAAACATCCCAAACGTAGCGCCTGCAAGTCCAAAGAAAATCATGACAACTGGAATCAGATAAATTTCCTTCCCAATCACCTTAGAGGAAATACTACCAAGTGCTCCTTCAATTGAATTGGTCGCTCGGAAAATACCAAACGCACCACCAACAATAAAAATAAAGAAAATAATAGCTGCACCCTCCACCATTCCCTGATGAATAGACTGAAAGATTTCCATGAATCCAGCTGGATTAGACTCGACGGTATGATATGTCCCATCAACAACAACCGTCTGCTCCTCTTCATTCGTGGTACGATCATATTCTCCAGCTGGAACAAAATATGTACTAATGGTAATCAAAATTATTACAGCAAATAAGATGACAAACGGATGTGGCGCTGTAAATTTTTTTGATTTTTTGTTTGGTTCCTTATTCATTTTAGGTTTCTTCGCTTCTAAGGCCATACTAGATTCCTCCTCTATATTCGTGAAATAATACTGCTTTCCTTTCCATTTCATTCATGTAAAAACAAAAAACACCCCCTATATTTGGGAGTGCATGGATTGAAAAGAGGAAGTAAACTGGCAAAATGAGTTTTGGTTTAAAGAGAAAGTTAAAAAAACTCTATTTAATAAAAAAACAATGAC
This sequence comes from Virgibacillus necropolis, assembly GCF_002224365.1. Lineage (GTDB taxonomy): Bacteria > Bacillota > Bacilli > Bacillales > Amphibacillaceae > Virgibacillus_F > Virgibacillus_F necropolis. The sequence continues at coordinate 1,210,459 of NZ_CP022437.1, read as the reverse complement.
AAGAATCAACCTATCATTGCGTCACCAATTATACGTTTTCCTCCATCGATCAGTAGTCCTCCATGCACACCATGCACGACAGTATATCCTTTATTCAAAGATATACCAGCAGTAATAAGTTCGACCCTTACTACGCTTCGGCAACCAATCCTTTCATCAGCAATCATCGATGTCATTCTCACGCTAATTAATAATATTGTCTGCACCTCTACCTCACCGAACTGAGGTTAAATATGTATTTGTTTTTTAACAATACAGTATTTCGAAAATTGTTTCAAGTAGTTTTGAACTTTTGCCAAAATATACAAGTCACAAACATAAAGAGCAGCCTGAGAACACTAAGTCATTAATTATTCTTTCCTAATTTAATTTATTCCCCATCCCGATAACGATAATATGGTAACTATAAACTTCTTAAAACCTTCATTAAATGTTTCGACTATGGTGCTTGGTAACAGTTCCCTTCCCGTTTATTTATAAAGTGGGAAGGGAGAACGAAGCATTTCCATGTATGGTGATTAGACAATCAAAAAATACCCTCCAAAAATAGCTTGAAGGGTATTTTTCAGTATTTTCTTTTAAAAATTTACGCAATCACTAGTTTTACTACAGCTTCTTCAACTGTTGCGTATTCGTAACCAAGATCAAGTGCTACTGCTTCGTATGTTACTCTTCCGTTTAGCACGTTTACACCAGATTTAATCGCTGGGTTTTCATTAATTGCTTTGACAACACCTTTTGTAGCGATTTGCGCTGCATAAGGGATGGTTACATTTGTTAATGCAATGGTCGATGTACGTGGTACGGCACCAGGCATATTTGCAACCGCGTAGTGAAGCACACCATGTTTTTCATAGATTGGATCATCATGTGTTGTAATATGATCAACTGTTTCGAAATTACCACCTTGGTCGATAGCAACATCGACAACAACAGATCCTGGCTGCATGGATTTAACCATTTCTTCTGTTACAAGCTTAGGCGCTTTTGCACCTGGAATTAATACGGAACCAATAACTAAATCAGAGTTTTTAACCGCTTCTGCGATATTGTATGGGTTCGACATTAATGTTTGTACACTCGTACCAAAGATATCTTCTAATTGACGTAAACGTGTAGGATTTAAGTCAATAATTGTTACATCTGCACCAAGACCTACTGCAATTTTTGCTGCGTTCGTACCAACCATTCCGCCACCGATAACGGTTACTTTCCCACGATTTACACCTGGTACACCACTTAGCAAGATCCCTTTTCCACCATAAAACTTTTCAAGGAACTGGGCACCAATTTGCGATGCCATACGGCCAGCAACTTCACTCATTGGAGAAAGTAATGGTAATGTGTTGTTTACGGTTACAGTTTCATAAGCGATTGCTGTAACTTCATTTTCAACTAAAGCTTTAGTCAATTCTGGTTCCGCCGCCAGGTGAAGGTAAGTAAACAAAATTAGCCCTTTACGAAAGTATTTGTATTCAGGTGAAAGGGGCTCTTTTACTTTCATAATCATTTCCGCCTTCTCCCAAACATCTGAAGCGCTTTCAATAATTTCGGCACCAGCTACTTTATATTCTTCGTTAGTAAAATTACTTCCAACACCAGCATTCGATTCAATCATGACCCGATGTCCGGCTTTAGATAAATTTACAACCCCCGCAGGTGTCATTGCAACTCGGTTTTCATTATTTTTAATTTCCTTTGGAACACCAATAATCATACTAACCAACCTCTCCCTACTGTTCAATTTATATTCTATTATATTCCCTTCATCTAAATTTTTCTTTATGAATATAACAAAAAATAGAAGGGATGGTTTGTGTAAAATCACATATCATTCCTTTTCATGCTTTCTAACTTTAAATCAAGGTATAGCGTTATTTTTTGATTTGGGTCCTTTAAGTCGACTTCTGCGATTTCAACAATTCTTTTCAAGCGATAATTTAATGTATTTGTATGGACATGTATTAATTTGGCTGCTTTATGCACATTACTATCACATTCCAAATAAACATTTAGCGTTGTTAATAAATTTGTATGATGCTTGAGATCGTATTTTCGTAACTTTTCAATTGAATAGTTTTGATAATGATTCCGGTTTCTGATTTGATAAAGCTCATCCAAAAATTGATAAACGCCAAGTTCTTGATAACTATAAATGTTCTGTAGCTCTTTTGGAAATTGCTCCTTTAACTCCAAAACCTTTAGGGCGTGTTTATAACTATCCTTACTATGTTGAGGCGTGTTATATATTGTTCCAAAAGACCCTTTCACATTACTGATTTGCATTCTTTCTGAAATTTTATGAATGAAATTTCCAATAAATTTATTCAGAACCTTTATCGTATTTTCACTGGATTTAAGGCGGATTAGTAGGATTAGTTGATTCTGATCAAATACCCGACAAACAACCTGAACTAATTCTAGGGTTTCCGTTAAATAGTAGGAATGTTTTTCAATCGTTTGTGTAACTTCACAATCATATTCAATCATGGCAATAGCAAGGTTTCCATTTAACTGTAATCCGAACCGCTTTGCTTGGCGTTCAATCACATCCTTTTGATATGCATGGCCGGTTAATAGTTGCCAAAAAAATTCTTGATAACTCTCTTCCGCCTTCCTTTTTTTAATTTGAAGCTTAAGGAGTTGTTTTTGCACCAGATTCGATGCCTCTTTGAGCAATTTTAATTTATCTTCTCCAAATGTTTTATCAGTTGTTTGCGCCCAGATAAAACCAAGAACCTCATTACTTTTCCGAACCGAAACGGCAATTCTGTTTCCGAGTCCCACTTCCTCGATAGCGGGTACAATCACCGGTTCATCTTGTTCAAATAACCTTGACATCACACCATGTTTCCAAAGGCTGTTGATTACATTCTCTGGCACTTTTCTTCTTATTATAGTGGCTACCCTGGCATCATCTACATTTTCTTCGTGGGTACTATACGAAATGATTCGATGATTGGAGTCTTCTATCGTAATAGGACAGTCTAGGACTTTTCCAATGCGGTCTGCTAAACCCTCCAAGGAATCAAAATCATCTTTAAATAATTCGGAGCGATCGGATGAATTGTTCATGAAAACTTTCCTCCTTTCTCTATAGATTTTCTATTTTTATATTTTATATTTTATTTTATATTGCTTCAAGAATACCATAAATAATGCTAATTTGTACTTTCATTTTATGTGGTTTTTCAAAAAATCACCAAATGTTGGACGACGAATTTCTTCATTCCTTAGCTTTTTCTTTCCTCACGTATTATTTGTTCCTCATAGTCCTCGCGCCTTAAGCTTTTTGTTGCTAATTTGCGACTTTTTTGTACACGCATTTTAAGTGAATTATCAAATAGTTGGACAAAATTTTAGTAAAACACGTGGTTTTTCACAGATTATTTGTTAAAATAGAGAATACGGTTTAAAATAAGACAGAATTCGCCATTTTCTTTCAGTACAACATTTTGGGTTTTACACCATAATAATACATAAAAGTTGGAGGACACCATGAAAATTTTAAAAATTGCAAGCGCTTTTATCGGAATCATTGTTGGTGCGGGGTTCGCATCAGGACAAGAAGTTTTACAGTACTTTACAAGCTTTGGGCTTATTGGAACAGTTGGAGCAATAATTGCCACAGCATTATTCGCTTATCTCGGGATGACGTTGACGAGTCTTGGTAGTCGTTTGCAGACGAGATCACATAAAGATGCCGTTTATAAGATTAGCGGGCGTTACCTTGGAGTTGTTGTGGATTACATCATCATCTTCACCCTTTTTGGCGTAGGGGTCGTCATGATTGCTGGGGCAGGATCTATCCTGGATCAGCAGTTCGGATTACCATCTTTCCTAGGGACCATGCTGATGACAGTTCTCGTCATACTTACCATTATGATGAATGTCGATCGTGTGGTTGCGGTTATTGGGAGTATCACACCATTTTTAATTATTAGCGTAATACTAGTTTCCATTTACAGTCTGCTAACAATGGATTCATCGTTTGCGGAACTTAATCCGATTGCTAAAGAACAACCATCAACACTACCAAACTGGTTCATAGCTGGAATAAACTATGTTTCTTTTAATATTGCGGTAGGAGCGTCCATGTCACTTGTCATGGGAGGAGCTGAACGTGACGAAAAAGCAGCGAAAATGGGGGGACTTCTCGGAGGACTTGGCCTTGGAATTCTCATATTAGTAAGTCATCTTGCCATCTACTCAAAAGTTGATGTCGTTGCAAACTTCGATATGCCGATGTTAAAAATTGTTGATGATATCTCTCCTGTACTCGGAATTTTTTATTCAATAATCCTGTTCGGCATGATTTTCAATACTGCAGTCAGCATGTTCTTTGCATTCGGAGCACGCTTCACGGAGATAGGAACAAATAAGTTCAAAGTGTTCGTTAGTATCACCATGATTATTGCATTCTCCGCAAGCTTCGTTGGCTTCACAGAACTTGTTGCTTTTTTCTATCCGCTCATTGGCTACTTAGGCCTATTCCTTATTGCAGCTCTCGTATACGCATCAATCAAAATACCAGCTGCAAAGAAGAAAAGGCAAGAAGCAGGTTAGACCATAGAAGTTGCTACTTGAAAATCGGCAGAGAAAAGCTTATAATAAATCTCTGATTGATTGGAACATTAAACTCAGTCGGGAGAATGCTTGCTTGGCATTAACCCACTGATAATTGTGTTTCGGGGCCATGGTATAATGGGATTACACTTGAATGGCATTCAAGTAATCGGGGTTCAATTCCCCGTGGCTCCATACTAAGTTAAGAATAATAACTTAAAGTGCGTGTTCAAAAATTCGGCAAATTAGAAACAAGGTCGACAAAGAACGCAACGTCCTGTTGCAAAGTCGACATTAGCACGTCCTGTGCGTCAAGTTCGAGGCGGCGTAGTCCCCGAGATCGGAATGTAGGCTATTCCTACATGAGAAACCAGAAAAACAAGCAAAGCGGAGAAATTCGCCGTTTATCATTTGATGACTTTTTGAACATCCTCTTAAAGAAAGCCCTCCCTTATTGTCTAAAATAATAAGGGAAGGCTTTTATTTAAATATACACAGTTCTATACTCCCCGTTTATTCCCCCATAAATAGGTATGAAGCTGCGGCAGAACACGAACGTCTTTCAATACATGACTTTCCATTACTAGATCAATTAGCTGTTCATAGTTACGTAACATATGACCAAGTAACTTTTCATTATTCATTGTTTCTAGATCATCATTTCCTACCTGAAGAAACAATTCCACATCTGGATACCTTTGATGCATATTTACCGCGTAAGTCAAATCATCCTCATTAAAAATTACTACTTTTAAACTGAATGTTCCGTTTTGATCCTGCCGTAAACGATCAATAATCTGATCGAGTTTTTCAAAATTTGTTTGCATTCCTGAGCTTGGCGGCTTAGGTGAAAGCGTCAAATCATCAATGTCGATAAACCATGGCTGCCACTTACTCCCTTGTGTTTCCAGTGCTATGTTCATATTCTTTTCGTGTAACAGCTTAACAAGCTCATTTAAATGGGCTAGCAATCCAGGATTTCCACCTGATATGGTTACGTGCCCAAAGCGATCACCGCCTTCTTCTGTTAATGCCTCCCAAATTTCCTCAGGCTCCAGGAGTTGAATATTACTTTTTTCAGATCCATCCCACGTAAATTTAGAATCACACCAAGAACAGGAATAATCACAGCCGGCTGTTCGAATAAACATTGTCTTTCGTCCAATTACCATTCCTTCTCCTTGGATGGTCGGGCCAAATATCTCGAGCACAGGGATCTTCATTATTTATCCACCTTTCTCGGGCGATAAACACAATAACTTGTCGGTGTTTCCCGTAAATATACCTGTAGACATAACGGCTTATTTTGTAACGTATTTAAATGGTCCTGGATAATTTCATAGATCGTACGTGCGATAACCTCAGTCGTTGGAAAAAATTCGGACTGTTTATTAGAAAAAGCTGGGTCTTCGTTTAAAACCCCATGGTCAAAACGCCGTTCAATTAACTCTTTTACTGTTTTAAAGTTAACCAAAAATCCAGTAGACCCAAGTTCATCTCCTACAATGGTAATGTTTGCAAAGTACGTGTGTCCGTGTGTCTGTTTGCATTTTCCAGCATCTGCGTGGGCAATATAATGTGCTGCCGCAAAGTGAAAGTCTTTGTTTATTTCAAAAGAATAATCGTGGGTCGCAGCGGGATAAATTTGCTGCATCATACCACTTCACCCTCTTTCTTTTTTTTATAATTCTCAAGACCTCTTTGCCTTAGGATACATGCGGGACAATCCCCGCACCCACTGCCCTTCACACCGTTATAACAAGTTAGTGTATGTGTTTTTACAAACTCAAAAGCATTAAGTTTGTCACTGAGTTCCCACACCTGCGACTTATCAAGCCACATCAATGGGGTATGAATAACAAACGTATCATCCATGGATAAATTTAATGTGACATTTAATGATTTCATGAAGCCATCCCGGCAATCTGGATAACCGCTGTAATCGGCTTCACTCACTCCTGTTATCAAGTGTTTGGCACCAATTTGTTTTGCTAACACACCGGCAAAAGATAGAAACAATAAATTCCTGCCCGGTACAAAAGTAGACGGCAATTCACCCTCATCCTCCGTAATCGCAATATCATCTCTCGTTAATGCATTCGGCGCTAATTGATTCAATAAAGACATATCAAGTTCATGATGAAGCACACCAAGCTTCTGGCAAATCTCTTTTGCACAATCCAGTTCAGCAATATGCCGCTGACCGTACTGAAACGTGACAGCCTCCACTTCTTCAAATTGTTCCAAGGCCCAGAACAGGCAAGTAGTACTATCCTGTCCCCCACTGAATACAACAACTGCTTTTTTACTCATTTTCATTTCCCCTCTCTTTTATCAAAAAGGGAGAGATTCAAGCCTATTTCCATCAAAAAAAACAACACCAAAGAGAGTGTTGTTGACTCCTTAGTTTTTTATCGAGGGATGGAATTGCGAACCTCTCCTGCAGAAATGCAGATTTCATTTTTTGATTATAATTTAACTTTAACATAGTTACAGCCCTAACTTCACCCAAAGTATCTCATCTTTGATCTCGAAACTTAATATATTTCCAATCGGCACGGCCTTCACTTTATCTATACAATTTAAGTCAATTTTGATATTTTCTTCATTGTACTTTATAAATGGTGGCTTATTTAAAATAATTTTATTCAGCCAATTCCATTTTACTGGCTTTGCGGTAACTAACTTTAGTTTTAAGGTTCTACCATGAGCATGTATAGGCTTTAATCCAACTTTAAACTTAATTGATTTTAAAGGCATTTCTTTATTCCCGCTAATTGTTATAAGTCCATTGACGAAAGAAACATTCAAATCCCTTATTGCGTCATTTTTATTAATACCTTTTTGCAAAGTCCACAAGAACATGTCTGATGTTATTGGTAAACTGACACCTTTTTCTTTCATACTTTTTAATTTATCACCGAAATTATTGTTCATAGAAGCAACAATCCCTTCTTGTACTGTGTGTAACAACCTGACCTATTAATACCTATTCCACAAAACTATTTCTTATAATCCCAAAGAACTTTCCATTCTCCATCAACAATTGTTGTATACAGATCCTGTACAATACTAAAATTTCCATACTTCCCCTTATACACCTGCGTTACCGTCACCATATAGGTAGTCGGAATCGGCTCCGCACCCTTTTCGATTTTCCAGTTCTTTACTTCCATCGCTTCACTAAGAGTGTAAGTGAAGGTCGTGACACCGAAGTGGTTCATGAATATATGGGCGCGATCTTGAAGGTAATGCCCTTTAGGAAACTTCTCCTTCATTAATGGATGGAACATCGCCCACGAATCAGAAAATGCCCCGTCTTGTTCATATGTATAAAATGTATCAACTACTTCAACGGCTTGCTCTCCTGGAGGTTTGCTGAAAAAAAAGAGATAGTAAATGGTTATAGCAGCAGTAACCACGGTAAATAACAGTACAATCAGCAGCGTTGTGCCTCGATCGCTTTTCCTCATTTACTATCAGCTCCCCTTTTATAGCAGTCACTAACAATTTTATTCATTAGATGAGACAAATAGTATTGTCAGTAGAATTTATATCTATCAAAATTGATACGGTTCACCCTAAAAAGTACTCATACCTTCTTCATTTTTAGACAAACTAAGGGATACCACTATTTGGAGGGAGAATCATTAATGGATGAAAAGAAGAAATCAACAGACACTAGGAAACCAGAAATTGAAAGTGAAAATATTCCGGAGATTGAACACAAAACATCCCATCCTCAAGACGAAGAATTTAATCTGCAAAATGTAAATTTTGCATCAGGCGAAAACACCTATTTAAATAATTCAGGGCAGGATCAACCAAATGAATAGGAAGCAAGAGAAACAGAAAAAGGATCGAGCAACGAATAAAAAAGATCATGCGTTTTCCGAAGAATTGTCAGATAGTCCAATCAGAGATGAAATTATAAGGAAACAAACCTCGAAAGGTTAAAGTGGCGGATTACAAAGAATGATGACTAGAGGCAACTTGTTAATTTTGTAACAAGTTGCCTCTTATGTCTGTAATGATCTTTTAAAGGTCTAATAGATGAATCAAAAATATGCTTACTATCCATAACATCAGCAACACAAGCTGTTGGTATTTCATGAAACTTTTCTATAATAGTATCCATATAAATCACCCCGCAAGTCATCTACTTTTCAAAGCTTCGTTTGTATTTACAATTTTCATTGTATAAAACAATAAAATAATTACTATGACCATAACAATAGCAAGAAATAGCCAGCCGAAAACAAATGATCCGGTTTTATCAACAATGAAGCCAAAAAGAGGTGGTCCAACAATTACCCCCCATGAACCTAAAGTAATACTGAAACCACTAGCAATTCCTGATTGTTCACGTGGGACTAGTTCTGTAGCTGTATTCATCCAAATTCCATTAAAACCAGACATACAGAACCCAAAGAAAACTGTAATCAATGACATCGTCCCGAATGATGTTCCAGGAGGCAGTAACGCAATCGTAAGCGACAAAAATATTGTGCAAAATGCAATGATAATTAGGACAATTATTCGTCTTCCATTAAATAAACGATCACTTACAATCCCCCATACAATCCGCCCAAAAGACCCACTCACTTCGGAAATGACCAGCAAAACACCAGATAAAACCAAACTTATACCAAGTCGTTCATATGCGAACAACACTAGATACGTATTTAGAGCCATTTGACCACCACTTAAGCCCATGGCACATATACTAACAAGAATTAATGCCTTATTTTTAAGCATAGCGTAAATGGATGGTAGTAAATGGCTCGATTCGCTGTCCTTTGCACCTGTAGCCTTCTTGACGGAAGGTGGATCGTTATAGAATAGAAAGGCTAGAAATCCTATAAAAATTAAAAGCAAACAAGCACCAAAAAGAACTGGTCGCCATCCCCATTCACTTGCAAGGGGGAGAAGTAAAAGGGCAGAAAGAGCCGAACCAAACGTGACCCCCATTTGCTTGATTCCCATAGCTGTACCACGCTTATTAGGGGAAAACCAGTAGATAATACCGCGGTTTGAAGCGGGGTGCATGGATCCATAACCAATCCCACCTAAAGTGATTAAAAAAAGAATCACCAAAAATACAGAAGAAAAGGTCATCAATAAAAAGCTTAACCCTAAACAAATAGATAGCATTAACAGTACTCTTCTTGACCCTATCGAATCTGTAAAATACCCTACTGGAATGGCAGCAAGCGATTGTCCTAGAAATAATGCGGCAGGAAGCATTCCGATTTGTGCCATTGTAAGGGATAAGTCTGCACCAATCAGTAGACCTAATGGGGCTAGACTCCTGCCTATAAAAGCGACGGATACTTGTGCGACAAACAACCATGCCAACATTCTCCATGGGTTTATTTTAGTTAACGAGTTTTGCTGTAAATCCTTAATTCCCATATGCAGTTCAACTCTTTTTTTATTTTTTGGGAAACAATACTTCAACTAACCCCTTAAATCAAAAGGTTTCTAGGTTCAGACAATATTTAATTTTTTACATTGTTGACAAAATACTGATAACAATATACTATACAAGAAAGCGTTTACATGTCAAGGAGGTGGAATCAATTAGTCGTATTGTTAAATCAGAACCCTTTCACGTTCAAGCATACGTACACATTCAAAACTATCTGCTAGAAAATAAATTTTTACCCGGTGAACGACTAACAGAGTCAGGTCTAGCAAACATGTTAGGAGTTAGTCGCGGCCCAATCCGTGAAGCCATACGAATGTTGATACATGATGGCTTGCTAACTCAAAAAGGCGTGCATATTTACGTTTTTGACCCAACAGTTGATGATGTTGTCGACCTTTATCTCTGTAAAGAAAGGTTGGAACCACTTGGAGCAAAATTATCAGCACAAAACATGTCACAAGTAAATAAAGATGCCTTAATAGAAATAGTAAATAATACAAAAAAGGCATTAGAAAACAACCAAAAAAGAGAAGTGGTTACTTTTAATACCAAATTTCATGATATAGTCGTTCAATCTTCAGGTAATAAGCAATTAATTCAATTTATGAATTTAATACATGCGAAGAACTTGTACATGCGAAATAACATTCTAAGCAACTATTCCCGAAGAGATAATTTTTTTGAGGAACATGTGCGAATTGCTGATGCCATCGTTAACGGAAATGGCAATCAAGCTGAGCTTGAGATGAAACAGCATGTTCAAAATGATATCAACATGCTTGATACTATTTTTAAATCAAAACAAAAGGATGATTTTATATGACCCAAACGTTAGAAGGGTTAAAGGTATTGGAATTAGGAAGTCTTATTGCGGGTCCATTTGCGGGAAGATTAATGGCTGAATTTGGTGCAGATGTTATCAAGGTTGAGCCTCCTGGGAAAGGTGATCCACTCAGAGAATGGAGACATATTTATGAGGGTCAATCACTATGGTGGCGACTTCAGGCACGGAATAAAAAATCAATCACTATTGATTTAAAGAGTGAAGAAGGTCAGGGAATAATTCAATCCCTTGCAAAAGAATGCGATATTATCATTGAGAACTTTAGACCAGGGACTCTTGAAAAATGGAACATAGGATATGAACAATTATCTGCTATAAACCCTGGAATTATTATGGTTAGAGTATCTGGTTATGGTCAAACAGGTCCATACCGAGACAAAACAGGCTTTGGTAGTATCGGCGAATCGATGGGCGGAATACGACATCTGACAGGATACCCGGACCGGGCACCGACACGAGCAGGAATTAGCCTTGGAGACTCCCTTGCAGCAATGTATTCGGTCATCGGCGCACTTATGGCAGTTTACCATCGTGACGTAAAAGGAACTGGCGAAGGTCAAATTGTAGATGTAGCACTTTACGAAGCTGTCTTTAGTTTAATGGAAAGCATGCTTCCTGAATACGACAAATTCGGTGCAGTTCGGGAAAGAACTGGATCTTCCTTACCAGGTATCGCACCCTCTAATACATATCCATGTAGCGACGGGAAATACATTGTAATTGGCGGGAATGGGGATGCCATTTTTAAAAGATTAATGATTGCAATTGGTCATCAGGAATTAGCGGAAGATGAAAGATTTACAAGCAATAAAGGTCGTGCAGAACATGCAGATTTTCTTGATGCAAGTATAGAAGATTGGACGAAAACAGTAAATCTTGAAACCGCATTACAAACACTTGATGATGCAAAAGTTCCTGCAGGGGCTATTTACAGTATTGAAGATATTGTAAAAGATCCACAGTATCTAGCGCGAGAAATGATTCAGAGTTTCAACCTTGGTAATGGTGATTCACTAAAAATTCCAGGTGTTGTGCCAAAAATGAGTAAGACACCCGGTGCAACAAATTGGTTAGGCCCAAACCTAGGAGAACATACCAATCAAATCATGAAAGGCGTATTAGCCTATGATGATGAAAAGATCCAAAAACTAAAAGAGGAAGGTATTATTTAATTAACTTTTTGAAAGTAGGTGATGAAAATGAAACGAATTTTTATTCAAGAAGTTGTTACAAGGGATGGACTTCAAAATGAAGACCAATTTATTCCTACAGATAAAAAAGTTGAGTTAATTAACCAATTAAGTGATGCAGGAGTGGATAAGATTGAGGTAACCTCCTTTGTCTCTCCTAAGGCCATACCAAATTTGAAAGATGCAGAAGAAGTGATGAGTAAAATCGAGCGAAAACCCGGAGTTATATACTCCGCCCTGGTACCGAATCTCAGAGGGGTAAAACGTGCTACAAGTTGTGCTGTAGATGAAATTAACCTTCTTGTTTCAGTGAGTGAAACACATAACTTAAAAAACGTACGTCGAACAACTGACCAAACATTTGAAAGCTTTCACGAAATAATGAGTTTTTTATCCAATAAGAACATTCGTGTAAATGGTTCGCTTGGTACATCTTTCGGCTGCCCATTTGAAGGAAATATCTCAGAAGATAGCGTGCTACGTCTCATTGATCAATATCTGGAACTAGGTGTTAGTGGAATTACACTTGCCGATACTACAGGCATGGCCACACCTACACAAGTATATCAATTATCTAAAAACGTTTTAAAGCATTGGCCTGACCTTCCCTTAACCCTCCATTTTCATAATACAAGGGGAATGGCATTAGCAAATGTTAACGAAGGTATTCGTGCAGGAGTAACGCGATTTGATTCCTCTCTAGGAGGACTGGGTGGATGTCCCTTCGCTCCTGGAGCAACTGGAAATGTTTGCACAGAAGACCTTGTTCATATGCTTAAATTTATGGGATATGAGATCAAAGCAGATCTTGACCAACTGATAGACTCAGCCAACTATTTACAATCACGTTTGACACATGACTTACCTGGCCAAGTAGTAAAAGCTGGGAAAATAACAGATCTTCATTCCGCATCTGAACTATAGAAGGGAGAAAGAAAATGGCTCCAAGAACACTTTTCGAGAAAGTTTGGGAAAATCACGTAATTGATTCGCCACTTGATCTACCATTAATTTTTATTGATCTACACTTAATTCATGATGTCACATCACCGCAGGCTTTTTCTTTGCTTAGGGATCAGGGGCGAACAGTTAGACGGCCAGATTTAACATTCGCATCAGCTGACCACAACGTTCCAACAACTGACAGGAATTTAGAGTTTAAGGACCTACTTGCAAAAAAACAAGTTGAAGCTTTAATCAGTAATTGTAAAGAATTTGATATTACAGCTTATGATCTAGACCACCCTGACAATGGTATTGTTCACATTATTGGACCTGAGCTCGGATTAACAACGCCGGGAAAAACAATTGTTTGTGGAGATAGCCATACCTCTACACATGGTGCATTCGGAGCATTTGCATTTGGAATTGGATCAAGTGAAATTACGCATGTATTGGCGACACAAACTCTACCTCAAGTAAAACCGAAAACAATGAACATTCAAATTGAAGGTGATATGCCAGAGGGAGTAAGCAGCAAGGATATTATATTAAGTATCATCGGTGAAATTGGTACTGATGGTGGGGTTGGGCATGTAGTGGAGTTCACAGGAAACGCAGTTAAAAACATGTCCATGGATGAACGAATGACAATTTGTAATATGGTGCTAGAGGCTGGCGCACGTTCAGGAATGGTTGCTCCCGACGAAAAAACAATTGCCTATTTAAAGAACCGACAGTTTGTACCTAAAGGTCAAAAATGGGATGAAGCAGTCAGAGAGTGGAGCAAACTATATAGTGACCCAAATGCTGTTTATGATAAAACAATAACGATAAACATAGGTGAGTTAGCTCCCCAAGTAACCTGGGGGACCAATCCTGGTCAGGTAACATCGATTGATGATTATATTCCTTCCCCAGGAAGTTTCACGGATTCTGAAACGAAGGCAACAGCAGAAGCAGCTCTATATTATATGGATTTAAAACCACTAACAAAAATGAATGAAATAGATATAGATCGGGTATTTATCGGTTCTTGTACGAATTCTAGAATAGAAGATTTACGTTTAGCTGCACAAGTGGCCCATGGTCACAAAGTTAATAAAAGCATTACATCACTAGTTGTTCCAGGTTCTTATCACATTAAAAGACGCGCCGAAAAAGAGGGATTGGACAAAGTTTTTATTGAAGCTGGGTTTGAATGGAGAGAGCCAGGTTGTAGCATGTGTCCTGGAATGAACCCTGACATTGCTAACCCGGGAGACAGAGTTGCCTCAACATCCAATCGTAATTTTGAAGGCCGTCAAGGAAAGGGTGTAAGAACTCACCTCGTAAGCCCAGCAATGGCTGCCGCCGCGGCAATAACTGGTCGTCTGACAGATATCAGAGGGTGGAATTATATTGGGGAGGTGAAAAAAAATGAAACCATTTCGTAAGTACACGGGTTCTGTTGCACCGCTTAATAAATCCAATATTGATACTGACATCATCATTCCTACAGAGTTTTTGAAGCGGGTTGAACGAACGGGTTACGGAAAACATCTGATGTATTATTGGCGTTTTGACGATGCTGGGAAACCCCAAACGGATTTTGTGTTGAACAAAGAAAAATATAAACAAGCATCTATTTTACTTACCGGTGATAATTTCGGATGTGGCTCATCAAGAGAGAATGCGGTTTGGGCACTGCATGATTACGGATTCCAAGTAATCATTGCACCTTCATTTGCAGATATTTTTAAAGGGAATTGTTCAAAGAACGGATTACTGTTAATTGAGCTTGAGCATGAACAAATAGAAGCATTGTTTGACCTGGAAAAAAATAACCCTAACTTTTCGTTACAGGTAGATTTAGAGAATGAAATCATCCAAGTTGAATCTGGTTGGGCAACATCGTTTTCAATTGCATCCCACATACGTCATAAATTTTTAAATGGACTTGATGATATCGACGTAACGATGACGGCAGAGGAAAACATCTCGCGTTTTGAGCAACAAAGAGCCTATTATATGGATCCGTATGTAAAATGAGTTCTGAATCTTAAAAAGGATAGGAGGAATTTGAATGTTGAAATTTAAGAAAGAACCAATTAAAAATGGGAAGTTATGGATCATATTTGGGGTTTTATTTCTGTTAAGTGTCCCCTGGTATTTACCTGTAGGAAGCTATAAACCCTTGATTCTCGGAATCCCTTATTGGGGCTGGATTGTAATACTCGTTTCCCTTGCCTTTTCAGCAACTATTACGTACGCAATCAAATACTTATGGATAACTGAGGAAGATCCGAACATGAAGGAGGAGGAGAAATGACAGGAGATTTAGCCTTTGGCGGTTGGTCCGGTGTCCTGATAATGGCAGTGTATGGCCTCATCATGCTAGCAATCGGCTTAATTACGTATTTTAAAAATAAAAATATCCGAGAAAGCAATACAGAATACTACTTAGGCGGAAGAGGTTTAAGTGTGATGGTTCTTTTCTTCACATTTTATGCAACCCAATACAGCGGAAACACTATTATTGGGTACGCTCCTCAAGGGTACCGAATTGGGTTCGAATGGTTACAGTCCATCACGTTCATGATTTTGGTCATGGTCGGGTACTTGCTGTTCGCTCCAAGGTTATACGTACTTAGCAGAAAGTTTAACTTTATTACTCCATCCGACTGGCTTGCTACACGTTTCCGTTCAAAAGGTATTACCATTTTAGGCTCCATTCTTATGTTGTACGGCTTAGGTAACTATCTTCTTGAACAACTTGTAGCAGTTGGTCAAGGGGTTTCAGGACTAACTGGTGGCACCGTACCATATCAATTATGTGTTGTCTTTTTCATCGTCATTATGCTGATCTACAGCTGGCTCGGTGGCATGCGATCAGTGGCCTATACAGACACAATGCAGGGAATTGCCCTTCTTTTTGGTGTATTCATTCTTGTAATTGGCTCAATTGTCTACTTTGGTGGATTGCCCTCAACTGCAGACTACATGGCAACATTTACACCTGAGAAACTGGGTGTTCCGGAAACAGATGGGATAGTCGGCTGGTTTAGCATGCTGGTCCTTGTACTGATTGGAGCATCCATTTATCCGCATGCCATTCAGCGGATATTTTCCGCAAAAAATGAAAAAACACTTAAGAATTCATTGATCGGCATGGCTTGGATGCCATTCGTGACTACTGGTGTAATCTTATTGGTTGGGATAATTGGAATCAATGCATTTCCAGACTTAGGTGAAATGGAATCAGAAAAACTGGTTGGAATGATGGCAAATGCTATCGCTTCAGAAAATCTATTTTTCTATTGGGCTATGATTCTGTTATTCGGTGGAATTATCGCTGCTATCATTTCTACAGCTGACTCGGTGCTTTTGACCTTTTCATCTGTCATTTCAAAGGATTTGTACGGAAGGTATATTAATCCGAAAGCAACAGAACATAAACAGATTTTTGTTGGAAAAATTACCGGTATTATTGCAACTGGAATACTGCTGGTAATTGCTTGGTATCCGCCAGCTACATTATATGAGATATTCGTATTAAAATTTGAATTACTAGTCCAGATTGCTCCAGCCTTTATCTTGGGGCTGTACTGGAAACAGCTTCATTCCAAATCAGTTTTTATCGGAATGGTTGTTGGTACAATTATCGCCACGGTAATGACATTCGCAAATATTACACCGTTTGGTATATTTAGCGGACTTTGGGGATTATTGGTAAACCTCATTATTTGTGTAGTAGGTAGTCTCTTATTTAATATTTCAAAGTCAGAAAAAGTAGAAGTCGATAAGGTTATTGGCTTGTAGATGTTAATCAAATTATAACAAGCCTAAAGAAGATATAACGAAACTGCCTTCCCCCTGAATGCTACAGGAGAAGGCAGTTTTATTTGAAATATCCCCTTGAAATCCTAACGCCGTAACTCTGTTTCAGTATTAACTAAACATATTTATACTAGTGATAATAATTGGCATTGCGAAAACATCAATTAAGAATGCTCCAACTATAGGTACGATTAGAAATGCCTTACGAGAAGGACCGTATTTATTTACAATCGCATCCATGTTGGCAATCGCGTTAGGTGTTGCACCTAGGCCGTGGCCGGTGAACCCACCTACCATTACTGCAGCATCATAATCTTTACCTAACATCCTAAATAAAACAAAAATACCAAATAATGCGATGAATAGTACTTGGACGAAGATAATTATTAGTAATGGAAAAGCAAGATTCGCAACCTCCCATAATTTAATGCTCATTAGCGCCATCGATAGGAATATACCCAGTGTGATGTCCCCGATAATGCTGATACTTTTCATTTGAATAATATTGCGATCATATTTATCAATAATATTTCTTACTATTACTGCAACAAACATTGCGCTTACATAACTAGGTATCGCAAACCCCGTTGTACTAGTAAATAACTCACCCAAATACGATCCCACTGCCATACATAATGTTATAATAAATACCTGAATCATAAATGTCTTTGATGTTAAATTAGAAGTTGAAGCTTGGACATTTTCCAGCGCTGAACTATCATCTTCAACGTCAGTTTCTGTCGGTTTTAAATTATATTTAGTAATCAAATGCTTTACAATTGGACCACCGATTAATCCACCAGCTACAAGTCCAACTGTGGCTGCAGCTAATCCTATTGATAATGCTGATTCAACTCCAAGTTCTTCAATAGTGGTTCCGAATGCCGTAGCTGCCCCATGGCCACCTTCCATTGATGTTGCTCCTACCATTACACCGATTAACGGGTCAAGATTTAATAGCTTTGCAAAAGAAATCCCAATTACACTCTGTACTAATGCTAAAAAACCGCAAGAAAGCCAGTATATAACTAATAGCTTTCCACCTAGCTTAATTAAACCAAAGCTAGCCCCAAGTCCAACAGTTGTAAAAAATGTCAACATAAAAAGTCCTTGTAAAGAGGTATCTAAACTTATTTCTAGAAGATGAAATCCTTTTAATATAGTAGCAATAATTGCAAATAAAAGCCCTCCAACAACTGGAGCTGGGATACAAAATCTATCTAGAAAATGGATCCTCTTATTTAAGTAACTACCTATCATAAAAACTGCTACTGCAATAAATATGGTGGTTAATTGATTTATTTCCAAACTCATATTAGTTCCCCCCTTTGTTAAACATTACATCCCCTAAAATATTTCATAACCACTGCAATTAAATGTGCAGCTAATTTTGTTGTCTTATTACCTTCATCTACTAATGGATTAACTTCAGATATATCAAAGCTTACAATGTTTGGCTTTGAAATAATGTAGCGTAATAAATTTCTCACTACTTTTGCTTCCAATCCAAAGACTGATGGTGCACTAACCCCAGGCGCTTCAGATGCAATAATAGAATCTGTACATAACGTCAGCATAATATAATCATGCTTATCGGAAAATTCATCTATAGTTTGGAATGTATGTTGATAATTGTTAGAAGTAATATCTTCTTCAAGAATATGGGTACAATTAAGTTTGTTTGCCTTCTCAAACAAAGCCTTTGTGTTCCCAAACTCTTGTATTCCTAGACATAAATATCCAGCATTAGTATCCTGCTCAAGTATTTGTCTAAACATTGTTCCAGAAGAAGGTACACTATCATCTCTCATATCAAAATGTGCATCAATATTTATAATACCTACTGATTGCTCAGGTCCAATGAACTCCCTTACCCCTAAATAATGACCATATAATGTTTCATGACCTCCACCTATAATAATTGGTATAGTGGAATGGTTAAGTAATTTTGTAATATGAATCCCTAATTCTTCTTGGGCAGCCTCCATCTCGTCATTTTCACATACAACATTTCCAGCGTCTATTAAGTTCGCATTATCACCTATATTATAGGGTAAGCTTGATAATAACTTTCTGATCTCACGTGGAGCCGAAGAAGCACCTACTCTTCCTTTATTTCGTCTAACACCCTCGTCACATTCAAAACCAATAATACCAAAAGCGCTTTCATTTTTTGTTGATTTATCTATATCGTTAAACTTAACGACTTGATGAAAACGGAAACTGTTTACGTCTTCTTCATGATCAACTCTTCCAGTCCATAATTCTTTATCGGGTAATTTATAGATAGTAACACCTCATTTTTTATAGTTTATGAATTCAGAATATAATAGCTTTCCATTTCATTATAATTAAGATAATATATAATTACTAATACATATTTATTATATTTATATAGTTTTAAACTATAAATGCGTGTTCAAAAAGTCGACAAATTAGAAACAAGAAGTTCGAGGCGCGAAGATTTTGAGGACCGGACTTGCACAGGATGTGCTGACTTCTACGTTGTCCACAGGACGTGGACGGTTTTAGTAGAAGTTCCTCTATGCTTTTAATACGTGAGGACCGGAAAAACTGCGCAACGAAGAAATTCGCCGTTTATCATTTGGTGACTTTTTGAACATCCTCTATAAATAAGGTGGTATTTTAATGGAAATACGTCATTTACGTTACTTTATAACCGTTGTAGAACAGGAGACATATACGAACGCCGCTTCAATGCTACACATATCCCAGCCCTCTCTAAGTACAACAATTAAAAAATTAGAAATTGAACTAGGTCTCACACTAATGGATAGGAGTACCCGCGAATCGAGTTTAACGAAAGAAGGGAAAATACTGTATCAAGAAGCTAAAAAATTGATAAACCATTTCGATCATGTATCCGAAGAAATGACACGCCTAAAACAACAGGGTCCGTTAGAATTATCATTCGGTTTAATAGAATCCTCTAAATCTTGGGTTCCAAAGATAATAAAAGAGTTTAAAAAGGAATATAATGATGTCCACATAAAAATATTTGATATCTTAAGCTTAGACGAGGTAGTAAAGTCCTTAAGTAATTTTGATGTACATCTAGCCATTACCAATCAATATATAAACAATGAAGAAATAGAAACCATACCGATTTATGAGGAGAATTTAGTCGCTATACTACCGCCTTCGCATCCTTTAGTTGCAAAAAACTACATTAAAATTAGCGACTTAGAGAATGAGGAATTTATAGTATGTAAAGAAGGGTTCCAAACTCGCGAAGATATTTTAAATGCATTCCGTAAGTCAGGAGTCAAACCAAACATTCAGTTTGAAATTGAGAGGTTCGAAACTGCTTGCAGTATGGTGGAAGAAGGTTTAGGTATTACTGTGGTGCCTGAGAACTATGTTAAGTATTCAAAGAAATTTCCGTTTCATGTTAAAAAAATACAGGACTCAAATATATCAAGAACCGTATATCTAGCTATAGATAAAAACAGATATTTACCACCATTAGTTAATCGGTTTATAAGGTTAATAAGGAATTTTTTTGATGGGGATGATACTTAGTTTAGGATAAACAAAAAGCTTGTAGAAAAACACTCGACCCTGAGTGTAGTGTATCTACAAGCTTTTATTCTCCTTAAGAACAACCAGCATTAACGTTTATTCAACAAAACTAGTATCAACTAATCCCTCTAAATCTGGCTTTTCCTTCAAAAACTCAAGTTCATAGGAAGAATTAGCAAAATCTTGCAGGACATCTCCGTTCACTTCATACGTGAAATCTATCCGTTCCCATGCATTATCAATGACTGATTTAGAAAGCTTCTGATCCGTAATGTCTTTGATTTTATCGATGGCAATTGTTTTCGCTTCTTCTGGGTTATCTTTAATAAACTCGGTTGCTTTTTTATGTGCGTCTACGATACTTTGAACCATGTCAGGATTGTTTTTGACTAGATCTTGTGATGTGACAAATACAGCCGCTGGTAATGTTTCACCATAGGCAACGTCGGCGGTGTCTACGAGTACTTCCCCACTACCTTTTGCTTCAATCACAGATGCCCATGGTTCTGGAACTGTTGCCGCATCTACGTTTCCTGCTACAAACATGCTGTGATAGGTGGCGGGTTTCCCTGTGACGTGTTTCATTGATCCGTCAATACGTTCAGATGTGATGCCAAATTCTTCTTTCATCATCGTTTCGAACTGAACGTCATGCGTGCACCCAACATGTGGGGATATAAAGGTTTTGTCTTTTAAGCCTTTAGGTGCTTCTATGTTAGCCCCTTTTCTAGCCATAATGACAGTACCACCTGTTGATCCTGCCGCAACGATATTAATTTTTGCACCGCTTATAAAGTGATTCATTGCTGGACCAGGTCCAACGAGTCCACCCTCAATTTCGCCTGTTTCAATCGCGGTCATAAATGCCGCTCCACCCGGGAAATATTTATAGTTTACCTTTGTTCCATCAGGTAATGTTTCTGCATACAGTTTTTTCTCTTCAGCTACCATTCCTGCAACGTGGTTAATGTTCGGGAAGTATCCAATTGTGATTTCTTTTGACCCATCACTACTTGCTGATTCCTCGCTACTTCCACATGCAGCTAATACAAGGCTAAGTGTGACGAATGCCATAACTAATAAAAGTTTCTTCATTTATGTTTTTCATCCTCTCTTTTATTTGACCAAACCCCAACGCTTCATAACGTTTTTCTCTAATTTTGAAAATACGAGCTGATCGACGACCGCTCCAATCAATCCGATGATGATAATGATGCCGATGACTTGATCCATACGGGCATAATCTTGAGCGTATCTTAATGAATAGCCGAGTCCAGGTCCGTTACTGAGTAGTTCACCTGCCATCAATGCGCGCCAGCTGAATGCCCAAGCAAGCCTGATTCCTGACATGAAATACGGAATACTTGCTGGCACTTCAACTCGGTAAAATAACCCGAAGCCCTTCGTTCCCATCGTTCTTGCTGCACGTATAAATTGCGGGGGAACATTGTGAATAGCGGATCTGACGTTTAAGCCCATGACGAATGTTCCACCTAAAACGACGACAAAAACAACTGCAAATTCTGTGAACCCAAACAGCATAATAGCGAGTGGAACCCAGACAATACTTGGAATACTTTGCAGGGCAACTAGATACATACCAGCCGTTTCGTCTGCTTGTTTGGATTTGCCAAAAATCACTCCTACAATCGTTCCAAACAGGATAGCCAACGACAATCCAATAAGTAAATGTTTAAGACTTGCCCCAAGTGCCTTGACGAAGTCCCCACTCGCAAATCCGTCATATAACGCTGTAAAGACTTGAATTGGAGATGGAAAAATAATATCTGCAAACACATCTATTGAATAAATAAATTGCCATAAACCAATAACCGCTATTAAAAATAGAACACGTTTAATGACTATAGTTAATTTCATTTGATAGCTCTTCCTTTAAGACTTTATTAATTTCCCCTTCAAGCATATCCATCACTCTCTTTTCAAGTTCAATGACGGCGGGGTCTTCCCGTTTTCTTGGTCTCGGTATATCTATTTTAAAGTCAGATATGACACGGCCTGGGCGCGTTCCCATAACAATCACACGATCTGATAGTTTGATAGCTTCTTGTATGCTATGTGTGACAAAAAGAATTGTTTTTTGTGTTTCTTGCCAAATTTTAATTAATTCATCTTGTAAAATATGGCGTGTTTGTTCATCTAGTGCTCCAAATGGTTCATCCATTAATAAAACTTTAGGGTCCATTGCTAGTGCACGGGCAATGGCTACCCGTTGCTGCATCCCACCTGAAAGTTCATAAATGAAACTATTTTTAAAACGGCTTAAGTGAACCATTTTCAAAAAATGTTTGGCCTGCGCACTCGCTTCTTTTTTACCCATAATCCCTTTCAACGGAAAGGTAACGTTGTCGTGAACATTAAGCCACGGAAATAGGGAAGGCTGTTGAAAAACCATGCCCCGGTCAGGCCCAGCCTGCTTAATTTCCTTTTCTTGAAGCAAAATGGATCCTTCTGTGGCGCTTTCGAGTCCAGCCACCATCGATAGTAAAGTCGATTTCCCACAGCCAGACGGTCCTAGGATAGATACGAATTGGTTTTCAGATACGTTTAAGTCAATATCGGAGAAAACGGTAAAAGATGATTGCTGATCTTGATTGGTAAAGGTTTTTCCTACATGATTCATTTGAAGAAACACCAAACTACCTCCTTATTACGACAATTCCTATAAACGAACTTGGTTATAAACCAGTATACGCATCCGTTGTTGAATGTGTCAATCCTTTTTTCACTTCAAAACGTTCGTACATTTTATCTCTATATCATGCGAGGTAAAGGTGTAGGATCTATTTGGCAAGAACAGGTCTAAATCTCGCGTGAAAGATAAATTTCAAGCAAAACTCATTTAAAAATCATTCCACCGCGCGATTTAGCCTAGCCTGTTAAACATTACAAACAAAACACAATTATTCATCAATCAAATTCATACTAAGATACCGTTCACCACTATCAGGTGCTATACATAATACGCGTTTCCCTTTTCCCAATCGTTTCGCAACTTCAATTGCGGTATAAATGGATGCCGCTCCAGACAACCCGACAAAAAGGCCCTCATCCCTTGGTAACTTTTTGAACATGTCAATCGCAATCGCGTCCTCTATCTGCATAATCTCATCATAAATTCCTGTATTTAAAATGTCCGGAATGAAACCTGGACTAGTACCCACTAGCTTATGACTACCAGGTTTTCCCCCTGATAAAACTGGCGACCCTTTTGGCTCCGCAATTGTAATCACAAGCTTCGGTAGTTTTCCCTTTAACACTTCGCCTGTCCCTGTCACGGTTCCGCCTGTTCCTGCTGTGCATACAAATGCATCTAAGTTCCCGTCCATTTGTTCATAAATTTCAAGGGCTGTTGTACTTCTGTGTACGTCTGCATTTGCATGGTTCTCAAATTGCTGTGGAATAAAACTACCAGGGTTTTCAGTACGCAACTCCAAAGCCTTTTTGATAGCTCCAGGCATTTTCTCCTCGCTTGGAACCAATACAACTTCCGCACCATAAGCTTTTAAAATATTTCTTCTCTCCATTGTACTGTTATCAGGCATGATCATAATTGCTTGGTATCCCTTTGCGGCAGCGGCCATGGCAAGCCCAATTCCCGTATTTCCACTGGTCGGTTCGATAATCATGCCACCTGGCTTCAATAAACCTTTTTCTTCCGCAACCCTAATCATGTTTATTGCAGCGCGGTCTTTAACACTCCTGCTTGGGTTAAACATCTCTAATTTAACAAAAACATCTGCTGCATCCTCTGGGACAAGCTTGTTCAGCCTTACGATTGGTGTATCTCCCATCAATTCTGTTACGTTATTTACAACTTTCATTCAAGACACCTTCCTAACTTAATTCCAAGTAATCCTCTCTATATAATACTAATTAACTTCTGGTCTTTACAAACTATTTGTCTGTCTACTCTAGTATGATTCATATCTGAAAAAAGCTTGTAGAAAAAACTTTTTTCTACAAGCATTATTATTTCACTCATTCCCATTATGCTTTCAACCGATAACCCAAATTATGTTTTTTTAGTGTTTCGTCTTTTCCAAATAAGAAATGCTTTTCCATGTCAGGTGAGTATTTTGAATTAATTGTTTCAACTCCTACCGCTTCTGCTACAGCACGCAACATTGCTGGTGATGCACCGCAACATAAACCGATATAGTTAATGCCGATATCTTTTGCCTCTTTTGCCCACTCCGCCAATTCATAGCGGTTATGGTAAAGTGGATCCAGCGCTGTTGGGAAAGTTGTTTCTAAAGGTAAATGACAGCTACATCCTCCATCAGGTAGGTTAAAGAATGTCGGGTTTTCTTCACTTGTACGGTATGGGATAGGTAAGCCACCCACATATCCATCAACACTTTTTCGAATGTCCGCGAGATATGGTTGCATCGTCTCAGGACCCCTGAAACAATTCATGCCAACAACCAATGCACCTTGTTCAGAAAGGATTTTACACGATTCATCTACCGTGTACCCATCTCTTAGAATATTTTCTCCCATTAATCCAAATGTAATGACTGCTGGCAAATCCTGTTTTTGGATTTCTTCCAATGCAATAAGTGCTTCTTCATGGTAATAAAACGTTTCACCATTTATGAAGTCGACTCCTTCTTCCTTACACCACTTTACCATTTCTGCAAATATACCTCTTACTTTAGTCTTAGATTCAGGGTCTTCTGGGTCAAAAATATTCGTATTGGAAATATTCCCAGCTACCAGCGCTTCCTCTTTTGGATTCTCCTTAGCAACCTCTTTTGCAAGACGGATAGCATTTCTATTTAACGGCTCTAATAGCTCTTCTTTACCAATAATACGCATTTTTTCCCTGTGCGCATTATATGTAAAAGCTAATACAACATCTGAACCAGCATTCATATAATCCCTGTATGCTTGTTTAAGCGCCTCCGGATTATCTAGTGCCACCTCAGGAACAAAGGAACCAGCTTGTAAATATCCTCTTCGTTCTAATTCAAATAAATAACCTTCCCCACAAATGACAGTTCCTTCTCTTAAACGTTCTTTCAAACTACGCTTCATTTCTTTTCCTCCCTCGTATACTTTTAATAATCAAAAATAAAACCCCTTCTTTAGATAAGAAGAGGTTTAGGCCCGTGGCTAGTTGCTCTTCTTATCTCCAAGCTTTACACTTCTGGAATTAGCACAGTATTTAAAAAACCTGTTGCTGAGGTTTCAAAGGGCCAGTCCCTCCACCTCTCTGGATAAGAAATCTAACTATTTAATTATTATCAACAGGTTACATGTGTTGCTACCGAATGTCAAGCTTATTTACTATTATTTCGAAATAGGATCTGTAAATTCTTTTAGATAACGAAATTAGCATTGTCTTTGAGTACATATTCCACTGACAAATCTGGTAATAATAACTGGAGCAATTATCGTTTGATAGATTATTTGAAGGATGGTTTGGAAAAAAATTCTGCAAATCCAATAGAAATATTGCCTGTCGGTGCCTGTTTAACAGGCTTTAAAACTAAACTTGAATCTCCTCTATAACCGTTTCCAATTCACTAATAGAAGTTTCCACTATTCTTTCATACAAGCGCAAAATAGACTGTCCATAGTTATCTCCCGGGACGGCCCATTTACCATTTAAAGCCTGCCATGTTGGCGCGCTCCCCCGTTGAACTAAATCAAAACGTGGATCTATCAATGGATGCTTGTCTGGCAATGATTCCGTAGAAGCATAGGCAAATAGATGTTGAATGTGTGCAAGAACTCCATCTCTTGGAGTAGCAAAACTAGCGCCTTGATTATCAGGCCCCGTAGCACCGATTCCAGCATAATTATTCTGCCCAGCTTCAACGACACCTGTAAAACGGAAATAGTCGGTTTCATGCAGGGCTTGCGCGAAAGCAATATCTCCTTTAATACCATAATACTCCCCGAATTCTAAATAATAGCTTCCTAAAACGGGTGCATTTGGATTAATAGCCCGCACATACCGATTTAACTGTTCCGGAGATACAAGAACTGGCCCTGAAATTGGATATCCTGAAACAATAGGTTCATCCTGATTCTGATCCTGATCCCGATCTACAATAATAAAAGCATTTTCAATCCCTGCTTCTCTAACCCTTGCTAACCGTTCCTCAGCATTTTTCCTGTCTTCAAAAGCTCCAGCCTGAACACGATACCAAGTTTCACCTGATATATTGGTTGGGTCGACAAAAGCAGGAATTCCCTTGGAATCAAGGTAACTAACCCGATCATCTGCATTTTTCTTTTCCTTAAAAGATCCTGCAATAACATTATAGGTTGTTACCGTAGTAGTTTCCTCAAGAATATAAGCATCGCCTATTCCAGCTTCCTTAACCTTCGTCAATCGCTGT
The DNA here is from genome assembly GCF_002224365.1 of Virgibacillus necropolis. Taxonomy (GTDB): domain Bacteria; phylum Bacillota; class Bacilli; order Bacillales; family Amphibacillaceae; genus Virgibacillus_F; species Virgibacillus_F necropolis. The sequence goes on along the minus strand of NZ_CP022437.1, from coordinate 1,183,756 downwards.
TCCGCATTATCACGGTTCTCAAAAGCCCCAGCCTGAACACGATACCAAGTTTCACCTGATACAGTAATTTCGCCAAAGAAAGCAGATATCCCGTTGGAATCAAGGTAAGCCACTCGCTCTTCAGCGTTCGCTTGTTCTTGGAAGGAACCAGCAATCACTTTATATAGAACATCAGATGATGATACTTTTTCCAGATTAAAGGCACGCTCGAGACCATTCACATGCCCCCGGGCTACTTTTTGACGATAGGAAGGGTCGGCCAATTTCGCAGCGTTGCTCGCATTATCAATAAAGCCATTCTCCGTTAATAAGGCTGGCATTATCGATTCGCGTAATACATGAAAGTTAGCCTGTTTTTGCCCCCGATCCGTTAATTCATTAACAGCAGTAATTTCACTGTGCAAAATATCCTGATACTGCGCTGTCAGGGAGGAATCAGATAAACCAATATAAATATAATCCTCATATCCTTGCGCAGATCCATTGAAGGCATTGCAATGAATCGACAAAAAATAGTCCGCGTTCCATGCGTTGGCTTCATTTGTACGTCCCTCTAAACTTACGGAAGTATCCGTTGTACGGCTCATATTCACCTCAACATCTTTATATTCGTTGTTCAGAATATCTCGGACGCGTAAGGCAATATCTAATACAATATCCTTTTCCTTTAAACCGTGTCCACTAGCGCCTGGATCAGAACCACCATGACCTGGATCTAAATAAACTTTAACCATTAAATTTCCCTTCTTTCTAGCTATTTGCCACAGATTTGTAAACACTACCGAGTACTTGGCAAATTAGTACTCTATTTATTCTATGATTTAAGGAGAAAACCCGCTGGGGCAGCTGTTCTTATAAATCTGAAAACAGGTGATTGTCCAAGTTTATGTTCTAGTTTAATGTTAGAGATAGAAAAGTAATCAATCGTACATACTAAGTGCCTGTCACCCGAAACTATTCGTAATAGCTTTGGGTGACAGGCACTTGTGGTTAAAGCAATTTCCTTTATTCTGTTAACAACGGATAATATCCTTCTTCATTATGTGTTTCTCTTCCTACAAGTGGTGGGTTAAATACACACACCATGCGCATTTGCGTTCTTGCCCTGAGTTTATGTTTATCGTTATCATTTAAAAGGTACATTGTTCCTGCTTTAAGCTGATAAACATCTCCAGTCTCAACCTTTTCAATTTCTCCTTCGCCTTCAATACAATAAACTGCTTCGATATGATTTTTATACCAGAAATAACTTTCTGTACCTGCTTTGATAATGGTATCATTCATACTAAAACCGACATTGTCCTGTTTCAATATAAACCGACGACTTGACCATGTTTCGCCAGACTTTTCATCCTCTGTTCCAATAATATCTTCAAGTGATTTTACGATCATTTCTACTTCCCCATTTCTTTATAAGTTAGTTTGATAAAAACATATTGCATATTAATTATTGTGCAAGAACATGTTTAATACTTTCATCGAGTATTTTGAGTCCCTTATTAAGGCCTTTCTCATCAATAATAAGTGGTGGGAGAAATTTAATAACTTCATCGTTCGGTCCCGATGTTTCCACAATTAAGCCACGCTCGAATGCTTCCGCGCAAATTTCACCTGCGAGACCATATGTATCAATTGCTAGTCCCTGCATTAAACCTCGTCCGCGGGCCTTTCCGTTTAGTTCTGGGTACTTTTTTATGATAGCTTCAATAGCGTCATTCAAAATACCAGCCTTTTGCCCAATTGCTTTACTAAAATCGTCTGTTTCCCAGTTTGTTAACGCTTCTCTTGCAGCAATAAACGCTAGGTTATTTCCACGAAATGTTCCATTATGCTCTCCAGGTCCCCACTTGTCATACTCAGGTTTAATTAACGTAATCGCCATTGGTAGTCCGATGCCACCGATTGATTTCGAAAGACAGACAATATCCGGGTTAATTCCAGCGGGTTCAAAACTAAAGAAAGTACCAGTTCTTCCACAGCCAGCTTGAACATCGTCAACGATTAATAGAATGTCCCAGCGTTTACACATATTATCTATCTTTTTCAGCCACTCCAATCTAGCAGCATTCATACCGCCTTCCCCTTGAACCGTTTCTAGAATAATAGCGGCCGGTAACGCTACACCGCTTCCATTATCCTCTAGAAATTTTTCTATATAGGCGATTTCATCCTGATCTTCCACATAGTCATCGAATGGCATCGATACAGTATGATGAAGGGGAATCCCTGCTCCATGTCGTTTAAATGAATTTGCTGTTACAGAGAGGGAACCGATTGTCATTCCATGAAATGCATTCGTAAAACTAATTACCGTATCACGTCCTGTTACTTTTCTAGCTATTTTCAGTGCACTTTCAACTGTATTCGTGCCAGTTGGTCCTGGAAACATTACCTTATAATCGAGTTTCCGAGGTGTAAGAATTACCTCTTTAAAACGCTCAAGAAATTCTTTTCTTGGAGTTGTTCCCATATCTAGGCTATGAATAAGTCCATCATTACGAATATAATCGATCATTTTTTCTTGCATCATGTCATTATTATGACCGTAATTTAGTGCACCTGCCCCTGCAAAAAAATCAATGTATTCTTTTTCATCTATGTCCCATAGCTTATACCCTTTGGCCTTTTCAAAAATGGTTGGCCATCCTCGGCTGTAACTTCTCACTGCTGATTCCATTTCTTCAAACGTTTTCATTTTCGCATTACTTAATACTGCAGTTGTCATCAAATCGCCCCTTTTTTCAATTTGTTTTCTTCTTGAATAGGTCCAATCTTATACAATAATTCATCTTCATGTCCTTTTTGCGGAAAGTCAGTTGATGAAAAATAATCACCTGTTACACAATTCGTATCGAGCTTTTCCGCAAAACCATGAAACAAGTTTTGTGATGGCGTATTTGATGGTGAGACAGTCGCTTCAACATAGTGAATATTTTCACAAGACTCACGTTGCAATAGTTGAAACAACATCTTCGTTCCGAGCCCCCTGCCCCGTTCTGATTCATGAACAGCTACTTGCCAGATGAACAACGTATTCGGTGTATCTGGGTGAATAAAGCCGGAAATAAAACCAACCGTTTCCCCTTCATCTATAGCCACAATCGATGTTTCCGAGAAGATTTCACACCACATAAGATAGCTATAAGAGGAATTAAGGTCAAGAACACCTGTATGTTTTATAAGTTCCCAAACAGCTGCCCCATCTTTTTTATTAGGCACGCGAAAATGAAATTCAGTTTTTATATCTTTTGTTTTTGTCATTTCACTAGTTCCGCTTTTAATGTTCTCACCTCCTGATCAATTTTTAAAACGCACTATAATAGCATAAATTGAATTAACTGATTTCGTCAAAACGAATTAAACGTTGTATAGCCTGTTTAAGCGTGATTCTATAGGATTAACGTTACTGAATCGGCTTAGCCTATAATCTGCTACCAAATGGTACATAATAAACAGAATTTTAAGTACAAAGAGCCTGTCGCCTGAAACTATTCTAAATAGTTTCAGGCGACAAGCTCGCACGTTTTCAAGCTCCCTTATAACCTTTCCTAAATATCTCTTGTACAGTGTGGACTGTTACATAGGCATTTGGATCAATATCTTGAACAATTTTCTTTAACTGGACAATTTCTTGTTTATTGATAACAAGATAGAGAACTTCCTTATTCGCCTTTGTATACCCGCCTCGCCCTTCTAACACAGTTATACCACGGGCCATTTTGTTTGTTACTTGATCGAGCACTTCTCCTGGATAACTAGAGATGATCATAACGGCTGTCTTTTCATTTGCTCCTTCGACGATGATGTCAATTATTTTAGCACCAACATAAACGGAAATTAGTGTGTACATCGCTTTTTCCTGTCCAATAATAAAGACAGATCCTGCGATTACAATAATATCCACAACTAGCACACCTTTCCCAATGCCCCAGCCTAATCGTTGATTCGCTACCTGCGCTATTATGGCTGATCCGCCGGATGTTCCGCCCGCGCGGAAAATTAATCCGAGGCCGATACCAATTGTTACGCCTGCAAATAAGGCAGCTAATAATGTATCACCGTTCAAATATTCACCTACATCTACTGTAAGATGCAAAAAAATGGAGGATGCAACAATAGAAATGATTGTGTATACAATTACTTGCTTACTAAACAACTTGTAACCTACCGCCACTAGAATTGCATTAAGCACAAAGTTAACAATACCTGGTGACCATTCAAATAAATAATAGGTAACAACCGTAATACCAATTATTCCTCCCTCAGATAAGCGATTAGGGATGGCAAAATAATTGATACCAAAGGCAAATATAAAGGAACCAATAATAATTAAAATGATTTCGTTTATTTCTTTTGCTGTTACTCTGTTCACGTACGATCCCTCCTTTACCATCAGTTTACACTATTTGTTACTTGATAAAAAAGGCTGTTAGCAAGTAGCACTAGTATAGCACCACACTTAAGCTAACAGCCCTATTAATTAAATAATTCCTTGGATCCGTAAAACAATTTCTGCAATAATGGCGGACCCTAAAAACGTCCCAAGCAAAACGCACATACCAACAACAATTGTTTTCCAACCTAATTTAGCAAAATCAAACCAAGACCTGCCAACCGAAATACCAGCATAGGCCAAAATTGGTGTGGCGATGGCTAGCAGATTTACCTTTGCTGTCCAAACATTAATTTGTTCCGAACCCGGAAAACCAGGAATCGTAATAATTAATCCTATGATTCCGATGTAGGCAATACTCGGAAGTTGAAAAGGTAAAAGTCTGTGAATGATTAAACCAGCCAGACTGATAAGAATTAAAATAATGATTCCTGGAAGTGCATCAAGCGGTAGTACCTCATATCCTATCCAGTTGCCAATTAACATAATTAATCCAATTATAGTAAAAACCATTACCCACTCTTGAATGCTTTTTAACATTGTTTATACTCCCTTTGAATCTTGTTTTTGATTATTTTTCTTTTTTGTCATCACTTCATAAAGCTTTACTGTCAATGGCAAACCAATAAATATACTCATATATAAACCTGTCACAGAAGAGATAAGATTACTGACACCTGAAAAGGCAGTTAGTGTTTCTTTCATCTCAGGAAAAGCGGCAACAAGCGGCCCTAATGCTGCCGCAGCCATACTACCGCTTCCTATACCAGTTGCCATTGCAAAGGAAAGGGGATGCAGTGGTGTAACGGTTGCTAAAAAACCAGAAAGCAGCCCCATGAAAATAGATCCAAAAACGGTACCAAATATATACATGGCCATTACTCCACGGCCTTCCGCTGAAGATAAACCATACTTGTCGGTAATTAATGCTAAGTTTGCCTCTCTAGCAATCGAGTGGGTCATCCCAATACTTTCACGTTTTATCCCAAGAAAAATCGCTAACGGCAATGCCAAGAAAATGGTACCGAGATTCCCGAACTCCTGAAGTATAAAGGCTGGACCTGCTGCGATTATTTCTGGCATCGCAGGACCTGCTTGTACACCAAATTTTGCAATAAGCAATGCCACTGATAAAAAGACCAACGTTTCGGCATTTTTTGATTGTTTTTCTTTAACCACTGGTGTGAAGTACAGTATAAGTCCAATGATAACTGCATAAAGCATCGGCAATAATAGAATCACGCCAGGTCCTACGGTGATCCCATGTGTCCCGATTAATTCAGTCACAATCACAATAGCCAATACAATTCCATGCAGACGCCAATCTTTCCATAAATTCAAAGCTTGTCCAGCCATTTCGATCTACCCCTTGTTGTTTAATCTAGATTAGTTTATTGATCTTCATTTACTAATGTCTGTTTCTCATTTTTCATATAGTTTAATGCAGCCGTCCCAAGAACTTTTGCAGCTATTAACAGTGCACGCTCATCAATATCAAATTTTGGGTGATGATGGGCATATGCATCATCCCAATCAGGATTTTTAGCCCCTGTAAAGAAGAAAGTTCCCTTCACATTTTGTAAATAATACGAAAAGTCCTCTCCTCCCATAATTGGTTCGGTTTCCTTAACTGTCTCAACTCCTGGTACATGCGGAGCCACTCTAGCAACCAATTCTGTTTCAGCCTTGTGATTCACGGTTGTTGGATAGCCTTTACTATACGTATATTCATAGCTCGCGCCAGAAACATGACAGGTTCCTTCTATAACTCTTTCTATTTCTTTTTCGATAAATGTGCGAATTTCTTCTTTAAATGTACGGACAGTTCCTGTTAATACAGCTGTATCAGCGATAACATTGTATGGATTCTTGGCTTCAAAGTTACAAACAGATACAACAGCCGATTCAAGTGGATCTACTCTCCGACTAACAATCTGCTGTAAATTGTTAATTAACTGACCGCCTATTACAATACTGTCCTTGGTATCGTGAGGCATTGCTCCATGCCCTCCCTTACCTTGAATCTTAATATCAAAACGGTCTGGAGCTGCTTGAAGTGGGCCTGTCCTGTATCCAATTTCTCCAAGTGGCATTTGGGCTTGTAAATGCGTACCGAAAATAACATCAACACCATCTAAACAGCCATCTTTAATCATTGCATTAGCCCCACCTGGCGGCAATTCTTCTGCATGCTGATGCAGGAACACGATAGTGCCTTCTATTTTGGATTTCATGCCGTTGAACACTTTAGCAAGTCCTAATAAAGTTGCCGTATGTCCGTCATGACCACAAGCATGCATAACACCGTCATTTTTTGATTTAAAAGGGACATCCGTTTGTTCCTGAATTGGAAGAGCATCAAAATCAGCACGCAAAGCAACGGTAGGACCAGGTTTACCGCCCTCAAGATAGGCCAAAACGCCGTTTCCACCCACATTTGTGCGAACTTGGTGTCCCAATTTTTCATGATAATCCGCAATATATTTCGCAGTATTTACTTCTTCAAAAGATAACTCAGGATGCTCATGGAGATAGCGTCGTATCTCAATAATTTCATCATAAATATTATCTAATCCACTAAATAATTGTTCCATACCATTCACTCCTTTTATTGAAAGAATGGTATCATGAATTATAAGAAATATCTACATATTATAAAATTGTGCAGATAAGTAAATATTCCCTCTCATATGAATCCTTCCTTTCATTCCATTTTTTAAAGTTCCATATAGTTGAATTTGAGCGTATTTAAGCATATCTAGACTGATAAGAAGTATATACCTCTAAATGACAACGCTTACCATCACTATTTCGCGAATATGCACCTAACTTACATAAAAACCCTTGAAGTATATATGGTAGATGTTATTATAAAACGAAATCGTTTGGAGACGTTTCAAGTGAAAGATTAATTTATTGAGGAACAACAAACATATGGAATACCCAGAAGTTACTGGTAGTGGCTCTGTTTAAAAATATTGGCCATCTTCATACCACTAAACCTTTTCAATTTCCTTTTATTCTAGTAAAAGGTTCTCCTCTGTTATAACAGTAAACCATTCAAAATCGTATATCCAAATAGGAAAGAAGGAGTGTTAACTTGACGCCTGATATTGAAACAAAACGTATCGTAATTAAAATTGGTAGTAGTTCTCTGACAAGTATAAATGGAGAAGTAAGCCGAAGAAAACTAGAAAAGCTTGTTGAAGAAGTTGTTCGATTAAAAGAAGGCGGCCATGAAATTCTGCTTGTTTCCTCAGGGGCTGTGGCAGCAGGATACCGCAGGCTCGGCTATCTCACTCGCCCGGACTCATTACCTGAAAGGCAAGCATCTGCATCCATTGGCCAGGGGCTACTCATTGAAACTTACTGCGACATTTTTATGTCACATGGGTATGTCGCTTCTCAAATACTAATTACCCGTGATGATTTTTCTGATGAGAATCGTTATAATAATGCTAGGAATACCATTAATGTGTTATTGGAACGAGGCGTTGTGCCAATCGTAAATGAAAACGATACAATTTCGATGGATTTTTTGAAATTTGGGGATAACGATACATTATCTGCAAAAGTTGCTGGCCTTGTTGATGCCGATCAATTAATCATACTCTCTGATATTGATGGTCTGTATGATGCGGATCCGCGTAAAGACGAGAATGCCAAGCTGCTTCATAAAGTCGATGAAATCACCCCATCTATTGAAGCTGCTGCTGGTGATCCTGGTAGTGCAAATGGCACCGGTGGGATGAAGTCAAAAATAGAAGCTATTAAAATCGCAATGGCATCAGGAATATCTTCCTTTTTAGGTAATGCAACAACGAAAGATATTGTTTATGATGCTGTTCATAATCATGCAGAAGGATCCTATTTTGAACCGAAGAACAACATTCAAAACTTAAATCAAAAGAAACAATGGATTGCGTTTAATTCGGGTCCTCAAGGAAAAGTTACAGTGAATCATACAACAAGAGAAGCAATAATCAACGAAAGAATTAGTTTAAATCCAACAGACCTTCGTACTATAACTGGACGCTTCGAAAAAGGAGCAGTTGTGACAATTATTGATGTCAAAGGGGAAGTAATTGGTCTTGGTGTCGTAAACTACTCTTCAGAAGATTTGAATAATTTTATCAGCAAAACGGAAATTGAAATGAAGAATTATGAAAAAGTTGCTATTGAAAATAAACACCTTGTTTGCCATTTAGATGCAGAAGTACCCGTAAATAGTTTAGTAACAAATTAATTGGAGGGATTGGATCATGGTAACAACTAATAAAGTAAATGTAGAAGAACAGGCAAAACTTGCAAAGAAGGCTGCCAAAACTTTATCTTTATTGACGACCGAAGAAAAAAACGAGGCACTTCTTACATTGGCTGACACAATAGACAATGAATATGAAACGATTTTAATAGCCAATGAAAAGGATTTAGAAAACGGACGCCAACAAGGACATGACGCGGCATTTATTGACCGACTGACACTTACCAAAGAAAGAATTGAGGAATTTGCTCAAGGACTACGTCAAGTGGCTGAATTAGACGATCCGACTGGCATAATCAATTCTGACTGGGTACTTGATAACGGGTTAAAGGTTCAACAGATAACCGTACCGCTTGGTGTTATTGGAATGATTTATGAAGCCCGCCCGAATGTAACGGTTGATGCTACTGGCTTAGCCTTAAAATCCGGCAATGCTATTGTCCTAAAGGGTGGTTCTTCTGCAATTATTTCCAATAAGACCATCGTAGAAGTTATCCATCGCGGACTAGAACAAACAAAAATACCAAAAGAAGCCGTTCAGTTTATTGCGAGCACCGACCGCGAAGCAACGCAGCAATTATTTACCATGAAAGAACATATTGATGTACTTATTCCTCGTGGTGGCGGTTCGTTAATCAAAGCTGTTGTTAATAATGCTACAGTTCCTGTACTAGAAACAGGTGTTGGAAATTGTCACCTTTATATTGATGCAGAAGCAGATGTAAAGAAGGCATTAGCTATTTTAGTTAACGCCAAAACAGATCGCCCAGCTGTATGTAATGCGTTAGAAACTGCAATTATTCATCAAGACTGGCTTTCAGCAAATAAGGATGCACTGATTGAAACGCTTCGTGCGCATGACATTCATGTCCATGGTGACAGTACCATTATGAAGCTTATACCAGGTGCCGTTCCTGCTAGTGAAGACGACTGGGCCAATGAATATTTAAGCAAAGACATCGCCATTAAAACAGTTACTAACCTCACAGAAGCAACACAGCATATTGAAGATTATGGCACGAAACACTCAGAAGCAATTATCACCGAGAACCAAGAGACTGCTGATAAATTTATGAAACTCGTTGATGCTGCAGCATTATACCATAATGCTTCAACCCGTTTTACAGATGGAGGCGCCCTAGGTTTTGGTGCCGAGATTGGAATCTCAACGCAGAAATTACATGCACGAGGACCAATGGGACTACCTGCTCTGACAACTATTAAATATCTGATGCATGGGGATGGGCAGATTAGATAATAGGTTTGGAATAAGAGTAGCTTAATAGAATGCCTGTCACTAGGAACTATTCAGAATAGTTTTAGTGACAGGCATTTGTTATTTAGTAACTTTTGTATAAAGTGAAACTTCATTCAGTGGTGGCCGCTGAAAAAGTGGTGGATTTTAAAAATTTAACTTTTCACCTTAACTTAGCATCTCGAATATACGGAGACTCCTGCGGGAAGCAAGAGATCGGCGAGACCCCGCAGGACTGCAGTCCGAGGAGGCTCGACACTCGCCCGCGGAAAGCGTAGTATATTCGAAGATGCGATGATAGATCCACATATTTTGTACTATATTTAACTTTTTCAGTGGCCTCATTCAGTGGGGGATTTTCTTTCTTCCCCCACTGAATGTTAGTTGAACCAATCGGGCTTGAACGGGCAGTTATCCCCCACCTGAAATTCTCGGACTAACCTCAATTTTTGAGGTGGGGGTTTTACTGCCCGTCAAACTGCGATAAAATTGCAGAAACTTCAGTTGCAGATAGAAAGACGATCCTACCACCTTCAAGGCCACTGTTCTGTAATATATAAGATCTAAATACACCTAGTCTTCTAAACTATCGTTATCCCCCTATCTCGTGATATGATTAGGATAACAAAAAGGAGGTTTATTATGCGAAATCCTATAATTATCGCACGCGATAAACAGCAATCCAACCAATTAGAAATTAAACGTATGAGTATCTATAGACAAAGCAAAATTATTGAAGCAACAGATGAACAGGACCAGACCTACTACATATTTTTTTATAAAGATCACTATTTAAATTATGTAACACCAGAGAAAACCAGCATTCGTTCCCATGTGATAGATTCGTTTAAAAAAGGTGTCACTCTGATCTCTCCCCATCCATTGATTGAAACCGTGGTCTCCCCCTACCCCCATTTTAAGAAACAAAATTCAGATGATCTATTTAAACAATTTCTAAAGCACCACAGTCTTCAAGAAACTGCGTTAATAGCTAGTTACTTTGAATCCTTTATAAAAAAAGATGAATTAACTGATTTCATCGAAACACTTTTTTATAAGGAACGTCGCGATGGGAAGTTATTATCCTGTTATCGTATTCTCCATATCCTCAAAGACATTGCGCCAAACCATACTATAGTTTCCAACTTTTCACGTGACTTGCAATTCATGCGTTATGACGAACTTTACAAAAACGCGGATGCGATAACACTTGCTAGAGACCCCATTTATATGGAGAAAAGATTATACTCCAGTAAACACAATGACCAACCTTTTCAAAAGTTGATTGCTATATATAAAGAGCAAAATCGTTGGGTAGATCTTATCGCAATCCATATAACTCGAGTGGTCCACACACAAAAAACGGATGATTATCATGCATTGAAATCACTAGTTGTTGAGCATTATGACGACTTAAATATGTTGGATGTCCTAGAAGATTTATACGCACGTGGTCTCACTATTAAACCTTTGCAACAGGATTTATTGAATTGCAGTCTCGAGCATGCAAAACTGGAAGATGTATTAACATTAATAAACAAACACAAGCTTACTCTACAACCTTTTCAATCTCAAAAATTGATCAATCTAGTAAAACAAAAAGGAATCACTTCAGGTTCCATCCCACCAGAGGCATTACAAAAACTGGTACTTACTTTATTTGAATCAAAAGATGATCAGGCTTCCGATATATTACATCAAGCGGTTTCTTCATTACTGGCCGACCACACCCTTATGTATATACAAGAATGGGTACAGCCACTCAAAGATATTCCACTTAGAGAATCAATACTGCAAAAGGTTGATGAAATGAACCTTATTGCAGAAGACCCAAATCAACAACAACGCCTTGGAGAGCTTTATTATTACTTCAATCAACCTAACAAAGCGATAGAATGTATAAGTTTTGACATGGAACTTAACGCTGAAGATCCAAAACCTGTCCAATGGCTTGCTAAACTCTATCACGAGTTAGGAATGGAAGCAGAACATAAAGCGTTCCAGCAACTTTATATTGATATGGTGAAGCGGTCGTAGTTAAGTGCCTGTTACTTCCTTCTGCTTATTATTCAACTAAATCTTAATCGAGAATTTAGTAGTCTAGTACTTGTTTTACAAAATAGATTGTGTTTAGATGATAGTTAAACGATAGACTTGAATAAGGTGAGAAAGCTTATGGTTCAAAATAGTAGCCAAAAACGATCTATTACAAAATATATAAATGGAAAATTTGAAGTAATGGAAGATGCAGTAGCGACAGAATTTCCCATTACAATTCATATCAATGGCGAGGAATTTGCAACAATAGTTTGCACTCCTACCCATTTGGATGAATTAGTTATTGGCTTTCTAGCATCTGAAGGAGTGATTTATTTCAGAGATGACATTAAAGACCTTCAGATTGATAAGAGGCTAGGTTTTGCATACGTTATGTTAAAGACAAAAATCCAGCTAAACCAACGCTATTATTCCAAACGTTTTATCGGTTCTTGTTGTGGGAAAAGCAGACAATTTTATTTTCAAAATGATGTACGTACTGCCAAAACCTCCATGTCTAAAACAACAATTAAAGCGAATGACTGCCTTAACCTCATGAATAGGATGCAGGAAAATAGTATCATGTTTAAAAATACTGGCGGCGTTCATAATGCCGCACTCTGCACTCCCTCTAAATTAATAGTTGATCGAACTGATATTGGGAGGCATAACACACTTGATAAATTATATGGTTATAGTATCTTAGAAAAAATACATGTAAGAGATAAAATAATTGTTTTTAGTGGGAGGATATCCTCCGAAGTACTTACAAAAGTGGCAAAAATTGGTGTCGGTATTATTCTTTCAAAGTCAGCTCCAACAGACCTAGCTATCCAGCTTGCGGAGGACCTAAACATCACTACAGTTGGTTTCATTCGCGGACAGTCATTTAATGTCTATTCACACGCTGAAAGAATTACAAATAGGTAATCACATTGCTTCGTTCCCATAATAAAAGGAGGAGAACAATATGAATAAATCAGTTTATGATGCTTTAGATCGTCCACTGCGTGATTTACGAATTTCGGTAACGGATAAATGTAATTTTAGATGTACATATTGTATGCCAGCTGAAATTTTTGGACCTGATTTTCCTTTCCTTAAAAAAGAAGAGTTACTTTCCTTTGATGAAATCGAACGCCTTGCAACAATTTTCGTCAAAGAACTTGGAGTTAAAAAAATACGAATCACTGGCGGTGAGCCTCTAATGCGGAGGGACTTACCTGTTTTAATTCATAAGTTAACACAGATTAATGGTGTGGAAGATCTTGCCATGACAACGAATGCCTCTCTGTTACCGAGATATGCAAAAGACTTAAAAGCATCAGGCCTAAACCGAGTTTCTGTCAGTCTTGACTCGTTAAATGATGACATATTCGGAAAGATTAATGGTAGAGGCGTCACTGTTAACAAAGTATTAAAAGGAATTGAAGCAGCGGAAAAAGCTGGCTTAGGAGTAAAAATTAATATGGTTGTTAAGCAGGGAATGAACCATGAGGAGATTATACCCATGGCTAAATTCTTCCGAGAAAAAGGGCACATCCTCCGCTTTATTGAGTTTATGGATGTTGGTAACTCAAACGATTGGAAGCTTGACGATGTGTATACAAAAAAGCAAATCCTTCAAGATATCCATAATGTAATGCCCATTGAACCTCTTCAACCAAACTATCCTGGTGAAGTAGCGACAAGGTATCGATATGTTGGTAGTAATGAAGAAGTTGGAGTAATCTCGTCTGTTTCTGACGCTTTTTGCTCCAGTTGCAATCGTGCACGTCTGACTGCCGAAGGGAAACTGTTCACTTGTTTATTTGCCTCAAATGGTCATGACCTTAGAAAACTTGTCCGCTCAAACCTAGCAAATACAGAGGTTGCTGATAAAGTGAAAAATATTTGGATACCTCGTAAAGACCGTTATTCTGAAGAACGTGGAGATAAGTCTATAAAAAGAGAAAAGGTAGAAATGTCCCATATGGGTGGTTAACTTCATATGAATTTGACCAATACCTACACCTTCCTGGTTGATAGAGGGCTGTTACAGTAAATGAGACGTAGATTTCCCCGTATTCTTGTGAAACAGTAATAAAGAGAGAAGGTAACTCAGACTATCCTGTTACCTTTTCTCTCTACTCTCTAAATGTGTGTTCAAAAAGTCACCGAATTAGAAACAAGAAGGTCGAGGCACGATAGTTTTGAGGACCGGAACGTATGCCCTTAATACGTGAGGACCAGAAAAACCGAGTAACGAAGAGATTCGCCGTTTATCATTTGGTGACTTTTTGAACATCCTCTATAACGTTGTTCCCCGAATATAAGATGAACTTTTTTACTTCTATCAAGTTAATCATTGTATAAAGAAGATTTCCCATTAGGAATATAGCTGATCTATTCCTTCAACAAAATTAACAAAGTATTAGATAATCCAACATACTTCTCTATCCAAGTACAATCGTGTTAAAATAGAGGGGTACATTTTGAAATGGAGGCAAATGAATGAAACGAATATTTCTTTTTATATTAACAAACATTCTAGTAATGGCGACAATTGTAATCGTCTGGTCACTAATAACAACTTATACTGGTATTAGCGGTACGTTTGAAAATAATGGTCCCGGTTTAGGGATTAATTATGGTTCGTTAATGGTATTCAGTATACTCATAGGTTTCATCGGCTCATTCTTCTCGCTGGCAATATCACGCTTTGTTGCAAAGAAAATGATGAAGGTCAAAGTCCTGAATCCAAACGATCAATTATCCGCACATGAACGTACAGTGATTGAAAAGGTTCATCGACTTTCCCGTGCAGCTGGATTAGTCCATATGCCAGAGGTTGGGATTTACCAGTCTCCCGAAGTTAATGCATTTGCGACAGGCCCTTCAAAAAAACGCTCCCTCGTTGCTGTTTCAGCAGGGTTATTGAATAACTTAGACGATAATGCAGTTGAAGGCGTCATTGCCCACGAAGTAGCTCACGTTGCGAATGGTGACATGGTAACCATGACGTTGCTGCAAGGTGTTGTCAACACGTTCGTAGTCTTTTTCTCAAGAATCGCAGCAATTATCGTATCGCGGTTTGTGCGTTCTGAGATGGAAATGATTGTCCGTTTTGCAGCGATTATTATTTTCCAAATTTTATTCTCAATTCTGGGAAGTATTGTCGTCAGTGCGTACTCACGTCATCGAGAGTACCATGCCGACCGTGGTGGCGCAGATCTAGCTGGTCGCGACAAAATGGCCCATGCTCTGCGTTCTTTGAAAAATCACGTAGGTCGTGCTCGTGTTAATGACCGTACCGACGATTCAGCAATCCAAACAATGAAAATAAATGGAAAAGGCGGGATGATCTCACTCTTTTCATCTCATCCCGATATAGATGAAAGAATTAAGCGGCTAGAACAACGATAAATTCATGGGTGGGGCAGGTTCCTTGTCCCACCTTTCCTTTTCCACCTATTGAAAGATTCCAAGTTTATCAAGATGATTTTGACTTTGTTGTTTATCTAGTTTAACAAAGACAGTTGGCAAAAGTAACAAACCTGTTATACTCTAGTACTATCCTCAAAAAAGGGAGCACAAAAACATTGATTGAAGTCTATACAGATGGGGCATCAAGTGGTAATCCAGGAACTAGTGGAGCTGGGATTTATATAAAAGCAAGTGGAAAAATATATGAATACTCAATTCCTTTGGCAAAGATGTCCAACCATGAAGCTGAATTTCATGCTGTTATGAAAGCATTGGAAATTTGCAGGGAATCTTTTCTGGGGCAAATTCTATCATTCCGGTCGGATTCAAAGTTGGTAGTTGATGTGATTGAAAAAGATTTCACAAAAAACCAAACCTTTCTTCCCTTGCTTGCGAAAATTAGGGAAGATGCAAGCCATTTTCCGTACTTTTTTATTAAATGGATACCTGAAAAGAGTAATAAACATGCAGACCGGTTAGCAAGAAAAGCAATTCGGATGCAGTGGGATGGGACATGAGGGACAGGTGAACTGTACCCCATTCCCCTTTCCCCGTTATGAAGCGACGTCGCGTTCAATTGCGTTTAAACGCTTTTTGTTCGTCGCAATTAAGTAAAAGACAATCGCCCAAATAATAACCGCGATAATCGTCCCGATGTTGAAAATTCCTTTTTCAGCTGTCCACATAATCGAGTAACCGATAGAACCTATCAACAGTGCGTAATAGATAAACGGAAGAAGCGTTTTACGAATAACATGCCCTTCTTTTCCTACAAGACCAACAACGGCTGACGCAGCAACAACGTTATGCACACAGATCATGTTGCCAGCTGCACCACCGACCGCCTGAAGTGCAACCATCCAAGTCGGGTCGGTACCAATACGCACGCCTACCCCATATTGGAAAAGTGAGAACATCATATTACTGACGGTGTTACTACCAGCTACAAACGCACCAATTCCACCGATAAACGTTGCAAAAAATGGATACATAGAACCCGCTATATTTGCGACGCCATCTGCGAGTACAATTGGCATTTCCTCATATCCAGCTGCCCCGCCGTCTGAGTTAAGAAATACTTGCACCATTGGAACAGTAAAGACAAGAGCCGAACCAGCAGCAATCATTGTTTTACCGGAATCTTTCCATGCTCGAGCAAACTCTTGCCCCTTCATTCCGTGCATATAGTACGTAAATACCGAAACGACGATAAAAATGAAGCCTGGCGAGTAAAGAATGTCCCAGCCAGAAGAGATTTCCGTTCCAAAAATATTTGGAATCGTGATCTTGCCTGCTTTAAGCCATTCTCCAACAACGGTTAATCTTGAAATGAGTAAAAGAACAGCAATCAAAATGTATGGGGACCATGCACGCATCATACTAATTTTGCCTGCATAAATATCGCTATGTTTAAGTTCAACACGACCAGTCCATGTTGGATCCCAGCGATCTTTCGCCTCAAAATCCCAGATCTCATCTTCTTTTGGCATGAGGAACCCTTTTTTAGCAGCTGGAATGACAATCGCTAGCCCAACCAAACCACCAATCATAGAAGGAAATTCAGGTCCTAATGTTTGTGCAACGATAAGATACGGTATTGTCATCGCTAAAGATGCAAATATTGCAAATTTCCATACCGCAAGGCCTTCTCGGAATGATTTATTTTTCCCAAAAAACCTTGTCATAATAGCGACTACAAATAGTGGGATTAACAGTCCTGCAATAGCATGGAGCAAAGCCACTTTCCCAGCAACACCAAATACGAAAGCTGAAACATCGGTAATTTGGGCAAGCGGCTCAATTCCTGTACCTACACCTACAATCATTGGTGTACCAACTGCCCCAAATGATACCGGTGTACTTTGAATAATCATACCACTGACAACTGCAGCCATTGGCGGAAAACCAAGTCCAACCAATAACGGAACTGCTACAGCAGCAGGTGTACCAAATCCTGCCGATCCTTCAATAAATGAACCGAAAAGCCATGCAATGATAATTACTTGAATACGGCGGTCTGGTGTAATATCCGTAAAACCACGACGAATGGTGTGAAGCCCTCCACTTTCTTGAAGTGTGTTCAAGAGTAAAATTGCACCAAAAATAATGAATAAAAGCGTAACAGCAACAATCAAACCATGAACAGACGCAGCGGCGACTTTTGGAAATGCTACATCCCAAACAAAAAGTGCCAGTAATACAGCGACGATATAAGAAAGCGGCATCGCTTTACTTGCTGGCCATTTAAGACCGACTAGGAAAACAGCAACAACAACAATCGGAAGTAACGCCAGAATAGCTAATGTTCCAGTACCCATTTTAAATCCCCCTTGTAAAAAGTTTTATTATTTTAAATAACAATATTCATGTCTGTCCATAACAAGCACAGAAAATATTGTTATATAAAATCAACCTTGTTTTACAGGATTACGAAGCCCACCAATTTCAGCAATTTCACAGATGATTTCATCACCACCTTTCATCATTTCGGCACCAAGTGGACTGCCAGTTAAAATAACATCGCCAGGTTCCAGTGTCATCACGCTGGATAAATAAGCAATCATCTTTCTCATGGAAACAATCATAAGCGTTGTTGTGCTGTCCTGCTTCTTGTCACCATTTAAGTATGCTTCAACTTTGATTTCATCAGGATTGAGTTCTGTTTCGATATATGGGCCAAGCGGAGTAAACGTATCAAATGACTTTCCTACCATCCAATGTCCAGCTTCATGGAAAAATTGCGGCGCCGTTACATCATTGGCGACCGTATAGCCAAAAATGTAGTCTGTTACCTCTTCTTCAGAAATGTTCCTTGCACGTTTGCCGATCACTGCTGCAAGCTCTGATTCGAATTTCACTTCTTCTACTGTACTTGGGATAACAATGGGTTTCCCACTCCCAATAACAGAGGAAATCGGCTTATAAAAAAATACAGGAATATCAGGCAATACAGAAGGTAAATCATCTATTTTACCGACATAGTTTGCACCGATACCAATTACATGACGAGGTGTAAGCGGTGCCAATATTTCTAACTCTTCCATGTTGTGTATTATATCCGTGTATTTCCAATCAGAAAATATGTCTCCTTCAATTTGCTTTATACCGTTTTCCGTTACGATTCCTTGCAAAACTGTTTCTTCCGTTTGTTTTTTAAATCTAGCAAACTTCATTGTCTTCACTCCTTCCGAGACATAGAGACAGGCTCCCTGTCCCGCATAACAGTTATATTAATGGGACTAGGTTCCTGTCCCCACTGTCCCTTGTTTAACTTCGACACAACGACCAGGACTAGGGAATAATTTCCCTGGATTTAATAGGTTTTCTGGGTTAAATACAGCACGTATATCGGTTTGTGCCGCCATTTCTTCGTCACTGAAGATAAAACGCATTTCAGCTGACTTTTCAATCCCCACACCGTGTTCACCAGTAATCGAACCACCAACATCCGCACAAGCCTTCAAACATTCAGAACCCGCTTTTGAAGCACGCTCACTTTGACCAGGAATACTAGCATCGAACAAAATAAGCGGATGAAGATTCCCATCGCCTGCATGAAAAATATTCGCAATACGAAGCTCATACTTTTTACTGATTTCAGAAATTCTTGCAAGCACTTCAGGCAAGCGTGTTCTAGGAATAACACCATCCTGAACGAGGTAATCCGGAGAAATTGCCCCCATTGCACCAAAGCCCATCTTACGGTTTGCCCACCAAAGTCCACGCTCTGCTTCATCCTTTGCTACTTTTACCTCACGCACATTGTTTCTTTTGCATACAGTAAGAATTTCGTCGATTTGAGCGTCAATCCCAGCTGCAATTCCATCAACTTCAATTAGCAGGAATGCAGCAATGTCTCGCGGATGCCCAACTGGATAAGCAGCTGATTCCACTCCTTCAATGGCGATAGAATCCATCATTTCAAGCGCCGCTGGAATGATACCTGCAGAAATAATTTCTGAAACAGCTTGGCTCGCATCATTAATGTCATCATAATAAGCAAGAACGGTTTTCTTACCTTCAGGATTTTTTAAAACTTTCACGGTAATTTTGGTCACAATGCCAAGTGTTCCTTCTGATCCCGTCAAGAGGCCGAGCAAGTCGTATCCTGGGCGATCAGGAACCCCTTCTTCTCCAATTTCTACGATTTCACCACTCGGAAGAACAATCTCAAGTCCTAAAATATGATTCGTCGTTACACCATATTTTAAACAGTGCGCACCACCCGCATTTTCAGCAACATTACCGCCGATTGTACATGCATACTGGCTTGAAGGGTCTGGCGCGTAATAGTACCCTTTATCTGAAATAGATTGTGTCAACTTTAGGTTAACGTAGCCAGGCTCTACAACTGCTTTTCTATTTTCCAAATCGACGTGAAGCATTTTTTTCATCCGAACCAGACTGATTAAGACTTCACCGCCGAACGGAGTTGCTCCTCCACTTAACCCTGTTCCTGCCCCGCGTGCAATATAAGGGATCTTTTCTTTGTTTAATCGTTTCACAATCTCAGAAACTTGTTTTGCATTGTTTACAAACACAACCGCCCTTGGCATCCCTTTTGACATCGTGTAACCGTCACATTCATATGAAATGAGATCTTCTTTCAAATAAAGAACTTCACTTTCGCCAACAACATTGATTAATTGTTGAACAACAGCATCTGGTTTTTGCTTTTTACGTTTTTTTACAAACAAGCCTTCCACCTCCTTTTTACTATGATTTCACTAGATTGCTAGCTTCCTTTTTTTCTTTTTCATAAGCTAAGTCAAGCAGTTGCACGGTATGGACAACTTTTTCACTTCTACCATGTTTTTCAACACCCATCGCGATTTGAAGCATGCAACCTGGATTACCCATCGAAACCATTTCAACGTTGTCAGGAATATCATCAATCTTACGTTCAAGAAGTTTTCCTGCCATCTCGGGATGTGTGAGATTGTAGATACCCGCACTTCCACAGCATCTATCTGCATCAGGTAAATCGACCATTTCAACACCTGGAATTTCTTTTAAAAGTTGACGGGGTTCAAAGCGTATACCTTGGCCGTGAGCTAGATGACACGCGTCATGGTACGTAATTTTTGTTTTAACTTCTGTTTTTGGACGTTTAAAATTATTGTCATACAAAAACTTAGAAACGTCCTCAATTTTCGCCGAAAACTTCTCTGCTAAAGGTAGCATTTCTGGATCTTGTCTGAATAGTTCATGGTATTCCTGAAGCGCACATCCGCATCCTGCAGCATTCACAAGTATTTTATCGTAATCCTTAAACGCTTCAATATTTTGTTTCGCAAGGTTTTTCCCTGTTTCTCTTTCGCCAGCGTGAATATGAAGAGCACCACAGCAGCCCTGTTGTTTCGGAAGGCCAACTTCAAACCCGTTATGTGTGAGAACGCGAATAGTCGCTTCGTTAACGTCACTGAACATGACATCCATGACACAGCCAGTTAACATTCCAACCCGTTGTTTTGTCTCGCCTTCAGCTGGAACGACTTCTGGATATCTTCCCAGTACAGGTTTACCGACTTTCGGGAGAATGGATTCCATATCTTTCAAGTGTGTTGGCATTACATTTAACAAGCCGGTTTTTCTTACTACACGTTGTACACCGCTTTTTTGGTAAAATCTCATTAAACTGCCAAGCGTATTCATACGATTCTGATACGGAAAAAAGCCATTCAAAACTGTCTTGCTAAGGGCACCAGTAAAACCAGTTAAAGGCATCGCTTGACGAATTTGTCCACGAGCTTCTTCAATCAGACCACCGACTTGGACGTCTGCTGGGCATGCTGTTTCACAAGCCCGACAATCAAGACAATCAAAAACGGGCTTGGAAAAAGCTTCATTAACACCAATTTTGCCTTCCGCAACGGCTTTTATTAGATAAACTCGACCTCTTGGTGAATGTTGTTCTTCACCTGTTTCTTGATAAGTCGGACAAGCCTCCAGGCACATACCACAGTGAACACAGTCTGCCCATTTATTTTCATCAGGAATATCGTCCCAAAGATAGTTTCCTAGCGTTTTCGTTTGACAAGGAGCATCGTTTTTTTGATTGTTCAATAAGTTTTTCAACCTATTTTCATCCACACTCATTTTTATATACCTCCTACAAAACGTTGGCGGTTTAGGATTTTCTTCGGGTCGTTTATTCGTTTAATGCCTTCTAATAAAGCAAAATACCCCGGTTTTTCTCCCCAAACATCAACCGCTTCTCTTAGTGCAAATGGCAAATGTGTACACGCGACATATCCACGCTTTTCTTCTACCTTTGTCCTTAGTGCTTTACTATAAGAAACAATATCTTCGGGAAACCCTTTTACATAAACTTTCGAAATACCATGTCCCAGGCCACCATGCCCTTCAATCGAAACATGATAATCATCAGCAAGATTGTCAGCTGCTAGCAAGTTAATAAGCACATCTAAGTTATTGCTTCCAATTTTCAAAGCTGCTTGTATTTCTGCACCACTCTTGTCATCATTGTAGCCATTAGGACCGAAATGTCGGAACTTTTCCCACCACTGTCTTGCCTCTTCTTCATGTAGCACTGAATGCCGGACGCCGATTGGCAAGTGTTCCCTTATCCATTTCTCCTGATCAAGGACAGCATTTTCTCGATCTTCAAATGCAATCGCAAGTGTATAATGACGTTTGCCAGTCATTTTTTCAGCGATAGATGGGGTTAAAATTTCAAGAGAGACCGGTTCCATCATAGAGTCGAGAATTAGCACAGAAAATTCACGAATAGCCTGTTCACTGCCTATAGGGAAATGCAAAAGCGACAAACCCTCATATTTCGGGAGTGGGCGTAATTTAATCGTGATTTCGCTAATAACACCAAGTGTTCCCATTGAACCGATAAAAAGCTTATTCATGTCATAGCCCGCCACGTTTTTCACAACTTTACCACCCGTACGGATAACTCTTCCGTCCGGATATACAATTCTAGTACCGATAACCAGATCTCTTGCAGAACCGTAAAGCAGTCGTTTCGCTCCACTGTCATTGCTTGAGACAATGCCACCAATCGTTGCCATTGCAGGCCAAGAGGTGTCAAATGCGATACGCTGCCCATGTTTACCCAATTCATCGGTAATTTCGCTTAACGTCGTTCCAGGTCTTACCGTCAATGTCAGGTCACCAACTGAATGCTCCACAATACCTTTGTAATTTGCAAGCGATAATAAAATATCCGCTTGTTCGATAGCCCCGCCGTACCCTCGCTTTGTTCCACCTGAAACAATATTGACCGTTTTATCTTGTTTGTTTGCATAAGCGAGTACTTTCGAAATATCCTCTTCGGAATGGGCCTCAATAATTTGAATTCCACCGTTGCCAAGCGGATGCCCTTCTTCCTCGTTATGTTTCACTTGTTCTTTTGGCAAAACCCCTTCTAAATCTACAGAAATCATGTTGCAGTACCCCCTTGATTTTTGCGGGACATAGGGACAGGTTCCTTTTCCCGCAGCAGTTATTGCAAGTGACTGTTAAGTAGTTCTTCAACAAAAGTAAGGTGGCGTAACATCGCTTCACGCGCTTTTGTCGGATCACTTGCTTTTATAGCTTCATAGATAGCGACATGCTGCCCTAAAACATCGAATGTTAGTTTCTCGTCTGACAAAATGATTCGATGGCAATCCATAATTCCTTTTTTCATCGTTGATGAAACCGCTTCCATTAAATCAATTAATATAACATTACCACATGCTTCTGCAATCACTTGATGAAATTGATAGTCCGCTTCCCAGCCCTTTACTGTTTTGGCCTTTGATAATTCACCCAATGCTTCTTCCATATGCTCAAGTTGATAAGACGTCGCATTTACCGCAGCCACTTCAACGATACCAACCTCTAAAATTTTGCGAACTTGATAAAGTTCGTTGATGTCGCTTTTTCTAAAGAGCAGCACGTCAGGAAGCAGGTGAGTGGTTTCAGTTCGGCACACAAACGTTCCTTCGCCATGCCTCACATCAACAAGCCCTCTTCCTTTTAAAGTTGTTAAAGCATCACGCATTGCGGAGCGTCCGACTTCAAACATGTCACATAATTCTCTAACAGAAGGCAGCTTCTCCTCGGGTTGAACTTTACCAGAACGAATCCATCCTTCAATTTGCTCAACAACAATCTCAGATACTTTTTTTCTCGATATTTTCTCAGCTTGGAGCATTGGAATACCCCCTCTGTTTTATTAGTAAGGTAGTTTACTTATCTGATATCTGACAACTTCATCTATATTAAATCAATGTACTATAACAATGTCAAGATATTATTTTAAAAAATCAGAAATATCATACTACAGGTATTTCCTTAATGTGGTTTTTTTCTATCCAATTCGACAAAAGTGAAGGGAGACATCGTTTTCTGCAATAGTTTCTGAAGAAGTGGATTGATTTAACAGTTTGATACATAGCTATTCCCTTAAAAGTTTTGGTTCCTATATGAACATTGGTCAATTTGCCATGTGCAATTAACTCAGGAAAGGTATTTTTATTATATAACACAGTTCTTCATATTTCTTTGACTGGTATGGTGAATGAAGCGAAACAGAGGGTGATGTTTGGATGTCCAAAATTGGGTTATATTTTTTGGTTATACGTTAGACTCCGCTTCTGCATTAAGAGCCTTGGCAAAGAGATATACCGGAAGAAGCGAGAGGGACTTACTATCATAAAGTAATAGCCCTCTTACTTATTCCGATGGTACGGACCCTGAAGTCAGTCACCTTGCCTTATCTCGATTTATTAAGAGCGTACTTTTCTTTTGCTTCAAGGCGACGACGGTGAAGAATTGGTTCTGTGTAACCGCTCGGCTGCTCTTTTCCTTTGAATACAAGGTCACAAGCTGCTTGGAAAGCGACTGAATCGTCAAAGTTAGACGCCATTGGACGGTATAACTCATCTCCTGCATTTTGCTCGTCAACGATTTTTGCCATGCGCTCTAGCGTATCTAGCGTTTGTTCTTTTGTACAAATACCATGGTGAAGCCAATTGGCTATCATTTGGCTCGAAATACGCAATGTTGCGCGGTCTTCCATAAGTGCTACATTGTTAATATCAGGAACTTTCGAACAGCCTACACCTTGCTCAACCCAACGAACAACGTAACCGAGCAATGTTTGCGCGCTGTTATCAAGCTCCTTTTGAATTTCCGCTACCGACCAGTTTTTGTTTTCTGCAACTGGAATTTGTAAAATCCCATCGCGGTAATTTTTTACCTCTTTAGCAATTTCTTCTTGAACTTTTCTCACATCAATTTCATGGTAGTGAAGCGCGTGCAAGGTCGCTGCCGTTGGCGATGGAACCCAAGCCGTGTTTCCACCTGCTTTTAAATGACCCACTTTTTGTTCAAGCATATCAGCCATCATATCCGGCATTGCCCACATTCCTTTGCCGATTTGCGCTTTTCCTTTTAAACCAGTATCTAAGCCAACACGTACGTTATTCTTCTCATAGGCATTCAGCCAAGTCGATGATTTCATTTCACCTTTGCGGATCATCGGACCTGCTTCCATTGATGTATGAATCTCATCTCCTGTACGGTCTAAGAATCCTGTGTTTATGAAAACGATTCTTTCTTTTACCTCGTTTATACTGTTTTTCAAGTTCAAGCTTGTACGGCGCTCTTCATCCATTAAACCAATTTTAAGCGTATTGCGCCTCATATCAAGCATATCTTCTACACGGTTAAATAATTCATTCGCGAAGGCAGCTTCTTTTGAACCGTGCATTTTCGGCTTAACGATATAAACAGAGCCTTCCTTAGAATTTTGATAGGTTCCTTTGCCTAAAAGTCCGTGTTTAGCCATTAAGCTTGTAAACACCCCGTCCATAATGCCTTCAGGAATTTCTTGTCCGTTTTCATCTAGAATCGCATTGTTCGTCATTAAGTGACCGACATTTCGGATAAACATAAGTACACGACCAGTAAGCACGACCTCTTCACCGTTCGGGCCAGAGTAAGTACGATCAGGGTTTAATGTACGTGTCACTTCTTTTCCACCTTTAGTAAATATAGAAGTTAAATCTCCCCTGTTCAGGCCAAGCCAGTTACGGTATAAGAGCGTTTTATCCTCAGCATCGACAGCCGCTACCGAATCTTCACAATCCATAATGCTTGAAGTTGCGGACTCTAAGTAAACGTCTTTCACGCCTGCTTCGTCCGTTCTTCCAATTGGGTGATTGCGGTCGATTTGAATTTCAAAATGTAATCCGTTATTTTTAAGCAGGATAGCTCTAGGCTCATCCGTCTGCCCTTGGTAACCAGCAAATAGAGAAGTCTCCTTAAGTCCAGTTGTTTCACCGTTTTTCAGTGTTACTTCCAACTTCCCGTCAATGATTGTATACTTTGTTGCTTCTGTATGTGATGATGACTTAAGCGGTACATTATCATCAAGGAATTTTTTTGCAAAAGCAATGACTTTTTTCCCGCGAACAGGGTTGTATGAACCTGCTTTCTCAGCGCCGTTTTCTTCACTTATTGCATCCGTTCCGTATAAGGCATCATAAAGTGAACCCCAGCGAGCGTTGGCAGCATTGATTGCATAGCGCGAATTATCAATTGGCACAACAAGCTGTGGTCCTGCTTGAAGCGTAATGACATCGTCAATATTCTCTGTCGTAATATCAAAATCTTCTACCTCAGGCTCCAAGTAACCGATACGCTCCAAAAATGCTTTGTACGAGTCAAAGTCAAATGCATTATTTTCTTTATGCCATGCATCAATTTTCTTTTGATATTCATCACGTTCTACTAACAATGCTTTGTTTTTCGGAGTTAAATCAGAGACAAGCTTCCCTAAATCCGTCCAAAACGTTTCTCTATCAAGGCCTGTTTTTGGAAGCGCTTCCGAATTGACAAAATCATAAAGCTCTTTTGCAACCTGAAGATTGCCCGTTTTCACGTAATCCGCCATTCATAATTCCTCCCTTTACTTCATCTATCTACTATTCTATTACAAGGCAGGTTAGAAACTAAAATACATGTTTTGCATGAACACTATTCCTTTTGGCTATACTTTACCGTATACTAAGGATAGTACACATTATAGTTTTGAAAGGGTGCCTATAATGGACATAAGACAGATAGAATATTTTGCAGAAGTTGCCAAGCAGTCGAATTTCACGAAAGCAGCCTCAACTCTTCATATTTCCCAGCCATCATTAAGCAAAACCATTAAGAACCTTGAGACTGAGATCGGTGCTCCACTTTTTTATAGAGGAGCTAAACAATTGGATCTAACTGATGCAGGAAAGGCACTTTTAGTTAATGCCAAAAATGTTCTTCATGCTTTTGAAAATCTAACATCTGAACTAAACGATGTCATTGATTTAAAAAAAGGGGAGATAAAGATTGGAATTCCCCCGATTATAGGTGCCGCATTTTTTTCAAAATTAATAAGCAAATACAAAGAAACCTATCCTTCCATTGAATTGATATTAACGGAAGTTGGCAGTAATAAAATTAAACATGGCGTTGATGAAGGAACATTGGATATTGGTTTAGTTTGTAATCTGCCCATTCAAAAAGAAAATTTTGAAACGGTTAAACTATTAAAAGATCCGTTAATGCTTATTGTGCAAAAAGACAATCCTTTAGCCGTAAAAAAGGCCATTGAATTTTCACATATCGAAAAAGAACCATTTATTTTATACCGCCATGATTTCTCTCTACATGACAGTATTATTGACGCTTGCGAAAAACATGGATTTTATCCGAATGTCGTCTGTGAAAGCTCACAAAAAGACTTTATGGTTGAAATGGTTGAAGCAAAATTAGGTGTTGCCTTATTACCAAGTAAAATTTGTAGCCAGATTAACAATGAAGAAATTATTGCCATTCCTTTTAACAAACCCATTGTTAATTTGGAATTAGGCATGATCTGGAGAAAGAACCATTACCTACCCTATGCTGTACGCGAATTTATCGCCATGTCGGAATCATACGGGACATAGGGACAGGTTGAGGACACTGAAAAGTTAAATTTTTAAAATCCACCACTTTTTCAGTGGCCCTGTCCCCTCGTCCCCCTATCGATCCACTACCAATAGATACACTGCCTTAACTGGTCCATGCACCCCAACTACGATGTCCATTTCAATATCAGCACTGTTACTTGGCCCTGAAATAAAATTGACACACGTTGGAAGGTCCTTGCCAGCTTCTACTCGTTTATGAATTTCACGTGTAACTTGCGTCATTCGAGGTACAATAGATGATTTTGGCACGATGGCAACATAAGTAATCGGCAACAGACTTACGGAACGAGCAATATCCTTATCATTAAATTGGACAACCGTACCTGACTCAGCCAAGCTTTTATCACTGAAAAAGATTCCCAAGTTAGCTTCTTTAGCCTTTTTAATATTTTCTTGGCCTAATGCTGTGTCCCATATGTGTGTTTGCTCGTTATCAAATGCAGATGTAATCCCGTGTTCTGCAAATCTAGCATCTTTGGTTGTTACGATAGACCCTCCACCATATTCCTTTATAACCTTTTGTATCGTTTCAAGAAGCATAGATTTGTCTGTTTCTACAACCTCAGCATTTTTAGCTTTACTGTTTTCTCGGAAAGCAGCCAATAAATCCTCTGGAGAATCGTTTTTGGAGACTTCCCATTGTGGTTGATGTTTCCACGTTGGAATAGACACATGGTCTTTGCGTTCACGTCCAAGCTTATTGGCAATTTGATTTAAAAAAAGGTCTTTATTGTGTATCATTCCTTTGGCCATTGGCTACTTCCTCCCTTTTTTGTGTTCCTTAAACCAGCTTCTAAAATTGTCTTTACCTGGAGCAGGAAATTCACGAATAGCTGTCCACGGCTTCATTGGACCTGGACCTTTCGAAATACTTCCATCTCTTACTAATGGTTTCATAAACGTTGGCGCACCTTTTACAGCTATCTGAAAAAGAGAAGGTGTACTTGCACCGACTCCAAATGCTTTCATGGCCATCTTTTCGCTCGTTTTGGCATTTCCTTGTTCGGCTACATAATTTTCCCGATGTCTAATCAACTGTTCATGAAGTGGAATTTTAACCGGACAGGCTTCGGTACAGGCTGCACAAAGACTCGAAGCAAAAGGGAGTTCACCATATTCCTCGTAGCCTCCAAGAATGGGGGAAAGTACAGCGCCAATTGGACCTTGATAAA
The DNA here is from genome assembly GCF_002224365.1 of Virgibacillus necropolis. Classification (GTDB taxonomy): domain Bacteria; phylum Bacillota; class Bacilli; order Bacillales; family Amphibacillaceae; genus Virgibacillus_F; species Virgibacillus_F necropolis. The sequence goes on along the minus strand of NZ_CP022437.1, from coordinate 1,155,189 downwards.
TCGACCCGTAAGCATGCCCACCAATTTGTCGATAAACTGGACAAACATTTACGCAAGCCGCGCACCGTATACAATGAAGGGCCGATTGAAACTCAGTCCCTAGTGCATTCGAACGTCCAGCATCCAAAATGACAAGATGAAAATCCTTTGGTGCATCAACACAACCTTCGTCCACATCAGGAGTCAAATTCGTTACATACGTGGTTATCTTTTGCCCCACAGCGCTTCTGCTTAACAAATTTATTAAGACATCAAGTTCCTCCCAAGTTGGAACCAGACGCTCCATTCCCATCACTGTTATCTGTGTATCAGGATAGGTTGTAACCATGTTCGCATTCCCTTCATTGGTTACGAGGGAAATAGAACCAGACTCCGCAACCGCAAAGTTACAACCTGTAATCCCAATATCAGCTTCCATAAATACCTCACGAAGCTGACTGCGTGCGAAAGCAGTTAACTCCCCCGGTTCTTCGGTACCGGTGTAACCTGCCTTTTCCTGAAAGGTATCCCGAATTTGTCCTTTATTTTTATGGAGTGAAGGAACAACAATATGTGAAGGGCGATCTTTATCATCTATTTGCAAAATATATTCAGCCAAATCAGTTTCATGAACGTGACAACCAACTTCTTCCAGTGCTTCATTTAGACCTATTTCTTCCGTAACCATTGACTTCGCCTTGGTCACATGTTTCGCATTTTTCTTCTTGGCAACGTCTTGAATATAACGATTAGCATCTTCAGCCGTTTTGGCAAAATAAACATGCCCGCCTTTTTCAGCAAAGTTTTCGCTTAATTGATCAAGATAAAAGTCAAGGTTTTCTAACGTATGCCTGCGAATTTCTGCGCCCGCACTACGCCATTCCTCCCAATCACCTATCTGGTCATCTCTTTCTGTAATATCAAGCTTTTTATCTCGCAATCTATCTTGAGCGGAAGCCATAGCATTACGCATAAAGTCATCATCTAAGGCGTCATCCACTCTATCAAAAAATGGCTTTTCTCCAATCTTCATTGGCATTTATACTACCTCCCTTAAGCTCGCGAATTTAATATTTGAGCGATATGCTTCACTTCAATTGGTTTTTCCTTGCGATCAATTCGTCCTTTTATATTCATGAGACATCCACCATCAGCTGCAATCAACACTTCAGCTGTGGATTCCTCAACATGCCTGATTTTTTCATCCACCATTTGTTCTGAAATCGGTACCATTTTCACTGCAAACGTTCCCCCGAAACCACAACAATCATAGCTATTTTCAAGTGGGAGTAATTCAAGACCTTTTACATTTTTTAATAGTTTAAATGGCGCTTCTGTCTCTTGCAATAATCGAATCATATGACACGAGGTATGGTAGGTAGCTCGCGCAGGATAAATAGCTCCTACATCCTCCACACCCAAAACATTGACAATGAACTGGGTGAACTCGTATGTATGATCTGCAACAGCTTGGGCTCTTTCCTGCCATTCTTTGTCCTCTTTAAACAGATCAGGATACTCTTTAAACATTGCTGCACAAGAACCTGAAGGGGTAACAATATACGTAGCGTCTTCAAAACTTGTAATCATCTGTTTTGCCGCTTTTTGCGCATCTTTTCTATAACCACTATTGTATGCGGGCTGGCCACAACATATCTGTCCTTGTGGCAAATCAATTTCACAGCCAAGTCTCTCTAGAACTTCAACCACATCTTTTGCGACGTCCTGATAAAACATTTCCCCGAGACAAGTGATAAATAAAGATACTTTCATGATCCATTCACTCCTTTATTATGCGGGACATAGGGACAGGTTAAGGTCACTGAAAAAGTTAAGTATAGTACAAAATAGGTGGATCTACCGACGCATCCTCGAATATACTACGCTTTCCGCGGGCGAGTGGCGAGCCTCCTCGGACTGCCGTCCTGCGGGGTCTCGCCGATCTCTTACTTCCCGCAGGAGTCTCCGTATATTCGAGGATGCTAAGTTAAAGTGAAAAGTTAAATTTTTAAAATCCACCACTTTTTCAGCGGCCTCGGACAGGTTCCTTGTCCCAAATTGCTTCCGATAACTCTTTAAACAACAGGTCATCACATGTCTAATTTTAAAAAAACTGTACTTTATTAAAGTTCCTTCTTGCTCTCGTAGTCCAGGTATTCGGATAATATATTCTCTACCTTAATCAGATGATCAAACATATATTTTTGAGCCTTCTCAGAATCTCCTGATTTTATCGCTTCAAAAATCAGTTGATGCTCCCTATATAACGTGGCCATCCTTTTTTCCGAATACAATAGCAGTCTTCGCGTTTCTCGCATCGATTCAACCATGATATCCGATACACTGCTCATTAAGTTTATTAACATCTGGTTATGTGTAGCATTGGCAATTGCTAAATGAAAATCCAAATCTGCCTTCTCACCAATTTCGCCTTCCCCATTAGCATCATGCATGGCTTGCAATGCTCTTTCAATTGGTATTAAGTCTTCAGCCTGATGGTTCTTACAAGCCGAGCCTGCCGCGCCTACCTCTAGTATTTTTCGTACTTCAGACAGTTCTTTGATGTCTTCTCGTTTCATTAGCAAAGCAGTGGCTATTGGAAGCGAAAACTTAGATGCGTCAAAAAGTGTAATAAATGTTCCTTCTCCTTGGCGCATTTCCACCAATCCCATTGCGCGCAAACCACTTAACGCCTCTCTAATTGCCGAACGCCCAACACTAAAGTTTTTTGCCAATTGCTCGACAGAATCCAATTTATCTCCTGGTTTAAAATGACCAGTTCGTAACATCTCTAAAAGTGAATCTGTTACTTCTTCATATATTTTTCTAGCCTTAATCGGTTTATATCCCACAAATTTCCTCCCCCTACTCGTTGTTTCTATTCACTAGTTTAATGGAAACAGACGGAATTTCAAAGAGTGAACTGTGATAAACCACCTTCTACATGAAAGACAGTAATATGAATCCTCCAACACCTGCTAATAATCCATATAACAGAGCCGGTATTATCATTTTACGAATAATCGATCCTTCTTCTCCAGATAACCCAACAACAGCGGACGCAGCTACAACGTTATGAACACAAATCATATTCCCTGCAGCACCCCCGATAACTTGCAGAGCCAAAACGATGTTCGTATTTATCCCTGTCTGATTAGCAATACTATATTGAATCGGTGAAAACGTCAGGGTCGATACGGTAGCGCTTCCCGTTATGAATGCACCAAGTTCACCTAAGAACGGTGCGACGAAAACCCACATGGAGCCGAACGTACCCGCAAGCGCCTGCGCTATATACTGCGGCATACTAATGAAATCATTGGCATTCATACCAGAGTTCGTGAAGACTTGTACTAAGGCTAGCGTAGATAGTAACGCCAAACCAGCGTTTTTTATGGAAAGCAATGATTCTTTCGACGCCTTCGTAAAATTGGAAATTGATTTACGCTGTATAATAACTGCTAAAACAGCAGCTAGAATTAATATCGTACCTGGCGAATATAAAATTTCCCATTTCGATGTAATTCCTTCCACCCCAAGAATGTTGCTCCACGTGAAATCGATTGCAGTGAGAGTGAATTCTTTCACTTCTGGAATGATCCGGGTAATAAGTAGCAACCCGACTACTACAACGTATGGAGACCATGCTGTCATCAGCCCCATATTCGACTTTTTTGTTTCTAATTCAAAGCCTTCTTGTAAAGCGTCATTCCACTCCGTTTTCGGCATGAGCCATCCCTTTTTTGCAGTCCACGCTGCAACTACTAAACCTGTGAGCGATCCCAAGATTGCTACAAACTCGTGCCCGAATAATACAGCATAAAGAAGTGCGGATGCGGTATATGTAATTCCAACTACCAATGTCCATGGCAACAATGTGAAGGCATCTTTTATTCCCTTTCTTTTTCCGAAAAAAAGTGTCAGGATAACAACGAGAACAAACGGAATAAACGTACCTGCAATCAAATCGATCGTTGCTATATGTACCCCTACTTCCTGAAAGAGTGCTAGATTCGCTCCTGGAACATTAGATAAACCCACCTGAATTGGAGTCCCGACTGCTCCATAAGAAACGGCTGAACTATCAGCTACTAAAGCCAAGACAGCAGCTGCCATTGGATTGAATCCCAAGGCAACCATCAGTGGTCCGGTCACGGCAGCCGGCGTCCCAAAACCAGCGGCCCCCTCAATTAGAGAACCGAATAAAAACGCAACAATCACAACCTGGACACGCATATCACCAGAGATATTTTGAAATCCTTGGTTGATACGATCAACTGCCCCAGTGTGTTTTAGTGTATTCAAAAGGACAATCGCTCCGAACAAAATTAATAGAATTGTTAACGCCTTATGTGTACCTTGGAAAATAGATGCTATTACAATAGTTCCTGGCATTCCCCAAATCAAAAATGCTAACACGATGACAATAATAGCACTAAAGAACATTCCTTTTAACGCCGTCATTCGTAATAGTACCAAAAATATGAATGGTGCAATGATAGCGCACAATGCTACAAATAATAACATAAGCTTTTTTAACTCCCTCCTTCCACAATCCCTTTGATAAAAATGAAGCGTTTTCATCTTAACTTGTAAACACACGACCAGTCATCAGATGACCTGACTTAATCTTATTTGAAAATTCTAATGACGTCAATACCTTTTTGAAAATGTAACTGAATAAATAGTTGAGGTTGTAGGTGGACTGTTGTAAGATTACATCGGCCAAAAAAATAGTAGCGAACAGCATTATAGCTGTTCCCTACCTTATTTTTAGTGCAAGAACAGCCATAATTAATCCAACAATCTTTCCAGTAGATAGAGTAGCAAGTCACTAAACTACAACTAAAAAGCGGGGACAAGGTTCCTGTCCGAGGCCACTGAAAAAGTGGTGGATTTTTAAAATTTAACTTTTCACCTTAACTTAGCATCTTGAATATACGGATACTCCTCGAAAAAGAAAAGCACTTTTTCTTCGTGCGATGCCTTTTCAGGGGAGCATTCCTTATCCTGCGGGAAGTAAGAGATCGGCGAGACCCCACAGGACGGCAGTCCGAGGGGACTCGACACTCGCCCTAAGGTGCGCGAAGTATATTCAAAGATGCGATGGTAGATCCTCCTATTTTGTACTATATCTAACTTTTTCAGCGGCCTCCGTTCAAGCCCGATTGGTTCAACTAACATTCAGTGGGGAGAAGAAAAACCCCACTGAATGAAGTTTCACTTTATATTCCCCTACCTCCGTCTACGTTAAGTGCAGCACCAGTAATCATACTAGCCTCTTCCGTTAACAAAAATAGAATAGATTGTGCAATGTCACTGGGTGTAAGTAACTTGCCAAGTGGCACACTTTTACGGAAAACTTCTTCTTTAGTGACTTCACTATCCGCTTCTTTTGCTGTAAATTGCTGAAGCATATTTGTATCGCACGGGCCTGGGTGTATGGTATTAACGCGAACATTATTCTCCGCAAGTTCAATCGCCAATGCCCTTGAAAAACTTTCTGCGCCACCCTTAGAAGCAACATACGTTTGCAATCCTGGGCGAGGCCTTACAGCAGATATCGAGGCAATCGTAACGATAGAGCCACTTTGTTGTTTTTTCATATACTTTGCGGCTTCTCTGCATGTTAAAAATAACATTGTCATATTTATCTCCATCGTTTTATTCCATTCATCTAGACTAACATCGTCTATAGGAGTAGCCCGCTGTGCAATTCCTGCTGTGTTAACAAGCCCATCAATTTTCGGGTATTGTTCTGTGGTTTTGCTAAATATGTTTTGGACATGGGTTTCATCGAGTAAGTTACCATCATAGATAGTGAGCTTACTATTTTCCAACATGACTAACTGATTTGTATTGATGTCACATGCAATAATATTAGCTCCTTCTTGAAGTAAGGTTTTAACAGTTTCTAACCCCATACCCCCATTAGCACCAGTTACAATAATCGTTTTATTTTGTAAACGCAATTCAAATCCCCCCTCGTTAAAACATTCTAGTGAAAACTTCATTACTTACTTCCTTCGTTGTTAAAGTTCCCCCTAAATCAGGCGTTGTTTTTCCCGCCACTATAGAGCTTTCAATTGCATGTAAAATTTGTTTACTTATATCTGCACGCCCAAAGTGTTCGAGCATTAACGCCGTTGACCAAAATTGTGCAATTGGGTTGGCCATACCTTTTCCTACGATGTCAGGCGCAGAGCCATGTACTGGTTCAAACATTGATGGGTATTCCCCAGTTGGATTAATGTTGGCCGATGGAGAAATTCCTAGTCCACCAACCAGTGCGGAACCTAAATCTGATAAAATATCTCCAAATAAATTGGAAGCGACAATCACTTCAAAAGTATCTGGTTTTTGAACAAACAATGCAGCTAGAGCATCAATATAAAAAGAATTTAACTTAATATCTTTGTATTCATCTGCAACTTCTTGCACAATTTTATCCCATAATCGCATAGAATGAATGATTGCGTTGGATTTTGTTGCACTCGTTACTTTAGATAAACCTTTATCAGTTGCGTATTCAAAGGCAAAAGTAGTAACATCTTTAATTCCTTTTCGTGTCATAACGCTATTTTGAACAGCTAGTTCATCATTCGTTTTATCGAACAGGGAGCCACCAATATTTGAATACTCGCCCTCTGCATTTTCGCGGATAATAGTAAAATCAATATCTCGCGAATTACATAATGGACTGTTAATTCCTTTCAACTGTTTAATTGGTCGGAAATTAATGTACTGCTTAAACTGCTTACGAATTGGCATAATAAATTCCCATATGGAGATATAGTCGGGGACCCGCTTGTCTCCAATTGCCCCAAAAAGAATGGCATCATACGCCGATAGTGTTTCCAATCCATTGTCAGGCATCATTTTGTTATGTTTTAAATAAAACTCCGAGTTCCAATTAAACGCTTCAATTTCAACGTTTATCGTATGATCGTACTTTTCAATCAAGCTTAATAGCTCCAATGCTTCAACCATTACTTCTTTGCCTATACCATCTCCTGGCAAGGCAGCAAGGTGAATGGTACGCATTAAGATACACCTTTGTTCAAGAAGATTAATGCAGCTTCCCTGTAGATTTCAGTCGCCTCAGCTAGTTCGTCCACATCTACGTATTCATTAATCTGATGCGGGATATCTCGGTCACCAGCTCCGATTGTAACTATCGGAATACCAGCAAGATGTAAAAATGTTCCATCCGTTGCTCCAGGGACACCATTATAAACCGCTTCCTTAGTTGTTACCTTTTTAACTGCACGTGCTACCGCTTCAACAACTGGATCTTTTTTATCTGTGCTTGTTGCTGGACGATCCTCTATAATTTCATAATCCGCCTTAAAGTCTGAATCGTTCTCAGCAAGCTTTTCGAAAATGTTTTCTATACGTTTAACTAATTCTTTATGATCTTGCCCTGGAACGGTTCTTATATCTAATGTTGTCATGCAATGATCCGGAATAACGTTAATTTGTGCATCTCCTTTAAAAGGTGCTTGTAATATTGTCGGGGATATACTTGGCCACCCTAATAACGGATGTTTTCCCAGTCGTTCCTGTTCTTTTTTCTCAAGTTCTTCTAGAGCTACAATGATTTTTGCCATCCGCCAGTTAGGATTAACGCCACTCCACGAAATAGCTCCGTGAGCCATTTTTCCATATACATTTATGATGATTCTCATCGCACCCCTTTGAGCGACACATACTTGGTTTTCCTCTGGTTCACAGATAATGGCTCCATCTACATCATCTGCCCAACCTTCCTTTATAAAATGTTTGATTCCAGTCATAAACCCTTCTTCATCACATGGAATACAAAGAATAATTTTTCCAGACCATTGTTCTTTATTTCTTAAAAGTGAATGAACGGCTGTGATCATACATGCCAAATTGCCTTTTGTATCATTCGTTCCTCTTCCATACATTCTTCCATCTATTATTTCTGCCCCAAAGGGATCGTGTTCCCATGCATCGTGATTCCCCTCTGTAACCACATCGGTATGACCTTCGAATAGTAATGTTTTACCAGGCTTTCCCGAGTCAACAATTCCAATTACATTTGGTCTCCCTGGTTCAACCACATTAACATGCACTTCAATACCTAATTTTTTTAAATAATCAGCGACAAAGTAAGCCGCTCTCTCCTCGTTACCATTTGGATCACCGGGCCGATAAACACTCGGAATTCGGACTAATGCTTGCGTTAAGGAAATTACATCTTCTTTATCTTGTATTTTTCTAGTAATTAGTTCTGTTTTATTCATGCTTTCACGCTCCTTTGAACTTGATCTGTACTGTTATTCATCAATTTTTTATGTGTCATAATACTCACAATTACAAAAGCAAAAAATGATATTACTATTGGTAGGACAACAGAATGCATTCCTAAGGGTTGTGGATAATACGTATCAAATAAAATGTATGTGCTTATACCAAGAACCATTGATGTCAGTGCTCCGTATTTATTTGCCTTATCCCAGTAAAGCCCCATTACAATAGGCCAAATAAACGCTGCCTCTAACCCACCAAAGGCAAATAAATTCAACCATATTAACAAATCAGGTGGATTTAATGCCATTAAGAATACGATGCTCCCTAATACAGCTGTTATCGAAACACTTAATTTTTTAATCTTATCGGATGATGCTTTCGGCTCAATATAATTTAAATAGACATCCTTTATGATTGTCGAACTAACAAGTATCAATAACGAGTCTACTGTTGACATAATTGCTGCTAGTGGTGCAGATAATACGATCCCTGCCAACCATGCAGGCAGCACCTCTAATGCTATTAATGGCATTACTTTATCGCCAACCTCAATCCCAGGTAAAATCGGTCTCGCAAATACTCCAATCAGATGCATACCTAACATTATGAAACCAACTACAACAGTCCCGATAATGATTGCACGGTGCAACGACTTGGAATTTTTGTACGACATAGCTCTGACTGCAATTTGCGGTAAAGCAACTACCCCAACACCTACCAGGATCCAAAACGAAGATACATATGCTGGAGTCAGTGATGCATCCGCACCAAACGGTGTTATAAAATTTGGATTTTCAGCAGTTAAATCTGCCATAATGTTGGAGATCCCACCACCAGCGATAACCGTGGCAATTAACAACACTAATGTTCCTATAACCATTACAACCCCTTGCACTGCATCGGTTACAGCAACTGCTCGAAAGCCACCAATTACTACATATACTAATACCGATACAGCAAATATAAATAGTGCTGTAGTATAGTTTAGGCCTGTTAATGATTCAAGTAATCTTGCACCACCAACCCATTGAGCAGCCATTGCAGAAAATAAAAAGATAATAATACTTACTGCTGAAATAATCACTACCCATTTACTTTTATAGCGTTCTTTTAGAAAGTCTACCATTGTTATAGAGTTATATTTTCTGGACATAATGGCAAATTTCTTTCCCAAAATCATTAATACAAAATATCCTGTAGCTACTTGCGACATGGCAAGTAAGACCCAACCAAGTCCTTCTGTGTATGCGATACCTGGACCACCGATAAAACTACCAGCACTTCCATACGTTGCAGTCATCGTCATAGCTAAAACAAAGCCACCTAACTCACGACTACCAAGGAAATATTCCTGTAAAAAATTACTCGACGTATTTACATATTTGCTTGCCCAAAAACCAATAAAAAATATGACAACTAAAAATATAATTAAAGGTGTAATTACCGCCCAATTCATTCTTTGTCTCCCTCCTCGTCGCCAAGATCGACTTCAACAAACCAAAATTTAACGACAACAATAACCAAAATTGTCATAATTACCGTACCGACTATGCAGCTATAAAAAAACCAGGCCGGAAACCCAAATATATAACTGTACTCATCAACAGGTTTGCTCCCCATCCCATAGGCGAAGCTAAACCACCAAATAAAATTAACTATTACCAGTCCTAACCCTATCAGCGCTTCTCGATTGGCAATTTTATACCTCGGATCTACTTTTTTACTATCCCGTTTCATTTTCTCACCCCTTATAATCATTTAATAACTTTGCTTTTTGAGCAGCTTGTCCTACTTTATTTATAACTTTCGCCTTTCTATAAAACTATTTCTGGTTATTATAATTTATGCATTTTCTCCTTCCTTTTATAGTATAAATAATATTCTAAATATATCGCAAACTGAATGCGTGCGCATCCTATTAGACATTCATATATAAATTATTACTTACAAACTGGCATGATAAAGTGAAACTTCATTCGGTGGAGACTGCTGAAAAAGTTAATATAGTACAAAATATGTGGATCCAACACGTTTTCAGTGGCCTCATTCAGTGGGGGGTTATTGCCCGTCAAACTGTGATAAATTGGAACTACTCTACTAAAATATATTTATACTCGTTTTCTACCATTACTCTCATCACCCTATACAAACGCTTTTAAAATTACAGGGTCTAGTATATTGTTTTTTGGAACACTAGAACTGTATACTATAAATGTGCCTTCCCTCCTTCTTTAAAAGGGGGTGATAGACAATGTCTGATTGCAACAAAAAACCGACGTATGACCAACAAAGAAAAGAGAAATTAAAAGATAAAAAAAAGAGAGAACTATTCGGGTTTAACGCATTAGAATTAGCAGCAATAACTGCAATTCTTAAAACGCTTTACGAAGTCCTCTCTTCCCTGTTTCTAAAGTAACCTAGAAAGAAACAGTAATTATTAGATGTGATTGCCGGTTGGTAGCCTTGACCAAGCTACCAAGCACTTATTGACCCAAAAAAGCCCCATTACCAGAAGGTAGGGATGCCGGCACCATCTAATAATAATTATGAATAGAATTAACATTATAGAACAATTTTATACTTTATAACGATAAAGGGCTAGACTTTCTTAAAGCACAAAAAAAGACGCCACAGTGACCAAACTGTAACGCCTTTTTTAAATCGACCACTTTGATAGAGAATGTCTAATTCTACCGACGTATTAGTATTTCCCTAGTCTTTTTAAAATTAACCTGTTTCTATACTCTATTATAACAAGAAATGCCAGATTTGCAATCTTAATCACTTTTTTTGGTAATGTAAGATAGTTCCTCGGTACGTATGATTCAATCCGTTATAAACGTTCTACAATTACACCCAGCGAGTAGTAACGACTTTCTTTCGTGTATAGAACTCAACACCATCTTTACCATTCGCATGTAAATCACCATAAAAGGAATCTTTCCATCCAGAGAATGGAAAAAATGCCATTGGAGCTGGTACACCAATGTTTACACCAAGCATACCTGCATCTATCGTCTCTCGGAAAGTACGAACACTCCCACCATCTTTTGTAAAAATACATGCACCATTTGCAAAACGTGATTTGTTTGTTAGCTCAACTGCATCTTCTAAGTCTTTCACTCTGCTAATAGATAGAACAGGGGCGAAAATTTCATCTTCCCAAATTTTCATTTCACTTGTTACATGATCAAATATAGTTGGTCCGACGAAATAGCCTTCTTTCTTGACACTTTCATCTTTACGACCATCCCGAATAAGTTTTGCTCCTCCTTTTTCACCATCTTCAATATATTGTAACGTACGTTCTTTATGATTATCGCGAATAACTGGACCTAAGAATACTCCCTCATCCAAGCCATTACCAATCTTTACTTCATTGGCTTTTTGAACAAGCATTTCAGTAAATTCATCGGCAATTGAATCTTCTACAGCTACAACAGAACATGCCATACAACGCTCGCCTGCAGATCCAAATGCAGCACTAATTATTTGGTCGGCCGCATTTTCTAAGTTAGCATCGTTTAGTACGACAGAATGATTTTTAGCCCCTGCAAGTGCCTGGACTCGTTTAAGGTTTTCGGTACCTTTTTTGTATACATATTCGGCAACAGGTTGTGAACCTACAAATGAAATAGCAGCTATTTCTTTGTGCTCTAATAATCCATTTACCACATCATGTGCCCCGTGGACTATATTGAATACACCTTCAGGCAATCCTGCTTCTTGTAGCAATTCAGCTAAACGATTTGCAAGTAATGGTGTACGCTCAGATGGTTTTAAAATGAATGTGTTACCTGTAACAATTGCCATCGGGAACATCCAACATGGCACCATCATTGGAAAATTGAATGGTGTGATTCCACCTATAACACCGATAGGGTAGCGGTAGACACCAGACTCAAGACCTGTTGCGATTGAAGGCAATTGACTACCCATCATTAATGACGGTGCCCCTGATGCATACTCGACACATTCTATGCCACGCAATACCTCTCCTTGCGCTTCTTTTAGACTCTTACCGTTTTCGATTGTTAGTAATTCTGCTAATTCATCCCAGTGTTCAACCAGTAGTTGTTGATATTTAAATAGAATACGAGCACGTTTTGGAACCGGAACTTCCTTCCAACTTTGAAAAGCTTCACTAGCAACTTCTACCGCATGATCTAAATCTTCTTTTGAAGAAATAGGCACATGGGCAATTATTTCTCCTGTCGCAGGATTATAAACACTTTCTGTTTTCTCCGACTTTGCCTCAATCCATTTTCCGCCAACATAGTTCTTTAATGATTTTACAATTGTTTGAGTCATCATAATAACCTCCTAGATTTTTGTTATGTTTGAGCTATTCTTACTTTAATTTTCTTAGGACTCATTTTGTTTAAAGACCTTTTTCACTACAGTAATAATGAAATCCAAATCTTCGTCTGTACTAGAAAGCGGTGGGCAAATTGTTAAAATGTTATTATATCCCGCTACCGTATCCCCATTTTTTCCAATAATTAAACCGTTGACTTTACATTCCCCAATGATTTTACTAACCCGCTGAGCAAGTGCAGGTTCTTTCGTTATTTTATCCTCTACTAATTCGATACCCATTAAAAATCCCTGGCTACGAATATCCCCTACGTATGGGTGGTCTTTCAATTCTTCTAACTCTTTTTCTAATCGGTCCCCTAAAATTGCAGCTCTCGACACTAGGTTTTCTTGCTCAATAATCTCGATATTTTTCAAGGCAACTGCACAGGCTGCTGGGTTACCTCCAAATGTATTTACATGACGGAAGTGACTATTTTCCTCACTATTCTTAAACGTTTCATAAATGTCTTTACGAACAGCTGTGATTGATAATGGTAGATAGGCACTTGTAAGTCCTTTAGCCATCGTAACAATATCTGGCCTACTATCATAGTGCATATGACCAAACATCTTACCTGTTCTGCCAAACCCGCAAATGACCTCATCAATAATTAATAAAACACCATGTCGTTTACAGATCTCTTGTACTTTTTTTACATATACAGGATGCGGAATTAACACGCCTCCTCCAGTAATTAGCGGTTCCATGATAATCCCCGCAATGGTCTCTTTCTGCTCCCATATAATTTTTTCCTCAAGTTCCTCGGCTCTTCGTAAATTATATTCTTTAACAGATTGCCCAGCGGGGCGACGGTAATTATCAGGTGGTGCAACATGCAGAAATCCAGAAGAAAGTGGTTCGTATTTATATTTACGTAATGCTTGACCAGTTGCGGATAACGCCCCCATCGAACTTCCATGGTATGCTCGGTAACGTGAAATAAACTTATATCTTAACGATTCGCCGTTTTGCTGATGGTATTGGCGGGCAATCTTAAATGCCACTTCATTTGCATCGGAACCACTATTAGAATAGAAGATCATATAATCGTCATCCAACAATTCATTTATCTTTTCAGCAAGCTCTATTGCCGGGGCATGACTTTGAATCATAGGTGCATAAGCCATCTGTTTCATTTGTTCATATGCAGCTAGCGCCAATTCTTCTCTTCCATAACCGACGTTTACACACCAAAGCCCAGACATTCCATCAAGAAGCCTATTTCCATTATGATCAGTTATCCAGGATCCTTTTGCTTCTGTCACAACCATCGCAGGATTATCCTTATTATACGGTGAAACATGATGCCACACATTTTGACGATCCTTTTCAACAAGTAACTTCTTTTTCTTGTCTTCTACAGTTTCCATAACTACCTTCTCCCTTCTCTAGACAAACTTCGACTTTACGCATTGTCCACTAACATTTTTTGTAAACGCTTACTTTTATTAGGGGTCATCTTACGAATTTCCCTGCTGATTTTGTATTACCTGTAGTTGACACTAGTTCAACTATCCTTCATAATTTATTTTACAAATAATTTCTAACATTGTCATTTTACATAAGGTTAAATCATTTTGAATTTGACTTAACGCTTTGGAGGAATGTAGCTTGATTAGTAGATCCCAATTAACCATTAAAAATGTACTTACAAGAGATACGTTTCAACATGCTAAAGTTATCGCTGGAAGCAATGGATTAGGAAAATTGGTGAAATGGACGCATATACTGGAAACCAACAAATTCGAGTCATTAATAAATGGGGGCGAATTAATTCTAACAACAGGTGCAGGACTACAGCTTGATTCCCAAACAAAACTTACCTATGTTGAAAAATTAATAGAAAGAAGTGCTGTAGGTATATGTATTGAAATTGGCACTCATGTCAATAAAATGCCATCCGAAATAATACAACTTGCAGATAAACATGATTTCCCAATCATTATATTTGAAGAAGTAGTGAAATTTGTTGATATAACGCAAGATCTTCACTCATTAATAATTAACCAACATCATCTAGAACTGAATCAATTAAATTTATTATCAAAAAAATTTAATGAGCTTTCCCTTTCACCAAACGGTATATTAAAAATTCTTCAGGAACTATACGCTAACTTTAAAAAAAGCACCTTATTTATTACGGTTGATACCAAATCTTATTATTACCCTCCTGAAGTTAAGGACATGGATGAACTAATACGTTCCTATTTCAAAGGGTTCAAGGAAAAAAATATGCAACAACGTTTTTTTTCACTAAATGGAGAAAACTTTGCTTTGTTTCCAGTAAAGGGTCTAGGACAAGTCTGGGGATATTTATGTCTACAAGTAAAAGATAGCTTACTAGATGAGTTTTTCTTTACGGTAATGGACTGTGCCGCACTTGCCATCGCACAAATCATGTTGAGAAACAGAACGATTGAAGAAAGAAAACAAAACCAAGAAGATGAACTAGTTCGGAATTTATTACAAGGCAAGAATTATGACCTAAACGAACTGCAATCGGTCATTCCATCCCTGACAATGAATTTGTATTATAGAGTTATTCTCATTCAAACAAATTACCCTGAAATAAACTTAGTTGAAAAAGACTGGGAAGAAATAAAATTACAACGATCGATGATGTTCAAGTCCCTGTTTAAACAACATGGTTTTTTTCCTGCTGTATCCATTGGAAAAAGTGAAATTGCAATTATTTCTTCCTATACTACAGATGATCATTTAATAAAAGATAAGACAAAACTTTCACAGGTAATACAAACAATACGTGAAATAAAGGAACCTAACATCTTGGATGGCAGTAAATGCACGTTTGGTGTAAGTAAAGCCTACAAAGATATTACGCTTGTATCTAGAAGTTATAAGGAAGCTAAAGATGTTTTTATTTTGCAAGAGTCAAAAAAGGTACAAACATTTTTCTACGAGAATCTCGGTGTATTTCGCCTTCTTTTACTATTACACGAAAGTGGACAACTTGAATCTTATATCAATGACTACTTGGGAGGATTATTAAAATACGACCAAGAAACGAAAAGTGATCTGTTCACAACACTTGAAATATACTTGGAATGTAGCGGTTCTAAAAAGGAAGCCGCCGAACAATTGTTTATAGTTCGACAGACACTCTATCACCGCCTCGGAAAAATTGAACAACTTATCGGGAAAGGTTTTATGGATCCTATGAATCGTTTGGCACTTGAAACTGCTATTAAAGCTTACTATCTGGTAAAAAATACCCCCGTAAATAATCATTGAAATCAGCTTAAAATATACATTATGTAAAACAAGCTACCATCCTATTTAACATTGTGTTTAGTGTTCTTAAACGTTATTTACTTTATAGTTAAAATGTATTCTGCTAATTCTAAAAACTCAAAATACAAAAAAGAAGGAGGACGTTTTGAAGCTACAATTTGCCATTCAGTAATTCGCTTTAGTGTGTGTTCAAAAAGTCGCCGAATTAGAAATAAGAAGGTCGAGGCACGAGACTTTTGAGGACCGGAACGTATGCCCTTAATACGTGAGGACCGGAAAAACCGAGTAACGAAGAGATTCGCCATTTATCATTTGGTGACTTTTTGAACATCCTCTATAAGAAAGAATCATAACCCCTGTTTTTCAGTTAATGCAAACGAACTGTTACAACTGAATTTTTCGTTAGCAGAATAATAAAGGTGAATTATCTTAACAGGAGGGTTTATTAATGAAAAGGAATTCGGGGAATTACCTAAAGTCACCTGATTTACTTCCAATTTCTCACAAAGAAAAGTCGATTAGTACGACTGGCTTCTTCTTCATGTGGATTGGAATGAGCGTTCTGTTAGCAACATTCGCGATTGGTGCTGCAGGAGTTCAGAGCATTCCTTTAGGTTGGGTCGTTACGGCAACCTTCATAGGATCGCTTGCTATCGGTATATTTATTACATTAATCGGCGATATCGGAATTGAACACGGAATATCATTTCCAGTCTACATGAGAGCACCATTTGGGATAGTTGGAACCCATTTTCCTTCCATAATCCGTGCTGTCTCAGCATCATTTTGGTTTGGGGTAAATACTTACTTTGGCGCAACTGCAATTAGTGTAATTTTAACTATTCTCTATGATTACGATAACTGGTTCATTTGTTTTCTTGTGTTTGCTCTATTTCAATTAATAAACACTGCACTCGGGATAAAATGGGTTGAGCGTTTTGCGGAAATTTCGGTACCATTCATTATTATTGTTTCCATTTGGATGTACAGTACGTTATCAACTCAAGCACTTGAGCAAGGAAAAAGTGTATGGACATGGGTTGAAAGCCCAGTTTCTGGCGTTGCAACGATAACAGCATTTATGGTTGTTGTCTTCGCTAATATGGGATTTTGGGCTACGTTGGGTGCTGACATTCCAACCATTTCAAGGCACATTAAAGCACCAAAATTTGAGAGAAATTGGTTTAAGCGGAATAAAGGTACGTTAATCGGAAGTGTTATCGCACTCCCATTGACGGGATGTTTCATGATTATGATTGGGGCTGCATCATTTACAGCTGCTTCTACAAATAATCCCGTAATAGCCTTGCAGGATAGTACGACTGGATGGATGCTATGGGTCTTATTGATAATGGTCATTCTCACGCAGTGGTCTACCAATATTTCTGCCAACCTTGTTCCAGCCGCGGCTATTTATTCCAACACTGGAGGCCCTAAAGTTTCCTATGCTGTAGCTGTCTTTATAGCAGGAATCGTGGGAATTGTCATCCAACCGTGGAATGTTATGGACGTAATATTAACCGCTTTATTAATCATCGGGGCAATTTTATCATCGATAACCGGCGTTTTGTTTGTAGATTACTATATTTTGCGCAAGCGAAGAGTGAATGTCCCTGATTTATACAAAAACGATGGTCAATACTCTTATTGGAAAGGCATAAATATTGCTGGATTTTTATCCTGGATTATAGGCGGAGCAGTAGCATGTCTATTTTTGGATTACTCCTTCATTATTGGATTTATTGTAGGTTCAATTGCTTATTATGTTTTAGCTAAGTATTGGTGGTTCAAGAAATATAATCAGAAGGAAATAGAAGACCCAGACGATGAAAAGTACTTAGGAATAACAGTTGGACGGGACTGGGAGATAGATACCAATGGTGAAACAGACGAAAAAGATGATGCAGTGAGTTTGTGAATGCTGTTTTAATTACTTTTTCATGCGTAATTGTATGCGCTTTCATTATCTTGTGATTCAATTTCTGCTTACGGTGGTAAGACCTATCATAAAAATGGTAAGAAGGCTACACTTAACTGTCCAGTTATGTGTAGCCTCTTTATTCATAGCAGATATATTCAACTTATCCGCTTTTGATGTAGCTTTCGAGTAAAACATCATGGATCCGGTTTACTATTTCGGCCAAAACCTTGACGACTTCTTTCATGCGCTTGCCTCCATTTTAATTCCAGCATTATTAGCTATCGCTAAGACAGAACAGATTCCTTTAATGCATGTTCAAAGGCGGCGATAATATCGGCTGCATCCTCTATTCCTACCGAAATCCGTACTAGTCCTTCTGTAATGCCAAGCTCCTTCCTAGAAGCTTCAGGAACAGCACGATGCGAAGTGGATAGTGGATATGAAACAGATGTTTCCACACCTGCCAACGTAGGAACTATTTTTACCCAGTCTAACGATTTGAAAAAGTCGGCTACATTACATCTCCCGGTGATATCAATTGTGACGATCGCTCCGTTTCCTTTTGATGACACATTCTCGGGATAATAAACCTTTTGCACGGCATTGTTTTCTTTTAATGCATTGGCTAAAGCTTGAGCGTTCTTGGCATGACGCTCCATTCTTACGCTTAAAGTCTTTAAACCACGGCAAGCAAGCCATGCTTCAAAAGGGCTCAAATTACTACCTAAATTAACTACTTTTGATTTTGCTTTGGCAATCAGGTCTTCTCTACCGACTAGCACACCTGCAGTAACATCACTATGCCCGCCAATGTATTTCGTTGCACTATGCACAACCAAGTCAACGCCCTCTTCAAATGGCGTACAGAAGTAAGGGGTTGCGAATGTATTGTCAATCATCGTGTAAAGATTGTGGTTCTTCGCAATAGTAACTAGTGCAGACAAATCTTCCACACGCAGTAATGGGTTCGTTATAGACTCCGAATAAATCAGTGTGGTGGTAGATTTAATATTTTTAGAGATTTCTTCCTGGTTAGTAAAATCAACAAATGTAACCTCAATCCCAAAATCCGGCAATTCATTTGCTAAAAGTTCATATGTACCCCCATAGATATCCTTAGATGCAACAATATGGTCACCATGCTTAGCGACACTCAATATCCCTGCTAAAATCGCCGACAACCCTGAAGAAGTCGCCACACCATGCGGGGCACCTTCCAACTGTGCAATTGCTTCACCCAATTCATCTGGATTTGGATTACCAACCCGGGTGTACAAATAATCATTCTTCCCGTTAAAAAAATCTTCTATATCATCAAGATCGGTAAACTTGAAGGCAGAGGTCTGATAGATTGGAGTTACCTTGCTTGTAAATGATTTCTTTTCTTTATTGGATAGGTGGACTGCTCTTGTATCAAAATTTTGTGTCATATTATCTCTCTCCCTTACCCTATTACATAATAATACTATCTACTTTAACGCACCAAAAGGAAAAATACCAACATACGGTGTCAGGCACTTCTTAAAATAGCTTCATCTGCAGATCATTGTTTCCCGGAGCAGAATCTGATTTAGCGACTTTGTAGCCAGCTTGTTGTAGCCTTTCATCTTTTTATCGAACTGGGGTCTTATCCAGCAAATTTAAGTTTCGGTTTTATAAAAAAATTTGATCATTTTCTATCTGTGTTGCTCTACAATCACACTTTAGTTGAATAAAACTTCTGTAATTATTCCATTTAAAAAAAATTGGCTTATCGAAGTTCGAAAAGCCAATTCCATACATATTGTATTATTTTGATAATGCAATTTTTATATGGGCTAAGTGGTGCTCTTCGTGCCAAGCTAATTTCGCAACTTTTGTGGCAACTGTTATTTTACCGTTATTCTGGTGAGTAAAAGCTCGATCTAATTGCTCTTCAGTTAAACTATATCCTAAAGATACGATGCGCTCATTTATACCTTCTAGCATTTTAATAGAACTTTCTATAGGAAGCTTTGTATCCGGTTGAATAGCCCACTTTTCTTGATCAAAAGCTGGTACTGTTGGAATCTCATCTGTTAAAGCAAGCTTCAAACGTTGATACATGTTCAACTGAGAATCTGCAATGTGATGAACAAGTTGACGAACCGTCCAGCTACCATCGCGATATGTTCTGCTTAATTCCTCATCACTTAATGAGTCAACAGTTTCTCTTAATTTAATCGTGTACGTTTCGATTTCCTTTAGCCATTCTTGAATATTTTCTAATGTTACTTTCTTAGGAACTTGTAATTCTCCAATTGGAAATCTTACATCCATTTTCAATCACCTTTCTCTATTCGTTATTTTTTTACTTATTTATTATTATTTTTAATCCTCTTTATATTTTAACATAATATCTAATTCCCTTAAAATGGCCCGTCGTATGGAATAAAGCTATGTTTTATTTTTACCATAAAAACACCCTTTGGACTAAAGCATACCAAAGGGGTAAACCGGTGCAACTTTTTATAAACAGTTGATCTTTTTTAAAACGGTTAAACTTTATTTCAAAGCAACATTTGATCCTATTCTTATTGCGCTTTTTGCTGTTTGTGAATAAGCGTTGAGAAATAAATTCTGGTGTCTGGATTTAATAGTTGGAGTTCCTCTGTTTCAAGTTCCTTTTCCTCAGTTATCCGGGAAAACTCTACAAATGCGCCACTTAGCGTCTCATTAACTGCTGTAATTCGATACCCCTTGCTATACAGATTATCGATTTTTTCTTTCTCACCCAGAAATTCTTTGTGGTGTGACATTGGCCTTTCCACAGTTTATTTCCTCCCTTTAACTTAAAGATTTTTCAGTAACTTTTTTAGTACTATTAAACCGTTTTCGTTTTAAATAGTTACCTTCTCCTGGACTACCAACAAATTGTTTGTCGCGGATTACAAATTCTCCTCGGGACAACACAGAAATTGGTTCGCCGGTGACTTTCATTCCTTCAAATGGGTTGTAATCAACGTTCATATGATGCGTGTCAACAGATAATGTGCGTTCCCGATTTGGGTCAAAGATTACGATATCCGCATCACTGCCGACTGCAATAGTCCCTTTTTGTGGAAACAACCCAAAGAGCTTCGCTGGTTGCGTCGAGACCATATCAACAAATTGATTGATTGAAATCCGTCCTTTTTTAACTCCTTCAGAGAAAAAGAGACTAAAGCGATCTTCAATAATCGGACAACCGTTAGGTATTTTCGTAAAGTCACCTTTCCCTAAGTCTTTCTGGCCTTTAAAGTTAAAGGAGCATTGATCAGAACCTAATGTTTGCAATTGGCCGTTTTTCAACGCATTCCAGAGTACATCTTGATTCCATTTCTCACGTAATGGAGGAGAACACACATATTTAGCTCCCTCAAAGTTAGGCTCTTCTAAATTCGATTGGTCTAATACTAAATACTGTGGGCATGTCTCCCCCCATACGTTATAACCTTTTCGACGAGCTTCTGTGATTTTTTCAAGTGCAGCAGCGGAAGTTACATGTACAACGTATAGCTGGGAGTCGGCAAGGCCAGTTAGCTCGACAGCTCTTCCTGTTGCTTCCCCCTCTAATTCTGGTGGTCTTGTCAGTGCATGATGGATTGGATCTATGTTACCTTTGTCTAATGCTTCTGTTACGAGGTGATCAATGACATCACCATTTTCAGCATGAACCATGACTAGTGCACCATGTTCTTTTGCAGTTAAAAGTGTACGAAACAGTACGCTGTCATCAACTTGAAAGACATTTTTATAAGCCATAAATACTTTAAACGATGTAATGCCCTCTTCTTCAATAATAGAAGGGAGTTCACTTAATACAGCGTCATTTACTTCTCCTATCATTAAATGGAAACTATAATCAATGACGGCTTTATCTTTTGATTTTTCATGCCAATGACTAACGGCATTTCTTAACGGCTCTCCTTTATTCGTCAAACAAAAGTCGATAACCGTTGTTGTACCTCCATAGGCCGCAGCAATCGTTCCTGTTTCAAAATCATCAGCTGTTACAGTTCCACCAAATGGCATATCTAAATGGGTATGCGGGTCAACGCCTCCTGGAAAAAGGTATGCCCCTTTTGCATCGATCACTTCATCTATATCTTCCGTCAGATAGGCCCCAATTGAAGTCACCTTGCCATCTTCAATGAGCACATCAGCCTCGTATTCGTCAGTCGCGGTTACAATTATTCCATTTTTTATCAATTTTTTCATACTTTTCATCCCCTTTCAGTTATTTGACCAAACTAATTCCACATGATGGTTGCTTTATCGCAGTCTCACGTTCTTTCCATGTCATTGGCTCATCGCTTGGAATCTCAATCATGTCAATCGCTCCATCCACCGGACAAACAATCGAACATAAGTTACAACCAACACAGTCTTCTTCGTGAACCTTTAAGTAATTGCTACCATCTTTAGCAGTTAGCATATCAATACATTGATGTGCCGTGTCTTCACAAGCAATATGACATTTATTACAATTAATACACGTGTCTGTATTGATGCGGGCAACAGTTTTATAGTTGAGATCAAGATCACCCCAGTCAGAATACTTCGGAACAGACTTCCCAACTAGGTCTTCAACAGAGTCTAAGCCTTTATCGTCCAGATAATTGTTTAAACCATCAACCATATCTTCTACTATGCTAAAGCCGTGGTGCATAGCTGCTGTACAAACTTGTACACCGCCTGCCCCCATTAACATGAATTCCACTGCATCTCTCCAGTCTGAAACCCCTCCAATTCCAGATATAGGAACATTAATAGTTGAGTTACGAGCACATTCAGCAACCATGTTAAGGGCGATTGGTTTTACAGCAGGACCGCAATAGCCACCGTGCGCTCCTTTTCCAGCTACATGTGGGATGGTGTTCCAGGTATCAAGATCGACGCCGGCAAGACTATTAATTGTATTAATCATACTAATCGCGTCCGCTCCGCCTTGAACTGCCGCATATGCAGTTGCGGTAATGTCGGTAATGTTCGGTGTTAACTTCACAATGACAGGTGTTTCAGCTACCTCCTTCGCCCACATCGTTTGTTTTTCGACGAGTTCTGGTACTTGTCCGGAAGCCGCTCCCATGCCACGCTCTGCCATCCCGTGTGGGCAGCCGAAGTTTAATTCAAATCCATCTACCCCAACCGCTTCTACTCTTTTTACAATCTCATGCCATTTTTCTTGTTGAGGCTCTACCATTAGTGAGGCAATGATGGTGTGATTAGGAAATCTTTTTTTCGTTTCGTAAATTTCTTTTAAGTTTACTTCAAGTGGACGGTCAGTAATTAATTCGGTGTTATTGAAGCCTGCCATACGCTGACCATTGAAGTGCGTGCCTGCAAAGCGAGAGGATATATTTAATATCGGTTCGCCAAGTGTTTTCCAAACCGCCCCTCCCCATCCCGCTTCAAATGCTCTTTGCACCTGATACCCTGAATTTGTTGGCGGTGCAGAAGCTAACCAAAATGGATTTGGTGATTTTATTCCAGCAAAGTTAATACGTAAATCTGCCACAAAAATACCTCCCGTAACTTGTTTGTGATTCGTTAAGCATTTACAGTCGCGTTCTCACCAATCAATTCTTTATAGATCGAATAAGCGGTTAACTTTCCTTGTTCTGCCGCTTCAACGACCATTGCCTCTCCTTGACCATTACCGAAAATCACATCACCTGCTGCGAATACTTTTGGATTTGAGGTTTGATGTGTATCAGAATCAATAGTCACAATACCTCGGTCATGACTGAGATCAAATTCTTCAATTAAATCCACAAAACGCGATTGTCCGATCGCCTTAATAACCGCATCCACCTCTATCGTAAACGCTGAATCTTTGACCGGGGATGGACGACGACGGCCAGAAACGTCCGCTTCTCCAAGTTCCATGCGGATACACTCTAGCGCGTTAACTTTTCCCTCACTATCTGTCAAAATCTTCATCGGTTGTGTTAACCATCTAAATTCAACATTCTCTTGCTTAGCAAATTCATATTCGAACTCATATGCCGTCATTTCAGCTTCCGTTCGCCGGTACAACATTTTCACATCACTTGCCCCTAGGCGAACAGAACAAGTAGCGGCATCAATCGCTGTATTTCCTGCACCAATAATGGCAACTTTTTTGCCAATAAAATCCTCACGTAACGGTGGTGTCTTTGTCGTTTCAACAAAATTAATAGCATCGTGTACGCCGTTTGCATTCTCACCTTCTATACCAAGCATCGGCACTTTTGATAACCCAACAGCCAGCACAATTGCATCGTAAGCGCTTTCAATGTCACTGACAGAAATGTCTCGTCCAATCATGGTATTCGTACGAATCTCTACACCCAGGTTTTCAACTTGTTCCACTTCCCATAACGACACTTCTTGCGGCAAACGGAACGAAACAATACCGAACGTATCAAGACCACCGGCTTTTTCTTTCGCTTCAAAAATAGTTACGTTAAATCCAAGACGAGCAAGTTCACGAGCCGCAGACAATCCAGCAGGACCACCACCTACAATTGCGACTGTTTTTCCGTTATCTTCACCAGCTTCAAACAATTGTTCATTATTTTTTATCGCCCAGTTTGTTGCATGTCTCTGCAAATTCCCAATCATTATCGGTAGAGAGGCATCGTTTAACACACAGGCACCTTCACACAAGTCTTCTGTCGGACATACTCGTGCGCAACTTGCTCCTACCGGATTAGCGTCCATAATGACTTTAGCTGACCCTTTCATATTTCCAGATGCAATCTTTTTAATAAAGGATGGAATATTAATGTCAGTCGGACAGGCAGTAATACAAGGTGCATCGTAACAATAAAGACATCGATTTGATTCATCCATTGCTTCCTTAGGCGATAAGTCAGGCTCGATCTCATTGAAGTTTAATGATAAGTCCTTCAGTGAAGTCGTTTTATCCTTAAAACGGTTCATATGCATAATGACGTCCTCCTCATTTTTACATGTGGCCTAGAATAGTTCTTTTTATATTCTGTATGAATCTATCAATAACTGAGCTTCCCACTAGTTGACAGCGTTAAAGCAGTTTCTAGTAAAACATTAACCCCTTTTTCACAATCTTCCCATTCAGTCAGTTCTTCTTCGGCATGGCTTTTCCCATTAATACTTGGAACAAAAATCATTGCAGAAGGGATATAGCTTGCTAAAAACTGTGCATCATGACCAGCACCACTCACCATTTTTTTATAGGAGTATCCCAATGACTTTGTTGATTGCTCTAGTAGATCACACACTTCCTTATTGAACCAAACTGTATCCCGTCCCCATAACTTTGTAACCTTAACATCACAGCCCTCTTTCGAAGAAAACTGTGTAAGTTCTTGGATAATGTCCTCAACTTGGCTAATCGTTTCCGAATTCTGGTGCCTTGCTTCCAGTGAAAAGACAACTTTATTCGGGATAACTGTGTGTACATTCGGGTAAACATTCATTCTACCCATTGTGTAAACTAAATTATTATCAAGAGCACTCAATTTCTTGCGAGCCTCAGCGATTAAATTATTTGTTCCAAAGAGAGCATCCTTTCTCATGTCCATCGGAGTTGTTCCTGCATGATCAGATTCACCAGTTACCTCTATTTCATAGCAAACCATTCCAAGTACACACTCAACAACGCCAATAGAAATAGATTCTCTCTCAAGAATTGGACCTTGTTCAATATGTAACTCTAAAAAGGCGGTAGCATCTTCAAGACGGTTCTCGTAATCACCTGCGTATCCAATTTTCTGCAGTGCTTCCCTAAACGTGATTCCGTTTGCATCCACCTTTTCCATCATGGTAGCCTTTTCAAATTTTCCAGAAAGAATTCCCGATGACATCATTGATGGCTCAAATCTTGCCCCTTCTTCATTTGTAATGTTTACAACTGTGATTGGGATTTGCGGTTTAATCTTGTTCTCCACAAGCGTTCGAATTACTTCCAATCCAGCTAGTACACCTAGAACTCCGTCGAATCTACCGCCTTTCTTTACGGAGTCCAAATGTGATCCTATCACGATCGGTGGTTTATTCTCGACACCTTCAAGCGTTGCATAGGTATTCCCCAAGTCATCAATTTTTACAGATAGCCCTAACTCCTCACAACTAGAACAAAAAAAGTCCCGCGCCAAGCCATCCTCTTCAGATAACGCTAAACGAGTTACTCCATTGTTTTCGGTCCGCCCAAAATCAGCGAAACGTTCCATCGTATTTTTAAGTCTTTCTCCATTAATTAATAACCCTTCTTTTCTCATTTTGCACATCCTTTCTTACTAGTTTTATAGTTTAATTATTACATAACTTATCATCTTTTTCTACAAATTTTAAAGTCTCTTCTAAAGATTCTGTTATTTTTAATTAAACTTTCATCCTTCAATTGTAAAAAGCAAGTAAACAGGAAAAAAGGTTATATAGGTAACTTTACAATAGCGAAAAAGCAAGTACAATGTACACTATGTATAGGAATCTATTTCTTTATTTAACGTTTAGTCCACGAGAGGTGTTTTTTATTTATCAAATGTTTTTTGCTTAGTCTGCATTCACTGTGTCAACGACTGGAAAAATTAAGCAAAAGATTGAAATAATTTTATGAATCCTATGAATTACCTTGCTCTTAAGAAATACTACTTCTAGAGGATGCTTCATAAAACATTACTGCGCACATTACATGGACACAACGTGAAACGAGCCAACTTCATATTTAACACTTTGATTAGTGTTCTTGTTTGGCATTTTCTTTATAGTTATATTTATTCTGCGAATTCAAAACAGTCCGAATGGAGGAGGATTTAATATCGGAATTGCGTCATGAGTTTTTTGAATTGATGAAAGGGTTGCGTCGAAATGAATGCGCTAACACTGAAGATATAGACACGAAACAACTATTTCAGGTCACATTGAATTTCCTTAAATAAAAAATAAATCACGGAGGGGATATAAATGAAAGCCACATTCAGACTTCCTAACACAGGTAAAGGTTGGATTAGTTTGGGTCTAATCATTTTTGTAATTCTTTTAGGTAGCTGGCCAGTAATACCATTACTTAACAATGAAACTATTATTCTAGGGATGCCTATCCTTATGACTTGGTCAGTAATTATTATCTTTTTAACAACCTTTATTATGTGGTTTATCAACAAGATCGGGGGGATTAAATAATGGGTATTTACATTCCATTTATTATCACTGTTTCCTACATGGTAATTGCTGTGATACTCGGTTATTCCGCGGGTAAAGGGAGAAATATGGATGATGCGGAAGAATGGGGTGTTGGTAGCCGAAGCATGGGGCCCATTATGATGTATCTTCTAATTGGTGCCGGGGGTGTTAGTGCATATACGTTCATGGGTTCACCAGGATGGGCCTTTTCTAAAGGTGTACCTGTTTTATATGTTGTAATCTATTTAACGTATATGGCTATCGTTGCTTGGTATTTCGGTCCGAAAGTATGGGAACTCGGGAAAAAATATAATCACGTTACACAGTCAGCTGCAATATCTGATCGTTATGAAAGTAAACAACTAGGGGGATTAGCCTCAATTGTTACTTCAATTGGAATTCTGGCCTATGCAATACTTCAGACAACTGGAGCCGCTTATATCTTGAACGTAATGAGTTACGGTTTGATTCCTACATGGGTCGGTGTTTTTATATCTCTTGGTGTTATTTCTATCTACCTGTATAAAAGTGGTCTAAAAGCGATAGGTGTTACAAATGCCTTTCAAGGTGGATTAATGTTAGTTGTCTCATGGTTTGTAGGTCTATGGGCTACTCACCAATTTACTGGAGGTTATTCATTCAGGCCTATTTTTGAACGCGTAAAAGCTGATATTCCGGAGTTCATGACACTACCTGGGGCGTTAGGTGATATGAATGTTACATTTTGGACAACTTCGATATTGATTTCTATTTTTTCTATTTGGCAAACTCACTGGATACAGTGGATGGGAGCAAATTCAAAGAAGTCTATCAAACGAGCAGCCACTTTACTACCAACGTTTTATATAGTACTCATACCAATGATAGTAGTTGGCTTTATTGGAATCTTTATGTACCCAAATCTTGCAAATCCAGATACAGTAGCTATTCAAATGGCAGTAGATAATATGCCTGTAATTGTCGCAGGTCTTCTAGGTGCTGGTACGTTGGCTGCTGCAATGTCTTCCAGTGAACCTTGTATTCATGCAACTGCCCTTAGCTATAGCAAAGATGTACTACAACCACTTTTAAAGTGGGATGATGATACCGCTGGAAAATGGACGAGAAGATTGATATTCCCAATCATGGTTTTTATTATCGCACCTATCTCCATCATGGAGCCAGCAAGTTTGGTGTATATATTGTTAATAGGATATGGATTTATTGGACAAGCATTTCCGGCAATTGTCGGTATGTTTTTCTGGCCAAGAGCAACAAAGCAAGGTACATTTTGGGGGTTATTTGGAGGATTTATTGTAACCGTACTATTTTCTTTCGTGTACCCTCACCCGCTTGGCGTTCACGCTGGAATTTGGGGGTTATTGGTAAACATGTCTGTCTTCGTTACTGTTTCATTGATGACAAAACCTGCGTCTAGAGAAACAATCGAACGTTTCTTTCCTGACATGGTAGATGAATTATATGAAGAAGACACACCGACAAATACAATAGAAGCAAAATAACCAGTATCATAAGGGAGGATTTTTTTTGGAAAAACAAACTTTATTTATTGATGGAGAAGTTATAACGGTTAATGGTAGCAATCAAGTTACAGAAGCAGTAGCTATAAAGGGGAATAGGATCCAAGCAGTTGGGTCAACCGAAGATATCCTAACACTAAAAGATGAAAATAGTGAAGTTATTAAATTGAATGGCAATACATTGATGCCCGGTTTCATTGACTCTCATCTGCATATTACGATGTATGGGACTAATGCACTTTCAATTTCATGTAAAAGTGAACATATTCAATCCATCGATAATCTACTGAAAGATATAAAAAAAAGAGCAACTAGTACTCCTAAGGGGGAATGGATCCGAGCTTGGGGTTACCATGAGGGAAACATAGCAGAAAAACGTTTTCCAACAAAAGAAGAAATGGACACTGTTACAACAGACCATCCTATTCTTGTAGTGCGCACATGTGGGCATATTTCAGCTGTGAATAGTCATGCACTTCGCCTGGCTAATATTGATAAGAATACCCCTGACCCGGATGGTGGAAGGTTTGAAAAAAGAAAAGACGGAGAACTCACGGGACTAATGGTCGAAAATGCTCATATGAAAATGTTTACCGTGGCTTCTTTTACAGATGAAGAAATGAGAAAGGCACATAAAATTGCTTCTGAACATTTTGCAGAAAAAGGGATCACATCTATTCATGATGCTACAGGCTATGGTCTAGACAATATACATGCTTTACAAGCTGACTCACAAAAGGGTGTTATTAAACAGCGCATTTATGCAATGATTGGGGCATTAAGTAAACCGCAAGATGTTGTTAAACATATGGTTGATTCAGGAATATTTACTGGATTAGGGGATAATAAGTTCAAAATTGGACCAGTGAAACTATTCCTTGATGGCAGTAGTAGCGGTCCAACCATATGGACACGTGATCCTTATACGAGTGACCCAGAAAACTTTGGTGTTCATTATTTCAAGCAGGAAGAAGTTGATGAATTATTTATTCCCGCCCACGCAAAGGGTTGGCAGATAACTTCTCATGCACAAGGTGACGCTGCAATTGATATGCTGTTAAAATGCATCGAAAAAGCAAATGAATTATACCCTCGTCAAGATACAAGACATCGAATTGAGCATGCAGGTATAGCAACACCCGACCTAATCAAAAGAATGAAAGAACAAAATGTAGTACCGATACCAAATCCTGCATTCCATTACGAGTATGGAGATGGATATATTGAGAACTATGGGGAACGTGCTGCGCATATGTATCCACTAGGAGACTATTTAAAGGAGGATGTTGTAGCAGCAATTGCATCTGACTGTCCTGTTACTGACTTTTCACCAATTCGTGGGATTCATACTTCATTAACACGTCAATCTCACTCAGGACAAATAGTTGGTGAAAACCAAAAGGTTTCTCTCTTAGAAGCTATAAGAATGTACACGATTAATGGAGCGTATGCATCTTTTGAGGAAGACGTAAAAGGAAGTTTAGAACCTGGAAAATTAGCCGATCTCATTCTTTTCGACCGTTCATTAATGAATACCGATACTGATGAACTATTAGAAGCACAAGTAGAATGGACAATGATTGATGGTGAAATTGTTTATAATAAAACCAAAGTAGAAGTCAAGTCATGAAAGAATTGATACCTAAAGATAGTAGTTCGCTAAAGTAATTATTATTGCAAATATATTAACAACTGTTCTTTTTTACAAGGTGGATTAAAACAGCAGATAACAAATGACTACCCGGAGAAATTAAAATGTACCCTATGGAGAGTAAACACTGAAAAAGGTGACTACTCTTTAGGGTACATTTTATACTTGTATAGGTTAATTGCCCGGGTTAAAATGAGAATTATTTAGGTATAGTAATAAGCACCTGACCATCTTCTATTTCAACTTCTGCACCGAGTAACGCATTTTCCATAAGCCAATCACTACCATGTATACTTAATACATAACCATTATCAGGAATCGAGGAATTGTTCCCGCCTCTTTCAACAATTGTTCCCTCTACCACGGTAACTTCATATCCATAAATGTTGGTTCTGGTGGTATCGCCATGCTTAGGTGTATACTGGATGAGCTCCCCCGCACCGCGAACTTTATTCACGCCATCCAATGGCCTTGAAAGAACGTATTCTCCATATATAGCTTGTATGAGGAATGGTTTTATTACAAATTTACCCATTTCTTGCGGAATTTCATCCAGCTGACTAATCAAGGAGGTTAGTTCTTCTCTATATTGGTCTGCTGAATTGGAATCCCCTGCTTTCTCAGACATTAATAGATTTACAGCAACGACCCCTGCTTCCCCTGATAATTCCAGTTTTTTTAAATATGGGTCTATTTCTTCAAGGAATTGTTTATTATCCATATTTTTCTGCAGACGATCTGGTACCGTTTGCAGATTCTCGAATTCTGCTAACAGACTTCCTGCCTCCTCCTCCGCATCATTGTTCATATAAGCCTCCCAAAACTTATCTAGCAAAGGTTCTAAGGTTAAGGATTCCTTATCGGTAATCCTAGAAGAATAAGAGTTTTCTGCAAACGTTTTTAATGCTTCAGCGGCATCTCCCCCAAATGATTGAATACTACGTTCCCATGATTCTTTGGGATCATAATTATATGGATTCCATGTATAATCAGCAATTGTGTACAATGGAATTTTGGAGGCTTCTGCTTCATTCATTGGATTTGCTGCCAGTCCAATCACACCGTTTTCTGTTAAATCAGCATCCCGTTTTACAAGTGGACCAAGAAACAAACGATTTCTATCAAAGTCATTCACGGGGTAATTATCCCAAATAAACAGATCATGTTTAAAGATTTCCGAAACTTCTTTTGCCCCTTCTGAGGTGATTTCCTCAGGAACGACTGCAGGACCTGTCCACATCACTATCGTATCATCATGTACTAAGTCAGCAAATTGTTCCCTATATGTGTTTGTATGATTTCCTGCATAGTCAGTTGGAACTGTAATCAAACGTTCTGCACCTTCATGCGTTTTGATAAACGATTCGTTAAAGCGATTTAAAAGATAAGCTTGTGCTGCAGCCGTCGGATCTGGATCATCTCCGAATTTTTCTATATCCTGTTCGCAATGAAGCTCATAGCTGATATCATCTAGAAATATAGCGTAGGATCGCACACCTAAATCCCATACCGCCTCCATCTTATCCATTAATAACTCAAAGTCCTGATCTCCTGAGTAACAAACCGTATTACCTGGAGAGAGGGAAAATGTGAACTCCACATGATTTTCATTTGCTTTATCAATTAGTTCCTTCAATTCATTTAATTCTTCCTCCGGATATGGTTCGCGCCAATCCTCTCGATGGTAAGGATCATCTTTTGGCGCATAAATATAGGAATTCATTTTATTTTCTCCATAAAACTCTAACTGACTTAATCGATCATCATGGTTCCAAGGCGGTCCGTAAAATCCTTCAATCGATCCTCGTAGCGCCATTACCGGCCAATCACGAATTTCAATCGAAGGGATCCAATCACGCCCTTCTCTTTCCTGAATCAGCTGCTCAAAAGTTTGTGCTGCATAATATGTTCCAGCCTTATCTTTACCAGCTAGTACTATACGCTTGTCTCCAGTTAAACGAGAAGCAAGCACATACCCTTCTTCCTTTAACTTTTCTGGCCCGTCCACACTAAGTTCCTGTAATATCTTACTGGAGTCCTGATTCTCTGAAGGACCACCAATCCAAATGGTTACAGGGGTGTTTGGTTTCGACTCTCCTTCACTTTTACGGATGATTCGTTTTACATCAGCTTCTTTCAAAGTCTGTTCAACTTCACGAATCGCCGCTTCATCCGTGGACTCTCCAATAACCAGACCAACTACAGGGGTTAGTGGGAAGCCCTGTCCTACTATTTGCATTTCCTGAGGAATCGGATTCATGTTTAACTCACTCTCCTGTTCATGTTCTTCTGCATCAACATAACTGCTGTTAGCCAACAACATGAATAGAATTGGTGCTAAGGAAAGTATCAAGGCTCTTGTTACAAACGCGTTTCGGTTTTTAATTAACAAAACTACCACACTCCCTTTTCTAGTATTCAAACCTTTCTTAATTATGACTTTTCTTTCAAAGTATAACTACTAGATGTATACCTGTCTATACCACTTTTAGTCTAGTTTTTTAAAAATTATATTATATCTAGTTCTTTTACCCTAAATCTTGTTGGAAAATAAAGAATTGAAAAAAAATAGGTTAACTACTATACTAAAGAATAAATTCAACTAACTAGTAGTAAGAGAGGACTAAAAAATATGCAATCAGATCAAAACAAGAAACGAAAACAGAAATTAGAAATGCCTGATACATACGTGATTCTTTTTATCGTATTGCTAATGGCTGTCATTGCAACCTATATTGTGCCAGCTGGGTCCTTTGAAAGGGAAACGATCGATGGAGTCGAACGAGTCATTCCCGGGACATATAGTGGAGTGGAAGGTGACACGATTGGCTTTATGGATATTTTTCTAGCTCTACAAGAAGGTATGGTTCAATCCGGTGGCCTAATATTTTTAGTTCTATTTGCAGGAGGAGCATTTGAAGTAATTGAGAGATCAGGTGCAATTAAAGGTGGAATTCTTCGCGCTGTCAACAAAACACGCGGTAAAGAGTTCTGGTTAATTGCTATCGTTTCCATATTATTTGCACTTGGAGGAGCAGTTGGGGCAGTAGCCAATTCCGTCATTCCATTCGTCGCAATTGGTATTATCATAGCACGTGCGTTAAAATTGGATGCAATTGTAGCAGTTGCGATCACATTTGGCGCAACATTTGCAGGCTTTAATGTTGGGTTTCTGAACCCATACACAGTAGGAATTGCCCAGTCAATTGCTGACGTTCCACTATTCTCAGGTATGTTATTCCGGGTTATCGTGTTTATTGTCATTGTCGGTGTAACAATTGCGTACACGTGGCGGTATGCAAAGAAGATACTTGATGATCCCTCCAAAAGTATGGTGGGCATTTTAGATGAATCACAAGGTTCGGAAGATGAATTAAAGGCACCTTTTACGACCCGCCATAAGCTGATACTAAGTTTTGTTGGACTTGCATTACTGTTTTTTGTCTTCGCTACCATTCAATTTAAATGGACAATTAATCATATGGCTGCATTCTTTATTATCATAGGACTTGTCTCCGGAGCCATGGCTGGAATGAACTATAATAAAACAGCGTTAACATTTTTAGATGGTTGCGCGAAGCTAGTTTACGGCGCTTTAATTATCGGTGTTGCTCGTGCTATTTTAATCGTTATGGAAGATGCACAAATTCTTGATACGGTTGTAAACGCCCTTTCCATACCCCTTGAAGAACTCACGCCTGTATTTGCGGCTCTTGGAATGTTTGTAGCAAACGCGTTGCTAAACTTTTTAGTACCTTCCGGAAGCGGACAAGCAATGATTTCGATGCCCATCCTAACACCACTTGCTGATATGGTTGGTATCACTCGCCAAGTAGCTGTACAGGCTTATCAATTTGGCGATGGGTTTACGAACAGTATTTTCCCTACATCCGGACCACTTATGGCAAGTCTTGCCGTAGCTGGTGTAGCTTGGATAAAATGGGCAAAATGGATGCTTCCTTTATTTCTTATTTGGGTGCTAATTGCCATAATTATGCTGACCATAGGAGTTTTAATTAACTGGGGTCCGGTTTAACGATGAGTGCCTGTCACAAGATCCAAAATGGGGGACAAGAAAAACAGTGAAGGCAAGAATGTCTTATGGTATGGCTATAAAGGTCCCTTAGCCGTTTTTTTAGAAGTATAGTACAAAGTAGAGAAATGAACCCCTGTCAGCAGTGGAAATATGCGAGACTCCTGCTTAAAAAAACAAGCTAGGCAAGACCCCGCAGGCGAGGTACGAGCTGAGGAGGCTTGGCGCTTGCCCGCGGAAGCGAGTATATTTCCACTGTGGCACCACAAACACATGCAAAACAAAATAGAGCGTTTTTTAAAAACAAGAATTTATATTCTGCAGGTCTTTGTATTTTTAAAAAGAGTAATTATGAAATTGATTCCGTTATCTCTGAAAAAAAGCAGTGGAATCTTATTGTCCC
The DNA here is from genome assembly GCF_002224365.1 of Virgibacillus necropolis. Taxonomy (GTDB): domain Bacteria; phylum Bacillota; class Bacilli; order Bacillales; family Amphibacillaceae; genus Virgibacillus_F; species Virgibacillus_F necropolis. The sequence goes on along the minus strand of NZ_CP022437.1, from coordinate 1,120,643 downwards.
ACCGCTTCTCTCTTATCCTCACTAAATTCCATTGTTACACCCAGCGAGATGTAACTACCTTTTTACGTTTATAGAAATCTAAGCCATCTTCTCGTTAAAGGTATGCTCTCATTCTAGCAGCGACTTTTTTTGGGTCTTCCGCTTTTGTTATCGCACTTCCTACTATGATCGTGTCTGGCTTTTCTTGTACAACAGCAGAAATCTTGTCTAAATTAATTCCTCCGGCCACCGTAACTTCAAATTCAAAGCCTTTTAATAATGAAAATAGATCCGTGTTGAATGATTCTTCTGCCTGCTTATCTTTTCCAACATGAAGACTAACCAAATCAACTCCAAGATCATGCAGTTCTTTCACTCGTTCCCTTGAACGAACTTCTAAAAGGTCAACCATTAGACGGCTTCCCTTATCACTTGCGACATTCAACATATCTGTAATGGTTGAATTTGCGGAAAAGGCCATTACGGTGGTGATATCTGCACCAGCTTCAAATGCTTGCAGCGCTTCATGTTTTCCGGCATCACAGGTTTTCATATCGGCGACGATTTGTTTATCTGGAAATAGCTCTTTCATTTCCCTGACAATAGCCATCCCATATTCTTTAATAACCCCTGTACCCACTTCAATGATATCCATTTCTTTTTCTGTTTCTTTAACAATGCGGATGCATTCATCTCTTGTCAATCGATCTAGCGCAAGCTGTAGCTTCATTGTTTCACCTCTTTCGTTATCTTTCAATCCGCTCTTTTTCACCAAGCTGTTCCTGTACGTCTTCATAATATGGTAATCCTTCATTGTCACCAACTACACTCACTACCATCGAGCCAATTGTATTAGCAAATCGTAACGTTTTTTCCAATGTCCAATTGTGTAAAATCCCATAAAGTATACCGGCATTGAAACCATCTCCTGCACCAACTGTATCTACAACCTTCGATGCTTTGATGGGAGGTGATTCGATTATCTCACCGTTATGGTAGCCAACAGCTCCTTTAGCCCCTTGTTTAACTGCCACATATGAAATTCCAAACGATTTGGCTTTTTCGATAATGGCTTTAGAATCTTTTTCCCCTATAATAATATCCATTTCTTCGTCGCCCGCAAGTAAAATATCGACGTGCGGTAGGATAGTGGACAATGCTTGTTTTGCTTCTTCTTTACTCCACATACGCAAACGAATATTTGGGTCAAAAGAAATTTTTAAGCCATGCTTTTTCGCTAATTCGATTGCTCGGTTAAGAATTTCGATATTCTTCGGATCAATTGCGGCGTAAATCCCGGTTATGTGCAGAATCTTTGCTTGTTGGAAATAGCTATCGTTTAAGTCTTCCGCCTTCATGCTTAATGTTGGAGATTTATCGCGGTAGTAAAAAGTCCGCACATTTCCATCTTCCATTATTTCTTTAAAATTTAATGAAGTTGGATACCCATCCACAAATTTGACCTGTGATACGTCAATTCCCTCACCACGCGCAAAAGTCTTTATATATTTTCCGAACTCATCATTGCCCAATCTGCTAATCCAGCCAGCTTTAAGTCCTAAGCGGGCGCAACCAATAGCCAAATTCAGCTCCGCGCCGCCTACTTTTTTCTCGAATGTGTTTACAAATTTCATCGGTCCTGTTGAGCTAGGGTTGAAGGCGATCATCGCTTCTCCAATCGTAATTACATCATTCACGCTATTACCTCCAAGTTTCCTATCTAGTATTAACTAGTGTTTCAATTTTTCCGTTTCGTGCAACGATTAACTTATCGGTCATTCCTACAAATAATCCAGTTTCCACGACACCGACTAGCAATTTCAATTTCTCATGCAAGCGCTTAGGGTTCTGGATATTATCAAACTTGCAATCTAAAATATAGTTCCCGTTATCAGATACAAATACACGATTATCTTTTTTCCGTAATGTTGGAACACCACCAAGTTCGGCGATGTTCCTTGCTGTTAACTCAAAGCCAAATGGTACTATTTCAACTGGCAGGGAGAAAGCACCTAATTGCGAGACGATTTTTGATTGATCAGCAATAATAATTAGTTCACTAGCCATCGCATCGACAATTTTTTCCCTGACAAGCGATCCTCCTCCGCCTTTTAGAAGATTCAACTGATCGTCTATTTCATCTGCACCGTCGATGGCAAGATCAATAGTAGTGACGTTAGAGAAATCTGTTAACGGAATTCCATATTCTCTTGCCAAGGTTTCTGTTTTTATCGACGATGGGATTCCTTTAATAGTAAGTCCATCTTGTACAAGCTCACCTATTTTCTTCAGCATCCAATTTACGGTGGAACCTGAACCTAATCCAACCGTCATACCACTCTTTATATAGGTAACCGCCGCTTCAGCAGCTAGCTTCTTGTTATTAAATTGTTCTACCAAAATCATCGATCCTTTCTATAATCAACTCAGCTAAAACAAACTTGGATTAATCATTCTCGGAATATAAAACGCAATATCTGGTAGAAATGCAATAAACAGTAAGACAACAATAATTATAGCGATATAGGGTATCACTGCCACAAACGATCGTTCAATCGACATATTCCCAATTTTCGCCGCGAGTAATAAGCATAATCCATATGGTGGTGTAATGAGCCCAACTGCTAACGTAATAACAACGATTAATCCGAGATGTACGGGATCAATTCCAAACTCTAAAGCTGTTGGTAAAATGACCGGTACAAATAGAATCATTGCTGGTATTGCATCCATAAATGTACCAATGAATAGGAAAAACGCGATAATTATGATAAGGAATAACCATTTTGCACTCACATTATTTGTAAAGAAGTCCTGTGCTATCGTTCCAAGTTGATAGTAACTCATCAATTCCCCTAAAGCACTTGCGGCCGCTAATGCAAATAGCGAGAGCGAGCTTAATGCTAGTGTATCCATTAGTATCTTTGGTAAATCTTTGACCTTTAATGTTTTATAGTACAACATACATACAATTAATGTATATAGGGATGCTACTGCAGCAGCTTCTGTTGCAGTAAAGAACCCAGAGATAATTCCCCCAATTATAATAATGGGTGTTAGTAACGCAGGAATGGCTTGTCCAAATAGCTTGACAAACTTTTTGAATTCTACGCGTTTAGCCCTCGGGTAATTTCGCTTAACGGCTATAATATAAACAAATACCATCATACTTAGTCCAATTAATATACCTGGTATAATCCCGCCCAGAAATAACGCACCAATGGAAGCATTTGTTAGTCCAGCGAAAATGATCATCGGAATACTGGGAGGGATAACAACACCAATTGTTGAAGAGGCAGCTGTAACCCCCACAGAAGTTTCCTTATCATAACCATTCTTTTGCATGCTTGGAATAAGAATTTTCCCTACCCCGGCTGTATCCGCTTGTGATGCACCAGAAACTCCTGCAAACATCATGGATACTAGTATGTTCGAATGTGCAAGACCTCCACGGATCGGACCGACAATGGCTAAAGAAAGATCGATTAACTTCTCTGAAATTTTCCCGGAATTCATCAAGTTAGCGGCTAAAATGAACAGTGGAACAGCTAACAATACAAAGGAGTCCAGCCCATTCACCATTTTCATCGGTACGGTCGCTTCAGGTGTGTAAGGAATATCAAAAATCCCGAGTAATGCCACAATTCCAATTACAAAGGCAATCGGTATGCCAATAAGCATCAATATAATAAATAGTCCAAGTAATAGAAATCCCATTATTCACTTACCTCCTTTGCCTTGAGCAATTGAATATGGTTCATCAAATGTGACACGGAATAGATTATCATCGTTCCAGCCATGATTGGAATAGCGATCCATATATAGCCCATTTTCATTTCTGGGATCGACGCCCATGTATAGTTCCAGAACTCACTGACAACCTGTATACCTAGCAAGAAAATAATCGTATTAAAGACAATTAACACCAAATCATTAAAAATGTTTAGCGAAGCCTTTTTCTTACCCTGCAGCTTTCTTAAAAAGAAGTCAAAGTTAAAGTGCTCACGACGGTTAACCATTACCGCAGCCCCCATAAAAATGGCCCAGATGAAGGAATAGTTTGCAACCTCTTCCGTCCAGATGACTGATATTCCCATATATCTTGTAACTATTTGCAGGACAATTACCAAAAAGAAAATACATAAAAATATGACCCCTACTGTAATCTGCAATTTTTCAAGGGCTTGTACAAAACGTTTCACAGTTATCCCTCCTTAGTTATTTCAATTCTCTTATCTTCTCCAACATGTCTATTACCCCGATTTCTTTTGCAAAATTATCCTGAATCGGTTTAGCTATTTCAATAAAGGGCTCTCGATTAATTTCATTAACGACTGCCCCTTCTTCAATTGCTTTTTCTTTATATTTCACTTCCTGTTTCTGTGTTACAGCCCGTTCAGTCTTCACGGATTCTTTTGCAGCCTGTAAAATAATCTTCTGGTGCTCTTTGGAATACTTATCAAATTTCTCTCCATTAATTAGTAAGAACCTTGTTGTATAATCATGTGCTGTCTCCGTTATATACTTACCGTTCGGTGTTGTATGGTGGGCCTGTTGTACAAAAAACGGATACGCATTTTCAGCGGAATCAACAACATCTTGTTGTAACCCCTGATAAAGCTCTCCCCACGAAATAGATGATGGAATTGCCCCTGTCTGCTCCCAGAACTCTGCTACTACACCAGATGTCTGGGTACGTATTGACATACCTTCTAAATCATCAACTGATTCCAATGGTTTCTTCCCATAGAAATGTCGGACACCAGCTGTCCAATACCCTAATAACTTAAATGAATTGTCTGATTTCTCATTTAAGAGGTTAGCCATCTTTTTCCCGACTTCACCGTCCACTACCTTCAACCAATGCTCATAGTCTTGAAATAGATATGGAGTTGAGAAGAATCCTATTTCTTGAATTCCCGTTTGTGTCATAAATCCAGGAGATGCTACAACTACATCGGCAGCTCCTAATTGAAGTTTTTCCACCAGCTCCGATTCTTCCGTACCAATCGTTCCAGCATGAACTTCTACTTCAATCGTTCCATTTGATTCTCTCTCTGCAACCTCTTTAAACTTTAATAATCCCGCTTGATACGGACTATTGGGTGAAGTTTGGTTATGAGCTGCGATGATCTTAATCTTTCCATCTCCATCAGCGTCGACTTGTTCCGAGCACGATGAAAGAATTAAAACAGATGCCAGAACAAGCAAAATGAAAGCGTTCTTAAATTTCCCCATTATTCCAAAGCTCCCTTCTTTGTCTATCACGATTTTTTTCGTTCATTCAGTTTAGCTACATAGTGCTCGGCATTAATCGTAAGCTGTCTATAGTCTTTCTCTGTTTCTAGCATTTTTGCATTTACCAGATTACTACCAATTCCAACTGCCACACTTCCCTTATCAAGGTATTCATTCATGTTTTCTAGCGTAATACCCCCAGTTACCATTGCCTGTACATGTGGTAGTGGCCCTAAAATGTTTTTAATATAGCCCGGCCCAAATGTATCTGCTGGAAAAATCTTCACCATTTTTGCCCCGTGCTCATAGGCAGTCAGAATTTCCGTGGGCGATAAAACTCCAGGAATATTTAACACCCCGTACCGATTTGTTAATTTTAACGTATCTGTATTCAATGTAGGGGAAACAATAAATTCAGCGCCCGCCAGCAAAACTGCCTTAGCAGTCTCTGGATCCAGAACCGTACCCGCTCCTATACATACTTCTTCATGCACATGATTGACGGCAGCTTCTATTACGTTACCAACGTTTGCAGTCTCAGCAGTTATTTCAACCACCTTCACTCCACCTTTGGATAAAGCCTCAAGTATCGGTACTATATTATGTTCATCTGCATGACGAATGACCGCCACTATTTTATTCGTCTTAATCATTTCTATTGGTGTCATCATGTGTACCTCTTCTCTATTCCAAATTTGCGTGCTTTTGAAATAAGCTTGAATTGTCCCTTTGTTCGGCTTGCTGTTGCAAAAGATAGACGACAATTCCATCCAAAAGCAAGTGCACGGATTGATCAAATTGACTTCCGAGCGGTTGGATAGTATCTGGTTCCGATTCATGTCTGTTCTTTGTTGCTGCAGGAATTCGTAAGGAACAATCACTTAGCTTTCCAATCGGTGAATCTTCATTCGTTGTAACTAAAGCAATCCTCGTATCAATTTCTTTTGCTTTTTTCGCGTATTCTTTTAATGAAGCCGTATTGCCTGAACCGGAAATAATAAGTAATAAGTCGCTTGATTCAATACTCGGCGTTATGGATTCCCCCACAACATATACAGTAAAATCCATATGCATTAACCGCATCGCTAGCATTTTCCCTATTGCGCCAGAACGCCCAGTTCCAGCAATGAAAATTCGTTTCGCATGTTGAAGTTCATTTGCAAAAACCACCGCTTGATCAGAATCTACTTTCTCTAACACTTCTGTTATTTCTTTAACAACTGTATCTGTAATAGTTTTCACTAGAAATTCCTCCTAAATAAATATCTTATTGGTCTAACATGATTCTCGTTTAATTAGGTTCGGTTCAAACCTATATACATCCAATATACCCTCATTACTTTTATTCCTGATTCTACTTAATAACAATTCAGCTGCTTTCTCCCCCATTTGAAATGCTGGTTGTGCAATCGTTGTAAGTGCCGGACTATAAATGCTTGCATACGAAACATCATCAATACCTATTAGCGCTAAATCTTTTGGAATAGTAAGTTGTTGTTTTTTTGCATACGTTAGAATTTCAAATAAAACCCTATCATTTAACGCCACAATTGCCTCTGGGGGCTCGGCTTGAGTTAACATATGGTGAATTTTCACTTCTAAATCAGTTATTTCACCACTTACTAAATAATCGGGGTTAAATGGAATACCATGCTTTTGTAATGCCTGTTTATATCCATCAATTCGCTCTACCCTGGACGTTACACAGGAACTAAGTGGCGGCGCAATCATCCCGATCCTCTGATACCCATCCTTCACTAGCTGACTTACTGCGATTAAGGAGGCTTTATTATTGTCGAGCATTACAGTAGGAACAGGCACACCAGTGAGAATTCTATCCATAAATACAACTGGATAATTAGCCTTTATTAATTTGTTGTACAGTTCAGCATTCCCACCTGTTGGGAATGCGATAATCCCGTCTACCTGTTTAGCACGAAGCATATCGATATACCGCTTTTCCTTCGTTGGATCATCATCGGCATTACAGACAATAATATGGAAATTAGATTCGTTGCAGTAATCTTCAATAGCTCGAATAACCTGTGTGGAAAATACATGGAGGATATTCGCAACAATCACACCGATGGTCATCGTGGATTTTTGTTTTAAGCTCCTCGCCACTATATTTGGACTATAACCCAATTCCTCAATTGCTTTTTCAATTTTCACCTTTGTTTCTTTGCCCATATAGTCGAAACGTTCATTTAAAAATTGGGAAACTGTACTTTTTGAAACTCCAGCTTGTTCTGCTACATCAGCCATCGTAATCGCTTTCATATACTAATCTCCTAAATCTACATATTATATAAATTATTACTAAACCGATTTAGTAAACCGATTTAGTAAAAGTATAAAACAAATGAAAACGTTTTACAAGACATTTTTTGAATTTATTCTTTTTTCTTTGATCTTTTTATTAAGATCATAGGATTAGTGGTACCCATTTTTGTTAAAGTTGAAAAAGGCGCTTCATGCTAAGACAGTCACCCTTACTATTTGAACCTTTTAACATAATATAGATTAAACGGGTAGAAGGAGGAGAGAACATATGTCATATATCCACAATAAAAAACTTGTAATAGCAAGTCAAAGGTATCGCAAAATGCGTCACAAATCAGAATCATGCGATTCATGCAATAACCATAAGAAGTGTCACAAATCAGAACCATGCGATAAATGCAATAACCATAAGAAGCGTCACAAATCAGAACCATGCGATAAATGCGATAACCATAAGACGCGTCACAAATCAGAACCGTGCGATAAATGCGGTAACCATAAAAAGTGTTACAAACCAGAACGATGCGATAGATGCGGTAACCATAAGAAGTGTCACAAACCAGAACCGTGCGATAAATGCGGTAACCATGAGAAGTGTCGCAAACCAGAACCATGCGATAGATGCTGTAACCATGAGGAATGTCACAAACCAGAACCATGCGATAGATGCTGTAACCATGAGGAGTGTCACAAACCAGAACCATGCGATAGATGCGATAACCCCAATCCACTTAGAGAAGTGCTACGTAATTTAGTCAATCAACAAGTACAAGTTACTACTCCATTTGGTACAGTTACCGGAACACTGATTGCCGTAAAGTATAATTATATCGTAATTAGTGAAAGTTCTGGAAATCAAGTACTGGTCCGAACTGAAAAAATCGAATTTGTCGGTTAATTATAAAGGAGGGATTAGATGTTTGAAGAGACTTTTGCTGCCGAACTAGCCAATCGTATTGGTTCAAGAGTTGAAGTAGCCACAGATAACAATTTGATTGAAGGAATTCTTTCAAATGTTACCGAAGATTCGGTTCGAGTTGACGTTAATGGCGGCTATGGAGGTTATGGGCAAAATCGCCTATTTATCTCAATAGATGCTATTAATTTCGTTCGTTTTCCTTTAGTAGCATAGAATTAATTTCAAACTTGCAAACAGGCAGAGATAGGGTATTTTTTAAATATCCTATTATCTACTTTTTGTGTACGCTATCATAAAATTTCGACCTACTTATTAACAAATCCCGATTCTGATAATAGGAAATGATTTTGAAAAAATGGATTTTGTGAAATAATATTTATTTTATTTTCATACAGATAACTATAAGCTATTTATTTCTGTTTAATAATTGTATAAATATAAAAAAGAGTACACAAGCGTGTACTCTAAAGTTTGTTTATTTAAGTTATGCAGATATTACTTATTAAAATAATTTATCTCTAATAAGTAATATCTTAATAAAAACATGAGATGTTAGGCTTTAATACTACTAATAGCCTCACTAATTTCATTTGTTATCATTAGTGCTTTAATTCCATCTTCTCCTGATACGGAAGGCTCTGTTTCGAACTTAATACAATTTAAGAAATCCAGCAACTGAACGCTTAATGGTTGTATAGAATTGTCAATCTGAATATGTTGAGTTAATGTTCCTAGAGTGTTACTTGCATCCTCTATAGAACGTGTTATTTTGATTTCTTTTTTTAAGATATCAGCTTCAATAAAAGCTTTCTCAGTAAGAATTCGAATGGTTCTAACTTTTCTTTTTGATTTAAAACTAGCCGTCAATTGCGCTGTAACCCCTTGTGAGGATCTAGTAATGACAACAGCATGTTTTGGTGTATTCTCAATGATTTTTCCAAGAGCATAAAACTCCGTGATTTTATCTTTAAGAAGTTCTTGCAAAATATAAAGATCATGAATCATTAGATCCTTTACAACATCAACATGTTTAATTCTTTCGTCATAGGGGCTCATTCTATGAAAAGCAATTCCGATAATATCTTCATTTTCTAATTCATTTGTAAGAACTTGAATTAATGGATTAAAAAGTTCTATGTGTCCCACTTGAATTTTAACTCTTGCTTTCTTAGCTTTGTGGAGTAAATCCTTAGCCTGGACGACAGTACTCGTAATTGGTTTTTCCATTAACATGTGTACTTCGTGTTGGATACAAATTAAGCCAATATCATAATGGAATTCAGTCGGTACAGCAACGCTGACAGCATCAACGGATTTAAGAAGTTCATTAATCGATTGAAACTGTTTTACTTTATATTTCTCAGCAATCTGATGTCCTTTCTTTTCATCATTGTCGTATATACCGACAAGTTGGCAATGATCATGCATCGATAAGTACGTTCGCACATGATTTTCTCCCATATTTCCTGTTCCAATTACACCGACTTTCATAAAAAATCTCCTCACTCTTTATTACTACTCACTTTATATCCTATGCGCCAGCTACTAAGTGAGATAGACTACCATAACGAAAAAAACAAATTTGGCGTTTGTCCTGTTATCAAATACTAGACTTTTGGAAGAGAAGGAAGGAAAGCATGATTAACGTATTGTTTATCGCTGAAGATACATCAAGCCTGCTAAACAAGAACTTTTATTATTTAGAGCAAGAACTTAGTAATATAGTAAATTTAACGATATGGAGAAAACCTGGCCACATTAGCTATATTTTGAAACAGCTACCCACTCGCCCTGACTTTATATTGCTGTTAAATGACATTGATAAAGAAATGTCACCAATGGTTAAGGGACTTGCAAATATCGATATTCCAACAGGACTATTTATAAATGATGTTCACCGTTTTACGAGCCTTAGAAGAAACTATATAGCTAAAAATAATATTTCTTATTTGTTCACTGTTGTTCGAGATAAATTCATAGAAACATATCCGGAATTTGAAAATAAAATGGAATGGTTTCCTCATTTTGTTAATATAGAATTATGTAAGGACTATGGGTTAGAAAAGGAAATAAACTTATTAATGATGGGCGCTATAAACGACTTTTATCCATTAAGACAAAGAATAATTAAATCGTACGAAGGAAACACGGACTTCGTTTATCACCATCATCCAGGTTATCGAAAATTAAGTGAACAAGAAGAGAAACAACATTTTATTGGCCAATTGTACGCTAAAGAAATTAACAGGGCCAAAATTCTTTTTACCTGTCCATCAATCCTAAATTACCCTGTTATAAAGTATTTTGAAGCGCTTGCCTGTAAGTCTCTACTGTTAGCCCCAACTTTTAAAGAGTTGGAGGATCTTGGATTTATTCCTGGATTTCATTTTGTACCAATAGACGAAAACAACTTCAAGGAAAAAGCGGCATATTTTTTAGCGAATGAAGCGGAACGACAAAAGATTGTTGAACAAGGATACAATTTTATCCGACAAAAGCATTCTGTTAAACGACGAACTCAACAGCTTGTTAAAAAAATAGAAAGCATACTCCATAAATAAAAAGGAGGTTTTCACTTGTCTACTATTCCTGAAAGTGCTCAACTCGGAAATCACACCGTCATTGAAAAAGATGTAACCATTGGTAAAAATGTTGTAATTGGTCATCATACAATCATTTTGCAAGGTACCCAAATTGGTGATAATGTCGCGATTGGTTGTAATTGTGTCCTTGGAATCCAACCAAACACCAACCAAAGAATGCGAAAGATTTCCCAGATTGATAATCCGTTAGTTATTGAGTCTGGTACACGAATAGGACATTTGGTTTCCATTTATTCTGGTGCCCAAATTGGAAAAGATGTGTTTATTGGAGATCACGCAAGTATTAGGGAGAATGTTTCGATAGGTGAAGAATCAGTGGTTGGAAGAGCAGCTATTGTTGAATTAAATACTAGGATAGGAAAATCTTGCACCATTCAAACGCTAGCATATGTAACAGGTGATACTACACTAGAGGATCATGTTTTTATCGGTCCCTGTGTGTCGATGTCAAATGATAAGTACATGGGTGCTCAATCTTATTCCCTAAAAGGACCCTATATTAAAAAGGGAGCTAAAATTGGTAATAATGCGTCACTATTACCAGGTGTCTCCGTTGGTTCCAACACCATTGTAGGGGCTGGTTCCGTTGTTACAAAGAATATGGAAGACAACATTGTTGTTGCGGGGATTCCTGCAAAACAAATTAATTCTTAAATTGTTCCTGCTTTTCTAACCTTTTAGGAACGGAATTATTCAATTAAGTGGAGGTGAAAAGTTTGGAATCAAAACAAATCGATGATTTCAAAGTTGTGATGCATGATCAGTTTGAGTCTGTGGGGAAGAAAATAGGAAATGAACTTTTTGTACCCTTTCCCTTATTAGAAAAAGGATACCACGCAGAAAAAGTGTGGATAGAAAAAGAGAAAACGTTAAAAATCCACGTGACCAATGCACGGTTTTCTGAAATTAACCACTATGATTATAAAGGAAATTATTTGCATTACGATAAAAACAAAGTTGAAAATTGGAATGTAGAATTTAACAGTGATGGGATTCCAAAAACAGTTTATTCTTATGGGAAATATTATAACCCTTCTACTATTGCTCAATATGGCTTACAACATTACAGTCTTTATTTAAATAACAACGATGAGGTAAGTAAAAAGAAATTTTTACTGATGGCTGATTGGTTTATAAACAATCAGGATTCTCTAGGTGGTTGGGCTTATCAGTTTGATCTTCACTTTTATCCCAGTAGGCTTACTAAATTAAAAGCTCCATGGTATTCGTCAATTGGATTAGGAATGGCAATGTCGGTTTTATCGCGTGCATCCTTCCTCACGAAAAACAAAAAGTACAGTAAAAGTGCATTAAAAGCTACTAGTATTTTTAAAATACCTTCAAACAAAAATGGTATTATGGCTAAATTTGAGGAGAAATTTTTATTTTATGAAGAATGTCCAACTGATCCCCCTAGCTTTATTTTAAATGGCTTCATGTTTTCTTTGATCGGATTATACGATCTATACAAAGAAACAGTCGATAGTGATACTAAAAAGTTATACGATGATGGGGTTACTACCTTAAGAAGAATGCTTCCACTATACGATTTAGGAAACCGTACAGCATATGATCTCACTCATTATACAACAGATGGAGGTTTTCCAAATGTAGCAAAGTGGGGGTATCACATAACACATATCCATTTGCTGTCCGCATTAAATTCTATTGAAAAAGACCCGAAAATGAATGAAACCTTAATAAGATGGAAGAAATATGTAAAAGGAACTTGAAAGTTGATGCAATGAATTTTTCATTTCTTTTTTAGTCTACCGTACAAACACCAAAAAGAGGTGAAATCAATCCACCTCTTTTTATTCCTTTATGGCCTTTGTTTTTGCCTTCCTTATGTTAAAAAATATGAAAACCCCAACCTATAATCTTTCAAACCCTTCTACTAAGATCTCGTTTATTTTTTGCGAAGTTTTACCATCCCCGAAAAGAGGAGGATGTTCTTTAGGAAATTGGATCGCCTTTACGGTATCCACTATTTGCTGCGTGTCGGCACCTACTAAATGGTTCCAACCTGTCTGTAACGTTTCGATCCACTCTGTTTCATCCCTGAGCGTAATACAAGGAACTTTAAGCATGTATGCTTCTTTCTGTAACCCTCCTGAATCAGTTAGAATTACATTTGCCTGAGAAGCAACAGTTAACATGTCAAAATAGTTTAAAGGATCTACAATTTTGATATGAGGTGCAGAAATTAGTTCCATTAACTTAAACTGGTTAACTTTACTTTTCGTCCTAGGATGTAGCGGAAGAACCACATCCATTTTTAATTGTTGAAGGGCCTCAAGAATTGATTTTAAGCGTTCTGGTTCATCAGTGTTTTCGGCCCGGTGAACGGTTGATAGATAATAATTATTTTTTTTAAGAGATAAATCGTGTAGGATGGTAGATTGCTGCAAAGCAAGAGGTTTATAGTAAAGAACTGAATCATACATTATATCTCCTGTTAGATATACCTCTTTAACAATCCCTTCTCTCTTTAAGTTTTCAGTGGCCGCTTTAGAAGGACAAAATAACCAATTAGAGAGATGGTCTGTGACCAGTCGATTAATCTCTTCTGGCATTTTCTTATTAAAACTACGCAGTCCGGATTCTACATGGGCTATTGGAATATGAAGCTTCGATGCCGCCAAACTCCCAGCAAGAGTAGAATTTGTATCTCCATATACTAATACAATATCCGGATTGACGGAAATCATAACCTTCTCTAGCTCCACTAACATTTTGGCTGTTTGTTTTCCATGAGATCCAGAACCGACTCCCAAATAATAATCTGGTTTTGGGAGATTCAATTGCTTAAAAAAAACAGCAGACATATTATCATCATAATGTTGTCCAGTGTGTACGATAACCTCTTCAATTTTTGAATTGGATTTTATAGCTTTAGATAACATGCATGCTTTTATAAATTGTGGCCTCGCTCCTACTACTGTTAAGATTTTCATTTCTTTCTCCTTTCTAAAAACGTTAATCCTTTATTTACAGTCCATATATTTGATATTTGGCATACCTTTTCCCGCTATTTTGAACATGATTTCAAAAGAACCAAATATAATAAAAAGAGTTAGGTCGATAAAAATAAATTTATTACAAAGGAGCAAATAAAATGCAGAAAAAGATATGTATGCTAGTAGCGGAACACCCATTTTTAGATTCGAGGATTTTCAAAAGGGAAGCGAAAAGCCTGAAAAAGCTAGGTTATGATGTAACCCTGATTGTTCCTAGAAAAGATGGTTATCTTTTTGACATAGACGGAACGCCTCTCAAAGATCAATTTTTAAGTCAAACATTTACCCATGAAGGAATTACCATCGTGACGTATGATTATGAAGAAAGTAGAACCCCATTAAGTAAAGTGTTGTCTCCTGAATCCCTTTGGGAACAAGGGTTTAAAAACCCTTTAACTGAACTAGGTGTTCAACAGGATGCAGATATTTATCATGTACATGAATACCTATCCCTTTTTGCTGGAATTGGAGTAAAAAGGATGTTAAAAAAAAGCAATAAAGAAATTAAATTAGTCTATGACAGCCATGAGCTGACTCCAGACCCCTTTGATTCAAGAAATCCCAAAGAATTAAGAAGTAATTTAAAGGAAAAACTCATGATAATGCTTAAAGAAGTTGATCACATAATCACCATTTCCCACTCTATAAAATCATGGTTTATTTCCCAAAATCCTACTTTGCCAGTAGAAGTCATCTATAATTCACCCCCACTAGCTAAGGACTACCAACCGAAAAACTATAACGGTAATAGCTTGGTTGCATGTTATGAAGGAAACATCGACCACAAAAGAGGAAGTAAAGATAAAATTATTCAGATTTCAGAAATCAGCTTAAAAACAATCGATTTTCAATTTAAGGTGATTGGTGGGACACGGTATGGTGATTCTTTTATCCTTCCCCATCATCTACGTGACAAAATTAAATTAACAGGTTGGGTAGATTATTATTCTATTGCTGAACATATGAAAAATGTGGATGTGGGCTGGATTGATTATGAAGAATTAAACCAATCACTTAACCGTTCCTATGCTATGCCTAATAAATTTTTCAGTTTCTTAAATAATGGGGTTCCTATCTTGGTTAACCGGTGCCATGAGATGGAAGCCTTTATACGAACTCACCGATGTGGTCTAATCATTGATAAAAAAGATGCCACAGCAGAGGACTATGCCGAGGCCTTGCTCTACCTCTACAAAAATAAATCCCTTTTAAAAGAAATGAGTTTAAATGCTCGAAAAGTAATGGAAGAAATCTACTGTTGGGGGAAAATGGAAAAAAGATTAATGAATGTCTATAATCAGTTGACCAATAAAGCAGAAATATTTTATACGTAATAATGGGAGGTTAGATTCATTACAAAATCCCATGAGAACATACCCGTTCTCCACTTTAAGTAGATCCCTTCGAAAAGAAGGGATTATTTATCGATTATTGATGTTACTTCCGTGCCTCCTTTGCGACATTATCTTTCACCCAATTTACAGTGGCCACAATCCCATCTTTAAAGGGAGTTTTATCATACTGACCAACCATGTTTTGTAATTTTTTCACTGATCCTCTATGGCTATCAACATCAGCTTTTCGAATAGGCCTTCTGAGAACCTTCCCTTTATATTTCATAACGTCAATTATGGTTTCAACTACGTTTTCGATCGATAATTGTTGGTCTGTAGTAATGTTTACACACTCACCAGGCGAAATAATAGGGAAAACTTTTGATATTATGTCAACAGCATCTTCAACATAAATAAAATCCCTTGTTTGTTGACCAGGACCATGTATCTCGGGAGTATCCCCCTCTAATATTTTTTTAATTGTAAGAGGAATTACGCCAGCTAGAGATCCTTCAAAGTTTTGCCTAGGTCCATAATTATTAAAAGGTCGAACAAGAAAAGCATCCAAATCAAACATTCTAACATAGGACTGTAACATCATATCAGCTGAAGCTTTTCCTGCAGCATAAGTTGTCGTAGGGTCAAGGGGATGTTTTTCATCCATTGGTTTATATTGGGCCGAACCATATGCTTCTGAGGAGGAAAAATGACATAATGTTTGAAATGCCTTTTTTCTTTGAAGTTCCAACAAATTTTTTAGGACTAAAACGTTTGTCAAGAAAGCATTTGACGGATTTATAAAAGAATAATTTAAAGCTTTGGTGGCGCAGTTAAAAACGATGTCGATATCGTATTTTTCCATGATATAGTTAAGGGCTTCCTGATTCTCAGCATCATCCACATGAAGCACTGCACCTTTTTTTAATGCATGATTTAAATTTTCTTTTTTTCCAGTAAAGAGATTATCAACAATTATAATTTGAGCTGCCTCTTCTGTAAGCAGTTTATCTACCAAATGACTTCCGATAAAACCTGCCCCTCCAATAATTAAAACAGTGCTATTTACAAGTGACGGTCGTTTCAATCTTTGGCACTTCCCTTCTGTTTAGTTTTTAATAATTCAATCGAGATTGCCCGCCATCAACACTAATAGTGGAGCCCACAATCCAAGAAGCTTTATCAGATGCCAGAAATACAGCGACATTTCCAATCTCTTCGGTCTTCCCAAGTCGCCCCGCCGGGATTTTTTCTCGAGCATATTTTTTCAAAAAGTCAGGATCACGTTCTAATCGACGTTTCCACTCTTTATTTGGATGGAAGATGGCTCCTGGAGCAATTCCAATTACACGGACATTGTTTTTTATTACCTCAGAACTAAAAGATTTTGTAAAACTAATTAAGGCAGCCTTCGAAGCATTATAAGAAGGTAAACCACCTGATTCTTTTCCGTAGAGCGAGGAAATATTTAAGATTACTCCTCCCCCTTTACTTATCATCAGTTTACTGGCTAACTGACTTAAATGAACGGCAGTGATGAAGTTTAGCTCCATTGCTTCTCCAAAAACACTCGAAGGAGTATTTAACACCCCTTTCCCATGGGCAGATCCCACATTATTAACAAGAACATCAATAGCGCCAAAGTCATTCATAAATTCACTCATCAATTGCACTCTCTGATCATGCTTCCCAAGGTCTTTTGGATAAGTCAGTACCCCTAATTCTTCTTTTGCTTGTAAAAGTTCAGTGTTACTTCTAGCTACAATTCCAACATGAGCCCCTTCTTTAATGAAAGCTTCAGCTATCGCTTTCCCAATTCCTTTTGATCCTCCAGTCACTAACACCTTTTTTCCTTTCAGATTTAATTCCATCCTGTCCCCCCCAACACTTCATTACATCGTTACCATTTAAAAAAGAACCTTTTAAACCGGAAAACATAGTTAACTTATTTGTATGAATAATTCAGTTAGGATGTTAATACTTTATTAGGAGGACTCCAAAATACCACCATCAGCCATCAAGATTAAAGTATCAAGAAAAAGTGTCACAGAGATAAAGATGGGAGGATTAGAAATGAAAAAAAAGGTCTGTATGCTTTTATGCTACCTTCCCTTTCTAGATGCGCGTGTTTTCGAATGCGAGGCAAAGAGTCTTGTAAAGCATGGATATGAGGTTACAATTATTGCACCTCGAAAAGATAGCTTTTTATTTGATATAGACGGAAAACCATTTACTAATCGTTTTCGTGAAAAAAACTTTGATTACCAAGGAATTAAAATTGTAACTTATGATAGTGAAAAAAGGACAGCAAACCCTTTATCAGATCCCCTTTATCAATTGGGGTTAAAGGAAGAAGCTGATTTTTATCACGCTCATGAATTAAATTCATTCTTTTACGGAAAGGAAATTAAAGTCGCGTTAAGAAAACAAAACGGTAAAAATATTAAATTGATATATGACAGTCGACAGCTTATGCCAGATCCGTTTTCATTAAATATAAATGAGGAAACAAGGAAAAAATGGAAGGGGATGCTTCTTGAAAATTTAGAAGAAGTTGATTCTATCATAACAGTTTCTGATTCTATCAAATCTTGGTACTTATCCATAGATCCCCTACTTCCCGTAGAAGTTATATACAATTCTCCACCACTTACCACCAATTTTAACGTGAAAGGCGACGGAGACTACACCCAAAGATTTGTTGTAGCACATGAAGGAAACGTCTCCAAAGAAACCATCAAAAAAATATTTTCAGCAACTGAATCTTGTAGTAAGATCATGGATATTCTTTTAAAGTTAGTCGGTGGACCGAGACATGGTGAATCGATATCGATACCAAACCATTTACAAACTATTGTTAACCTATCCGGTTGGGTTAGCTATCATTCTCTTCCTAATGTTATGTCAGATGTCGATATTGGATTAATTGATTTAGATTCAACTCAATCACTTAACAATGCTTTTGCTATGCCTAGTAAATTCTTTAGTTATTTAAACAATGGTGTTCCTGTTTTAGTGAGCAAATGCAGTGACATGGAGAAATTTGTGAACACCTATCAATGCGGTCTCGTTCTCAACAAAGTGAATCCTGCTCCCTCGGACTATGTGAAGGGGATACTGTATCTTTATAGGAACAAGCCACAACTAAAACAAATGAGTATAAATGCTCGCAAAGTTATGGAAGAAATTTATTGTTGGGAAAAAATGGAACAAAGGCTGACCACGGTTTATTCTTCATTAGAGTCTAACCGAACCCAATACCTATTGTCATAGGCCGGAGGAAAATGATGGGTAAAAACGTCTGTTTTTTAGTATCTGAACATCCTTTTTTAGATGCACGTATTTTCAAAAAAGAAGCCAAAAGTCTCGTGAACCAAGGTTATAATGTAGCGATGATTGTTCCTAGAAAAGATGGTTATCTATTTGACGTGAATGGTAGTGTCTTTAATGAAAGCTTTCTATCTCCAACCTTTATTCATGAGGGAATCAAGGTAATTACGTACGAACAGATGTATCCTGAAAAAAATATCAAGGACCTTCATTACAATCTTCGTTCTGGAAACTATACACGTTTTACTGATCCGTTAACACAATTAGGGATTGCGCAAAAGGCTGATATTTACCATGCCCATGAGTTTTTTTCTCTCTATTCGGGCATTGGAATCAAACGTGCATTAACTTCAAAGGGAAAGCGTTGCAAATTAATCTATGATAGTCATGAATTAGAACCTGATCCCTTAAGCTATCAAGCCCAAAATATAAAAAAAATTAAAAAACAAATGCTCGAATATATGTTAAAAGAGTTAGACTACATAGTAACAGTGTCAGAGTCTATTAAAGCATGGTATCTCTCGATAGATCCTCAACTCCGGATAGAAGTGATTTATAATTCCCCTCCATTAGCGTCCAAATACGAACCAGGACAGAGTACTAAATCGGATCTTATCATTGTGTATGAAGGTGTTTTGAATCAGAAAAGGGGAAATTTCAATAAGCTGCTAGACGTATTGGAAATGTGTAATAAAACATTTGACCTGAAAGCCAAAATTATTGGAGGAACAAAAGGATCAAAACAAGATTGTAGCCCTTGTATTCCCCCCCACTTAGAAGACAAAGTGGACTTTACCGGGTGGGTAAGCTATGACTCCATTCCTGATGCCATGAAGAATGTTGATTTAGGATGGATAGATTTAGACGCTGCTAATTCCCTGAACAACAGCTTTGCTATGCCAAACAAGTTCTTTAGTTACCTAAATAATGGCGTCCCTGTTTTAGTAAATCAATGCAACGATATGGATAAGTTTATTCAAACGTATAAATGTGGATATACCGTCAAAAAATTACAGGCCACTGCTCAGGATTATTTTCAAGCACTACTTCTCCTCCATTCCAATAGAAGTAAAATCCATGAGATGAGTTTAAATTCACGCAAGGTAATGGAATCGCATTTCAGCTGGGAGCACATGGAAAAGAGATTATTCACAGTTTATAGCCGATTAGCCAAAGACATGTGATAAATCATAGCTGGAATATCGATAATTACCCAAGGGAAAGGATAGATATTTGTGAAAGTGCTACATATTCCTTATGGTTCTCCTATGATTGAGTTATGTCGCGCATTACGATTAAAAGGCGTTGACGCTACTTCCTGTCACTTTAGTGAAAACGCGTTTAAATTTAAATCTGATGAGTGCTTAAAGCTTAATTTGCTTACAAGTCACGACGAAAGAGAGAACAAAATAAAGCGTTTTTTACAGGAGGCTACACAACAGTATGACATCTTTCACTTTCATTTTGGTGAGACGTTTTTCCCTGATAAAAGGGATCTAGCCATTTTGAAACAGGCTGGAAAGAAAATGGTTGTCCATCATCACGGTTCAGACATTCGACTACTCTCAGTCGCTAAAAGCTTTAACAATCCTTATATCCGAGTAAAACCCGAATGGACCGAAGAAAAAATATATAAAAATGTAGCCACCTTATCAAAATATATCGATCATGCGATTGTCCAAGACCATGAATTAGAAGGATATATTTCAAATTTATATAAGCATACCCATGTTATCCCTCATACAGTTGATGTAAATCAATTCAAAGCCCAATATCCAGATGTCAAAAAGTCTTCCCCAATCATCGTCCACGCCCCTACTTTGCGGGATCTCAAAGGAACAGAATACATTTTAAATGCAGTAAATGAGTTGAAACGCTCGGGATTATCATTTCAATTTAAATTAATTGAAGGAATGACTTATGATGAAACAATAAATCTTCTTTCCCAATCAGATATCGTCATCGACCAGTTGAGAATCGGTGCCAGCGGTTATATTAGCTCAGAGGCCATGGCTTTTGGAAAACCCGTGATTTGCTATATAAGAGATGATTTAGTATCCAAATATCCCTCAGGATTACCCATAGTAAATGCTAATCCATCCACCATAACAAACGTATTAAAAGATCTCATTTTAAATCCGCAAAGGCGGAATGAACTTAGTATAAAAGGAAGAAAGTACGTTGAGATGTATCATCACGCTCCAATAGTGGCAGACCGCTATATTGAAATTTACAAGAGTTTATAAAGTTATTATCCTAAATCTTAGAAATCATTGGAAGATAAAGCAGTCCAATCACTTTAATTTTCAGCCACATAAACTATCAAGTGAAATTCTTAATAACCAGAAATGAGGTTGAAATATGATAATAGACCAAAGCCATTCATTGCCGAATGTGGCCGTTGTTGGCCTCGGAAAGATAGGACTGACTTTAGCTGCTGTATTTGCCAATAATGGATTTAACGTTTTCGGTTCGGACATAAATAAAGATGTCATTACTTTAATAAATCAAGGTAAATCACATATTAAAAATGAGCCAGGATTAGATCAGTTGGTCTTAAATGCTCATAAAAATAAAACATTATCAGCAACTACTGCAAACTCCAAAGCTGCTGCCCAATCGAATATAATAATTGTGATTGTTCCAGTTCTAGTTGATGAACAAAACAATGTAGATTACCAATTTATTGATCGGGCTGTTCAAGATATAGCCAAGGGAGTTAAAAAAGGCTCGTTAATAATCTTTGAAACAACACTTCCTCCTGGAGACACGAAAAATAGGTTCGGGAAAAAAATAGAAGAAATTTCAGGTTTGAGTTTGGGGGACGACTTCTATCTCGCTTATAGCCCTGAAAGAGTCTACTCTAATCGGATTATTCAAGATTTACAAACCTATCCAAAAGTAGTTGGAGGAATTAATAAGAAAAGTCTTGAACTGGCGTCAAATTTTTATAAAAAGGCTTTGAATTGCAAATTAATTGAAGTAAGCTCTTTAGAAACCGCAGAATTCTCAAAGGTTGCAGAGTGCGTTTACCGTGATGTGAATATCGCTCTTGCTAATGAACTTGCTCAGTTTGCAGAAGAAAAAGGCGTAAATATGTCAGAAGTGATCGAAGCTAGCAATAGTCAACCTTATTCGCATTTACATTCTCCTGGCATTGGTGTTGGAGGACATTGCATCCCCATCTATCCATACTTTTTTATAAATAAAGGATTGAATCGGGGATTGACCCCATTATCCAGGCAAATTAATGATAACATGGCTAATTATGCAATTTCAAAGGTTGAAAAAGGTGTAGAATCTTTGAAGGATAAAAATATCCTTATTTTAGGATTATCCTATAGAGAAAATGTAAAAGAGCCAACGAAATCAACTACCTTATTGCTAATTGATCAACTTAGGGATAAAAAGGCGAATCTCTTTGTAAACGACCCATTGTTTACAGATAGTGAAATTATTAAATATGGAGCTACCCCTTTATCCTTGAAAGATAAACTTATCACTGAAATTGATGTGGTTATCCTTCAAGCCTATCACCAAGAATATAGCAGTATAGACTTTAACAAGTTTAATAAATGTAAACTGGTATTAGACGGACGTAACAAATTAAATGAAAACGAAATAACCCGATTAGGCATTAAGTATGAGCGAATAGGAAGTTAACAAATATAAATAACGAAGGGTGGTTAAAACAACAAAATGCCAAACAACGAGTTTAGTCAGATACCAATGGTTGATTTAAAAGAAGAATTGAGATTAATAAGGTCCCCAATACTAGAGACATTAACCGAGGTCTTAGATAGTGGAGAATATATATTCGGGGAAAAAGGAGAGAAACTAGAAAATCTAGTAGCCCAATATGCAGGGGCTTCCTATGGACTTGGCGTAGCAAACGGGACAGATGCCCTGCAATTATCTCTAAAAGCATTAAACATTGGGCCTGGTGATGAAGTGATCACAACACCATTTACTTTCTTTGCCACCGGAGAAGCAATTGCACAGGTAGGAGCCAAACCTATTTTTGTCGACATAGAAGAAGAAACGTATAACATTGACCCATCCAAAATTGAAGAAGCTCTTACCCAAAATACAAAAGCCATAATCGTCGTACATTTGTATGGTCAAGTTGCTAAAATGAATGAAATAATGAAAATCGCTAAAACAAACAACGTGAGAGTCATAGAAGATGCTTGCCAGGCTATTGGGACAGAATATAACGGGAAGAGAGTTGGAGCAATAGGTGACATTGGATGCTTCTCTTTCTTTCCATCAAAAAATCTTGGGGCATTTGGAGACGCTGGTCTAGTAGTAACCAATCAAAGACTGTTATATGAAAAAGTCAGTAAACTTCGGAATCATGGCAGTGAAAAGAAGTATCACCATTCATCAATCGGTATGAATAGTAGGCTTGATGAAATTCAAGCAGCTATTTTGCTTGTTAAGCTAAATTATTTAGACACTTTTTTAGGTAAAAGAATAGAAATTGCCAAAAGGTATACGGAAAACTTCATCAATCTCTTAAAAGCTCCACCAATCTCAGAACATCGAAACCATACTTTTCATCAGTACTGTATTGAATTGGACGACAGGGATGAACTCGCTTCTGAACTAAAAAATAACGGTATTGCTTCAGCGATTTATTATCCCATTCCCCTCCACTTGCAGAAGGCCTTCCATTATCTTCATTATAAAGAAGGCGATTTCCCGATTGCAGAGAAGACAGCCAAAAGAATATTGGCACTTCCTATTTCCCCTACGCTATCTGTTCAAAAACAAGACTATATTATTTCAACAATAAAAAAGTTTATGAAGAACAATGGATAATGAAATATCCATTGTTCTCTTCAGTTAGGATTTAACGTTTCTAAAAAGTCATTCCACTTCGAGTCGTTATTTTTCGTGATGCTCTCATTGTGTTCCCGTACATTATAAACAGTAAAATCATGATAACAAAACCGGAAGTTTTTTATTAATCGATTCAACACACTTACGTCTTCATAAAGCCTCCCATTTTCAAACTCAACCACTGGAAATCCCCCCTCTTCTTTTAAAAATGAAGTTCGGTATATTCTTGGTCCAAGGGGAAAACGATAAGACAGTAATTCGGCTTTTCCGTTGATGGCAACCCCTTGAGTAACCCCTTTAAAAAGAACGTCCCCTTCTACCTGTTTCCACTTTCTGAGATTACCGTACAATACAGCAATATCCTTAGGAAGATCTGATAAATGCTTTTTAATAACGAAAACAGCATCAGGGTCAAGCCAATCATCCGCATCAAGTTCCAATATAAAGTCAGTCTTAACGTGTGATAATACATCGTTCAAAGCCTTTGCTTTCCCACCATTTTTTTTATTGAATACTTTCACTTGTTTCCCATCAGCCCATCGTTGTAATAGTTTATGGGAGTTATCCGTTGATCCATCATCCATAATTAATATTTGTTCTATCCGTTCATTTTGCAGGAGGCAAGAAGCAACGGCAGTTTCAACATACTTCCCCATATTATAATTTGACATTAAAACGGAAATTGTTGGGTGTTCCGTTTTGACTTTTTTCAGTTGATATTTTTGAATAAATTTTTGCTTTTCTTTAATATTAGCGGAATTATTCTTCCTTCCTTGCTTCACTAGACCTTCTTTAAACAATTTGGGAGAAATCTCTTTAGTTGAAAGCCAGGCAGGAAAAAAAGCCTCCTTGAATGGCAGCTGGTGGTTTGACAAAAATTTTTCCTTTTTAAGAAACGATGTGCGAATTAGTAAAGGATGATGGATAATGGTGTTTCGATTACGATAGAGGATCCCCAAAATTATTTCGGAATGAAAAAGTTTAAGGGACTCGATACTTATAGCAGGAGAAAGGTAGTCTGTATCATGAAGAATTAATACATAAGGAGTGGTTAGCTTATAGATAATATTGTTCAACATTTCCCCCAGATCGTTATGTGCAATAGGAATAAATTGAATCTTGTCAAACCAATCACATCCATGATCCATATTTAAAGACATATTTTGCTCTTGAAAAACCATAACGGATTCTAAACTAGAGTCAAGTTTTTTTAAAGAGAATAAAGCTTTATGCAATATTGCCTGATCGGAATAATGAACAAGAATTGCGGTTAAATCTTTCAACATCAAACCCTCCATCCTTTTAAAGATTAAGCACATGCATAGATATATTTATGATTTAAAAACGGTTTTATTCCCGTCAGTGTGGACGCTTTCCCCAAGATATCCACATAACCACTAAAATTCATGAGACAACTTACTCATTTTTACTAGAAATTAGGACTTCTATACAGACTCTTATAAACAACTTACATATATTAATAGTGATATACAACCAAAATGAAAGGAGAAATTTTTATGGGTTGTTATAAAGAAGGGGAAATGATTAAACCGAAACACTCCTCTGATGATTGCGTATGTGACGTAGTAAGAAATATTGTTAAGGCACAGGATCAAGTGGCAGATAACATCTGTTCGTCCAGCTGTTATCGTTCCATTCAACAATTACGAGGAAAAGGAAATGGACTTCAAAATACAACTATTCCCTTTATTCTTTATTGTAGTGGCACTTGTAAACCATTTATAGGGAGCGGAGTATTTCAGGCCCCTTTAGACACAAACGCAGAAACTTTCTTTGGGTGTATAGAGACACCAATTTTTCGGGCTAAACAATTTGTTGAAAACAATGACTGCTGTGTAAAACTGGAATTACTGTTACCTATTTCAGAGGGATACCAAGTTAAATCATATCACATGGATAATGTTAGTAAGGTGTGCTCATTTTTCTCAGAAGATGATCCAGTTACAGATTTTATGGCTACTGGCATATGTTTAACAGTTAATTTAGAACACTTTCTTGGTATTACATGTTTAGACCCTATTATTCCAAAATAAGCTTATAGTGAAAAGGATTCTGTTATCTATTAGTATATACGCCTCATTATACATGGAAGAAGCGTTTTTTAGTGTGAGGTGACAAACAAAGAAAAAAACCACTAGTCCAATGGCAATAAATTCATGCACATTAGGACTAGCAGCTTTTCAAAAGAATATTCCTACTCATTTAAAATGGTTTGGTAAGCTTCTTTCACTTCACCTCTATATGTGAATGAATTCACCTACGACGACTCTGCTTTCAACACAAAATACAAGAGTGTACAATGCTCAAATCTGCTCGTACATAGTCCAGTAAGGTTATCAATTTTTTTCAGGCGATATATTAATGTGTTTCGATGGATAAACAAGGCTTTTGCAGCTTGACTAATGTTCATATTGTGGTTGCAATAGACCATAAAATCATGTTTAAGTTCTGCATGAGCCTCATTAGTCATTAGTAATTTTAAACGTCGCACTACTATCTTTTGCATTTTCGGATCTAATTGATGTGGTAGCATATCAATCAATATATCCCAGTCATAATAAGAATAGATTTTAGAAGTAATCGATAACCTCTTTCCATATCTTATAAGCCAATCCGCCTGCTCATAGGATTGATTTAGGTCTTCAATAGATAAAAACATGTTTCCGGAAGCAATTCTGACATCATCTACTTTGTAGACACAAAACATTTCTAGCAACTTTTCACATCGATCCTTGAACCCCTTCATAAAATGCAAGAAATCATCTTCACTCTTGATTGATTTTAGGAATACGATTCTTTCCGTATTTAAAAAGGCACATATAGTTTGATCACTCTCTTCAAATGTTCGAACAACGCAGTTTAGTAATGTCTTTTTCAATCTATCACGCGGAATAGTTCCACCATTAGATTGTACATTTTTTAATAAGTAGTCACCAATATCAACTATAATGCATATTCGTTTCAGGTTTGGTTCTACAGTAAGCAATTTACAATAATGATTAATCTGATTACGGTTTACAGATTTGTTTAGCAATATGTATTGCACAAAGGATTCAAGCGTCATAGTCTCTAAATTCTCAATTTGCACGTGTAGCGTTTCCTGCCACATCATTTCTACGTATTTCTTGACCAAATAGGCATAGGACTCAACCTCATTTGGATTACCAATGATACCAAGTACACCAACAGTCTTGTTATCAAAGTTTAGGGGAACAGCAACCCCTGGTAATACATTGTCCATACTGGATGCCTTTTCCTCCGTGAATAAGATAACCTCGTTCGCTTTGATAACCTCAATTGATGGAGCATGTATGGTTCCGATTCTGGATGGATTTGTATCACCAATTATATACCCTTGTTCGTCGCTTACACTAATTGGAAAAGATAAAATTTCCGAAACCGCTTTCACCGTATTTTGTGCAAATTGCCTGAATCCATCCATCGCCTTAACCTCCCACCTTTTTCTGCTTTATATATTATCACAATTTTTATAATTATAAAATTAATAATATTTTTGTACAAAGTGCCCATAGACTTAAGTAACGACTGTACGTTTAAATATAATTTAAGAGACACTTAACTAATGAGGTGGTATGAATGGAAAAGAAAACAGATCTTATCATTGTAGGTGGCAGTGTCATAGGTTCAAGCGTGGCTTATCATTTACTAAAAGACGGCTATACTGGTGAAATTACTGTTTTTGAAAAAGATCATTTATATGAATTTTCCTCAACTCCGAGAAGTGCTGGTGGAATCAGGCAGCTATTCACCACAGCAATCAACATTCAAATTAGTCGTTATAGTCTACAACACTATAAAACATTTCCTGAAGATATGGCCATCGATGGCGAAAAGGCTGAAATAGATTTTAAACAACGAGGGTATTTATTTCTTGCAAAAGATGAAAACCTTGATCAGTTGCAAAAGCAATCTCAATTACAGCGTCAGTATGGTGTTCCATCTGAATTACTATCACCCCAAGAGTTACTCACCATTATACCTGAGTTAAATATAGCTGATTTGCAAGGCGGGTTGTATTGTGCGGAAGATGGATATCTTGATCCCTATTCCGTCATGCAAGGATATGTTAAAAAAGCAAAACAACTTGGTGCTACATATATCTATGAAACAGTAGAAACGGTATTAAAAAATGAACAAGACGTATCCGGCGTGGAGTTAACCAATGGGGATACGTATCATGCACCAATCGTAATTAATTGTGCTGGTCCTTGGGCTCCTTTATTAAGTGAGAAAATAAACTGCCCAATCCCTGTAGTGCCATTAAAAAGGCAAATTATCCAGTTTGATATTGCCGAACCCTTGACTTATGACCTACCATTAACCGTTGATCCAACTGGTGTGTACTTTCGCCATGAGGGAAAAAGCTTAATTGCAGGATTTTCCGAAAAAGTTAAACCAGGAATTGACTTTAGATGGTCACGTGATTTTTTCATGGAGCAATTATGGCCGGTTCTTGGTAATCGAATCGATAATTTTTTACAAGCAAAAATTGCAAGTGGATGGGCCGGATTGTATAGTCATAATACGGTGGACCAAAATGCAATTATTGGCGAACATCCAAATCTCGCCGGCTATTATTTAGCTTCGGGTTTCAGTGGACATGGCATGCAGCAGGCACCTGCAGTTGGGAAAGGTCTATCTGAATTAATTCGTACTGGTAACTATCAAACGTTAGACCTGTCACCGCTTCGATTCGAACGATTTGCAGAAAAGGAATTGCTTATTGAAGGAGCCATTGTCTAACAAAAATAGAAAAGGATGATTACATGTTATATTTGAATAAAGATGACATTCTAACGGCTGTAACGATGAAGGATGTGATCGATGCAGTTGATACAGCTTATGAAGTCTATCAATCTAAACAATTCCAAATGCCTACGCGTTTACAAGTAAAAGATGATGATCATACATTATTACTTATGCCGTGTATGACAAATGATGCAATTGGCACGAAATTGGTAACATCATTCCCACATAATAAGAACCATCCTGTATTACACGGTTTAGTTATTTTAAACAGTCAAGAAAATGGCGAGATAATGGCTTTAATTGATGGATCATTTATAACCGGTTTTCGAACAGGTGCCATCGGAGGCTCCGCAATCCGCCATCTTGCTAAGGAAGACACATCAAAAATTGCGATAATCGGAACAGGCGTCCAAGGCCTATATCAAGCAGTTGCAGCGTGTACGGAACGATCGATTACAGATATTTATCTTTATAATCGCACGCCCGAAAAAGTCCCTTCGTTCATAGATTCACTTCAACAATGGATTGGTCATACTATTCAAATTCATGCGATGGATTCAGTTGAAGAAGCTATCACCCATGCAGAAGTAATCATTACCGCAACCACTTCTAAAGATCCAGTACTTCCAGATAATCCCGAATTACTAGCAGCGAAATTAATTATCGGCATTGGTTCCTTTCAACCAACTATGCGAGAGTTTCCTAAAGTGTTGTACCAATTAGCAGATCATATTTTTATTGATACAGAAGATGCACTAGCAGAATCAGGCGACATTGCCACACCACTTGAGAATAATTGGATAAGGCGTGAAACTATCCAAACGATGGCTAGTTTCCTCACGTCCAAACAGCAAATTCAAGGCGGTAAAACGGTCGTATTTAAATCAACAGGGATGGCATTATTTGATGTAGTCGTAACTAACTTAATCTATCAAAGAGCAATGGAAAAGGGGGTTGGTCAGAACCTAACTTAAAAAGGTAAGTTAGGTTCGTAAATTTGGAAGCGTTTACAATGATAAAGGGGGATTACAATGACTATTATTCTTGTTGAGTTTGTCTTGTATTGTATCGTTATTTTACTAATCGGCTATCATTTCAGTAAAAATAGTAAAACGCATTCTGACTTTCTGTTAGGCGGAAAAAAATTACCTGGCTGGGCATTAGCCTTTTCCGAACGAGCAACAGGCGAATCGGCTTGGTTACTATTAGGGTATACAGGTTTTGTGTTTACAACTGGATTAGCTTCGTTTTGGGTTGCAGCGGGG
This sequence comes from Virgibacillus necropolis, assembly GCF_002224365.1. Lineage (GTDB taxonomy): Bacteria > Bacillota > Bacilli > Bacillales > Amphibacillaceae > Virgibacillus_F > Virgibacillus_F necropolis. The sequence continues at coordinate 1,091,039 of NZ_CP022437.1, read as the reverse complement.
ATTGGTTCAGGGATCATATTTGCCTGGTTAGTCCTTGCGAAAAAGTTTATGAGAGAAACAGACAAATATAACGTCCTGACACTTCCTGATTATTTAGCTGTTCGTTTTGGACAAAAAGCCAATGTAATTCGCTGGTTAACCAGTATTTTAATTGCAGGTTTTCTCATGTTTTATGTCGGTGCACAAATGGCTGGTGCAGGAAAAATGCTTTTCACAACATTTGGCATGTCGACTACTACAGGTATAATTTTAGCTACAATTGTTATAATCGTTATTGCCTTTGCAGGCGGATTTATTTCAGTTGTTTGGACAGATATGATTCAAAGTATTATGATGTTAATAACCTTAGTCGCATTGCCAATTGCCGCATTAATCTATATTAATACAAATGACTTGTCTATTAGTCAGTCACTTGCCGATGTGGGCGGTTCCTTTAATAGCTGGTTCGGTGGTCTGACAGGATTTGCGCTTGGTGTATTATTCTTCAACAACTTTTCCTGGTTCTTCGGCTTTTTAGGTGGGCAACCACAGCTTAGCGCTCGTTTCATGGCACTTAAAAATGATAAAGAAGCTAATCAAGGAAGCATGGTCGCAATTATTTGGACATTTTTAGCTTACGGTGGAGCATTTTTGATAGGTTTATGCGCGATTGCCATGTATAGTCAAGGATCATTTGCAGATGTTGAAATTATTCTACCAACAATGATTCTCGATCTATTTCCTACTTGGATTGCAGGTATTCTTCTTGCAGGAGTATTGGCAGCAATCATCACAACCGCCGATTCACAGCTAATGGTTGTAACAAGTTCTGTTAGTGAAGATATTATTCATAAAGCAATGGGAATTGAATTAACGGAAAAACAATTAATTTGGATCTCTCGAATTTCAGTTGTAGTTTTCGGCATCGTTGGTATGGTAATCGCACTAGTTTCCGATTCACTATTGTATCTGGTTGTAAGTTGGGCCTGGGCTGGTGTCGGTTGTACCCTATCGCCTGCTATTTTAATGACCTTTTTCTGGAATAAGTACTCAAGTGCAGGCGTTGTTGCGACCATTCTTGCCGGACTACTTTCTACCATACTATGGATCAGCACACCTCTTGAAGGGATCATTACATCTAAATTTACAACATTCTTCATCGCAGCCTTTTTCGGTATTGTATTTAGTCTGCTAATGCCTGATAAAAGTCAAAAGGCAGAAACTGATATGACGGAAAAAGCGTTGTAGGCACGAGGTAGCTCGCACCATATGAAGAACCCGAATAAGGCGCATTGCCTTGTTCGGGTTCTTCTTTGCGAAATAGTGGGCAATGGTTGTTATAACGCCACGACGGTCGATATATTCTATTGTTTGGAAAAATACAGAAGTGACCGGCGCCTAGTACTATTGATAATTCACAATAGCAGGAGCTGGATCAAGATTCAACACTTGTTTAGGGGAAAGTAGTGGTTTATCCTTTTCATAAAATAATTTAAACCCACCATACTGAATCGGCTGTTGCTGTACCAGTTTCCCGTAAGCACTCATTTTTATTGCCGAATCTCCAAAACCGTCATAGTTCAATGCCACTTCTACATTACTTGTCGGTTTTATTTTATCTTTATTTGTGACAATGCCGTTGCCGAATTGATGGACAACTACCAATTTATCAGGCAGATTGTTCTTCTCCACCATCTTATCCATATACTCAACTGCTTTCTGGATACTGGCTCCATCCACTTGTCCCAAGTCTTCTCCAGGAACTTCGCCTTCATCAACACTATATTCCGTATCGATTGCCAAATGAACATACGGCAACTTTAGGTAAGGTTCAATCTTTTTTAAGCCTTCCATGACAGAAGCCTGTCCCAACTGAATGTCCAGAAGCAATAAAGCATTATTTTCCTTTGCAAGCTTTGCGTAACGATCGATCACCTCTTTTGATGGTCCAGAAATGTATAAGCCTTCAGGTCCTGGTGTGCGTTGCGCTATCGTTGCTATTAATTCAATTGTCGGAACAGCAGGGCGTTCGGGATCAACCTTTGAATAGGCTGCTGCTTGTTCTTTCAATTTTTTCATCATTTCCTCTGGAGGATATTCTCCTAGAATCCCCATATTTTCCGATTTCGGTGTTCCATAAAAAGCTACCAATCTATTATTTTTTAATGGTCCATCGCTCAAATCCTTCTTCCCCTTCAACAACGTTTGTCCAAGCGGAACGATTCTTGTACGATCACCACCATGCGCTTCAGCGGAAGGCATCTGCTTTTTTTCTTCGGACGAATACTTTTCATCCAAAGGGGTTGTATTTTTTGATGGTTGAATTGGTTTAAAGGGTTTAGCAGGTGGATCTTCCTTCTCCTCACCCTTGTTATTGTCTTTTGATGCGTGATCTTTAGCTGAATTGTCATTCTGTGAATCGTCTTCAACAGTTGAATTCGTTGCATTACTGCATGCAGCAAGTATTGTTAAGCTGATAATGACGGACAGGATGAATACACGTTTGAGCACTATTTTTTCACTTCCTTTTGCGATTAACTTATATGTAATAGAATGCTTCTCTGAAAATGTACCCCTGGTTTGTTATTTTAAAACGCGAATCATTAGTTTAAATAATCCATCAATCTATGGATTCACCGCTCCCCAACTAATCGCTTCATCCTCAATTTTTTTTATTAATTGATTGGCTTTGGAAAAAGGCTTACTGCCAAAGAAACCACGATGGGCAGACACTAATAAAGCCGTTAGCTCTAATGACAATGCATGCCCATTAGCTCTAACAGCTTTTACATCTTAACGGTATAATTCAACGAAAAACCGGGAAGTGACATGCACCGCCCTAGTAATTAGGTCCCCAACCAATAATCACGCCAATGGCAAGGAATATCATAGATAGTACATACCATAAACCGATTAAAGGCATCATAAACTTAACCCATTTCGTCCATGGAACCCCGCCAATTGCCAAACAAGCCAACAGCACACCAGAAGCTGGCGTAATACTATTCATAAACCCGTCAGATAACTGATAAGCGGTAACTGCAACTTGTCTCGGTATTTCCATGATGTCCGCGAGCGGTGTTAAGATTGGCATCATAACTACTGCGTTTCCACTACCGGAGGATACAACTAGTGCGAAAAGCGAATTTCCAATAAACATTGCGATAGCACCAAAAACGGACGAGAAAGGTTCCATTGCAACTGCCAGCCAATGAACGATTGTATCCAAAATCATCCCATTCTGCAGAACAAGTACGATTGCTCTTGCTAGTCCGATAATTAAAGCCCCGTAAACAAGGTTTTTGGCACCAGCCATGAATTCTTTCACTACAAAGTTTGGAGACATTTTTGCAATAATACCAGTTCCAACCGAGATAATTAGAAAAATGGCTGCCATGTGGTTAAGTGACCATCCAAATTGTAGTGCCCCAACAATATAAAATATGATGGCTAAACTTACAAATAGTAAGATAAGTTTATGCTTTCCAGTAAATTCTAATTGTACATCTTCTTTAACTTTTTCGTCTCCTTTTGGAAATCTATTCACTCCCATAAGACTTTTTGAAGGGTCGTTTTTAATCCTTTTGATATACCAAAGAATATAGCTTATCGTAACGGTAAAAATGACAACTGTCATAATTGATCTGAATATAATACCAGAGTATAAAGGAAGCCCAGCAATATCTTGTGCAATAAGCACGGTAAAAGGACTCATAAATGACGTGTTAAATCCGACATATGCTGTTAGTTTGATAATCGCAACACCAGCTATAGCATCTAAATCTAGCGCCTTTGCTAGTATGATCCCAATAGGAATAAATGCAATAACCGCATTCGATATTGCCCCGGTAAGTCCGCCAATGGCAAGTAAAATTCCAACAAAAAGGATGAGTAAATATTCTCGGTTCTTTGTTTTATCCACTGCCTTCATAATAGAAGCATTAATCGCTCCAGTTGATTCTATAACTGCAAATGTTCCACCAATAATTAATACTAAGAAAATGATACCCGCCGTTTCGACTAAGCCATTTTGAATAAATAGAAAGAAATCGAGAATTCCAGTTGGATTACCAGCTACAGCATGAAAGCTATCTGGTATGACGACCGTTATATCCCCTTGCTTCTCTCTATCAAACGCGCCTGATGGTAAGAAATAGGTCGATATCGCGGCTAGTAGCATAATAAATAACATAATGATATAGGCATCTGGCATTTCCATCTTACTCTTTTTCCGAAGATCAGTAGAATTATTCTTTATAGACATATCGTATGCGCCTCCTTTTTTTAGTTAAGTGACTTTTATGTGAAAATCCTCCCTTCAACTAGATGCTTTCCAATAATCTCTTTGTTTTCAAAAGAATAATTATTGTGAAAATGAATAGGTTATGATAGATTATAATAAAGTATTTCTTTTAAATCAATAGTTTTTTGAAATTTATCCTTTATTTTTAGGAGGACGCTTGTGGATGATTTATACAAAAAAGTAGAACTGGCGTATGATAATCTTTCAAAAGGATTAAAAAAAGTAGCCAACTATTTACTTGAGGAACCAACTGCATTTGCAGCAAACCCTGCAAAAAAAGTTGGGGAATCGCTTGGAGTAAGTGAAACAATGATAACTCGTTTTTGTCATACGCTAGGATATAGTGGCTACAGCCAACTTCAAAAAGAGGTACGCGATTATGTTTTTAATCAGAAACGAACCTTTGATGATTATTCGTTATCGAAAGAAGAGGATAAAACACACCCTTTCCATGAACAAGTTATGTTGCACGACCAGTTTAACATTCAAACGACTTCTAAGAACATAAGTGAAGAAATATTTAATGAAGCAACAAAGCATTTAGTAGATGCAGATCAAGTACTTATTTCGGGACTGCGTTATACGTTTTCGATGGCCCACTGGTTAACCTATGCACTTCAATCAATAGGCATCAATGCAAGGTTATATCGTCCTGATTTAGACGCTCACCTTGAATTCGGATCACCAAAACATGTATTGATCGTTTTTTCGTTTCACGCTTACTCAATTGAAACGTTAATGCTTGCTGAAGAGGCTAAACGACGCGGTTGGGTTATAATTGGTATTACGGATTCCAGAATAGCACCTATTTCCGATTATGCTGATATCTTGATTCCCGTCTACTTTTCAAAAAGAAACCGTTCAGAAACAGCACCAATTGTGTTTTCATTTATGAATGCGCTTGTTTCAGGAATATCACTTCAAGAACCAGAACGAACCAGACAAAATAAAATAAAAATGGAAGAAAAGCGACTAAAGCAAACATTTAAATTGTAATCATATCAATAAAGGAGATCTAATTATTATGGAAAAAAATACGATTGAAACTAAGGTAATGGAAATTTTTGAACACCTACACACGCATCCTGAAATAAGTTGGAAAGAGATAGAAACGACAAAATACATTGAAAATATCTTAAAGGAGAACGGCTGTCGTGTACGTACGTTTACTGATTGTACAGGTGTAATTGGAGAAATCGGAAATGGTAAACCAGTTGTGGCTATCCGTGCAGATTTGGATGCACTCTGGCAAGAAGTGAATGGGGAATTCCAAGCAAATCATTCCTGTGGGCACGATTCTCATATGACAATGGTACTTGGAGTCCTTTTATCTATTAAAGAAATGGGTGAAATCCCAAATGGAACCATTCGTTTTATCTTTCAACCAGCCGAAGAAAAGGGTACTGGTGCACTAAAAATGATTGAAGAAAACGTTGTTGATGACGTAGATTATTTATACGGCGTCCACTTGCGCCCTGTTCAGGAAGTAGAAAATGGCATGGCAACCCCCGCACTCTTACATGGGGCAGCAAGACATATAACGGGAGTAATTCAAGGTGAGGATACCCATGGGGCACGACCTCATCTCGGTGTGAACGCAATTGAAGTAGGAACAGAATTAGTTCAAAAGTTAAATCATATTCATATAGACCCGTTAATTCCGCATTCCGTAAAATTCACTAAATTTCTCGCTGGCGGTGAAAGTTCGAATATTATACCAGGAAATGCAAGCTTTAGTATTGATATGCGGGCACAAACCAATGAAATGATTGAGAAATTGACTACTTCTGTTCAAGAAGCTGTTCAATCCGTTTCTGATTATTATCATGTACCTATTAATTTATCCATTGAATCAATGATGGCATCAGCAATCGTGGATCCTCAAGCACAAGAATTTATGGCCGAATCGATAACGAAAGTATTGGGTAAAGAAAACTTAGTGGACCCTTTGATCACAACTGGTAGTGAAGACTTTCACTTTTACACATTGAAAAAGAACCACATAAAAGCATCCGTTCTTGGATTAGGTTGTGATTTGAAACCAGGTTTACATCACCCGAATATGTCATTTGACCATAAAATGTTAATACCAGGTGTAGAAATTCTAACAAACACAGTTTTGAAAACACTAGAGCATCTGACTAAATAAATGGGACAAAGGGGACAGGTTCATCGTCCCAGGAAATAGGACAGGTTTGAGGCCACTGAAAAAGCGGTGGATTTTAAAAATTTAACTTTTTACCTTAACTTTAGCATCTCGAATATACGGAGACTCCTCGAAAAAGAAAAGCACTTTTTCTTCGTGCGATGCCTTTTCAGGGGAGCATTCCTTATCCTGCGGGAAGTAAGAGATCGGCGAGACCCCGCAGGACGGCAGTCCGAGGAGGCTCGACACTCGCCCGCGGAAAGCGCAGTATATTCGAAGATGCGATGGTAGATTCTCATATTTTGTATTACATTTAACTTTTTCAGTAGCCCCAGACAGGTTCATCGTCCGAAACGGATACTGTCCCCTCAAACAGGCACAATTGGAGGCGTTTGTTTATGAATAAAAAAAGCGAAAAACACATTCTAGAATTAAGTGGATCATCCTATCAAATAGGATTTACACACGGTGAAAACGCAAAAGAGAAGGTTCATCGTACATTAGAAACGTATGAAAGAATGTTTCATCAAAAAGCTGCAATGTCATGGAAGGATTCCAAAGAAAAAGGATTACTACACTTACAGGCAATTGAAACATACAATTCAAATTACCTAGAGGAAATGGAAGGTCTAGCTAAAGGTGCTGGCGTAAGCTTTGAAGATATTTTAGCAATTAATGCAAGAAGCGAAATCGCACTAATAACTGCACCTGACGGATGTACTTCTTTTGCATTAACCAAACCAAAATCATCAAAAACGTGGCTGGCTCAGAATTGGGATTGGAAAGGTTCCCAACTAGACGCCCTTGTTCAACTGAATATTGAACAGGCAGGATTACCTTCCATACAAATGGTCACCGAAGCTGGCATCATCGGAAAAATAGGTAGTAACAGCGCGGGGCTTGGCGTATGCCTAAATGCACTAGTAACGGATACATGGCAGCCCAAAGTCCCAATTCATCTAGGGCTCAGGGCTGTACTCGAATCGTCTTCATTAAAAGAAGCAATTTCAAAAGTAGATAATAATCAAATGGCATCAGCCGCCCATTTCTTAATTGCGTCTAAGTCAGAAGAAGCGATTGGAATGGAAGTTTCGCCTGTATACACTGGAAAAATAACTTCCGATCGCGGGATAGTAACCCACACCAATCACATTTGTTCTGCAGGTCTGAAAGAGAGAATCGTTGAAGAAGCACTTTCTAACTCTTTTACTCGTCTTACAACAATTAATAGTCTCTTAGACCAACTAGACGGTAAAAATAGTACAAAGGGTGATCTATTTCAGATTCTTTCTAATCATGATCATTTTCCTGATTCAATTTGCCGTCATAGTCTGCCAAAGCAATCTGAGCGTGAAGAAATTGATACCGTATTTAGTATTGTGATGGATTTAACGGATGGTGAGTTGGAATGGGTTGAGGGGAGACCTTGTGAGTAAATATAAAAGTACCTGTCACTCGAAACTATACAGAATTGTTTCGGGTGACAGGTACCTGCTTTCATGAAAAGGGTATATAACCTATTACATCGAATTGTTTTTTTATGCCACACTGATGCCAAAGAGTTGTGTCAATGACCAGAGTTGACTTTGGAACACATCAAGCAGCTATCAGAACCGATACACTACCCGAATCTGCTGGTTTCTATAATAATTTTTACTACTTATTAGGATTTTTATTAATTAACAAAATTTTGCCATGATCTAATTTCTCTTCCAATTCATTTGCTTCATCCTGAGTAAATCCGAGCTCTTCAAATTTCACCCGTAGCTCGTCCCCTTTTTTGCGAAAAATATTTCCTACAGCGTTGCCGATTCCTTCTTCATTGATACCGACTTTGTTGGCTTCTACCTTATCTGCAACTCTGTCCGTACGGTCGGAATCATGAGAGATCACATATAAGTCATCTTTTTCCACACCTTGTGCAGATAGGATTTTCACTTCGGACATTAATTGAGTATCATCTTGAAATTCTTTTACTACTGGTTTCACTATAATCTCCTCCTTAAAATTAGCTATTTCTTATAGATAAAGGTAATCGTCTACCCTTGCCTCTTGGTGTTTATTTTCCCCTTCCATTAATTAATAAACATTTATTTACTTCAATCTCCCTTCACCGCTCCCCAGTGAATACCGTCATATCCAATTTGTTTTAGTAATTGATTGGTTTTGGAAAAAGGCTTGCTACCAAAGAAACCCCGATGCGCGGACAGAGGACTCGGGTGCGGAGCCTTAATCAAATAATGTTTATCTGTATCAATTAGTGCTTCTTTGTTTTGTGCAGCACGCCCCCACAGAATGTAAACAACAGGCGTATCCTTTTCATTCAATAATGTAATTACCCGATCTGTGAATTTCTCCCATCCCATTCCTTGATGAGAGTGGGCTTGTCCTTTTCTCACAGTCATCACTGTATTCAGCAATAACACACCCTGGTTCGCCCAACCAGCTAGGTAACCATCTTCAGGCATAGGACAACCAACGTCATCTTTCATTTCTCGGAAAATATTTTTTAGAGATGGTGGTACAGCTACACCTGGTTTCACAGAAAAACTCAACCCGTGAGCCTGATCCGGACCATGGTAGGGATCTTGTCCAAGCATAACCACCTTTACGTTATGGAAAGGGGTGAAATGAAGTGCATTGAAAATATCATCCATTTGCGGATACACGGTATGTTTATTATATTCGTCTTTCAAAAATGCACGTAATTCCACGTAATACGGTTTCTTAAATTCCTCATTCAACAACGGCTTCCAATCATTTTCCAAAATCTGTTTCGACATTTGCATATCTCCTTTCGAAAAAATTCATCCGGAATTAGCAGGCCATAAATCCGTAACATACTGAACGCCCGAATTCATCGCGCTGTCTCCTTTAGTTTATCAACCGCAGTAAACTCTGTGAAGGTATACCACAATGATCTTTCAAGTGGATTTTAGGTACGTGGAATTTGACCCTTACAAAAAAAAGCTACTAGGTCTAATGGCAATAAATAATGCACATTAGCCCTGGTAGCTTTTATTCAGAGTTCCACCAAACAAAACAATCCTAACTAGCTTTTGTATTTCCAATTCCCTTATCCCTGTTTTTTAATTAATTCATCAAGCTGGTCATTAGAAGGCCTAACGTTTTTCCCTTTTCGTGTATACCTAATATAATAGTAGAGATAACATAACCCTATGAAACTAAAACCAAGAAACAGTGATACTCGTTGGGTAGGGTCAAATGCGGTGAAAATAAATAGAAACAAACAAATAACCATACAAAGTATCGGGGTAAATGGGAATAAACGAACCCGATATTCCAAATCTTTTACTTTCCCACCAGCCCTAACAAATTGTTTACGAAATCTATACTGAGAAAAAGCAATTGCCATCCAGGTTATTGTGCCTCCGATACCACTAACAGAAAGTAGTAATACAAATAATGTAGACTCAGCAATGATACTAGTTAGCAAAGACAGGAGGGCAAAACCCAATGTAACTAGTAAAGCATATATTGGAATACCATGCTTGTTTAGTTTTCCAAAGGCAGGATGTGCCTTTCCCTCATTAGAAAGGGAATAAAGAATTCTAGTACAAGCGTATAAACCTGTATTTCCTACAGAGAGAATAGCAGTTAGTATGATAAAGTTCATAATATCTGCTGCATAAGGAATGCCAATTAAATCTAATACCGTTACAAAAGGACTTTCGAGGACACCGGCCTGATCCCACGGTACAATTGCTGACAAAACAAATACAGCCAATATATAAAACACCAGTACCCGAAACACAATTGCCCGAATTGCCCTAGGTATATTTTTTCCTGGGTCTTCCGTTTCTCCCGCTGCAACCCCCATAATTTCAGATCCTTGGAATGCATAAATTACAGTCATCATTACAATAAATACTCCGGTTACTCCTGTAGGGAAGATACCATCATTGGTTATATTAGATAGGTATGGTGTTGCTGCTCCGTCCATAGTTATTACCCCAAAAACTGCACAAAAGCCAATTCCAATGAATAAAAGAACTGCTAAGATCTTTATCCCCGCAAACCAAAATTCAGTTTCAGCAAAGTTTTTCGTGTTTAAGGAATTAATCGCAAAAAGAAGTACAATAAATAATGCACACCAAATCCATACAGGTACATCGGGGAACCATCTCCCCATTATTAGTCCTGCAGCAATAAACTCCAGACCCACATAAAGGGCCCAGCTCAACCAATACACCCAACCAATGACAAATCCCGTCGCAGGACCAATAAATTTCGAAGCATGAGCCTGAAAAGAACCTGAAACCGGCATGATAACTGATAATTCGCCAAGACATACCATTGCTAAGTACATAAGTAAGCCACCAACAAGGTAGGCCAAAATTGCACCAAGTGGTCCTGCTTCACCAATCGCAAACCCTGAGCCTAAAAATAAACCTGTACCGATTACACCCCCAAGTGAAATCATAAATAAGTGTCTACTCTTCATCTGACGTTTTAATTGAGGAGGGTTCTCTTCATTAGTACTCATAAGTTCACACCATCTTCCTTTAAATTTAGTAAACTCTGGATGGTTTTAACGTCTTCGTTGTCAACTTAATGATTTCCCCTTCTCTAATGGGAGAATGTTTTCTAGGTTATTTTGCATCAATAAATGAAAATGATGAACACAGTTTTCGGTAAGTGAAAACCTTCCTTGTTTATATACACCCGTTTCCAACCCTTTTTGAACAATCTCACAAATATCCTTATCTTCTTGGCGAACATCTTCATCAACAGCCATTAATTCTTCTTCTTCTTTAGTAGTAGTTTCTTTCATAAAAAATGTTGTATAGACGTACTTTGTTGTTTTATGATCTATCGGGATTGACTGATGAATAGATACATTCGGTGATCCGGGATCAAAAGAGAACCACATATTAGGATACAACCAATAATACCTTCCGCCTTCACCTAATTCAAAATCACCAGTAATTCCATTTAAAGGGGTGCTTTGATAAGAAAAACGGTCATAAATCTCTTCGTGGTACTGATTCATATCTACCTTAGAAGTGAGTGATTTATGAACGAGCGGACAATGATCGCATTCTAAATAATTGTCAATGCCTACTTTCCAATTAGAATGGCAAACCGTTTCTTTCACACGTGCCTTGTTAAACTGATCTAAATTAAAACGTTTCACATGATCGAATAACCCCTTAAATACTGTAGACATTGGTTCTGCATGAGGATCTAAATTAACAAATATAAATGACTCAAAAATTTCTAATCTAACGTCATTTAGACAAAAGTCCCCCTTATTAAAATTATCGACACCTTTCATATTTGGAGCTCGGTTCAGCGATCCATCTAATCGGTATGACCATGCATGATAGGGACAGATTAGTACTGGTTTATTTCCTTCACCCTCTACTAACTTTGCAGCTCTATGGGAACATACATTATAAAAGGAGCGAATTTCCCCATCGTTACCTACAGTTACGAAAACCGATTTCCCTGCTATTTCGGTTGTTTTGTAATCCCCAGCGTTTTTAAATTCACTTACATGTCCTACATATTGCCAGGATTTACTGAAAAGCTCCTTTTTTTCAACCTCTAACACTTCCGGGTCTGTATAAAGCCATGATGGTAACGTGTGTGCCTCACTAAGATTATTACTTACCCTTACTTCGTCTCTCATTTTATAATCCTCCCTCTTTCTATTTTTAAATGAATTATGAAAAAAGATTTAATCAATAGAACTTACTTCCCCATTATCCAACCCTACCGCTGGATAAGAATTTATAAGTTTTTAATCATTTAAAAATACACCCCCCGCATTTCATTATGTGAAACACCATTTCACTAATACGACGACAGAAATCTTTTATAAAATTTTAATTGGTAAATGAATAGCTTCACCTCTTCCTATGTAAGCGTTACCATTTTACACTACAAGTGGGAAAGTTAGGTTCAATATTAATTAATAGTTATCTTTCAAATATATCTGTAGCTACCAAAATTTTTATGTTTTCTGAAATTAAAATAAATTATAAAGCCTATACTTGTAGAAGTCAAATACTTTTTAAATCTAAATTTACCTTTAGCCTGTTTCAATGGCGGGACAATGGGGGACAAAGGGACAGGAGTTCGGATAAAAAGTATCATATTCATTTATGGGACAATAAACCTGTCCCCATGCAGCATGCGCTTAGCACTCCTTACACTCCTCTCCCCCTCCTCTTAGAAACCACATACTCCACTGCACCAGTTCCAACAAACACACCGCTCAAAATTAACATAAATCCAATCACATGATTCATCGTAATGACCTCATTTAAAAAGATAGATGCTCCAGCAATCGCAAAAAGTGTGTTCAGATTAATAAAAATTGCCGCTTCAGCTGGCCCTACCTTTTTAATGGCGTAGTTATAAGTCATATGTCCAAACGCTGATGCTAAAACTGCGCTGAATAAAAAGACTGATCCCAGCTTCCAATCAAACAAATAAGTAATCTCCTGAATTCCAGATCCAAAAGCCTGACTCAACAAAAAGATGAAAATCGCTCCAAGTACAAGCATGTACCCGGTCGCCAGCCGTGGGTCAAATGTCGGCTTCAGTTTACTAATCAATACGAAACTAAATCCTTGCACGACAACGCCCAAAAATATGATAAGATCACCTAACGAGACAGCCGACAGCCCATCAGCACCGGTCAGGGTCGTCACAACAATACCTATAAAACCAAGAATGAAGCCAGAGACCCTTATCCACGTAACACGCTGACGCAAAATCATCACAGCCATCATCATTGTAACGAGTGGCATCATCCCCAAAATTAACGCCGCGTTTATACCGGTTGTCATCTCTATACCAACTGCGACTAGCGAATGATGTAAAATAACATTAAAAACAGCTATGTAAAAAATGATAAGCCACTCATGCTTGAGAGGTAACCTGAATATCCCCATCACAGAACAAATCACCAAAACAACAATCCCTGCCACCATGATTCGAAACGACGTCAGCAACATCGGGTCAACTGCATCAACCAGAACCTTTAATGCCGATACATTTAGACCCCACATCAACATAACCAATAACAAAAGAATGTAAATCTTAACCATAGATCCGCTCACCCAGTTTCCTTATGATTCTTCTACTCTACAATAATCTCAGTAGTCTGTCATTACTAGAAAGCTAACCGACAAAAATCGACAAAAAATAGGAGGTGACAGGCACTACCACCAACCAAAAAAGCCCTTCCCGAAAACCGAGAAGGACTTTTCTATACCTAGAACCTACATTCTACTAATTGTCTCATCGTACTCTGCTTCAATTTCAGCAGATGGTTTTTCACCTAAATTACTTACTACTACGGCAACAATTAAGTTGAGTAAGAAAGCAGGGACGATTTCATAAAGATCAAAGATTCCTCCTGATAGGAATCCTCCCCATACAATAACAGTTATAGCACCAACAATAATACCGGCTAAAGCACCATTTCTTGTAGTACCTTTCCAGAATAGCGCTAAAAGAATAGTTGGACCAAAAGCACCACCGAAACCTGCCCATGCATAACTAACTAGTTCTAATACTGAGCTTTCTGGGTTTGTTGCAAGAAGTGTAGCAATTAATGCAATAATACCAACGGCTGCGCGGCCTACCCATACTAATTCACGTTCAGATGCATTTTTACGTAGGATTGCTTTATAGAAATCCTCCGCTACTGCAGAAGATGATACTAGTAATTGAGAATCAATTGTACTCATGATGGCAGACAGAATAGCTGCTAATAAAATACCTGCGATGATTGGATCAAACAAGATTTGTGAAAATGCAATAAAGACTTTTTCTGGATCGGCCAGCATTTGGACACCAGCATCATTCGTTATTACATTAGCACCAAGTTGAGATAATAAGGCAGCGTCTTGTGTGCTAATAAAAGCAAGACCCGCAATACCTACAAATATTGCTCCATATAATCCTAGAATCATCCAAGTCATACCAATGAAACGTGCTTTTGGTACATCTTTAGGTGAACGTAAAGCCATAAAACGAACTAGAATATGAGGCTGACCAAAGTAACCCAGTCCCCATGCTAAGGAAGATAGAATACCGATTGTACCAACACCAGCCACCATGTTTAAATGTCCTGGTGAGATATTACCTACTGCGTCAATAGTTGCATCCCAACCACCAACGACAGAAATAGCTCGAATTGGGACAACAATTAGTGCCACGAACATTAGAATACCTTGGATAAAGTCTGTCCAACTTACAGCAAGGAATCCACCTAAGAATGTATAGGATACGATAACTATTGCGCCGATCCAAAGTGCCTGATCGTATGATAGACCAAATGACGCTTCAAATAGCTTTGCGCCACCAACCATGCCTGATGATGTATAAAAAGTGAAGAATATCAAGGTTACAATTGCGGAAATGACACGTAATAAATGAGATGTATCGCGGAAACGATTTTCTAAAAAGTCCGGAATCGTAATTGAGTCATTAGAAACTTCAGTATAAATTCTTAAACGCTTAGCAACAAATTGCCAATTTAAGTAGGCACCGATTGCAAGCCCCACTGCAAGCCAAGCTCCTCCCATACCGGAAGCATAAACAGCACCTGGTAAACCTAGTAGTAACCAACTGCTCATATCTGATGCCCCAGCACTTAATGCCGCAACACCTGGCCCTAGCTTTCTTCCTCCAAGAACATAATCTGATAAATTATTCGTTAAACGATATGCAAAAAATCCAATAGCTAGCATACCCAGTAAATAAACTATAAATGTTATCAACGTGGCTGTATCCATATTTTACTTTTCTCTCCTCTCAGTAAATAAAGTGATGGTAGATAAAATTAGTAATATTGGCATCGGTACAAATAGCCAAAACCAAGTAGCACCCGACAATGCAAAGTCTTCCATAAGATCCCCCCTTTTTACGGTATTGTATGAATCCACAAAGTAATAGAATGATAGAATATACATTGTCGAATCATACAACATTTATTACTATAACATAACTAGAATTTTTAAACAATTCTACCTATTTTCAGTGGGACTTTATTACCAATTTATTGACTGCATAACAACTGGATGAAACCTCTTTATGCTTTTATATTTGCTTTAGCGATTAACTATTTTATCATTGCGAACCTACTTTTATTGAGCTTTCAAACCACGAAAACTTAACTTTTCAATATACCTGCTTTCCTAACTAATCTGGGACAAATTTTCCTGTCCACCTGTCCCGCATTTAATATCAATATCATGTTTGAATACATCCGCAAATTAAACTTCAATTATATTTTCAATTCCTAGTCCTTATGGGGATGCTTTGAATCTGTTCCATCACTCAATATTTATGAGTTGAGCCGTCCAGAAAACCGACCGCATGTATTGATTGATTCGTATTACTGGAACGGAAAGAAAAAGGTTAGAACAGAACAAGTGGAAAGGGCTATACTGAAAACCAAGTATGGTAAGTCACTCGATTCCGTTTCGTTTCAGGAAATAGTAGAATCTTATCATGTTGGTATCTAAAATTGGATTCTCCTTAGACAAAAATAAGAAAATACCGGGATGGTATAGGAAGAAAAATTAATTTTCATTAATAGACACAACCCAACAAAAAAAGCTGCTAGTTCTAGTGGCAATAATTTATACCCACTAGTTCTAACAGCCTTTAATTTCAATACTACTTTTCGACAAAATTCGACGAAAAGTGGGAAGTGACAGGCACCAAAACAATCTACCTCCCAGGCGCCAACTCAATCGCTTGTCTCAATGCTTCTAACATACTTCTTTCATCTACTACACCTTTACCAGCAATATCAAAGGCAGTACCATGATCAACACTTGTCCGAATTATCGGCAAACCAACTGTTATATTCACTCCGGCTTCCAGTCCCAAAACCTTAATTGGTCCGTGACCTTGATCATGATACATAGCAACCACGATATCAAAGTCACCACGTTGTGCCCGGAAAAATAACGTGTCTGCAGGAAGTGGGCCTTCAACATTTATTCCTTCTTTCGTTGCACGCTCAATAGCTGGGATGATTTTTTCTTCCTCTTCTCCGTAACCAAATAACCCATTTTCACCGGCGTGAGGATTAATTCCACATACACCAATCTTTGGCTGTTCAATCCCAGAATTCGTAAGCGTTTCATGCGCTAATCGAATGACATTATAAACACGTTCTGGCTCAATCATGTTAATTGCATCAATAATACCAACATGTGTAGTTACATGAATTACCTTTAATTTAGGTGAAGACAACATCATAGAAAAGTCTTTTGTGTCCGTCAGCTCAGCCAAAATCTCTGTATGACCTGGATAAATATGACCACCTTTATGCAATGCTTCCTTGTTCAATGGCGCTGTACAAATTGCATCAATTCGACCATTATTCGCAAGTTCAATGGCAGTTCGCAAGTATTCAAATGCAGCATGCCCAGCCTCTGAAGAAACCTGTCCAAACGGAAGGTCTTCAGGAAGTAAGTTCATATCATAACAAGCTATTTCCCCATATGTTGTTGTGAACTCAGAATTGTTACCTAGTACCTTAATTGTTACATCAATCTCTAAAATATCTGCAGCGCGTTCTAACATTTTTGAATCACCTATTACAATAGGACGCGATTGTTCATATACATGTTTGCTTTGCAGACCTTTTACAATAATCTCTGGCCCTACTCCTGATGCGTCGCCCATCGTAATACCAACAATTGGCTTTTTACTCATTATCATGAACTCCCTTCAATTCCTGCATGGCATTATAAATCGACTCTTCTTTTCCGAATGCCCCTGCTTTTGTTACGACTATATATTCCCTATCCGCACCGATTAATGTACCTAATGGAATTCCCGCTTCAACTTGCTTAATTAAACGGAACCCTATTCCTCCTAAATGACGCGATGTATCTTTTGCCGTATCGCCACCTGTCAGTACCAATCCCGTCAGATCTGTGTTTGTTTCTGTTACGGTTGCCACGATTTCACCAATAGCCGTAGAAATACGTTCACCTATTTGGTTAACTGTTAAACCAAGGCTTTTTCCTGATTGCTTCACTTGTTCTCTAACGTCTTGATTAGAAGGAACATACAAAACAATATCATTCCCTTTTTCTAATCCTTCAAGAATAGCTTTAATAACGTCCTGACGAAGCGTTTTCCAATCATCCTCAAAAACCTTTAGTGTACCCAATTCTACAGCTGTTACTTTTGGTTGTCTCGTCACATATTTCACTTGATTCTGGGTTACCTGTGATAAACTTCCACAAACCGTCATGACCCGACTAGATTTAGAAAATGAGCGTTTATCCGTCTTTTGACTAATCTCCAAAACTTCTGGAAGCACCTCTGCTAAACCAGCCGATCCGGCCCAAACAACATTATCTGAAACGGCAGCCATTTTTTGCGCGGCTTTTTGTAAATCTTCCTGTGTTTCCGCATCACAAACAATGTAGTTTATATCATTTTCCCTAAAGTTATTAATTTTTTCTTGAAAAACAGATAAGCTTCCTTCAACATCTACTTTTTTCACTAATCCAACCGTTTGTCCGATTTCCTTTTCGACTATAGCTGGGATAAACGATTCAGTAACTGGATGCTTCGGATCTTTGGATATTTCTGTTTCTGCTATTTTTTCTCCGTTGACATAATGAAAGCCATCTTTCGTCGTTCTCCCAAGTGGAGGAAAAGCAGGAGCGATAAATACAAATTCCGGTTTAAAAACATCATAAAGGGCGTGCAACTCGGTTCCAATGTGTCCCCTCAAAGTTGAATCCATCTTTTTATAAATAGTTAAATAGCCTGCTTGTTTTAAGAATTGACCCGCCTGCTTTGTCACAGAAGCTGCGTCTTCTTTAGACAGCGCACGTGAATTAGTATCTATGACAATCCCACTATCAACGTTATCTTGATCTTGCGGGATATCAAACAGAACAGAGGTGTTAATACCTTTTTCTGTAAGCTGAACCCCACTATCATTTGCTCCAGTTAAATCGTCTGCGATAATTCCTATAAGTTGTTTCATGTTGATTCCTCATTTATTAACAAATTTATATAAGGTGCATTCTTTTAAAGCTATTCAACTACATAGTCATCTGGAATTTTTACACCTTTTTTCTCTAGGCGTTTAACCAGAAATGCTATATATATCGGTAGCAAAATAGCTGTTGTCACTGTAGATGCAGCTACTTGTACTGTAGCCAGATCAACATGAGAAGCAAAGCTTGCACTTGCAACGGCAATTGCTGCTGGGGTTGCTACTGCGTTCCCTGCTGTAGAACCTTCAGCAGCTCCTGCAATCGGATTCCATTTAAATGCTTTAAATACAAAATAACCTGCTGTACCAGTTAAAAATACGGTAGCTAAACCAAGAATAATACCAGTTAATCCACCTTCAATAATGGCACCAAAGTCAATTCCCATACCTAATGCAAAGGCAAAGAATGGTATTAACATGGAACTTCCTTTATCTAAGAATGCTCTCATTTCCTCATCTAAGTTACCTAATACCATACCAACAATAATCGGTAATAACACGGCGACAAATGAAACGAAAGAAAACAACCCATCAACAAAGCCCATAGCGCCGAAAATAGATAAAGCTACCATCGTAAAGAATGGACCATCATTTAACGCCAGCAACGAGTACGCCGCGCGGTCTGTTTTATCACCATACTGACCAACAAGCGCTACATACAAGCCCCCATTACTATTGGTCATAGCAGCAATAATTGCAATTGGCGCTAGGCCTAACCATAGACCATCATTTCCAGCAAACATGTAGGCAATTAGACCAATAGATGCACCTACTACCCATTTCGTTGTTAACAATGTTGCACCTTTACCAAGGCTAACCCCTACATTACGAAAATTAATTTGTGCTCCTGTACATAATAAAAATAGTGCAATTAACGTGTTTGCCCCATCTACAAATAATGCCTGTGTAAAGTTTCCAATCCGAAGTAAATCAGGTGCAATCGTATTCAGTGTTGCAGCAAGCAACAACGGCACCACCATCATACCACCTGGAATTCGTTCTAATGTCGCTTTGATCTTCATTTTTATCCCCCTCGTTATAATAACGTTTAAAAATTAAACATAAATTAAAAAGTAAAGCGTTTTCACATATAATATTAAAATATATTGATAAAAAATGCAACATATTTCGCGCTTTTTTATAAAAACAATTTCAATTCTATTTAAACTTCCTTATAAGTGTTGCATTTTGAAACAAAAAAGAGAACCCTACTCAGGATCCTCTAAAAAGACTGTTACTATTACGTTAATCTAAATGAAATCATTGCTTCAACTTGCGCCATAACGTGGAACGATTAATACCCAACCTGGTTGCTGCTTTTGATTGATTATTCCCCTCTTCTTGCAATACCTGTTTTATTACTTTTTGTTCAATTTCTTGCAATGTTCCATCGAGTGATATGCGCTCATTTTTATCTTTATTCCGTTCATATTTACTCATTAATTCCTCGACGTGAGAAAGCTCTATGTAATTCGCTGTCGTCATCATACTTAATTCCTTAACCGCCTTTTTAAACTGCGATAGATTACCCAACCAATCAAACTGCATAAGATAGTTAGCTGCTTCTTGTTTCATCCCCACTGTTTCATCACCGTTTTCCGCATGAAATTCAGTTAAAAAGTAATCGACAAAAGCTCCAATATCTTCCTTCCTCTCTTGCAATGGTGAAAGATGTAAGGAGTATTTAGAAACTTTGTGATAAAGAATCTCATCAAATGTTCCTTCATACACGAGTTTATCCAGCGATTCTTTTGCAAGAACGATAACTTTCATCGTACTTGGTATATGATTTAGTAGGTTTTGAATGGAATCCTGTATTTCAAAAGGTATTGAATCTATATCTCTTAGGATAAGAGTGCCATGCTTTATAGCTAACAACTTTGATTGGATGTTATTTATTTCTGAGGTTTCATTTGTTAAGTGACTTCCCTCTATAACCATAATAGGTGCATCTTGCCCATATCTTTCAAAATGTATCTCTTGTGCAACCGTATATTTACCTGTCCCTGACTCCCCAATAATACACACTGAACCGTCCATGTGTGCATATTGTTGCACAGCCTCTCTTATACGTCTAGCCTGGTCACTTTCCCCAATAATCGGGATATGCACAGGATTGCCAATAATTTTAACAGCTTTAATATGTGTTTTAAGTACTGAAGAATGAATGTTTATCCCTACAATAGCCTCTGACTTACTTACCAAAAAGGCTTGTATTTCGTATATATTATTTTCACCTTCTAGTTCAGCCCATTGGTTCGTTTCATTTTCTAGAACTTTCTTGATTATCGTTGAAATAGTGGGTGACTTTACGATTTCATGACTCTGAATAGCTTGTTCGTACATTAAGTTTTTTTCAATTATTTCACCATCTTTATTAAGTAAAATAACTGGGAAAGGCATAGAATTGAAGGTCTCCTGAAAATAGTAAAATTGATTATTCACTCGACGAAAAAAGTTATATACTCGCTTTCCCTCTTCAAAAGCATCTGTAACTGCTTCTTTTCCGGAAGTAATTAAAACCCCGCGCAACCCGACCTGCTCAGCAACTTGAACAGTGATAACATCGCCAATTACCACAGAGTAACCTTGTTGTTTTAACTTCTCCAAGTGTCCTCTCACTTCATCCCTAGATTTAATCGTAATCATTTTTACATCAAATTCTAATATGTTGCATATAGTGGCTGCACCCTGAGAAATATTCGCAAAACCAACAAGAGCTACCCCTTTCTTAATTCCACGAATGAGAGTGAAAACACGTAACATATCATATCCGGTTATATCTATATGAACCACTGGTATCGAAACGACATCCTGAATCATAGTGGCAGTTCCACCACGACTAATGATTAACTCATACCCTTGTTTTTCCGCTAATTGCGCTACTCTAACGCCTTCTTCTAGGTTAGCTATCGTTACATCCAATTGAATGTCATCCGGTATATTCACTTTCTTAGCTGTTTCAGCTAGCCCTTGGTATGGTGCAATTAGAAGTACCTTTATCATTTCCCATCCCTCATTTGTTGCATATTTCAACAAATCTATTATTACATATTGAGGTTTTGATGTCATCTATACAGATTATTTTTCGGGGTCTGACCCCAATATATCTTTCATATTTTTTGCGAGTCCAAAGTATTCGATTGCTGCTGAGTAGGGTAGCTTTTCGTTGAGATTCCCATGTACAGCGCTATTTCTTAATCTTCTCAATTTATTCAGTATAACTTCAATTTCTGAACTAATTATTCCTTGCTCCTTAAGAAACTGAATACTTTGTAGAGGTGCTTCTATCTCTCCATCTTGGAACTCATGATTAATAGTTTGATTAATTGCTTCTTCAACCATTAACCAAGACATTGTAATAGAAGCAGACGGAGATATTTTTGCAACTTCAATAATTTCATTTTCTCTTTTATTAAAACTTTTATCTTGATTATTGTTAAGGGTGAAAACCGGTTTGGCTTTTTCAAGATTCTGTTTTGCCGCTTCAAGCTCTTCCGTAAATTCAATTGCAACATTGCTGTACGTTACCTTGTTGATATTATAGAGTAATTTTTGAAGAGGTTTTCTTAAAGTTATGATTATAACTATTATCACACTAGGCCAAGCAATAGATTTAATTATGGATGAAATGAATTCAAGAGTATTCAATGATTAACCCACCTTTTTGTTGATTCATATAATTATTCGACAAAAATAGAAAAAAACCTTTTTAAAGGTTAAATTGTATTGGTCGTTTATTAATTGTTTAACCCACAGCAACCATCAACACCCACACCCCAAAACAAAACCAAACATTCAACCTTCAGTGAATTATCAAAAAATACATTGACTTCTATATATTTAGCTTTTATAATTACCTAACAATCGTTAGGTGGTGAAAATAAATGAAAAATAAGCTGATCGATGCAGCTTTAAATCAGTATTCTATACACGGATATCACGGAGCAACAATGAGGAAAATTGCAACAGAGGTTGGAATAAAGCCTGCGTCCATTTACTTTTTTTATGAAAATAAGGAAACATTGTTTATCGCAGCATTTCAGCAACTACTAGATGATCATTTCAGGCAAATGGAGAGCGTTTTAAACAATAATAAAAACAGTCCTGTTAATCAAATTTTCTCTGCTTTGCTCCATGGTATTGTCGCTCATCATAAGGGAGATGAGCAGCGTACAACTGCATATATCTCCCTCGTTACATCACCTATACCAAAAATTAATGAACATCTGAATAATCATATGTTACACATCAATGATTGGCTTGTAGAATCACTGGGATCCTTCTTAAAAAAAAGCTACCCGCTGATGTCATCATGCGAGGTGGATCGTGTAATTAAGCAATGGGTTCTCATCGGGAATGGTGTTTTTTGGGGGATAAAATTGTATGAAGGCAAGGATTTTACCGAGCAGGTAGAATTGGCTGATCAAATGATTCATACCTTATTTCTGGAGCTTGAAGAAAAATACACCAAATAATAGTAAAAAGTTGGGAGGAATAGAAAATGAAAAATCGATTTAGTCTAGTTAAAGATTATGAACTTGAACCGGTACCACAAGATAAACGAAAAGGATGGTTGAAACTATCATTTGTCTGGATGGGAGCAATTGTAGCATTATCGGCTATTGTTCTAGGAGGAGCATTGGGTGCTGGATTATCGTTTTCACAAGCCATTATTGCTTCATTTGTCGGTTCATTCGTTTTGGCAGTACTTAGTGCGCTATGCTGTGTTGTGGGAGCGAAGACAGGTTTGCCAACAGCTCTCGTTTCTAGATTTGCCTTAGGTAAGTACGGATCTTATGCGGTTTCAATCATTATTGCAATTGCCTTATTTGGATGGTTTGGCGTTCAGCTTGATTTATTCGGAGCAAGCTTACACAATATTTTAATTGATGGTTTAAGTATTAATATTCCCCCACTAATTCTAGTTCTCATTGGTGGACTATTAATGACTACAACAGCATTTATCGGGTATAAAGCAATTGAAAAATTAAGTTTACTAGCAGTACCTCTTTTGGCAATCTTATTAATTAGTTCTCTAATAAAAGTAATGAATAGTACTAACTTTGAGGAAGTAATTAAAGCACCTATTATTGGGGACCCACTAACACTTGGAACTGCAATATCGTTGATCATTGGTTCACTAGCAATAGGCGCCATTATCGGACCGGATATTTCCCGATATGCACATTCTACTAAAGATGCAATCATCTCATCTTTCATGGCATATTTTGTAGGGTTTAGTATTGTTTTAATTATTGCTGTAGTTCTAGCAAAAGCAACAACTCAAGTTGATATCGTTGAGATTATGCTAGGCCTCGGTTGGGGAACGGCTGCACTGCTCGTTTTAATACTAGCGCAGTGGACAACAAATGATAACAATCTATATTCTTCCGCACTTGGATTTTCAGTGATTTTCCAGAAAGTCCCTAAGTCCATATTAACGGTTATAGCCGGTTTTATCGGCACGGGAATGGCAGTCGCTGGTATATATGACAATTTTATTCCTTTCTTGAATTTTTTAAGTGCATTAATCCCACCTATTGGAGGAATATATGTTGCAGACTTCATGGTAAACCGTAAAAAATATAGTTTTGAAAAGCTCGGAGAAACAAAAAATGTGGAAATAGTCGGTATTAATGTATGGGTAATAGCTGCACTGGTAGCATTTATGACTATACCTGCCCCAAATGGATTTGGTTTGTTTACGCTAACAGGAGCATCGGGCCTTGACGCATTTCTAGTTGCTTTCGGACTACAACTTATCTTGGGAAAACTAATTAATCGTACGAATAAGGAATCGATTACGAAACCAAACACAAAAGGAGGAAAAGTTTCATGAGATTAATAGGCAAGCAAGAAATAGAAGATATCGCAATTGGTGCTGCTCTTTTAGGTACCGGTGGTGGCGGTGATCCATATATAGGTAAATTAATGGCATTACAAGCTATTGAAGAAAATGGACCTATTAAATTATTATCCGTTGATGAAGTACCTGACGATGCACTTGTGGTTCCATCCGCAATGATGGGAGCGCCAACTGTTATGATTGAAAAAATACCAAGTGGTGAAGAAGCGATTGGTGCCTTTAAAGCATTACAGACGTACATGGGTAAAGAAATTTATGCAACCATGCCTATCGAAGCAGGTGGCGTAAATTCATTATTACCTTTTGTCTTAGCTGCACAGTTAGGTTTGCCTGTTATCGATGCGGATGGAATGGGCAGAGCTTTTCCTGAACTACAAATGGTAACTTTTTATTTAGACGGCGTATCAGCTACACCAATGGTTCTAGCGGATGAAAAAGGAAATAATACGGTACTTAATACCATAAACAATGTATGGGCAGAGCGAATTGCTCGTAGTGCGACCATCGAAATGGGTGGATCTGTCATGCTTTCCATTTATCCAATGGACGGAAAAACAGTAAAACAAAGCGCTATTCACAATATCCTGCAACTGGAAGAAAAAATAGGCCAAACCATTCGTGAAGCTAAACTGAATAACTATGATGCAGTTTCCGAAGTGTTAAAGCTTACGAACGGGTACACATTGTTCAAAGGAAAAGTAACCGACATCGACCGTAAAACGGAAACCGGCTTTGCACGTGGTATAGCTACAATCGAAGGAATGGAAAACTATCAAAATGAAGAACTATACCTAAAATTTCAAAACGAACATTTACTAGCGGAAACGAAAGAAAAAACGTTATGCATGACACCAGATCTAATTGCTGTACTGGATTCGGATACTGGAATGCCAATTACTACAGAAGGCTTGCGATACGGGGCTCGTTGTGTCGTTGTAGGATTGCCTTGCGACGCTAAATGGCGTACTGAAAAAGGTATTGAAGCAACTGGCCCCCGATATTTCGGTTATGATATCGACTTCGTTCCAGTTGAAGAACTTATAAACAAGGGGGAAGAATAAAATGACAAGCTATCGAATTGGAATTGACGTAGGTGGAACACATACAGATGCAGTCGTTTTAGATGAGGCATATAACGTTATTGCGGAAACGAAAACTCCTACTTCTGCTGATGTGAGCAGCGGAATATATAACGCATTAAAAGAAGTAGTAGCTTCTTCTAATGTCCCTGCTCGAGATATCGATTATGCGATGCTCGGTACAACGCATTGTACAAATGCAATCGTCGAGCGAAAACGTCTTAATAAAATTGCAGTTATACGTATTGGAGCACCTGCTACACTAGCGATAAAACCACTAGTAGGAGTGCCAGAAGATCTTAAGGCTATTTTAGGAAAACATATGTATATTGTACGGGGTGGCCATGAATTTGATGGTCGTGAAATCATCGAACTTGATGAGTCGGATATATACCGAATTGCAAATGAAGTGAAAGGAAAAGTAGATTCCATCGCTGTAACATCTGTTTTCTCTCCTGTAACAAATGAGCATGAACAGCGCACATCTGAAATATTACAAGAAGTTCTTGGTGATGAAGTAGCTATTTCTTTATCTAGCGAAATTGGAAATGTCGGGCTTCTAGAAAGAGAAAATGCAACCATTTTGAATGCAGCAATCGTAAATGTTGCAAGAACAACTGCAAATGGATTTGTAAATGCATTGAAAGAAGAAGGCATTCATGCGAAAGTCTTTTTCGGTCAAAATGATGGAACACTTATGTCAGTTGAATATACGGTACGATATCCAATCCTAACCATTGCTTGTGGGCCAACAAACAGTTTGCGTGGAGCATCTTATTTAACAAATATATCGGACGCGCTAGTTATTGATGTAGGTGGAACAACAACCGATATTGGCGTTCTAACAAATTCATTTCCGCGTCAATCATCACTAGCTGTAGAAATCGGTGGGGTTCGTACAAATTTTCGTATGCCAGATATTATGTCTGTAGGCCTTGGTGGCGGTACCATTATCCAACTTGACGAAGATAATACATTTCAAATTGGTCCAGGCAGCGTTGGCTATCGACTAACAGAAGAAGCACTTATTTTTGGTGGTAACACGTTAACTACCACTGACATTGTTGTTGCATTAGGAAAAGCAGACCTTGGCGATGCATCAAGAGTATCCCACTTGGATACTGATTTGTTAGAAAAAATATACGCAAAAATGGTGAATAGGCTTGAAGAAGCACTAGATAAAATGAAAACAAGTGCAGAACCAATACCAGTTATCTTAGTTGGTGGTGGAAGTATTTTGCTTCCTGATACACTAAAAGGGGCTTCCGAGGTCATTTGCCCGAATAACTTTGGGGTAGCAAATGCCATTGGATCAGCTATTTCTCAAGTAAGTGGTCAAATTGAGAAAATCTTTTCAATGGATGAACTTGGCCGAGATAAAACAATAGAAAAAGCGAAAAACATGGCACAGGAAGAAGCAATTATAGCAGGTGCTGACCCAGACGATCTAGTAATTGTTGACCTAGAAGATGTTCCTCTCGCATACCTAACTGGCAATGCCACTAGAATTCGAGTAAAAGCAGCCGGTTCGTTAAAGAAAACTACTTTGGCTTAAAATAGATCAGTAGGAGGCAATTTGAATTGTGCTCCTGCTGATTTTTTGTTTGTTACAGTAGCTTCAATTTCGAAATTTATAAGTCCTTTTACAGATTTGTAATTAATAATTTATAAAAAAGTAGTTAAAAAAGTGAAACTGTTATTGAAAGTGGTTTATTTCGTGAACTTTGGCTGACAGCCTAATATATTGAGAAGTGAAATCAGGCACCCCGAGTTAGCTTAAATTTTATCTTGAATATAATAATTATAATATTATGATATAATTTTAATAATTGGCGAGGACTTTCTGATTAATCCTATACCTTGTTTGACAAGAATCTTATTGTCTTATTAAACAGAAGAACCTTAATGGTTAAGTTCAAAGACTAATTCATTTAGCCAACCCACATATTTAATGGAGGAGTGATTGGACAGTGAAAGAACAAGATTGCTTATTATTAGTCACTCTTCATGAAGAACAGAATATGACCAATGCAGCTGATCGTTTATATCTTTCTCAACCCGCCATATCCTATAGACTACGGCAAATCGAAAAAGAGTATACCATTAAGATTATTAATCGAGAAGGAAACAAAATTCGTTTCACACCTGAAGGGGAGTACTTGGTAGAATTCTCCAAAAACACTCTTCTTGAATTAAGTAAAATGAAGGATTATATTAAAACGATTAAAAATGATACGCAAGGCCGTCTACGTATTGGTGTCTCAAGTAATTTTGCATTGTATAAGCTTCCGCCGCTGGTGAGGAAATTTCTTGAATTACATCCAAAAGTACAAGTTAAAGTTAATACTGGATGGAGTTCCGAGATTGTACAATTGCTAGAGAAAAACGAAATACAAATTGGTATTATTACAGGTAATTATAAATGGCTTGAAAAAAAAGTCCTTCTGAACCAAGATCCTATATCAATTATTTCAAAAAAGCCAATTAATTTAAAAGAGTTGCCATTCTTACCGATGATTTCTTATCAACCGAACAACTTAATTAGGAAAACACAAAAGCCAGCGAATCCATTATCTGAACTGATTGAGAACTGGTGGCAGGAAAAATTCAAATCCCCTCCTATGACAAGTATGGAAGTTGATAAGGTGGAAACATGTAAAGAAATGGTCCAAAATAACCTAGGATATTCTATCATTCCGAAATCGTGTTTGACTAATAATGACTCTTTTTACTCATATGATTTAAAAATGGAAAACAATCAATTAATCTACCGGAAAACTTGGTTAATCTTCAGAGAATCTTCACTCCAATTAACTACTGTAAATGATTTTGCAGAACATATGAAAAGAGCCATGCGTTCATGACTCTTTTCTATGGTTCTAGTAAAGGATAATGACAAGCTACTAAATGCCCGGTATCTTTTTCTGTAAGAGATGGAACCTCCTCTTTACATTTATCCGTAGCATAAGGACACCTGGTATGAAACTTACAACCCTTAGGTGGATTTACCGGACTAGGAATATCTCCTTCCATATATTCTTCTTTTCTATCTGATCTCATACTTGGATCGGAAATGGGTTGTGAAGATAAGAGCCCAGCAGTATATGGATGCATAGGCTGTTTAAATAACTGCTCTTTTGTTGTTAATTCAACAATATTCCCTAGATACATAACACCAATGCGATCACTGATATGTTTGACCGCGGGCAGTCCGTGTGCAATAAAAATAAAAGTTAAATTATGCCTTTTTTGTAGGGTAGATAGTAAGTTCAATATCTGCGATTGAATAGATACATCTAATGCAGACACTGGTTCATCACAGACAATTAATTTAGGTTTTAAAGTTAATGCTCGCGCTATCCCTATCCTCTGCCTTTGTCCTCCACTAAATTCATGTGGAAACCGATTAGAATATGAGGTATCTAAACCTACATCCTCCATTAATTCAAACACTCGCTTTTTTAAGTTATCTTTGTTTATAACTTTATGTGTAATTAGAGGTTCTGCAATTATATCAAAAACGCGCATCCGAGGATTTAGGGAAGAAAAAGGGTCTTGAAAAATCATTTGGAAGTCAGAACGTCTATTTTTCAAATCCTTTTCCTTCATTGAAGATATATTTGTATCCTCAAAAAATATGTTCCCTTCAGTAGGTTTTAATAAGCCCATAATTAGATTCCCCAAGGTAGATTTACCACATCCCGATTCACCAACTATTCCTAGTGTCTCACCTTGGTTAACTGTTAAACTTACACCATCTACAGCTTTCAGGTATTCTTTGTTCTTTTTTAAAAGATATCCACCGACATCAAAATGCTTCTTTACATTTTCTAATTTTAGTAATTGAGTCATCGCAATTTTTGGATCTGCATTTTTATTAATAGTTTCCTGCATGTGTCATATCCTCCCCTGCTTCTTCATAAAGCCAACATCTGACCTTAGAGGAATTACTGAAATCTTTTAAAGCCGGCATGTCTTTCCTACAAATATCCTTTGCTACCGGACACCTTGGATGAAAATAACATCCACTAGGTTTATTCGACGGGGAAGGTACATTCCCCTGAATAGATTCGAGATCTTCTTCATCTTCATTAAGTTTTGGGGTACTACTTAAAAGTCCCTTAGTATATGGGTGTTTAGGTTCTGAAAATAACGTATAGACATCTGTTTCTTCTACAACCTGACCTGCATACATGACAATTACCCTATCTGCCAATTCAGCAACAACACCTAAATCATGTGTTATTAATAAGATGGATGTTTGAAAGTCAGAACTTAGATTTTTCATTAACCTTAAAATTTGGGCTTGTATGGTTACATCTAACGCAGTAGTTGGTTCGTCAGCTATTAGAAGTTTCGGATTACAAGATAAAGACATTGCAATCATTACACGCTGTCTCATACCACCGCTTAATTCATGGGGGTAAGACTTATAAACTTGTTCAGCCCTCGGAATACCCACCTTTGTTAACATTTGAATGCTTTGTAACTTAGCTTTACCTTTGGATAACCCTTGGTGCAGAATTAAAGTTTCCGAAAGTTGCTTACCAATTTTAATAACGGGATTTAAAGAAGACAATGGATCTTGGAAAATCATCGAAATATCATTACCCCTAATAGATCTCATATGTTTTTCCTTCACCTTTGTTAAATCCTGTCCCTCAAATAATACCTGACCACTCACAATTTTTCCTGGTGAATCAAGCAATCTCATTATTGAATAAGAAGTTACACTTTTTCCACAGCCTGATTCACCAACAATCGCTGTTGTTTGCCCTTTATTTATTGAAAAAGAAACACCGTCAACCGATGGAATTATTCCATTGTCAGTAAAAAAGTGTGTCTTTAAGTCATTTACCTCTAGTAGCTTAGTCATGAAAAACTCCTCCTTTTAAGATTTCACTCTACTAGATCTAGGGTCTAGCAAGTCTCGCAACCACTCTCCTAAGAATATAATACCTAGAACGGTCAATGTTATTGCTATCCCGGGAAACGTCGATAACCACCAACTTGTGGCTAAATATTCTCTTCCCTCACTTAACATTATCCCCCATGAAATAGTTGGTGGCTGGATACCCAATCCTAAAAAACTTAGTGATGATTCCGTAATTATCGCTGAAGCAACACTTAAAGTAGAAATAACAATTACAGATGAAACCACATTAGGAAAAATGTGACGAGTAATAATTTTGAAATCCGAAACACCCATTGTCCTAGCTGCTTTTACATACTCCCGTTCACGTATGCTCAACGTCTCACTTCTAACCAATCTCGCATACATTACCCAACTTGTAATACCTATTACGAAAATCAATGTAGCTATTCCAGGATTTAATACTGTTAGAAATACTAAACAAAACAAGATAGTTGGAACAGATAAAAAAGAATCTACTAATCTCATTACTATATTATCAACTAATCCTCCATAATACCCCGCTATAAGACCGAATAGTACACCTATGAATCCTGCCAGAACAACCGAAAGTATACCAACAATAATAGATATTCGAGAACCATAAATGAGCCTACTTAACATATCACGGCCAAGATTGTCCGTCCCAAGAATATGTGCAAAACTGCCCCCATCTATCCAAAACGGTGGTATTAACATTTCAGTCACATTAATTTTATATGGATTATAAGGAGCTAGTAAAGGTGCAAACGCAGCCATTAAACAGATACTTATAACAATAATAAAACCAACAGTGCCGGTTTTACTCTTCCACAATTTTTTGAGCGTCGATATAAAAATGCTTTTCATTTCCGAGTGTCTTTTCTTACCTGCAATTTGATAAGGAGATAGTTCCGCCTGATTACTTTTTTCCATCTGCTCACCCCCCTCTTTCTAATTAAATTTTATTCTTGGATCTAAGACACGATATAGTACATCAGTTAGTAAATTAATTAAGATAATCATTATTGCAGTAACAAAAACAGTAGCTTGAATGATTGGTAGATCTTTTTCATAAACAGCTTGAATAATTAATTGACCTAATCCGGGCCATGCAAAAATCATTTCTGTGATTAAAGATCCACCGACTAAGGCCGCCGCTTGAAGAAAAGTAATTGTTATTACTGGCACTAATGAATTCTTAAAAGCGTGTCTAAAAATAACAACCCCATTTTTCAGACCTTTGCTACGGGCAGTTCTGATATAATCTTGAGACAATATCTCCAGCATATTCGAGCGCACAAGCCTGGTAATTTCAGCCGACATAGCAGTTCCTAAGGTTATTGCTGGTAGAATAATATGCGCCCAACTCCCTGTGCCGGATACCGGCAAAATTTGGTAATTAACAGCAAATATTAATATTAACATGATACCCAACCAAAAATTTGGAATTGCCTTTCCTAAAACGGATAGCCCTGTTGCAAAAAGATCAATGAACGTATTCGGTCTTATTGCGGACCAAACGCCAAGAGGTATAGCAATTATAACTGCAAAAATCATAGAAACAGCGGCTAATTGTAGTGTAGCTGGTAGCCTTTCCAACACAAGAGATAAGGCCGGCTCACCATATTGATAAGATTCTCCAAAATCGCCTCTTAAAAGATCCATAATATAATGGCCAAATTGCACATAAAAGGGTTGGTCAAATCCCAAAGCATGTCTTAATTGACCGATCTCTTGTGGAGTTGCATCCGCTGGTAGCATCATTAAAACAGGGTCACCTGCAACATAAACAAGAACAAAAATCATTAGTGTTATGATGAAAAGTACAGGAGGAACCTGGAGTAACCGTATTAAAAAATATTTCCACACTTTTACCCTCTCCCTCTACATAAAAAAAGTTATTGTTGTATCCTAGTTAAATCAAACAGAAGAGAGGGAGACTAACCCCTCTTCTATTATTTTTTTTCAATATCTGGGATATATATCAATTCATCCAATCTCGGTTGAAATTCAATATCTTCCTTCACCCCAAAATATTGATTGAGTTGAAACAGAGGTAAAATTGGCTTTTCCTCATTGGCGATTTGCTGAACACGTTGATACATTTTTATACGTTCTTTCTCATTTGTAGATACTGCAGCAGCGGCTAATAGCTCATCCACCTCTTCATTACTATAACCATTAATTGTCGCTGCTCGTTCCGAACTATAGTAATCTAACGATTGGCCTGCATCAAAGAACGAAGCACCCAAGGCAATTAAATAACCATCACCAAACTTTTTTTGTTCCCTTAATTCTACAAATGGACCCCATTTTAGAATGTTCATTTCAACATTAATGTCGACCTTAGCCAACATACCTGCTATTAACTGCATAACTTCTCTATCCTGTAGATACCTACCAGATGGTCCAGCAAGTTTTATCGATAAACCATCTTCATACCCTGCCTCTTTTAATAACTGTTTGGCCTTTTCAATATCATAGTTATATTTACCATATAGCGCTTCTTCTACCCCCAAATTACCTGGATTAACACGAGTGAGCGTTGGTGTTCCTCCACCATTCATTAGACTATCAACTATTGCTTTATCATTGATCGCATAATCAATTGCTTCTCTAACTTTGATATCTGAGGTTGGCCACTCTTCCCCAGTTCTTAAAAAAAGTAAATACGTACGATTAGAGGGGCCGCTAACTAGTTTACTAACGTCAGACTTTTTTACTTGCTCCCAATCACTTGGAGGAATATTAGCTGCAATATCAATGTTTCCAGAGAGCAATTCCGCTACCCTTGTAGTACTTTCAGGTATTGCCCTAAAAACTACTTTATCCCAATCAGTAACTTTTTTCCCGAAGTACTCATCATATGGTTCCAATACAACACGGTTATCTCTTTTCCATTCTACAAATTTTAAAGGGCCAGAACCTATAGGGTTTTCGTTAAAATAATCCCAGCCATTTTCTTCAATATAATCTTTTGGTAATATCCCTGAAGCTTGCCTTGAAATTCTACTTATAAGCATTGGATCAGGAGCATCAGTAATGATCTGAAATTTAAAGTCATCTATTACTTTTATTTCTTTTATCGCATTATAGTCACCGTTACTGCGTAAACTTTCATCCTTAGCAACTCTTTCAAGGGTGAATTTAACATCCTCTGCCGTTAAAGCTTCTCCATTATGAAATTTCACACCATCATTTAGGATAAATTCATATGTTGTATCATTAACTTTCTTCCAACTCTTTGCTAAGTGCGGCTGAATTTCCCCTTCTTGATTTCTCATTAAAAGGTAATCAAATACATTTACATGGATTGCTTCTGTCGAGGTAGTAGTATGATTGTGAATGTCCCAGGTCATTAAATCAGGCCCTAAAGAAATAGTTAGGGTTTCACCTTCCCCGGAAGATTCTTCAGACTGGCTAGTTGTACAACCAGATACAAGAAATATTGAAGCTAGTACTACCAAATAAAGAGAAGCACGTTTGAATCTCATAAAATCCCTCCAATTTTTTAATTACTAATTTACTGATGAAAGCTTTTCATTATCTAGCGGTAATTGGCGCTTAGCCCTATTAAATTCATCTTTTACTTTTTGTAATAGATCTGGAGATGTAATTAAATCTAAGCATGTTCCACCCAAGGTTTTGGCTGCGGCAATAATTGCTTCATCTCCATCCTTGCTTTTGGATGCCTTTACCCACTCTTCAGTATGATTTGAGGTTCCATATGGTACAAAGGCTATTCGAATACATGAACCTGGCACGCGATGAGTTACAATACTAAAGTCTGTAGATCCAGTTTTCTCGCGGGGTGGGGTTATATTTTTTGCGCCAGATAAATCTGCATTACTTAAAAGAACATCATTTAAACTTTGAACATTTAATTTGCTTTCCAACGATTTTCCGATATGGACATTCACCTGTGTTCCTGTGGCAAGCGCTGCACCCTTTACTACATTTATTGCCCGTTCAACAACCTTATCCAAATAATGGCGATCCGCTGCACGAATTGAAAACTTTGCGACTGCTCTTTTCGGTACAATATTTGGTGCCATTCCGCCTTCTGTAATAATTCCATGGATGCGGACATCAGAGCGAACATGCTCCCTTAAATATTCCATCCCATTAAATGTCATCAGTACACCATCTAATGCACTAACCCCTTGTTCAGGAGCAACTGCTGCATGTGACTCCTTCCCAATAAATTCAAATTCAAAGTTGTCAACCGCTAAACATTTCCCATCAACTGTTGTTCGATCACCACCATGCATCATTAAAGCTACATCCAAATGATCAAAATATCCCTTCTTCGTCATTGGTATCTTCCCGCTTGTCGACTCCTCAGCTGGAGTTCCTATGATTTGTATAGTTGCAGGCTTTTCTCCCAATAATCTCGATACAGCAATTGCCGCTCCAATGACAGATGCTGATTGTAAGTTGTGACCACAACCATGACCAAGTTCTTTTAATGCATCATACTCACATAACAATCCGATTACAGGTCCACCCGTTCCATTTTGGTAAGTTGCTTTAAAAGCTGTATCTAACCCTGCAATACCTTTTTCAATTTCGAAGTTGTACTTTTTTAATGTATTTGTAATTTTTTCAACTGCTTTGTACTCTAGGTTACCTAGTTCAGGATTAGAATAGATGTAATCACTCACATCAATTAAGACATCACGTAAACTATCTATCCTATCAAATAGATCTTTTTTTACTTCTTTCATAATGAACACTCCAATACTATTCAGTTCAAACTTACTGGCAACGCTTTCTTATCTGATGACGTTAAACCGTTAACGGTAAGTAAATCTTACATCAGGATTCACTATTAGTAAAATTAAAAAAATTTTGATAGCCAATAAAATTTTTAAATGACCTTTTTGTATACCGCCACTTCTAGAGGGAACTTTCATAAACCCATTTCCTCTAATTCCCTATAAGTCCGCTTAAAAGTGATCCCCTTATTCCAACTTCCTTACCAATTTTGACTCATTAACAGTAAGGGATTCTCTTCAACCAAGTAGGTTATTGATATCTGTTAGGGTAATCTTGTGTACGGATATTGACTTCAAATCAATTTTACAGTGAAGGAGGCTTAGTAGTTCAGACTGTTTGTAATAAATAGTCTGAACTAGGTGTAAATTAAAAAAAGCACCTCATTTCCTAATAAGGCGCCCCTGATACATATTCTTCCGAAATCCTTTAAGTTGTTTCAATAAATATGGATCGGCTTCATCCAAATCTAGATTTTTCATTATGCTTCTTTTTGCTTATTATCTTTGTTTATAAGTTTTGTAGCTTTTGTTTGACAAGATATGCCGCTCCAATAACCCCTGCCTCATTGCCTAATTGAGCGATTTTCACTTCACATACATCACTAATTCTAGTTAAACTATATTTTTGAAAGTATTTAGTTATGAGGTGAAGTACCTGATCCCCAGCCTTTGATAACCCACCACCGATAAGAACTTTTGTTGGATTAATTATTGTAGCTGTGTTTGCAATGATCAATCCAAGAACATCAGCAGTTCGATTAATTTTATTCTTACAGGTCACATCTCCTTTACTTGCTAAATAAAAAATATCTTTAGCATCAATATTCCCATTCCTATAATAATAGTTAGCCAAAGTACTGGTAGGATCCTCTTCAATCTTATCAAGGGCTTGATGAACAATTCCAGTTGCCGAAGCAACCGTATCTAGACACCCAATACGACCACAATTACATGGATATCCGTTTGGATCGACGATAATATGACCAACCTCCCCAGCTGTACCATTGAAACCATTTAAAATTACCCCGTTAGCTATAATACCACCTCCAACTCCAGTACCAAGTGTAACCGCAATAATATCTCTTTCTTGATTTCCCGCTCCCTTCCAGTTCTCACCTAAAACTGCTAAATTTGCATCATTTTCAACAAAGACTGGTAATCCTGAACGATCTTTTAGTAGATCGGCTAGTTCAAAGTTTTCCCAACCAATATTTACTGCTTCGTAAACCATTCCAGTTTTTTCATTAACAAATCCAGGGGCGCCAACATCTATACCTAAAATTTTATTTTTTTCAATTGGTAATTTGGCTAAGTTATTAGTGATGGAATTCCAGATATCGTCCACAATATATATACCATTATCTTTTTTATTAGTAGGTGTCTCCCATTTATTAATAATATCCCCGCCTTCATTTAGTAGTTCCACCTATATCTAAACCAATAATAATATCATTCATAATTATTTTCTCCTTTTAAAATTTATGCACCAATCTATTTATCTCTCAAGAATTAAATCAAAAAAAATAGCCTGCCGATAAATGCTATCTTAAACAGGCTTAGAAAAATAAAAATTATTTGTATTTAGCTTGTAATAATGAGGCTGCTGCATCATCCATAATAAACGTAACATTGGGATGAGCTCGCAATATAAATGCAGGGCAATCTTCATTAATTGGTCCCTCAATAGTTCCTTTAACAGCCTTAGCCTTTCTTTCACCCGAAGAATCTACAAGAATATGTTTTGCTTCCATTATATCCGCTAAGCCCATTGTAAGCATTTGTATAGGCGCTTCTTCAACTCCTCAATTACACTTAACCGGTTCTACAAAAACCTCCCTTTAGTATCAGTAGTCCTCTCGCATACCTAACTGGCAATGCCACTAGAATTCGAGTAAAAGCAGCCGGTTCGTTAAAGAAAACTACTTTGGCTTAAAATAGATCAGTAGGAGACAATTTGAATTGTGCTCCTGCTGATTTTTTTACAGTACGCTAAGACCTTCGCAATTCAATTTTGTGTGGGTCCTATTTTTTATAACTTTACTTTTATAGTTAATCATAGAAAACAAATCCAACGAACGACTAGGTGTTTCTTAAGGTTCTCCTCTTTTTGAGTGTCAGTGTTCGGGGTTGCAGCTAGATGTCACTTCATATAAAAACGAATTCAATTAAACGTGAACTTGTTTTTATATGAAAGAAAGAAATTAAGTTTTTCATTTTATGAACGAATAGTTTGAGAAGGAATGATAGTAGTAGAATGGTTACCTGATTAACCAAGAATAGGTAGGTTATTGTTGTTGTAATTGGTATTTTGTTATAAAGGGTTAGATAGAAGAATAGAAAGTGTGTTTTTAATGATGAGGTTTATGTAAAACCTCACTAGTATCTTTTGACTCAGTCAGACTTATAATTTGATCTTTTGTTCCAGTAATCGCTTCCCTATGTACGGGATAACGTATAACACAATCCGGGGATAGAATAAGTTTCAATTTGTTGCACTTCTTGCTGATTTCTTTAATTTGAGTCTTGAGGTTCTCTACATCACATTTTGTAATTAAACTTCTTTGCAACCCCCCTACAATAACTTTATCAGTTTCTTGAAAAAAATGTTCAACTGTAGGAGGACTATCCCATATATGCCAATTGATTGCCTGTACAGGGTAATCTTTTACTTTATCAAACAATATTTTCTCACCGTGTAGATGCATGACGTTAAACCATGAATCATTTTTTATCGCATTTAAACATTTTAAATCATAGGGTCGGCCAAATTCACTATATTGTTTTTCTGTCATATATAATTCAGAAGCAAGTTGATTTGCAAAAAATACACCAGCACACCCCCTTTTTAATGCTTCTTTTGCAAATCTAATCGTAACTTCTGTAATAGTTTGTAATCCTTCTTTTAACGCATCCGGGCTATTCTCTATATATGGTTGTATGGAATTACATATCTTACTAGCTGTTGTTAACGGGGAGAATATAGTGAATATGACTGGTCTATCATTATTGACTTTTTTCACTAAATAATCTAAAGACTTAAGTTCTCTTCCAAGTGGTCCAGAGGTAACATCTAATTGTTTCAAATTGCACCAATCATCTTCTCTATCAATAGCAAATTTTGTGACTTTTGCTACCCCACCTTGTCTAATGTGACTATAGTCACATTCACATGACCAAGCTTCAGCCATATACATACCATTTGGCATATTCTTAATAAAATCTACTTCAAATTCTTTACAAAATTCATAAGTTGCATTTGCTAGTTTATAAGGATCCAAATCAATGGTAGGAAAGTGTGTCCAAAAGCTGTATGGTAAACGATCTACCTGCTTGCCTTGCAAGGTTGCTTTTATTCTCTCTGTATGTGATAATTTCATATTAATTTACTTTCCCCCTAATTTTCTTTTTTTCTTCCAAACATAGTTGTTATTAAATCTTTCAGTTGGGTTCCAAATAAACTTAGTATGATTAGAACGATTAATAAAATGGCAATAGGTTCTGTTAAATAAGGTGTTACATCTCCTTGAGTAATTAATAATGCCCTTCTCATCTCAGATTCAGCAATTGGTCCTAGGATAAATCCTAAAACGAGTGGAACTAAAGGAATACCTACCTTAATTAAGAAATATCCAAGTATACCAAATGCCAACATAATAGCAACATCGAATATAAGATTTCTATCTGCTAGAGTACCTGCTGTGCTTATAACAAAAATTAATGGAGCCAAAATGTACACCGGTATAACCGCCAATTTCGCAAAAAATCTTGATGCACTAAGCCCAATAATGATCATGACAAAGTTTGCAAAGACAAATCCCCATATCAAACCATAGGTGACGGTTGCGTGTGTTGTAAATAATTCAGCACCTGGACGTAAGCCGTGAATTAATAATCCCCCTAAAAATATTGCAGAAACGGAATTACCAGGTATTCCTAATGTTATTAGTGGAATCAAAGAACCACCTACAACCCCATTATTTCCAGATTCAGATGCTGCCAAGCCTTCTATTTCACCCTTACCAAAGTTATCAGGGTTTTTCGAACCTCGTCTTGCCACATCCCAGCTAATGGCGGATCCAATACTCATACCGGCACCAGGAGTTATCCCGGCAAATGTACCGATTACCCCACTTCTAATAATAGTTTTGTAAGTCTTTTTAATATCCTTCCAAGTAGGAAGTAGATGTTTTCTATCTATCTTTATTCCATCAGTTTGAATCGTAGAGGACTTCGTTTCCGCTAGCTCGAAGACAGCTCCCAATGAATATAAACCAATAACCAAACCAACTAGTGATATACCTTGATATAATGCTGGGGTCTCAAAAGTATATCGATAAGTACCAGTAATAGTATCTATTCCTACAGTAGCAAATAGAACTCCTAGCCCGCCGGATATTAAACCTTTTACTAAAGACTCTTTAGATAACCCTACAATAAGAGATAAGCCAAAAATAGCTAGTAGAAACATTTCAAATGGCCCAAACATTAATGTTATCTTAGATAAAGGTGGTGCCACCAAAAAAAGAAAGATAGCACTAATAGTTCCGCCTATCCAAGATGCAATAGCCGCCATCCCAAGAGCCTTGCTTCCAAGGCCCTGCTTTGTCATATTATAACCGTCCATTGCGGTAATAATATTGCCTGGTTCTCCCGGGGTATTAATTAAAATTGCAGCTATCGATCCCCCGTAAATTGCGCCAGCATATATTGAAACTAGTAATATAAGTCCAGTATCTGGAGGAAAACTAAATGTAAGCGGAATAGTCAACGCCACACCTACTGAAGCGTTAAAACCCGGTATACAACCAACAATAATCCCCGCAAAAGCACCAATGAAAATAATTAATATGTTATACCAACCTAATGTATTTAGTAAGGCTTCAAAAACCGCATCCATAAACTAATCACCTCCGTTATAAGTTAAAAATGATTCCCTGTGGAATAGAAATATTAAGTAAAGAGGAAAAAGATATATATACTGCGAATGTAAACACAATTACGATAGGAAATATAACTTTTTTCCTTTTTCCTCCTAAATAGAACATAATAAGCGCAAGATACATTGGTGTTAAAATTAAGAACCCGATCACATTTAATAATGCTACATATCCAATAGAAGCAATAGTTATAACATAAAATTGTTTTGTGGGTTTAACAATCGTGCTTTTTCCACTATTGTTCTTACTAATCTTTCTTTTTTCTTTAAGCTCCTGAAAGAGATAAATAGTATTTAGTACTAGCAGTATTAAACTGACCATTTCAGGAAATATACCAGCATTCTCCCTAAAGCCCGACGCTTCAAAATAAAAATAACCACTAAGAATGTAGATAAATATAATTGTTACAAATTGCATAGATCCCCCTCCTTTAAGTGAAGGCTGAAAGAGATTGTCTTTCAGCCTTCCTATTTTAAAATTCAAGCTTCTTACCAAGGGTTTTTTTCGTACTCTTCTTGCAAATCTTTATTCATATCTTCTAAGAATTCCTTATATTCTTCAGGTCCCTTGTAGTCTAAGGGAAGTGCCATTTCCTCAGCCTTTTTTTGAAACTCTTCATCTTCCATTGTTTTCTTAATTACGTCGGCAAGAAACTTTTGTTGCTCATCACTGATTCCTTTAGGTGCTGCGAAACCTCTCATAGATACTTGTATTAAATCCAATCCTTCTTCCTTATAAGTTGGTACATCAGGCATCATATCTATCCGCTCTTCTGCACCTACTGCTAGAACCTTTATTTTCCCGTCTTTAAGTTGTGATACAACTTCCGAAGCATTTGTAATAAGAACTTCTACATGTCCACCCAATAGAGCAGATAATGCAGGGGAGGTTCCTTCAAATGGAATTTTGTTAAAGGAAATGTCCTCCATTTCCTCTATTCTTCTAAGCGTTAAAGCTTCAGAGGTTCCTGGACCGCCGTATGCTAAGTTTAAATCTGGCTTTTTCCTAACAGCGTCAAATAAATCCTTCAAAGAATTAATCGAACTGTCCGCTTTTACAACTAATGCACCCGGATCGGATACAACGTTTGCTATTAACTTAAAATCATCTAATGTGTATTTAACTTCATCTGGCCTTTGAATCGGATGTAATAAGGTTGTAGGAGGATTGATCATTCCAATGGTATAACCATCTGGCTCAGCATTCGCCAATGTAGTAAATCCAATTTCTCCAGCTGCTCCGGGCTTATTTAAAACTGCAAAACTTGTGTCTGCATATTCCTCTGCATATCTTAAGACAGTTCTTGCGGCAACGTCCGTACCGCCACCAGCATTAAACGCAATAATAGCTTCAATTGGCTGCGATGGATAATCTCCAAGGCCTTCATTTCCAGATGCTTTTTCCGAAGACTGATTACAACCTGCAAGGGCAAACACTAAACTTACCAGCAGCAAAATTAAAAGGTTAACCTTTCTAATTTTCATTACATTCATCTCCCTCATCACCTATTTTGCATTCAATTTATATTTTGTTAATCGTATGGTGGATGCCTTTGTAAGCGCCTGATCCAAATCATCTATGATATCATTTGCGTCTTCTAAACCAACTGATAGCCTTATTAAACCATCTGTTATTCCAAATTCCACTCTTTGTTCGGTGGGTATCGAATTATGAGTCATTGACGCTGGGTGCTGCACTAAAGTTTCAGGATCTCCTAAGCTAAATGAAATCATTGCTAGTTTCAGATGATTAATAAATTCGACCCCAGTTTCAAATCCACCCTTCAATTCAAAAGAAATTATTCCTCCATAACCTTTCATTTGTTGTTTTGCTAAACTATGTTGTCGATGTGATGGTAAACCTGGATAAAATACTTTGGAAATACCTCTGTGCCCATTTAAAAACTCAGAAACCTTTTTTGCATTTTCTACATGTTGTTTCAAGCGAATTCCCATTGTTTTTAAGCCTCTTAAAATCAGATAGGATTCCCAGGCATTTAAATTTTGCCCTAAATCACCCATCAAATTTTTCCTCATAAAAGAGATATCTTTCTTTTTCCCAATTACGAATCCTGCAATAACATCGCCATGACCATTAATATATTTCGTACCACTATGGACTACCACATCTACCCCAAGCTCAATTGGGCTTTGGAGTATAGGCGTCATAAACGTGTTGTCAACTATTACTGGAACCTTATAAGAATGTGCTAGATTAGTAAGTTTTTTGAGGTCTAAAATGGTCAAGCAAGGATTGGAAGGTGTTTCAAGATATAGAACTTTGGTATTAAACTTCAGTGCATTTTCTACAGCGTTTAAATCTGTGCAGTCTACAAAATCAACTTCAATTCCAAATCTTGGTGCTAAAACCGTTAAGAAATGATGGGTTCCACCATAAACATCTTTTGTAACAACTACATGATCTCCTGCCTTAAGGTAATTTAATAATGATATGGAAATTGCCGCCATGCCACTACTAACCGCAATTGCATCCTCCCCCCCTTCCAGCTTTGACATTTTTTCTTCCAGAACTCTTGTCGTAGGATTACCATATCTACCATAGTAATTTCCTTCACACTCTCCTGAAACAACTTCAATAGCGCTTTCAACAGTTGGAAACGCATAAGCAACTGCAGGTACAATAGCAGGTGATACTGCTCTTGACTTCTCATCAGGCTTTAATTCTGAATGAATAATATCTGTGTTTATACCCCACTTAGAAATCATTTTATTCCTCCTACAATTTATTAATTGCTTTATACTTTTTAATTATCTTGATTGAGGCTTCCAAACTATGATTAATATGATCCTCCATTGCCTTTTCAACGCCAGGCAAATCTCTCTTTTCCATATTAATTAAAATTGTTTTATGACCGTTACTAGCGGGTTTTTGGTTTTTAAGGTTTTCAATAGGAACCAATCGTCGATACCTGCTGATACGGTCATTTAATTGATATAAAATTTTCACAGCAGTTTTGTGACCGCTAATGTCATATAAATACGAATGGAATCTATTACCATATGAAAGTATGTCTTCTATATTATTTTCAGATGATACTAACGAGGCCATCTCAACAAGATTTTCTAGGTTTTGAATATCAACTTTTGTAGCATTTTGGGCTGCATTTACTACAATCATGCATTCCAGAACCCTTCTGACACTAAATAATTCTTTTACTTCCTCAATTGAAATTGAGGCAACCTTTAGGCGGCCATTACGTTTACGATCAACGAATTTTTCCCATTCTAACCTATGAAGGGCTTCACGTAACGGGGTTCTGCTAATCTGTAAGTTTTTAGCCAATTTTTCTTCAATGATAGTTGCATCTGGTTCTAACTGACCTTTGATAATCTGCTTTTTAATTTCGCTATATGCAAAATTTCTAGTGGATAAAACTTCTGAATCTGAAGGGAAAAAATTATCCATAGCCTCCTCCTCCTTATACATAAATAATTGTATGCAAAAGTACTTAAATACATTCCACCTAAAATACTTGGATACAAAAATACTAACCAAGGAGTTAGACAAAATGATGGGTTCAATGTTGATGTGAGGGAAAAATTCAGAGTTTTATTTGAGTGGTACCCGTAAAGTTAAACAGGAAATATAACGAAACAAAGCCGCATTCTTCTATTTGAAAAATGCGGCTATATTAATAATAATTATTCGTTTTTAGTCCTTTTGTAGGTGTAGGTCTTTCCCTAGTATTTAATAAGAATCAATGGGTCACCTTTTTCAAGATTCCTTAGTCTCCGAATACTCCGGTCACCCACACCAAACACTACTTCTCTGACTCCAATTCAGGTGTTCATATTAGGTGGCATTGAAAAAACTTTTAAAACGTTTTCAACCCGAATTGCTAATTATAAATAACTTTCAAAATATTCCTTGACATTAAATAGTAGTTACATATATGCTAGTTATTATCTATTAATTGAATATGTAATTTTCTTATCCAGAGAGGTGGAGGGACTGGCCCTAGGATACCTCGGCAGCAGACAAATTTAAGTACTGTGCCAACTCCAGAAGTGTAAAGCTTGAAGATAAGAAGAGCAACTAGCCACGGCATGTGAACCTCTTCTTATTTATAGAAGGGGTTTTTAATTTTTGATATTATTATTCAATTTACTAAACG
The DNA here is from genome assembly GCF_002224365.1 of Virgibacillus necropolis. Taxonomy (GTDB): domain Bacteria; phylum Bacillota; class Bacilli; order Bacillales; family Amphibacillaceae; genus Virgibacillus_F; species Virgibacillus_F necropolis. The sequence continues at coordinate 1,046,900 of NZ_CP022437.1, read as the reverse complement.
AGAGGGGCTTTTTTAGATGTTTATAGCAATCATGATTTGGATTGGAACGATGCTGTTTAGTTTTATATTAAGTACGTTTCTTTGTTATAAAGTTGAAAAGTCAGGTGTCAAGCGTTGGGGAGCTACGGGGCGAATATTTAAGTATAAATAATAGAGGAAGGGGTGACTAGAACGATGTGGTACATAATAATATTTGGGTTTTACGTTGTTTTTCTCATTTGGACAAATGTAAAAAGCCTTAAAGCTGTAGAATCAATAGATGATTTTACGACTGGTGGACATAGAATGGGATTACTTTTAGGTATTGGTACAACAGCAGCTACATGGGTGAGTGTCGCTTCCGTAATAGGGGTGCCTGGCTATTTGTACAGTTCAGGAGTTGCAGCAATTATAGGTTGGGTAGCAGGCTGGGCCTTTGGGGGCGCCTTAATCCCAATTGTTGCATATAAAATAAGACGACCAGAAACGCCGGCAAGGACATTCCCGGAATTTATTCGCTTTCGTTTCGAACCTTTTATGAAAAAAAGTAGCTTGCAAGCAATAGTAGGGATCTTAATGTTAGTCGGTTATTTGCTTTTGGTTAATATCCAGATAATTGGCTTCGGAATTGTGTTTTCAACGATAACAGGAATTGATTATGAAATTGCCATATTTGCCTTTCTATTATTTATATTACTAACAAGCTTTGGTGGATTTTGGTCCGTTGCAGCCACAGATACACTAAACACAATTCTTATTATGATCGGAGTAATATTAACATGTGGTGTGGTCTTATCGGTGACTGGTGGAATGGAGAATATAGTAGAAACGCTTTCGACTACAACTGCTCCAACCTATGTAGGTGGTCCGTCACTTGAAGAGGGAATACTTCTTTCTCCCCTAGGGACGTTTGGACTTGCGACTTTGTTTTCCATTTTTATTTCGAACTCCCTAGGAACCCCTTCTTCACCACATTGGGTTGCAAGAATGTTGGCTCCTAAAAATATTAAAGTAGCGATTTTGCAGGTCATGGGAACAATCATTGTTTTGATATTCATAATGGGACCATTAATTGTAATAGGACTGGGTTCAAAGGTTTTAATCCCAAGCATACCTGCAGGGAAAACGACAGATTACATTGTTCCATTAATTATACAAGAGTACACACCTTCCATAATTGGAGCAATAACACTGGTTGCTATTTGTGCAGCCGCTATATCAACTGCAAATTCAATGCTCTTACACTGTGCTACTTCGCTTTATTATGATGTGTATTTAAATATATTTCCGAAAAAAATTAGTGACAAAGGTTTTAAAAATTGGCTTCGAGTAAGTATATTCGGTATTGCAATCGTTGCAGTCCTCCTTGCTATTAAACCCCCATGGTTTTTAGCGATGGGATTTGTTTATATTTATGGAGGGTTTGGCGCCGCGTTTTTTTGGGTCGTCTTCTTAGGCCTTTATTGGAAACGAATGAACAGGGCAGGAGCATATGCAGGCATAATTATTGGTTCCGTCGTGTATGTCATAACCAAGACTATAGGCTTACCGCTTCCATTTGTAATAGCTATTTCTACCTCTTTACTAGGAGTTTTACTTGCTGTCTATTTAACCAAAAAGCCTCCTATCGAATCTTATGAACCGTATTTTAATGCGGAAGTCAGTGATTCTACTAAGAAGGTGTTTGAAAATATTAGAAACGGGACCCGGTAAAGTTATTTTTAAAAAGTAGAGATGACTCTAGTATGTTTAGTATTTTTAACACTTCGTACCTAAAGTAAAACAAGCCCCAGTAACCAAATATGGTTATGGGGCTTAAAAAGTTGTTTAGGCAATAAAACTTATTCGTTTTCTTGCACTTGTGCTTTTTTATCTTTAATCGAAACATAGCTTGCTAGAGCGATAAATAGTGCGGAAACAATGATAACTGCTGCGTACATTCCACCAACACCCAATTTAGCTATATAAGCCATTAAAATACCTACCCATGCAAAGTCACTGTCCCCGAATGTTGTGTTGGCAAGACCTAGTGAGCCTAGGAATGACAATAAAATAGCTGGAAGTACGGTAATCAATATCCCATTAATAAATGAACCAATGATGGCACCGCGCCTTCCCCCAGTTGCATTTCCAAACACTCCGGAAGTTCCACCATCAAAGAAGTGTGGGACCATACCGGGGATGATCAATACTAAACCAAGAGGACCCATAATCGCCATACTAATTAGACCACCAATTAAACTCGATATAAATCCGACCAATACAGCTGTCGGTGCAAAAGTAAACGTTGTTGGTGCATCAAGTGCAGGAAGAGCATTTGGTACGACTTTTAGAGCAATTCCCTGGAAAGCAGGTACAATCTCTGCCAAGATCATTCGTACTCCCATTAAGATGATCGCTAGGCCAGCCCCAAAGGTCATCGCCTGAACAATCGCGTACATAATATAATTACTTCCACCCGCGAATTCTTTAAGCGAATCCGGACCTGCAACAATTGCTAGGATGACATACATGATAATCATCGTTAACGTAGTCATTACAATGGAGTCACGCAAAAAGTCTAACTTCGGTGAAATTTTAATGTCCTCAGTAGTCTTCTCTTTATCTCCAACTGCTTTTCCAGTTAATGATGAAACAATATACCCCAAAGAATTAAAATGCCCTAATGCAAAGGGAGCATTACCCGTAATTTTTCTCATAAATGGATGAACCAAGGCTGGCATCATTGTAGCGATTGTTCCAAGAAGAACTCCACCTAAAATAGCTTGGTTTGTGCCTGTTACACCTGCACTCCCTAGTACCACCGCTAATAAGGTTGCCATAAAAAATAAATGATGTCCTGTTAGAAAAATAAATTTAGCGGGGGTTAATCGAGCTAAAATGATGTTCACTACAAATCCAAGCGCCATAATGATAGCTGTTTGAGCTCCAAACGCATCCTGTGCCACAGCGACAATCGCTTCATTTGTCGGTACAACCCCATGAAGGTTAAATCCATCTTTAACCATAGCGCTTAGAGGATCAAGAGCACCGACAAGGATGCCGGCACCTCCAGTCAAAATTAGAAATCCGACAATCGTTTTTAGCGTCCCGGAGACAATATCAGTAATTTCTTTCTTTAATGCTAACAAGCCAATGAGAGCCATCAAACCAACTAAAAAGGCGGGCTTGCTTAAGATCTCATCAACGATAAAATGTAATACAACCAAAATTTATTCTCCTTCCTGAAGTAAATGAAAGCATTTTCTCAGATGCTCTCCACTAAAGATTTGCTAAAGCAGGTTCTAGCTTTTCTTTCATTTCACCACGATCTACGTAATTCTTCACTGTTACGATTGGTGCATCTATACTACCTGTCAACATATTAGAAAATTGTTCAGAGGTGATGATAATGTCGGCCTCTTCTGACTTTGCTGAACTAATATCAGCAGTTTTTATGCTTGCTTTTACACCCAAATCTTTTAATACGGCCTCTGCTGTCATTCTTAATACCATGCTACTTCCCAATCCATTTCCACATACTGCTAAAATTTTCATATTAATATCCTCCTAAATTGATACTTGATTAATCAAGTTTATTATGGTTTTTTTATCGGTAGCTTGAATTATTTCATCCACCCTGTTTTGATCTGAAATTAACTCTGTTAATTGCGACAATGCTTTTAAGTGAGTGTCATTATCCACTGCCGCAAGGACAATTACCATTTGCACAAAATGGTCTTCACTATCTGAAAAATAGACTCCCTCTTCAATTGTTAATAAACTCATAGCCATCTTCTGGACTCCTGCCTCAGGTCGGGCGTGTGGGACAGCTATTTTAGGAGCAATCACAATATAGGGACCGCTTTCTTCCACATTTTCAATCATCGCTTTGATATAGGTGTCTTCAATATATTCCTGTTCTTTCAAAGGCTGTGCAGCAATTCTAATCGCTTCTTTCCAACTCTGTACCTTCTTTGTTTGTTGAATGCTATTTTCTGATAGAACTTCGTTAAGCATTGGCTTTCTGAACTCCCTTATACTTGTGTGATTGTGATTCAAAATTTGTTTTAAATCGAATGTTAAACCTTCTAAATTTTTTATATCTGCATGTTGTTGAACAACAGCTATAAGGTCCTCTGGGTAAAGAGGATGTTTTCTTTTCTGGTCAGATTCCTGTTGAATTTGTTTAAATAACCGCTCTTTTTCTGCATCATCCAATATCGGACTAACCGGAATGACTTTAGGATTGTCTGGGGTTGGCTTTGTTGAAAAAACATAATCAATATCATCAAAGTTACCATTGATATAACTTCTATAAGAAACGCTTTGTACAATCTCAATTGATGAAAACAACGTATCGAGTTGTGACCTTAGGATATTCGAAGTACCCACACCGTTCTCGCAGACTACAATACCCTTTTTCTTTGGAGTAATTTGTTTGTTATGTTTACTTAACCATCCCCCAAAGTGCATAGCAATATAGGCTGTTTCATCATTACTCAACGATTGACCTACTAGCTTTTCTAAGTGATGAACCACTTTTTTTGTAATATCAAAAACTTCTCCATAGTTTTGCTTGATTTCTGGAGTAAGTAGATTTTCCACAAAAACACCGTATTTCATTCGATAATACGTAGGTTTCAAATGGATAAATAACTGCTCTTCCAATTGCCCTCTATCCTCGAAAATCACGTAAGCACGATTTTGAAATTCGGAAACTAATGCTCGAATAACCTGTTTTAATTGTCCGAGCTCCTGGACAGTTTCGTCTGGCAATTTTGACGTATTTACTTTTGCACCTAACAAATTCATTGTTAAAAAACAAATTTCATCTTCCGGCCATTCAATGTCCATATGCATACTAAGTCGATTTGCAATATGTCGTGCAACTTTATATTCTTCGGTTTGGCTAAGCGCTTCCTTTTCTTCATCCTCAAGGGTAATCTGATCACCATTTTTTAAACGCTTACAAATAATTACCGATTTAATCGCTAAATTATCATGCATTTCATCCGTGTAGCTAACATGAATTAGTTTTTCCGCTTCTGTCACCCATTGCTTCACAATTGGGAACAAGAAAGGTAAGGTGCCTGTAACACCCTGGATGTTGTTATCAACAGCAGGACCATCCAACGATTCAACAACTTCAGAGGACAGCCGCTCCCAACCCTGAAGCGTATACAATTCAGAATAATAACGTACAAATGCCTGTCGTTTATCTTTCTCGCCTCCAGCAATAGTGTAGCCACCCTTCTTGGTAGACAACACTTCGAGCCCGAGCGGCGAAAGCTCTTTTCTAAGTTTAGCAATGTCATGGGTGACAGTGCTTCTGCTAACCTCTAGCGTTTCTGCGAAGTCATTTGAAAAATACTTTTTCTTGTGGCTAAGCAATAAAACGGTTATCCATGCTAGACGCTCATCTGTCGACAGATGGTAATGCCGTCCCTCGATTTCATACAGAAAACGAGGTAACTGTTTTTTTGTGTTTTCATCAAGATAAATACCTTTACCGTAATGCCTGTTTATCGGATTCAACTGATGATCTTCCAACCAGTCATTGATTTGCTGCACATCATAATAAACCGTCCGTTTGGATACCTGTAATTTTGTCTGTAGTTCCTCGGGGTTTACATGTGAAGGTGCATTCAAAAGTTGGTTAAGGATAAAGATGCTTCTTTTACTTAAAGTCATTGGCATGCCGCTCCTTAGTTTTTGCAAAAACTGAACACATAAAGTATATGCCTAACCTCATCTATTATAATAAACTCCTCAATGGTAGTTGTGAAGCTGTTTCGCTGTGTAATTATTGTCAAATGAAAGTTTGCAAAGTATTGCCTACGTAATTGTATTAGATAACAATTTTATCTAGATAGAAGAAATGAGAAAAGCACGTTTACTTTTATTATGGATAAAGTTTAATTGTATAAGTGGTTTGAATGCTTGAGGAAATATTGTTGGCCTTATTCAAGTGAAATATTTACTGAATTGAAATGATTGAATTTAGCAATAACAATTTCATTATCAATCAGCTACTTACGACTTTAACTGTCGAAGAAATTGCATCGAAAAATCATTTAAGTTTTAAATCAGGATATTGGAATGAACTATTTTGAACACAAAAAATGCTCACCATCGATTAAGTGATGAGCAGGAAATTTAACTTTATAATCAAAAAAATTCCATTCAAATTAAGGACGAGCTAGCTTGGGTTTTTTATATTCAGCCTTTCGCTTATATACAACTTTACCTACTTCTTCTATTCCCTTTACGGAAGGAGCAACAACACTAATCGATTCGACTGCTTTTCCAACCTTATAAGAAAAATTATCAGAGGATTGAACTTTGACTTTTTTAATCATTTAACATACCTCCTAATAGATAATTTATACTAGACAACAATTATGGTTCGCTACAAATAATTGATTAAAATCATTCTCAATAAGATTTCCCCTACCTCGAACGTGTATAGTTAAAACTAATTCCCTACCTATAGGATAGCATATTAAGTAAGTTATACCTTATTTTGTTATTGAAATATAGTGCAGGAGTTATTGCATATGCTTTAACAAAAAATAACTGGATATAGAATGCCAAATGATAACTTGTATAATCTTCAAATGAATCGAAGGTTTTAGAGTAGCTTGTGGTTCATTTTTTCTTACCACTCTCCAAAGGACCACAGCAATATAGGTGTCTCAGATCATGTTACCAGGTACAATTCGAAAAGCTTGCTTCAGTAAAAACAAAAACCCATGCATCCTTTACATGGGTTTTACTCATGATTTTATTTTGATTAGTACAATTTCACCATTTCTAACAACATTTTTAGATAACTTTAACAACACTGGTAAAATCAGAAGTTGATAAGATAAATTCACGCATGAATCCCTTTCCCAAGCCACGCACTTGCTGATTCAAATAAAGATTCTGATACAGTTGGATGTGGGAAAATCATGTTTTCTATTTCATCCACGGTTCCCTCCAAATGCATAAAGGCGGTTGCTTGGCTGATCATTTCTGTTACATGTGAACCAACCATCACTACACCCAGCACTTCCCCGTACTTTTTGTCAGCAGTTAATTTCATAAATCCACTATTCTCTCCAGATGCTATAGCTTTACCATTTCCTGCAAGGTCCACCTTTTTGGTACTAACCTCATATCCTCGCTTTTTTGCCTCATCCTCCGATAGACCGACACTAGCAATCTCAGGAAACGTGTAGACACACCTTGGAATCTCTCCATTAACTTTAGTAGGATTTCCTGCAATCTGATTAACTGCTTTAATCCCTTCATCACTTGCAACGTGTGCCAGTTGAAAACCACCGACTAAATCACCAATCGCATAGATGCCAGGAATAGAGGTTTTCATATTTTGATTTACATCAACAAATTTACCATTCATTTTAACAGGCAGATCTTCTATACCAGTAAGGTTTGGTGACCTCCCCACAGATACCAAAATTGCATCTGTTTCAAAAGTTGTCGAAGCTTTTCCTTCTTTTTGAACTTCGACTACCGATTCACCGCTCCCTTTTTTAAACCCGGTTATTTTCGTAGCCGTATGAATAGTAATACCTTTTCCAGTCAATTGTTTTGCTAAGAAATCACTAGCCTCCGCGTCCTCACTTGGCAGTATCCGATCTGCCATCTCAACAATTTCCACCTTTGTATCGAAGGCGTTAAATATACAGGCTATTTCTAAACCAATTACTCCCCCACCAACAATTACCATACGGTCAGGCACTTCCGTAATATCAAAAATCGTATCACTGGTATAATAGTCAACCTCTCGTAATCCTGGCAGTTCCGGTACAAATGGCTTCGACCCATTCGCCAAAATAACATTATCCGCATTTATCTGTTGCGTATCCCTATCAGACTTAATGGTAACTGTTTTATTGGCATCAACATATCCATACCCTTGATAAACAGTAATTTTATTTTGCTTCAGCAATCCTTTTATACCATTCTGTAGCTGATTAATAACGTTATTTTTCCTACTTACCATCTCTTCTATCGAATAGGAAACATCATTAACAGTTATTCCAAAGCTCCTAGAATCTTTAATTTGTTCAAGTACCTCTGCATGCTTCAACAATGTCTTTGACGGAATACATCCTCTGTTTAAGCATGTGCCACCTAAGTCTCGTCCTTCGACTAATGCCACAGATAATCCTTCTTTTGCTGCTCGAATAGCTGCTACATAGCCACCGGGACCTCCACCAATTATGGCAAGATCAAATTTATCCATTTATCCTACCTCCTAAACTAACAGGCCATATGGGTTTTCAAGTCGTTCCTTCAACTCTGTTAAAAATGCCGCTGCTGGTGCTCCATCTATTACTCGATGATCAAATGATAGACTTACTACCATCATTGGACGTACTACAACCGAGTCGTCCACAACAACTGGCTTTTCTATAATTCTACCAACGCCAAGGATAGCTGTTTCAGGAGGATTTATAATCGGCGTAAATCCATCGATTGCATACATTCCTAAATTACTAATCGTAAATGTGCTTCCAGTCATCTCAGCTGGTGTTAATTTATTATCTCTCGCTTTCATGCCTAGCGTTTTACTTAAGACGGTTAAATCCGCTAATCCTTTTGCTTGCACATTAGGAACTGATGGAACGATCAAACCATTTTCAACAGCAACCGCTAAGCCGAGGTTAACAGATTTGTTCATGACAATTTCATTATCAACTAACGAAGCATTCACAGTAGGGTGGTTTCCTAAAACATGTGCGGTTGCTTTCATAATAATCTCCGTATAGGAAAGGCGATAACCTGTTTGCTCTTCTACGACAGGAAGCAATGATTTACGTACTTCTATCGCTTTTGTCATATCCACATCACTTGTTAATGTGACGTGTGGAATTGACTGGGCGCTTTCTAGCATCTTATCCGCTACGGCTTTTCTCAATCCTTTTAGCTTGATTCGTTCTGGCTTTTCATCTGCAGTTGATTCAGAAGAAACATGACCTAGAACGTCTTCTTTTGTTATTTTCCCCCTGGAGCCTGATCCTTGAACTTGATCCAGATTTATACCTTTATCAGCAGCAATTTTTTCAGCAAGCGGTGTTACTAGATTTTTATCTTTTAAATCTAAAAATGCTAATGCATCCGCTTCTTGAACACGTCCCTTAGGACCAGACCCTTCAATAGACTTTAGTGAAAGGTTATTTTCTCTAGCCACTCTTCTTGACGCAGGTGTAGCACGCACTTTTTCGTTTGCAGTAGTTGTTGTTACCTCTTCTTCCTCCACTTTAACTGGATCGTTTTCTTCGGCACTTTCCTTATTGGCAGTCCCCGAATCATCTTGATCTTGCCCTTCAGGTGCCTCTTCTGGCACTTCTTCATTTTCTTCACCAACATAGGCAATAACCGTATTAACAGGAATTTCCTCATCAACCTGGTAATATTTCTTTAGCAAAAATCCTTCTTCATAGGATTCGACTTCAATATTAATTTTGTCTGTCATGATTTCAAATAAGGGTTCACCAATTTCCACTGAATCCCCTTCTTCTTTTAACCATTGAAGCAAGGTGCCAACTTCCATTGTACTGCTCAGCTTTGGCATAAAAACCTCTTTCGCCATTTTGTTCCCCCCCTTTACGCCTTGTTTAAGGTCTCTTTAACAGCTTTAACAATATCTTCTACTTGCGGGACATGCGATTTTTCTAGTTCAGGGTTGTATGGAATTGGTGACGACGCTCCGCCTAATCGTTTGATTGGGGCATCCAAATAATCAAATGCCTCACTTTCAGCTATCATACTAGCAATCTCTCCACCGTACCCACCACGCTTTACTGCCTCATGGACCACAACGACACGACCTGTTTTAGACACGGATTTCACAATTGTTTCTTCATCTAAAGGTACCAATGTGCGTGGATCAATCACCTCGACACTGATCCCGTCCTTTTCCAGTACCTCTGCAGCCTCCAATGCACGGTGCACCATGATTGCAGTAGCAACAATTGTTACATCGGTACCTTCACGTTTGATATCTGCTTTTCCAAGTGGAATACTATAGGGTTCCTCAGGTACATCTGATTTCGTTTTATACAATAATTTATGTTCATAAAAAACGACCGGATTATCATCGTCCATTGCTGCTTTAAGCAAACCTTTCACATCATAGGCTGTCGATGGTTGGACCACCTTCAGTCCTGGAACATGTGCCACCCAAGCTTCTAGGCTTTGCGAATGTTGTGCAGCAGCACCTGTACCAGAGCCACTTGGTGTCCGTAAAACCATTGGGACTTTCCCTTTCCCACCATACATGTACCGTATCTTCGCAGCTTGGTTCACAAGTTGATCCATTGCAATCGTAATAAAATCAGAAAACTGCAGTTCTAAAATCGGACGCATACCCGTTAACGCTGACCCGACTGCTGCACCGGCAATTCCGGATTCACTAATTGGGGTGTTCCGTACACGTTCTGGGCCAAATTCTTCAATCATTCCCCTCGTCACACCAAAAGCTCCACCATACACACCAATATCTTCTCCTAAAATAAATACATCGTCATTCTCGCGCATTTCCTGACTCATTGCTTCTCGAACCGCTTCCAAATAGGTAATCTCTCTCATCGCTATCCCCTCCTATGCATATACATCCGTTAGTAAGTCATCTTTCGTAGGCATTGGCCCTTCTTTCGCAAAATCTACCGCATCCTCTACGGCTCGCTTAGCTTGTGTTCTGATAGTTTCAGCTTCATCTTCTGTAAGGATAGCTTCATCAACGAGAATTTCTTTAAAACGTTTAATGGCATCCTTTGCGCGCCACTCTTTTTCTTCCTCGCGCGTACGATATTTCTTTGCATCACTTTTCGAATGACCTTTCCAACGATACGTTTTTGCTTCGATTAGAGTTGGCCCTTCTCCGTTGCGGGCACGTTCTACCGCCTCATTTGTAACGTTCATCATGTCAATCACATCATTACCATCTGCAACTACTCCTGGAAAACCATAAGCTTCCGATCGTGTCGCGATATCAGGTACGTTAACCATTTCTTTTACAGGTCCCGACATTCCGTATTGATTGTTTTCACAAATAAAAACAACTGGCAGATTCCAAACAGATGCTAAATTTAATGCCTCGTGAAAGCTACCTTCGTTTGAAGCACCATCACCAAAAAAGCATAACGTTACATAACCTGCCTTCTTCATGTAAGATGTCAGCGCTGAACCAACCGCTAGCGGAATTCCTCCACCAACAATTCCATTCGCACCAAGATTCCCTTTTTCAACGTCGGCAATATGCATGGATCCGCCTTTACCCTTACAATATCCAGTTGTTCTACCAAATAATTCGGCCATCATTTTATTAACCTCTGCGCCCTTAGCAATGCAATGCCCATGCCCTCTATGCGTACTCGTAATCTTATCTTTATCCTGAAGTACCGCACAGGCACCAGAAGCACTTGCCTCTTGCCCGACAGCTAAGTGGGTCGTTCCGTGGATCATTCCTTTTGCAAAGAACTCATCAACCTTTTCATCAAAATAACGAATGGTCCACATCTCGCGCAATAGATCCTTTAGTTTATCCTCCGTAATTTGTTCAGGAACAGTTAGCGATACCATTTATACCTCTCCTTTTACATTTGTTCTTGTTGGTTACGTTTGTAACAAGAATACATTTATATTCTACAGACGTCAAGTGAAACTATTCTATTATTAAAAAAACTCCTCACTTATAATTGGAAGTGGGGAGTTTTTTAACTTAGAATTCTCTATCTTGCATGGAACGCAACTTCCAAATGGTTGACTCTTTTGTTTGTTCAATCGCATCATAGGTAATAATGTCACCTTTTTTGACAGCTTTCTTCATTCTTACATTCTTATCAATTAATCCCAGAGGAAGTGCATTCATCTCATTTGCTTCATTTGCCTTTAGCAGCTTTCCGTATACTGTGAAGCCACCAATGCTATCAAGGTAATCCCCTGCGTTAAGGTCTTTCTTAGCTACAGTAACGGTTTCTCCCTGTAAACCATAGTAAGGAGCAATCGTTGCTTCATGGTCAAAATAAGCTTTAGCAATCGATAGTGGTGTTTCTAAACTGGTCAAATGATAAGGACGGTAGAGAACGTAATTCGGGCCATCCCCCATTTTTAAATACTTCAATTCGGCATTTACTTCTTCCTTGTCTGAAGCAATGATTGCAAATACCCCTGGAGCAACACCATTAACAAAATCTACTACCTTTCTTCCATTCAGTTGACCACCTTTTTCTTTTTCAATGAACAACCCTGGTAAGTCTGAAACAGAACCGCTAAATCCATGCATCCCTGGCTGATCAGGAGAAAAACCTGTGGCATTAGCAACCGCATTCATCTCAACCATTGTTTTCGTTCCATCCTGGAAAGAGGCAAGCATTTTTGGACTGGATCCTTTCGTTTTTGCTTCCTCCTCAGCAGTTGCTGGATTTGCTTCCAGATTTAATGGATTGTTCTTCCCTTTACCTAATGCAACAATTTCAAAGCCAATTGCATCTGCGAAATCATACAATTCCATAATTGCTCCTGGCTCATCTCCTGCTGATCCAGTATATACAACACCACTAGCATCAGCCATCTTCTTCAAAAGTGGCCCAACAGTAACGTCAGCTTCCACGTTCAACATAACAATATGTTTCTTATTCAAAATGGTATCCCAAGCAATTTCTGCCCCGATATTCGGAACACCTGTAGCATCGACAACAACGTCTACCTCTGGTAATGATGTAACAAGCTTTATATCCGAGGTTGCAATTACTTGATTATTTCTAACCGCTTCACTAGCCTTGTACACGTCGGTTGTGTTAACAATATCTGCTGCATCTATCCCTGCATTTTTATAAGCGTTTTCAACATTTTCAACCATCAAATCTGCAGTAATAACAACGCGCATTCCTTTCATACCCTCAATTTGGGAGATCATACCTCTCCCCATCTGACCTGCTCCTACAAGACCTACCTTTATATAGGAACCTTCATCTTCTAATCTTTGCAGTTTTCTATTTAATCCTAGCATTTTCCTTCACTCCTAACGATACGTTATTCTCTTCTAAACGATATAACCGAATTACTAGTTAAATGAGGTATGGGTTTAGCCTCTAAACAAATGGTTCCAGGTAAATCTGAGTTTGTAGATCCATTAAAATGAAATGTTGCATGTCCTAGTTCCTTTAATGTTTCATTAGCTTTATCACCAACGAATAATACCTTAAATGCTTCCCCATCAATGACCATTTCGTCACCAGTTTTTACTTCCTCTGTCCACAATCTTTTATCATGTACAACCGCTATATCCTTTAAATCCGCTGGAACGGTGTCATTAAATAAAATCATCATTTTTTCTTCAAACATTAACCCAGCCTCTGCACCTAGCTCAACTACATTAATTTCCGTATAAGTCGTAGTCATCATGAATTGTCACTCCTTACGTATTAAAAAAATAAATTACAAATGTAACAAACAATTACATTTGTAATTATATAGAAGATTTAGTTTTTAGTCAATATTTTATTAGTAGTTAACTATATAAACCAAAACTAGCAAAGTAGGCTATCACAACTGCTGCTGGACCGGTGATTAGTCGCGAGAATAATACAGCGGGTACACCGATTTCAATTGTTTCCGGCTTTGCTTCCCCTAACGTTAATCCAACTGGAACGAAATCTGTCCCAACTTGTGGATTTATGGCAAACAATGCTGGCAATGCCATTTGTGGCGGAATATTACCCTTTCCAATTTCAACACCAATAAGAACTCCAACAACTTGTGCAATAACTGCTCCAGGTGCTAGTAAAGGGGAGATTACTGGAATGGAAGCGATTAATGATAAAATAAGCATTCCTACTAGATTAGTAGCCAATGGTGCTACTAAGTTTGCTATTAAATCCCCGATTCCTGTATAGTTAATAATTCCAATTAGGGCACTAACAAATGCCATGAAAGGTAAAATATTTTTGATGATTGTCTCAATTGTATCTCTACCAGATTGGAAAAAAATACTTACGACGTTTCCAACCTTATTACCCAGTACTTCAATTAATTTCATGATAGGATTCTTTTTACCTTTATTATGGCTTGAAGCGCTTTCTTTTGCTTCTTCTTTCTTTTTCTTTGCTACATCTTTATCTAGCAATGATCCCTGATTTCCTTCATTTTGATCTTCCGCGCGTTTTTCATTTGTAGGTACAGTATCCACTGATCCAGATCCATCCGCTCCTACAATATTCTTCACATCGATACCAGAAACGAAATTGGTCTCGTTAATAAATTTTGCTAGCGGGCCTGAAGGTGAGTTGCTAAACGTATTGATAGTCGGGATCCCTAACTTGGGATAAACACCACTTCTAGCCGTACCTCCACAGTTGATTACTACCGCTGCCATATTCTCTTTTTCTACAGACTTTTCAAACCCATCTATCGCTATACCACCTGACTGGTCAGCAATTTCTTGAGCTACTGGGTGTATTCCACCACCAGTAACAGAAACGATATATTTCTTGTCTTCAGTTGGTTGTATAATCAGTGGCCCGCCCCATCCAGATGGACCTTTCGTTACCTTTACAGGTTTAAAGTTACTCACTTAAAATACCCCCTCTATTTTATGCAGCAATGTTTCCCTCAGAATTTTTAGCTTTGCTTTTTATCATTCGATCTGTTATAAATTCAGTTACGACACCGCGTAACAACATTACTACAATACCAACCAATAAATAACGTAATGCCAATGGTCCAAGTGATAGTCCAAGTTCTGTAATCCCCGCAGCAACTCCTAAATAAACAAATAATTCAGCTGGATTCGCATGTGGAAACAGACCAGTAATTGGATGAACAAATGATACTGCTGAATCGTAGAATGCCGGTTTTTGTTTTTCTGGTAAAAAACGTCCAAATGTATAACACATCGGATTGGTCAAAAAGAATACAGCTAGAAACGGAAAAATAGTATATCGTAAAATAAAATACTTAGTACATTTTTGGGCAAAACTATATACTTTTTCTTCCCCAATAAATCTAATTACTGCGTTAACTGCCGTGATTAAAACAACCAATAATGGAATGATGCCAGTGACTAACCCCATAAATTGATCGCCACCAGCCTGAAACATTCCAATGAAACCTTCAGCCAATTTAATTAAGAAATCCATGCTTCATTCTCCTTCCGTTTATTCATTTCTTTTTCAATCATATTAATTGCACCTTCTAGCGCATTCTTCTCTTTCATTAATAAAAAATCTGCATGTTTACTTTCTTCCAATTTCATCCCCTTTAGCCGATCTATACTTTTAAACCTGGCAAAAACTGTGATACCTTTCATTACTTTTGCTTCAACAACCTGTGACTGTTCATCACAAACTAACATGACAAGTGCTCCAGTACCGAGTTTTTTTCGATAAAATCCTGTCCCCAAATAACCTGAGTCCAATTTAGCAAACTCTTTAATACTAGCTCGATAATGTTTTACTTGTATTTGCGTCAACACATACTGCAATGCCCATATTGCCGCAAATACCAAAATGAAAGTACCCCACATGTTGCGGCCTCCTTTACATTTGTAATTGGTTATTAACTTTGTAAACTATAATAAAACGCTTACATGATAATGTCAATAACTTTATCAATAATTTTGAAAAATTATATTATTAAATTACCATTACTCATTAATGCTCAATCGCTATTAATCAGCTTTTCAGCAGTGTTTGCATCGATAAATAATGTATTAATATACCGAGCTTTCAATGCTACTTGAAGGCTTCCGCTTTTATGTACACCTTCCGCAATAGCAATTACTTCTGGAATTTTTTTGATATCCTCTAGATTAAGTCCGATTCTTCGTTGGTTTACTGGATGATCAATTTCAATTCCATCTATATCAAAAAAATTTGAATTCAAATCGCCTATAGACCCTGAATCACCAAGTGTTAAAATGTCCTGTTCACTTAGATATCCCAGTTCAGCCATCGTATTCATTTTAGTCGGAACGCCTATTCCAACAACAGCTATGTCAACGTTTCTTCCTTCATTCAATACTTTGCTAATGTCTTCTGTTTCACAAAGCTGGTTTTTCAACTCAACCGTATCAGCTATCGCGGGAGCATATAGATAGGAAGAGCTAGTATTTAACTTTTCCGCAAGCTGAAATGTCAGATGGTTGGAATGATAATGAACATAACGTTGACCCATTCCACCAATTAACGGTGTTACATGAATATGGTTTTTTTCTTGGTTTCGTAATTCTTCTATTAATGTATGGATTGATTTTCCCCATGAAATACCAATTTTGTTAACATCATCGAGTCGTTTCGATAAATATGTTGCCGCCACTTGACCTAAATTTCGCCTAACTAATTCGGAATTACCATCAGATGCAGCTAGTACAAAAACTTCATTTAGTCCATATTCATTTTCTAATATTCTCTCGAGGTCCACCGTATGTGCCGTTTCATCTTTAATATATATTTCTACTATATTGTTTTCATTTGCCTCTTTAATCATTTTAGAAATAATAGGTCTCGACAATCCAACCTTTTTAGAAATTTGGCTTTGCGTCCACCCTTCCAAATAATAAAGTTTTGCTACCTTTACAATTAATCGTTCATCTTTCATTTTCACTTATATGATCCCCCTTGTTACAATTGACAATTTTTTAGATTGATATAATAGTAACATAATCGAAGTTATAAGTTATAACAGTTATGTAAGCCTTTTATTGACTAAAAATTGAAAACTGGTTAAGATGAAGATAATTAACTTTTGTAAAATAAAAGAACAATTGTAAAAAGCGTTTGCTGAAAAGGAGTTGGTAATACTATGGATGGAAAAGCATTTTCTACATTAAATCGTGCCACAATGGTAGATAACTTAGAAAACGAGGATTTTGATGTACTAGTAATTGGCGGCGGGATAACTGGTTGCGGTATTGCACTCGAGGCTGTTAGTCGCGGTTTAAAAGTAGGGTTGATTGAACGAAATGACTTCGCTTCTGGAACTAGTAGCCGTTCAGGGAAATTAATTCATGGGGGATTAAAATATTTACAAAAGCTTGATTTCCCAGTAGTAAAAGAGACTGGTAGAGAAAGAGACATTGTATATAATAATGCACGGCATCTTGTCTATCCAATAAAAATGAACTTTCCAATTATCAAAAAAGAATACTATAATTTGCTTACTTTAAAGGCTGGTCTCACATTGTATGATCGACTGGCTGGAGTTAAAAAAGAGGAACGTCATAGCCTTTATTCCAAGAAAAAAACGTTACAAAATGAACCTTTATTTAATAAAAAGGTAATCCAAGGCAGCGGTGAATATGTCGAATATCGTACCGATGATAGCCGTCTTACGATGGAGATAGCTAAAACTGCATTTGAAAAAGGAGCCGCCGTTTTAAATTACGCAGAAATGACCGACTTTCTTCAAGATGCGCATAATCGTGTAAAAGGAGTTGTCGTAAAAGATAACATCGATGGCAAAACCTTTACGATAAATGCGACACATATCGTAAACGCAGCTGGCCCATGGGTAGATGTTGTAAGAAAAAAAGACCGTCCAGTAGAAGGTAAATATATGGTACTTGCAAAGGGAATTCACCTTGTATTTGACCATCAATCAGTACCTGTTAAATCCTCCATCTATTTCCAGCATAAAGGACGGATGATTGCAGTAATTCCTGTAGGCAACCGCACGTACGTAGGTTCAACAGAATCTATTTACAAAGAGGATATGGAAGACATTCATGTTAAGCGAACAGAGGTAGACTATTTAGTAGGGTGTTTAAATGACATGTTTCCTTCTTTACACCTTAACGTCAGTCACGTCATCTCAAGTTGGGCGGGGATCCGACCGTTAATAGGCGAAGATGGCAAATCACCATCCGAACTGTCCAGACATGATGAAATTTTTGAATCGGATACTGGACTGATTACGATTGCAGGCGGAAAACTAACTGGCTACAGAAAAATGGCTGAGCGCGTTTTACAGCATATAGATAAAAAGGAACAAAGGAAACCCTTGCCTGCCCAGACAGAACATGTAAAGCTATCAGGAGGAAAATTTGAATCAGCAAATGCTATCACAGCTTTTGTTGATCAATTACATGGTCATTACCATGACTTAAATCTAACAGAAGATGAGGTCCATGCATATGTCTTCCGTTATGGAGCAAATACAGAAAAATTGCTCCAACAAATGAGTGACTACGATTCTGAATACCCGAAAAAAGAGCAAAGAAATATAGTTGCTGAAGTTAGATATACAATTGAAAATGAGATGGTTGCAACACTCGCCGATTTCTATGATCGTCGAACTAGTTATCTCTTATTTGACCCCGATAAAGTAAAACAAACGCTTGACCAAGTAACAACAGAAATGGCGGATATATTACATTGGGATACAGCTAAAATCGAAGAAGAAAAAAGAACCATGCACTATTTAATCAAAAAATCATTAACATTCAAGTAAATTGAGAAAAGACTGATCCTTGGTCAGCCTCAGGCAAATTTAAGGCGCATCTCTAGTGAAGGTGTTATCACAAAGAGATTCATCTTAAGTTCGATCGGGATAATCAACACTCATTCGAATATTTCAACGTTCAATCCCGGATATCAACGCTCATCCGATATATCTATAACCTCTGGCGGGATAGGCGCTGGAGCTTAGTCAATAACACAAGGAGGTTTCATGATGAATGTAGTTGCTCTAACAGATAAGGAAACATTAGAATTTCAAGAACGAATTTTCCCGACCATCGATGATAACGAAATTTTAATAAAGGTTCATGCTACGGGAGTATGTGGCTCCGATTTACGAATCTATCAAAACGGTGATAACCGAGTTGATTATCCAAGAGTTATCGGCCATGAAATTGCTGGTGAAATTGTTGAATCAGGAAAGAATATTACTAGATTCCAAATTGGTGATAGAGTAACACTGGGGGCTCATATCCCCTGTGGTGAATGTCTATTTTGTCAAAAGAATCAAGGACATCATTGTATTCAAGAGAAATCAGTCGGTTACCACATTGACGGAGGCTTCTCTGAATATGTGGTCTTACCAAAAACGTTTGTTGAACACGGATCCATTCAAAAAATTGCTGACACGACCTCCTTTGAATTAGCAAGCTTATCAGAACCCTTCTCCTGTGTATTGAGCGGGCTGTATGAGGCAAATGTAACACCCGGAGATACTGTTGTCGTATATGGTGCCGGTGCGATTGGTTGTATGTATATTGCAGCAGCAAAAAAAATGGGAGCAGCAAGTGTGATTGCTGTACAACGGTCTGCACCAAGACGGAAAAAAGCCTCAGAATTTGGGGCGGACATCGTCATTGACCCAAGTACCACCACTGTTGATGAGAAGGTTAAAACGGCTACTGAGGGTTATGGTGCTGATGTTGTTATCGTCACTGCCCCTTCACCTGCTGTACAAAGAGAAGCACTTGAAGTAGTTAAAAAAACTGGAAGTGTACTGTACTTTGCCGGAATAAAACATGTAAAAGATATGGAAGTTAATACGAATCATATTATTTACAAACAATTAAATGTTGTTGGCACACACGGCGCACCTCGGACCCTCCATTTAGAAGCCGTGAAGTGGATCGACCAAGGGCTAATCGACTTTCCATCTTTGATTACGCATACTTTTCCATTAAAAGAGACGGAAAAGGCTTTTCAAACAGCTATAAATAAAGAAGGACTTAAATGTGTCGTAACGCCATAGGGCCGTGGGGACAGGTTCCTTGTCCCACATATCTTACCATAACAAAAAGACCGCATCCGCGGTTCACACCAAGGGCTGTTGGCTTTACTTATATAACAGGAAAGGGAACCTGTCCCTACTTCCCAATGTTTAGTTAAACCTACACGTGGAAAAGAGTCTATACGGATTAAATAAAAATATAGGAGGCTTTTTTAACTATGGTTAAAACTACACAGGGCCCTATCGTTTCAACAGAATGGGTTGTTCAGCACAAAAATGATAACGATATTCAAGTGGTAGAGGTAGATGTTGACACAAGTGCCTATGACTCGGGACATATTGAAGGGGCAATTGCTTGGAACTGGACAACACAGTTAAACGATCAGATACGAAGGGATATTCTTGACCGTGGACAGATGGAACAGTTGTTAGGTCAGTCAGGCATCTCACCTGATACAACCGTTGTGTTATACGGAGATAACAATAATTGGTTTGCCGCTTATGCATACTGGCAGCTAAAACTTTATGGGCATGAAAAAATAGAGCTTATGGACGGCGGTCGTGTAAAATGGGAAAAGGAATCCCGTAAGTATACGAATGATATACCTAAAGTAACACCGACTAAATATAAAGCAAAAAGCGCTGATCCTTCCATGAGAGCTCTGCAACCAGATGTTATGGAGGCTGTTAAAAACGCTCAACCACTTGTCGATGTGCGCAGCCCAGAGGAATACAGCGGTGAGGTTATTGCACCAGCCGGTATGAATGAAACAGCACAACGAGGCGGACATATTCCTCATGCTGTCAACATTCCATGGAAAGAAGTTACTAATGAAGATGGCACTTTCAAATCGCTAGAAGAACTCGAAGGTTTATATGCCAAAAATGGGATTACATCAGATAAACCTATTATTACGTATTGCCGTATTGGCGAAAGATCTGCTCACACTTGGTTCGTCCTACATGAACTTCTCAACTTCAGCAAAGTGAGAAACTACGATGGATCATGGACAGAATGGGGAAGCATGGTGGGTGTACCTATTGATAAGTCAAATTAAACAACCGAATGATTGTGGAAGGGTCCGGATACTTTCCCGACCCTTTTTCCAATCATTGTAATGGGGATTACCGGGACGAGAAACCTGTCCCTATGTCCCGTTAATCATTAACTAATGCCTGGGCTGTCCGGTCATCGGTTATTAACACATTCAAATATCCACCAATCAATGCAGCTTCAATGCTTTCTAGCTTATATGATCCTTCTACAATTCCAATTACTTCTGGGATATTTTTTATTTCTTCTAAGTTTAACCCAATAACCTGGTTATTTAAAGGATGATCAATTTGATTACCAACTGCATCAAAAAAGCGAGAACTAATATCCCCCACAGCTCCAGCCTTTCGTAGAGATAGTAAATCTTCCTCCTCCAGGTATCCGATTTTTTCCATTGTCGAACTTTTAAAAGGATTTCCAAGACCGACTACAGCCATTTCAACATTTCGACCTTCCTCCAGTACATGTGCAATATCCTTTGTATTTACAAGTCTTTCTTTCAAATCATCGTTCTCCACCATTGCTGGGGCATATAGATAGGAACAGGAAGCATTCATTTTTTGTGCTAAATGAAATGCTAGCTGATTCGAATGTAAATGTACATAATTACTACCCATCCCACCGACTATTGGTACGATATGAATATCACTTCTTCGTTCATATGGATATTCTTCGACAACTGACAAAAGCGTCGTTCCCCAGGAAATACCAAGACTCTTCACCTGGTTTAGGTTATTAGCTATGTAGGAAGCCGCCGATTTACCAAGCTGCCGTTTAGCCATTTCAGGAGCATAACCAGCTGTAGAAACAACGATTACTTCCTTCAGGTTATACTTCTTCTCTAGCTTCTGTTCCAGTTCAACCGTTTGCAGTGTCTCATCCTTAATATATATTTCAACAATTCCTTCTTTTTTGGCAGCATTTAAAAGCTTTGAGATCACAGGACGAGAAACACCGTTCTTCTTTGCAATCTGTGCCTGAGTCCACCCTTCAAAATAGTATAACTTAGCTACTTTGACCATTAACCGTCTTTCTTCCCAATTCAGCATAAAATCGCTCATTTCTGTATTCTTTTTACTTATTGTACCTGAAATATTGCATATGTTCTAGTTATATACATTTGTAAGCGGCAAGGGGGTCTGACCCCAAGCTATAGTCTCGCGGTAAAATGATGAATTTCACAACAAAATCCCATAGATAATAGCTACCTATGGGATTTCAAACATCCTATTTTATTCTTCATGCAATGGATAGCTTACTAGATTGCTGAAAATGCGATATCCACCAGGTACTTGATTTTGAATTTGTCGGTACCAGACAAGATTTGTATACAAGTATGTTCCTTCACCGTAATCGGCCATCAAAATACCACCGTTAAATGGTTCTTCATTCGGATCGGCCATACTAACAAACGTTTCAAATCTGTCATCCCATTCCATCGGAAAATATAAACCACGTTCCTGGACCCAGTTGGACCAATCACTTTTGGTTATATTGTTTGGATAATTAAAAAATGGATGATTAGGCTTAAGCACGTTTACCTCGGCTTCTTCCTTCGTTACACGCCATTCGATGGACGGCTGGCCTATAACGAGCTTGTATGGGCTTGTTTTCTCAGGGTCCCAGTTATCCCACGGTTTATTATATTGAACAACAAGGTGTCCCCCGTCTTCAACGTATTGTAATAACCGCTCATTATTCGTTCTTAAATCTTCGCGAGAAAGATACGCTCTGACACCGGTCACAATGGTATCATATTTAGAGAGATCACCGGACTGGAGATCTTCTTGCTCTAATTTAGTAACATCCATTCCAATACCTTGCAATCGTCCCGCGACTTTATCAAATCCACTATCGATATATCCTACTTTCAACGTTTCAGGCAAGTTTAAATCAAACGCAACCCCCTCAACCTTTGCAGGGTAGAGGTAGTAGGAAGTATCAATATGGTCATATTGAATTTTCTGTACATAAGTACTCAATGATTTTCCATTTGCATTTACGATTGGATTGATAGAAAATTCACCTTTGTTGACATCAGAACTAGGAGATACGGTAAACGAAACGGTTTTGGTTTCACCCTCATTCTCAAAAGTAACAGGTGCTGATTCCGGCTCAACTGTCCATCCTTCTGGAACTTCTAGCCTAACAGATGCATCAAGCTCTCCATCCGTGTTATTTTTGACCTCAGAATCTACGGTAATCTGTTCTGGAACGTCCAACGTATTAACTACTAATTTATTCGGATTAACTTGCACGGAAACGTCTGGCATGATCGCGACAGTAGGGTCTGTTTGATAACTCTGTTCAACCGCTGTTGGTCCTACCGAATAAGTTACTTCTGAATGAATTACAGGCTTATCATATGGTTTAAAGTAACCGGAATCAGCGGGAACATTAACAGTAAATTCAATGGTCCTTTTTTCCCCAGCATTTAAACGAAATGGTTTTGGTATATCATTTATTGTCCATCCTTCTGGAAGACTTAACGTCGCGCTAACATCTTTCAGAGAATGCTTACCTTTATTTTCAAGCGAAACAGTAACCTTTGTTTGTTCATTTTGAACGAGCGTAGCGTCTTCTACTACAGTCTCAACTTTTAGGTTAGAAGCAACTTTACTTACATCAGCAAGTTGTTGTTGTTTTACATCTATCCGAAACAAGATGTCTTCTTTTACTTTTTCTTGTAATTCACTATTCGTTATTTTAGATTCTAATTTTCTTGCTTCGTGAAGTGCCATATGTGCTTGTTTCATAGCCTTATCACGATTTGGATATTGGTCGATAACCTTCTCGAGTGTCTTTTGAAAATGATTAAGTTTTGCGCGTAATGGTTTAGAATTTAATTGACTTGCAATTTCTGAGAAGTCGTAAGCTAGTCCATCAAAAAGGTCTTCTTCGGCAGGAATGTCCTTAACTGACTTTGCAAGCCTTAAGTTAATTGTCTCGGGTTCTGCTGGAATGTCATTTCCCATTCCTTGACTCTTATGGAGGTAACGAGACTTTTCACCAAGTTGTGGGTATGTCATACCATAAATAGGATCATAAATCCCAATTTCTATCGATGTAGTTGCATTTTCTTCTTCAGCTGGGAGGTACAATTTTTTCACTTGCCAAGTAGAAAGGCCTTCTTCTTCAAGTTGCTCTGGAAATACGGTTGGATCTGCCGCGTCTTCAAAAGCTTTTCTGGTAAGTTGATTAATTGCTCTGTGGTGTCCATGTTGAGTGTCAACATCTAAAAATGATGTGAAGAGGATATCAGGCTTATTGGTTCGTATCCTATGAATAAAACGTTTGTAGGTAAGCTCTTTTCCCCACTTTTCTAACGTTTCATCAGGACTTTTTGAAAAACCAAAGTCATAAATAGGATCGTTGGTTGTTTGGCTTAAGTGAAATACTTCTACACCAGTAACTTTTGACGCCTCAATCATTTCGTTTGAGCGAATAATTCCTAGCGCATTTCCAAGTTCCTTACCTATTTCATTTTGCCCACCTTCCCCGCGGTTTGCAATAAGACTTGCGGTTCTTATGCCTAGACCTCTTGAAAGATAAGCAAGTAAATGACTACGTTCATCATCGGGATGCGCACCTGTATTTAAAAAGCTTAACGTAGTGTCTAGTGGTTGTAACGTGTTCCAAAGATCAACATCTTGTTCAACTTTTTCTTGTTTCCCTGATTTCGCAAATGTCATTAGTGGTACGAGCAAAAGTAGAACGAGAAACAAATAAATAATTTTCTTCATGGTATTTCTCCCTTCATAGTAGTTTCGTACAGTGACAGGGTTGTTTACCAGAAACCGCTTATAAGAATAGTCATATTCAAATTACGCTCACCTCCCTAAATGTGCGTGTTCAAAAAGTCGGCAAATTAGAAACAAGAAGTTCAAGGCGCGAAGATTTTGAGGACCGGACTTGCGCGTGTTGTGCTGACTTCTACGTTGTCCACAGGACGTGGACGGTTTTAGTAGAAGTTCCTCTATGCTTTTAATACGTGAGGACCGGAAAAAACTGCGCAACGAAGAAATTCGCCGTTTATCATTTGGTGACTTTTTGAACAACCTCTAAATGAACTCTTTTACCTTCTAGCCTCAATCATCCCCCTAACAACATCCGGATTTGGACCACCTGTGATGTTTCTTCTTTTTACAAAACATACCGGATCCATAATACTTTTCCAATCTTGTTCTGTTAATTCCACGTCACCTAGCCAACTATTAATTTGATCAAGAGAAATGTCGTAAAGTTCTTTGTCCTGTTTTATTACCTTTCTTGCTATCACACTTGCTTTGTGATGAGCTTTCCTGAAAGATACACCATAGTCTCTAGCGAGAACATCTGCTAGCTCTGTAATTGTGATCATATTCTCTCTAGCCTGCTGATGTGCTCTTTCTTTATTGAAATTCATAGTTATAATGACAGCTCGCATTAAACGTAAAACACGTATGCCTTTTCGATAACCTTCATAAATATGGGGCTGTAAGTCATCTTCTGTATCATTTATATCTCCATACGGTGTATTGTGAATCATGTGCAAAACAGCCATCCCTTCTGCTGCTGCACTACTAGCTATTGCTCTTGAATGTTCAATGGATACAGGATTTCTTTTTTGTGGCATAATGCTACTAATTTGTACGTAAGCATCGGAAACTCTTAACAAACCTACTTCCTTTGATGCCATACGCAAGAATTCTTGAATCCATCTCCCCATGTTAGTTGTCAAGCTTATCAGCGCTTGAGCTGCCTCCATCAAGTAATCACCAGTACCGATCGCATCATAAGAATTTTCTACTAGACCATCAAACTTAAGCAACTCTACCATTCTTTCACGATTAATTGGAAACCCTGTAGTCGTAATTGCTGCAGCACCCATTGGTGATTGATTAACCGTTTTATAAGCTTGTTCTAGCCTTTTTATATCGCGTTGCAAATTGTCATAGATGGCAACTAAATAGTGACCAAAAGTCGTTGGTTGAGCAGGTTGCGTGTGTGTATGTGCAGGCATAATTGACTCGACATGGAGTTCAGCCTGGGACAATATTGCTTCACTTAAGCCCTTTGCATCACTTATCGCCCGTGTTATAAACTCACGTATCACGATTCGGTACATGGCCTCACCCATATCATTCCTACTTTTAGCAATGTGCATCTTACCAGCCAATTCATCGCCAATCCGTTCTCCAATTTGAGATTCTACAAGGAAAAATAAATCCTCGTATCCTGTTGAATATTCAAGTTGCTTTCGATCAAGCAATTCCACCTGTTTAATACCAACCAATATTTGTTCCGCTTCATTTTTGTTGAGAATCCCTTGTTCAGCCAACATGGTAGTATGTGCTTTATGAATCGTAAACATTGCGTCCAATAGATGTTCTTTTTGATCGTAAAATACTGGTTTCAACAATGATTCAACGTAAGTTTTGCCAGGAAAACTAATACCCTCACTTGCCTCAAACTTTTCTTTATCTATTGTCATCAGAAATTCACCTTCATCCACTTTTGTTTACAACGTATTCTCAGATTTAACACCAAAAAACTTGTATGCAATATACATAACTATTGCTATAAGACCAACCTGTATCATTCCAAATGCAGCCGCCTGACCAATGTTAAACATCCGTAGTTGATTCATGATTTCAATTGAAATCGGTCTGTTACCAATTGTATAAAGTAAAACAGAAGTCGGAAATTCTCCTACCGCTTGAACAAATGCGAGCAATGTACCACTTAACACCCCAGGCATGATTATTGGGATAACTACTCTTCTAAAGGTATAGAACCATTTTGCCCCTAGATTTTGTGCTGCTTCTTCTATAGAATCATCCATTTGTTCCAAAACTGCTGATGTTGACCTAACAACTAATGGAATAAACCGGATGAAGTAGGCTAGTGGTAGTATCCAAAACGTACCAACTAAAACTTTCCCAAACGAAAATGGAGAAGGCTCATTAAACGCCAAAATTAAATTCATTCCAACAACTGTAGCCGGTAATGCCCAAGGAATCATAACTAATATATCTAATAGATTCTTACCTATAAAACTACGCTTAACAAGTGCGTAGGAAGTGATTATTCCAAACACAAATACACCAGCACAGGCTAGGACTGACATAATTAAACTATTTTTTACTGGATCCCAAATATTTGGATCCTCAAACAATAACTTAAAGTTCTCTAGACTAAACGCTTGTGGATACGTTTGCCATGTCCAACCACCTTCAGGAACTAACGATAATACGAGTAAAGTAAGATGCGGCAATAACAAGATAATCATCGCGATGACACCAAGCGTAACCATAACCCATTTCAATATTGGGTTATTCACTTCACTTCGATGAGCTCCTATACCTTTACTTGCCATGCGATAGTCTTTTCGTCCTTGATACCAACGCATAAACAGCAAGAAGGATATTGATACTGCAGACAAGATAACAGACTGGGTTGCAGCCATCTCTAAATCACCATTAATTTTAGAAAAGTAAATTTGCAGACTTAGCACACGATATCCACCAGCGAGTAAAAATGGTGCACTAAAAGATGCCATTGATACCATAAATACTAATAAGGATGCTGCAACCAGTCCCGGAGTCAATAAGGGAAATGTTACCTTCCAAAATACCTTTGATTTGCTAGAGCCCAAATTATAGGCTGCTTCTTCTAATGATGGATCAATATTGTTCAGCGCCGAGGCTGTTGTCATATAAAAATAAGGATACATCGTATAGGCGTGAACCAATAAGATACCTGAAACACCACCAATGCTAAAAGGAATTTCAGAAAGATTTAAAACATCTTTAATAAAATTTGGTACCAACCCAGCTTCTCCATATAGAAACATGAATGCCATAACACCAACTAAAGATGGTAGAACAATTGGCATGATTGCAATATTAGAGAAAAATTGACGCCCTGGAAAATCATAACGATTGAAAATATACGCTAACGGAACACCAATTAAAGCGCTAAAAAGAACAGATAATAGGGATATATAGACCGAATTCCATAAAGCTTGTAAATTTGCAGCAGCTTTAGGACCAAAGAAATCCGTATAATTATGGATAGAAAATACACCATTCTTTTTGAAGCTTTCTAGTATCGTTTCAATTGAGGGATACAATACATACCCAATTAGAACCAACAAAATTGGTATTAGTAGATATAACGTTTTTCTTTTTTCTGCATTTAACATAAGCTTGTCACTCCCTTGCCTTTGGGATCACTCGTATTTGATCTTCTGGCATGTACACACTAACTTCTGTACCTTCTTTAAAATATGTACTTGGACCACGATTTAAGTCGGTAGTCCTAATTGTCACATCTTCATTAACTGTTATATAGGTATGAACAGATGCACCGGTAAATTGCACAAGTGAAACTTGACCCTTAAAAACGTTTTTTTCACTGGTGATCTGATTATAATCAATTTGGATTGCTTCTGGTCTAATAGACATGACCAAATCATCGTTTTCATCGTAGGTAGCTATGTTAAGTTCCGTATCCTTTACGTAGATGAAATCTCCTAGTGTCTTAGAACGAAAAATCAATTCTTTCCCCGAAGTTTTTTCATACGAAATAGGCAACAGTGTTGTCTCCCCTATAAATTCAGCAACAAAATCATTCACAGGTTTATTATATATTTCTGTTGGGGTACCTATCTGTTGGCACACACCATGGTTAAATACAGCAATTCGATCGCTCATGGTTAAAGCTTCCACTTGGTCATGTGTAACGTAAATGGTTGTAATCCCATACTCTCGTTGTAACCGCAGTATTTCGGTACGCATTTCATCTCGTAATCTAGCATCTAAATTACTTAAGGGCTCATCCAAAAGTAAGATGTCAGGTTCAATAACAAGCGCTCTTGCTAGAGCAACTCGTTGCTGTTGTCCACCACTTAACTGACTAACTTGCCGTTCCATATACTGATCCAACCGAACTTTCTTAAGTACATCCAAAACCCTTTTCTTAGTATCTGATTTACTAATTTTTCTTACCTTTAAACCAAAGGCAACATTCTCAAATACAGTCATGTGTGGAAAAAGAGCATAGTTTTGAAAAACCATGCCCGTATTCCTTTTTTCAGGTGGTACCGTCGTCATATCCTTTTCATTAAATTTCACTTTACCTTTAGTAGGGTAATAGAAACCGGCAATCATTCTAAGAGTTGTTGTTTTACCACATCCACTTGGACCTAAAAATGTAAAAAACTCGCCTTCTTCAATTAATAAATCTAAATCATTGACTGCCGTAACATTACCAAAACTCTTCGTTATTGTTGATAAGTTCACTGTTGACATGAACAACAACTCCTCTTATGAAAAAATTTCTATTCTTCGCTCTTATCTTTTTCCGTGTTTTTAATTTTATTATCCCAATATTCCATCCATTTTGGAGATTTCTCCTGGAATAAAGCCCAATCTATTTCCATTGGTTTAATTTCTGTTTCTGTGATCCATTCTGGTAAATCCTCTATATCCTCACGAGTAGGAATACGATAATACTTTTCCGCAAGTAGTTTTGCAGCCTTCTTCGTATTTACAAACTCATAAAAGGCTTTCGCTGCCTTTGGATGTGGAGCATCTTTAACAATTGCAATACCCTCTGTCAATACTGGTGTTCCACTTTCAGGAATTACATAGTCGAAAGGATAACCTTTTTCTTCAGCCAACATTACCGTATCTGGCATATTCCAAACAGATAATGAACCAACACCCTTTGCCACCTGATTGTACATAATTTCTGGGTTTGCAGAATATTCTTTTGTGTTTTCATCAAGCTTTTGTAACCACTCATACCCTTCTTCAGGACTTTGTGTATCCTTATACGTACGATAAATCATTGCCGAGTATATGGTGCGCATTGTACCTGAGGCCAATGGATAACGAATAATAATTTCATCTTCCCATTTAGGGTCAAGAAGGTCATCCCAATCCTTTGGCGCTTCTTCTGCTGATATTTCTTTTGTATTATAAAGAATTACTTCCGGTGTGATAGACGTTCCCGACCACATCCAGTCCTCATCATGATACATGTCATCTAATGCATCAGCATAAGTAGGTTTATATTCTGCAAGTAGACCATCATCTTTTGCTTGATCAAAATTCACTTGAGGTGCTCCCCACCAGATATCTGCTTGAGTATTATTTTTCTCAGAGCGGACACGGTCTAATATCTCTTGAGAACCCATATCTAAAAATTCCATATCGACATCGTATTCTGCTTCAAATAGTTTTTCAAATTCGCTTAAAATGTCTTTACCATGTGGAGAATAGACAACTACCTTTTCTTCCAAATCTTTACCCGAATCTGAATTTGAGGCTCCATCACTGCTCTCCTCACCAGAACCACCCGCCATACACCCTGTGAGCGTAATACCTATGAATGTAATTAGTAAAAATGAAAATACCCACGACTTTTTAATAAAACACATAAATCCTTTACCCCCTTGTTTTAAATATCAATTAATGTATCAAACTCCTTTAAAAATAATGCTACTGCCCCGATAACCCCTGCTTCCTTTCCAAACATTGTTGGTACTATTTCACATTCTTTTGGAGTATATCTTTTCATGATGTCTACCATCTGTTTATGAATAATGGAATATGACCCGCTGACACCACCCCCTAAAATAATTAATTCAGGATCAAAAAGTGAAACATAATTCGCAATACCTAAAGCCAAGTTTTCAATGGCAAAATTAACTACTTCCAAAGCAGCTTGATCCTGTATTTGATACAAATCAAAAGCCTCTTTTGCTGAAACTGTTCTTCCTAGTCGTTCTGATAATTGATTCCCAATCGAGGAACCACTTGCAACACTTTCCAAGAAACCATATCCAGCATACACAGGGTGATAATTCTCAGCATGCACCCTATCTGTTACAAGATAACCAATTTCACCTGCACTATAATTACTGCCACGATATAACTTTCCGTTTATCATAATACCGCTACCTATTCCAGTACCAATCGCAATGTAAATTAAGTTCTTTTTATCTCTCCCTACACCTTTCCAATGTTCACCCAGCGCATTGATATTTACATCATTATCGATGTATATTGGCAGATTAAAGATTTCTTTTAATCTTGCACGTATGGGAAAGTCCTTCCACTTTAATGCCGGTGCTTCTTTGACAGTTCCTTCCTTAACATTTGTTATACCAGGAACCCCTGCCCCCACACCTAGAATTTTTGATTCGTCAATCCCTAATTCCCATTTCATAGACTCTACACTTTGTTTAATTTCATCAAATAAATGATGTTCTAAATTTACTTGTGTCGGAAAATCTCGATAGGCATAAACCTTACCATTCAAATCAGTAATCCCTAATGCTACATTTGTGCCACCAATATCTATTCCGATAATATAGCTTTTTTGTGGATTAAACATTAAATTAACAGGTTTCCGTCCGCCATTAGTGGATGCTTCACCATTCCCAGTTTCAAATATCCAACCTTCTTCCAACAACTGATCAACAAGTGTGGAAACTGTTGGCTTACTAAGTGCTAACTTTTTAGAAATAGTAGCACGCGAGCTAGATTGTTCGTTCATAACGTATTTAAGTATCAACTTTTGATTCATTTTTTTTATGTAAGCAGCATTTCCTTTCTGCATTTAACAGGCTCCCTAAATTTATTTAACCATCTAGTTTCTAAAGAAAAGTAGTTGAACAGATCTTTAATTGAGTTAGTAAAGTTTACTTACTAATCAAACATTTAATAAACCATAATTGAAAGCATTTTCATTGTAAACCCTAAAAATACACTGAAATAACAATTATTCTCCAGATTATCTTGTGTATTCTCATTTTTTCTTCAGTTTTTGTAGTTTTTAGATTTTTAGTATATTTTTATATATTAAAAATAGTTATTTACTTTTAAATTGAGAGACTAGTAACTATTACTAGTCTCCACACGCAAACAAACCCTCCACCCTTCACTCAGCCATTCTCCACTTTTCAAGCTTCGCCAAAATTCTCGCCTCCTCTGCTTGATCTACAACCGAATCCCACTCCTTCCCTATCGCTTCTTTTTCCTTCCTTTTCAACTTTTCTTGTCTCTTCTGCTCTGTAAACCAATCTGGAACAATTTCCTCAGGAGTAGTTCTAGAAGTAAACGAGCGTGATCCTTTCCGCCCTTCCTTTTCCCTACGAAATTCCACTTCTTCAGATTGTGCCGCAGCAACACTAGTAATTCCCTTCTTTACCCACGCCTGCAGAATGCCTTTAACATATCCCCAATTCGCTTTTCCTCGTTCTAACGCTCGTTTCATTGCATCCAAAATTAAAGGTTCACCTAGATCGTTAACCCAATTAATCATATCGTTAGCGACGTATGGCGTAATCGCACCAAAATTTTCTTGGAAGAATACAATCGCGTCATCTGTAGTTGTT
This sequence comes from Virgibacillus necropolis, assembly GCF_002224365.1. Lineage (GTDB taxonomy): Bacteria > Bacillota > Bacilli > Bacillales > Amphibacillaceae > Virgibacillus_F > Virgibacillus_F necropolis. Next base: position 1,014,798 of record NZ_CP022437.1, on the reverse strand, counting down.
GTATTGTTTTGTTTATCTTTTTGTTTAGGTTTTATTAATGGGGTCAATTTGTGGTCCACATTATGGGTCACGTTATTGGTTGCCTTTTGCTCATGCTGTAGACCAGTTTCCTCTATGTAGTCCACTTTTCCAGTCATATCGTTGTACAAACAAACCATTTTATAGATTGCCAATTGATTGCCACCTCTGGATGTCATCTGAATAAACCCATTGTCCTCTAACTCCTTGCGTGCACGTTTAAACCCGCTATCCGTTAATCCAGCTTTCTCCCTTAGTTTGGATGCCGCAACAGTAAATTCCTCTCTCCAGCCAAGCCGATTATTGATGTCTGTCAAGGTATACCATAGTGACCTTGCGTTTACAGATAGTGGTTCCAAATCAATCTTTAAATGAAAAGCGTTCAGTTGTTTGATGTAATTCATATTCTCCACCCTTAATCATAAAATAGTCCTTCATACTATAATCGAATAAAGTACCCTGTTAGGTGGCATCTAAAATTAAAAAAATTTTAAAAACGTCTTTTTTGTTAAAAAGACGCTCTACTAATTAATTTACACTATAGGCAAACACACATTTTCTCCTTCCTTCATATTCTATAAAAAAGTAGGTTGGGGGAGTTTTTATGGAAGATAAACAGGAGACACAATCAAATGTTCCTTCTAATCGGTCGAAATGGCATTATTATGAAGTAATTGGTATTTTGTTAGTTCTTATTTCACTTGCCCTACTATTCTTTGCGCCAAATTCACTATCTTCTTTATTTGATACCATTATAAATGAGGTCAAACCAATAGTAGTAGATGTATTTTTGACCGGTGAAGTCGGTATTGCAATTATCGTCAGCGTCATCATGGGACGTATGTTGGAACGGCTGGGATTCACCGATGGCTTAATACGGATCTTAGTCCCTATTATGAAATTGTTCAGAATAAATCCATCTGTCATTATTCCGAGTGTTTATAATATCCTAGGAGATATTAATGCTGCTGGACAAATTGCCGGGCCAATCCTTGTTAAAGCAAAGGCAACGAGAGATGAACAAAAAATTGCTGTAGCTACGATGATTCAATCGCCTCAATCCTTTGCTACATTTGTTTTAGGACTCATCGCATTAGCCGTATTCAATATTAATGCATTTCCACTCGTGATTTTAGGGATTTTTCTACCAATCATTGTTGTCCCATTCATTTTATCCAAAACGATTTATCGGAACACTAGGAGCGTTTCACTGGGTGAGCTTCCTCGATTCACGCCGAATACGAAATTCATGAATACAATTTTTTCTTCTGCAAAAGAAGGAACTGAGTTACTATTTTTAATTATTATTCCTGCTGTGGCTGTCGTATTTTTCTTCATAGGTGTTTTAAAATATATAGGAATATGGGATCCAATTGAATCGAGCCTAGCATCCATTTTAACACTGATTAGCATTGAACCATCTACAGGTATTGTCTCTATTCTAGCCGCACCGACTCTTGCTGTTGCTCAATTAGCTGATTTAGCTACTTCTATTGATCCCCGCCTAATCGTTGGTTCATTTATTTTGGCAAATTCCGGTCTCCCACTATCTGTAATATTCGGTCAAATACCTGCTACATGGAAAGAAACATCTGATTTACATGAAAGAGAAGCACTTGTAGCCGCTGTGGTAGGACTAATAATCCGAGTCGCTACCGCTTGTATTCTTGGTTATTTACTAACTCCATTTTTGGTGGTGTAAGAATGAATAATGCTTATATAATTCGTGGTAAAAAAATCATAACCATAAGTGATCAGGGGACTGTTTACGATGGATCCATAGTAGTTGCAGATGGAAAAATTGTCGAGGTTGGGGATTGGACTAATATATACAATAAATACGCTGAAATGGGAGTTATTGATTGTTCCGATCATGTAATCACACCATCATTAGTGGACTGTCACACACATTTATTAGAGTTTGCACCTACTTCTTTATATCCCGTTACAAAAGAAACACATTTTCTAGCAGGAAAATCAATCCTGCTCCACGCTTTATCATCAGGAATAACTGCTCTTGGTGAACAGATTTGCGGCCACCCAATGTGTGACTTTTCAATTGATGACTATCGAGAAGTGATCAAAGACGTTCCACTAGACATTTCATTCGCAGCTACGAGCATATCCATTGGCTTCGAACAATTAGCACACTTTACGTCTGTTACGAAATCAATTCCCGTGAAACAAACGGATCTATCAAACTTCCTTTTGGTAAAAGAAATGGCCAGGCGAAGTGATTATCCCGGGGAGAATATTTTCATCAATGCGACACCAGCTAATTTTACCGCGGATGTAGTTCCTCGAGCTGGTGAAATTATTTATACCGCCGATGAATTAAAGAAAATAGTAAAAATCTATCACCAAACCGGCAAGCAAATCGGTGCTCATGTAGCCGGCGCAGATGGAATCGGGATGACGCTAGACGCACATCTTGACGTTCTTCACCATGCACATGGTATTACTAATGAACAGTTAAATAGGGTTAAAAGACAAGGGGTGAAAATTGTAGCAACCCCTATGGGTGGCACTCATCTTGAACCAAATTCACCAGAAAATATTTTAAAAATAACGCAAAAAAACGTCCCTGTTTCTATTGCAACTGATGCCTATCTTCCACCATACCCGAGTATAAACTGGCTGCCTTTTCAAAATCAGGAATTAAAAGGACCCGACATGTTGATGTTAATTGCTCAACCTGCCATGCAGCTCCTTAAGGAAAATGGATATGACGAGAACGAAACCCTTGCCTTAATAACTGCAAATCCTGCAAGTATTCTTAGAAAAGATAAAGAGTTTGGTAGGTTAATAAAAGGTATGGATGCAAACTTTTTGATTACAGATGGTATTCCCGGATTGGAAATTAGTGATATCAAGAAGATTCATAAAGTTTATTTTAGAGGTAGAAAAGTAATTGATCGAACACTTTAAGTTCGCTGTCATCTGGAACTATTTGATTAGTTTCGGGTGACAGGCTCGTTCAAAATAGCACCTCTCCAGCTAAGCCGATTATTGATGTCTGTCAGGGTATACCATAGTGACCTTCCGTTTACAGATATTGGTTCCAAATCGATCTTTAAATGAAAAGCGTTTAGTTGTTTGATATAATTCATATTCTCCACCCAATGATAAAATAAAATGTTCATACTATAATCGTATAAAGCACCCTATTTGGTGGCACTCTCCTACCATACCTTCACCCGATATCTTCAAGCTGTTCATAAATAAGAATTGGCTTTACACATATCTAATTTTCTTATCCTACTATCGTCGCAACGTATTCTCCCCCTACCTTAAAAATACACGTGTGGCAGAGATTCCATTTTAGTTTCTCCGCACTAAAAAAGCCCCAAACAAGCGCCACCCACGCTCATTTGAGACTCTACCACAAACGTATTAAACCAAAATCACCCACAAATTTGGTGGTTTTTTTAAACAAGAAGTGACAGGACTAAATCGATTAGAGTCCACTACTGCTTAACCTCTAATACCTTAATCATTTGTTTTATAATTACCATAACAGCATGGTATGTTGACATTTAGAACTTTCCTTTGTTTGCCTACTATCCCTGAATAGAATCCACCTCGAGGTACCCTTTTCCCTATAGATGCTTTAATTCCCACTTTTTCTAACCGTTTAATTATTCTTTGCTGCTCTTGTTGAAAAACCTCACATGTTTTATTATTACACACTGTTAAAACACCTCTTTATTTGTATTCCCAGTGTATACCTATGTTATGCAAAATAAAAAAAGACCGAAGCTCGGCCTTTTCTTAAATATTTAAAACCCTTTCTTTTCTTTCACTTCCAACTATTCCAGAATATTTTCCGTTTTTGGGCGACTTTTTTCCTGGCAACACTTTTATACCTGCACTTTGTAAACGACTTATTACTTCTGTTTGTTTACTTGTCTGCTGATTTGTATTTTTAGCTCCCATTCGAATCACCTACCCTCTCTATACTTCTATTATATATGTTTTCCAAATCAATTAAAAGAGTTTCAAAGTCATCACCTATATAAGACATAATCGCGTTGTATCCTTCATCTGCTAAAATACTTGCATCTAAAGCTATTAAGAACAATGTTTCTTCATTACGAACTTTAACTAACCTAGTTAAATACTGTCTATTTAACTTCTCATTATCTCTGGTATGTGTAAACGTATAATAGGAATCGTTCATTAACGCGCCCCGTAAAAGACCTGTTCGATAATCATCCAAAAGTGAATCAAATTTCTCCTCAGGACTTCCTAATGATTCGATTCCTAATTGGTAATCCTTCTCTAGGATTTCAAGTCCCAGAACCATAAGTGAACATAGGCAAGCATCTTCCTCCTTCATTGAAGATTGAGATTTTTCACTTAAAATACTATATGTATCTAGTACAAAGTCCAAAAGTAAATTTGGGTCATCTTCTTCTATTAAAAGTTCTTTTGCCCTTCTAAATTCATTTATGAATCTACTTTCTGACCTATAGTATAACTGATGAATTGCATTTATATTCACATCTTCTACTACTGTTCCATCAATAAAATTTAGTTTAAAAGTTGTGTTCCGATTCAAATTTTGTTCTAGGAATTGATATAATTGAACAGCTATAACATATGGGTGTTTTTTTATAAAATGGTTTAACAATTTAGAAAGGTTATCTTTTAAACGATAATTACTCAGTTCCGAATTAGCATGTATTAGGATTTCCATTTCAGATTCTAATTTCGTTTTTAAATTATTTATTTCATCATTTTTTCTGTTCAACCAAAACTTAAATAAAATGATAAAAAATACTACAAGTAATAGAAACCAGACTATTGATATTTTACGCTCATCTATGAATGGCTTTAACCAGTCTACATAAAACGATTGGGCTTGATTGGAATGTTCTATCCATAAGTCAAAAATTAAAATAAAAACTGAACTAAGAATAATATAAATATATTTCATCATCTCTCACCTTCTCGTATTAAGAACTACGCCAAACAACGGCCATGGTAACTTAAACACAGTGGTTTTTTATATATTAAATACGCTTTACCGATATGGTTTTTTGTTACAAGCTCCCCAGATTGCTTCATATTTCTCTGATTCAATCGTTTAATCATTAGCATGCAATAACTGCATTAGCCTTTCATAACTATCAAATAAATTCATTCTTATATCATTCCTATCATCATATCTACCAATATCTCCTTTACGTAAAATGACATCCAAAGCCTATTATTAATTCTTGCGAATCCGACAGCTTTAATTTTTGAATGCAAAATGAATCCGTCGCTCATTTTGTTTAACAATCTCGTCAAACAATACTTTCTCTTTCTTCATCATAGTCCGTTAAATAAATCTCTATTTTAATGTACCTAGTAGTTAAAATCATTATAGAACATTTGTTTGTTCCAAGAAATTCTTAGAAGATTTTCAGGATAATGAGAGTAATAAAAAAGAGGAAAACGTGGATGATGAGGATGAAGAAGAAAAGTAAAATGGATCTATTCCAAGAAATTAGACACAATTAGTTATCCCCATGTTTCTTCGCCAATTGGAACCATTTGTAACTCCTGCCCAAAGCCCGGGCTTTTTAAAAAAACAATCGTCTATTATTATTATCGCTTAAGCGTCGCAGAAGGGGGGTGTTTTGGAAGAATACTTTCGGGTGAAAAGCACTTATACGAAAATAAAAAAAGCACCTCATTTTACATAGGCACTCTCCTGCCAAATGTTCACTCAATATCGTCAAGCTGTTTCCATAACTAAGAATCACCTTCACCAATATCTAGTTTTTTCATCCCTTTCAGTGACATACTTATAGCTTTGTGTACTTAATTTATTCTTATTCTTAAACAAAGAAAAAAGACAGCCCAACTTACATGGCTGTCTTTCTTTGTTTTTAATATTAACCTTTAATTTTTCGTTTCGTTCCCCAACTATTCCAGAATACTCTCCATGTCGGAGGGGGGGTTCTTTTTATTCTCGAACTTCATTCCAGCACGTCAGAATTGTTCAATGATCCTATTACTATTATCGCTCTAAATATCGCAAAAGGTGGCTTGTTTGGAAGCCCATCTCCACCAAACAATATAGAAAACACACTCGTTCCCCTATAGTCGTCGACACCCAGAACCATAAAAACCCATCCGTACATTCAATCCAAGCATCCAAACAGAACTTATCAAACTTCCCCATAACTGTTATAAATCATTCCAATGATCGTGATTTCTGAAATAATTGATATATCAAAATATAAATGGTTTAATTTATATAGTTGGTTTTTTATACACATCGCCTTTTTGATCGTACTTACAAAGGAGTGAACACAAGAATCGCAAAAACACATAGGCTTTAAACACCCAACTGGCCGAGTCCATTATTCCATCAATTACAAAGAATGGCTTATCCTGTAAATCACCATATTTACTTTCTATAATTCTACCTATGGTGATAAACCAAAACATAAACATACATAACCGAGAGGATTTTTTATAACATGGCATGGTATTTAAGTTACATAATTATTTATTTTATTTTAATGTTTGCAATGGGTTTCTACTATTTTTTCAAAATAAAAACCTATGATGATTACTTAATCGGGGGTTGGAATACAGGTTTCTGGCCGATTGTAGGTACAATAGTCAGTACTTGGTGTGGTGCTGCAGTTTTCATTGGCTGGGTAGGAATGGGCTTTACAGTAGGACTTTCTGGATTTTTTAAGTTTGCACTACCAGGCATTCTGTTTTGTCTTTTATTAATCGTTGCGTTTGCTGGGCCATTGAGAAGGCAAAGACTTTATACATTAGCTGACTTATTTGGTGAAAGATTTGGTGGAAAATCTGGTATTATACCTTCCATTCTCTCCGCATTTGTTTATTCTGTCCCAACTCTTGCTTTACAGATGGTTGGAATGTCTACTATTTTTAATATCACTTTGGGAATTGAAACAAATATAGCAATTGCCTTGTCTTTTGCACTGATATTAGGCTTTACTGTTTTAGGTGGGTTACCAGCAACGATTATAACGGATGCTTTACAATCCATCATCGTAATTATTGGGATTATTGTTTTATTTGTAGCTAGTATTTTCTATGCTGGTGGATTTGAAAACATTATTGCCAATACGCCTTTTGAATTAATTAGTCCGTTAGGTCCTGAAGGGTTTAGTGAAATACTGCTATATGCTTTATCTGTAGGTCCATTTTATCTTGTTTGGCAATCAACATGGCAACGTATCTTTGCTTCGAAAAATGAAAGAGTTGCGAAAAGAGCTGGGGTAACTGGATTTGTAATTGCTGGGGCTATTTCTGTATTACCTTTCTCTATCGGTGTTATTGCTCGCCAATATGTTCCATTAGATCTGGATCCTGATCTGTTGTTTTCCTATGTAACTGCAGAACTTTTACCTCCAGCTGTTGGAGGCATTGTTTTCATTGGTCTGTTGGCCGCACTAATGACGGGTGCTACTTCCTTTATCTTACAAGGCAGTTCTAACTTAACAAGAGATCTATATCAACGATTGATGAAACCGAATGCAGATAATAAACAACTCATGTTCACAGCACGACTAACGGTTGTTATTATCTCCGTACTGGGTTTGATTGCTGCTTACTTCGTTACTGATATCGCGAGCGCTTATCAGTGGGCCCTACGATTATCAGCAACCGTATTGGTTTTTCCATTTCTAGCAGTAATGTTTTGGAAAAAGGTTACAAAAGCTGGGATGTTGTGGAGCATGAGTTTAGCATTAATTGCAACACTAGCATGGCCATTTTTAGAAATTGGAATCGATCATACAATATTTGGTTTTGCAGTGTCCATTATTAGTTTAATTGGAGTCAGCCTAGTGACACAGCATGATCAAACAGAACAAGTTAGAGCCGTTTATTGGGATGATTTAGATTCTGCAAATAAATAAGGCACAGTACAGACTTAAAAGGAGAATTTTTATGAATACAATTGATTTACTTATTACAAATGCAACTATATTAACCCTTGATGAACAAAACACACGCGCGGGTTCTGTAGCTGTATCAAATGGACGTATTCGTAACATTTGGACTTTACCAGAACCTCCACAGGGTGAAGTGAATACCACCTCAACAACTGAGGTGGTTAATCTAAAAGGTGCTACGCTACTACCAGGTTTTATTGATACACATAACCATCTATTAATGTATTCACAATTTCGTACACAAGCCAATTGTAGTACGCCACCAAATCGAACTATTTCAGACATATTGGCAAGAGTGAAAGAACTAGCTGATGAAACTCCTGACGGGGAATGGGTGATGGGTTGGGGATACGATAACACGCTTTTGGAGGAAAAAAGGCATCCTACCCGCGAAGAATTGGATACAGTAGCACCTAACAACCCTGTTCTCTTGCGCCATATTTCCGTACATTTTGGTGCTGCAAATTCACTAGCATTGGAAAAGGCCGGTCTTGACGAAACCATTCAAGATCCAGAGGGTGGTCGCTTTGGTCGTGATGAACACGGACAATTAAATGGTGTATTACATGAGTTATCAGCATTAGCACCTGTACAAGCCGCCATTCCTACACCGTCTATAGAGGAAATGGCTAATCTAATTGGGGAAGCATCCAAGGATTACCTGGCACAGGGAATCACCACAAATTCAGATGCTGGCGTGGGACTTGATCTTGGAATAGCTGAATTCGATGCACATTTGCTTGCGCTTGAAAAAGGAACTAATCCGCTTCGTATGCGCTTATTAGTTCTTCATCATCTATTAGGTGAAAAAGGACCTTTTAAGGACTATTCAGCTAAACAGCTTGACGAAGAAATTAAAAAACGATCCAATAATCGCGCTACATTAGATAGTGCTAAACTATTCCAGGATGGTTCCATTCAAGGAATGACAGCAGCACTTAGGGAGCCCTATCATTGCGATTCTAGTTATTATGGTGAACTCTCCCGAAAACAGGAAGAATTTAATAATGAAGTTTTAGATTTACACAAACGAGGATTTCGTATTGCTATACACGGTAACGGGGACCGGGCTATTGGTTCTATTTTGGATGCGTATGAATATGCTTTAGCAGCTGAACCACGTGCAGATCACCTTCACCGCATTGAACATATACAAACAGCTACATCAAATGACTTAGATAGAATGCGTGAACTAGGTGTTGTAGGCTCATTTTTCATCAACCATGTTTACTACTGGGGTGATAGGCACAAAAATATTTTCTTAGGACCTGATAGAGCCAAAAGAATTAATCCATTAGCTGATGCTTCAGAACGAGATATACTTTATACGTTACACTCAGACTGTCCAATCACACCTATATCTCCTTTATTTTCCATTTGGGCAGCCGTAAATCGCCGAACAATGGAGGGTGAAGTTTTAGGAGAAGATCAATGCATTAGTGTAGAGAAGGCATTGAAAACGATGACGATTGATGGAGCTAAGTTAAATTCTGATGAAAAGAATGTTGGTAGTATTGAAGTTGGAAAGCTGGCAGACTTTGCCGTTTTGGATTCAGATCCAACAAGTATTGATCCGATGGAAATTAAAGATATTGAGATTATTGCTACCTTTATTAACGGTAAACCCGTCTATGAAAAAGTGGGGAATTAAAAGATGATTAATATCGATAGATTAAAGTCACGTATGCTGGAAATGGCGGAGATTGGAAAAACCAATAATAATGGTGTAACAAGACTTGCTCTTTCAGAAGAGGAACGAAGAGGACGGCTCTTATTAATCCAATGGATGAAAGATTTAGGACTAGCTGTTCGCTATGATGATTTTGGAAATATCTATGGTAGAAGTGAAGGTACAGATCCTAATGCCTCTGTAATTATGTCTGGATCACATATTGATTCTGTGCCAAAAGGCGGCAAGTTTGATGGAGTTTTAGGCGTATTAGGTGCGTTAGAGGCAGTTGAATCTATGTTGGAAAAAGGAATAAAACATCGTCATCCAATTGAAATTGTTTCTTTTACGAACGAAGAAGGTGCTAGATTCACACCACAAATGTTGGGAAGCGGTGCGGTTACTGGTGAATTTTCTCGTGAATATATCTATAATCGTACGGATGATGAAGGATTTCGTTTTGAAGATGAATTAAAAAAAATAAACTTCGTAGGTGACGAGAAAAATCGATTGGACAATGTAGGGACCTTTATTGAAATGCATATTGAGCAAGGACCGGTTTTAGAAACAAGCCAGCAAACAATTGGTGTAGTAGAGGGAATTGCTGGCTTTTCATGGATGGAAGTAACAATTACCGGAGAGTCAAATCATTCTGGCACAACACCTATGTCACATCGTAAAGACTCCCTTGTTACTGCTGCTATAGCAATTAAGAAAATATCTGATTGGGCAAAAAACGAACCAGAAGGCATCGTCGCAACCATTGGAAAGATTCAAACAAACCCCGACATCATTAATGCTGTACCTGGCGAGACATCCTTCACGATTGATATTCGTTGTCCAAGAGAAGATCAATTTGAACAATGTGTTAAGGAAGTGAAAGAAATCATTGAAAAAATCGTTAACGAAGATTCATTAACTTATTCCATTAATGAAATCCGAACCCACTCCCCAGTAATTTTTTCAAATCGCATTGTAGCGACTATTGAGGAAGTTTGTAAAGGGCAAAATCTTTCTTACAGGCTTATGAGTAGTGGTGCTGGACACGATGCAATGTATATGAACAATATAGCAGAAACTGCCATGATATTCGTTCCAACTGTAAACGGGAAAAGTCATTGTGAGGAAGAAGATACCTTATGGACAGATATTGAAAAAGGTGCGTCTGTTCTTTATGAAACCTTGGCGAGTTTGGCAGAATAAATAACACTACGTTAAATCAAGCGAGGTCTTTGTTCTAATGAAATGAACAAAGACCTTTTAGTATTTCATTTATTCAATCACCTTTAAAACAATAAATATAATGCAAGAGGGTTAAAATTAATCATCATCCAACCTCTCCACTATTTCCTTAAGCCCTGCATCCCTTAACTTCTTCCTCACTCGTTTCGTTTCCCTTGGCTATTAACCGCGTAGTGCCCTGCAGTTCTGCAATTTCCTTTACTGACATGTTTACAATTATGTAATAATACATCCAGTTGTATCTAAGGTCGAAAAAAAGCCTTTCAAAACTGTCTTTGAAATTTTTCCGATTCCTTACATGTTGCATTACCTATGCAAATGTCAATTCTTACACCAAAACAAGTGAATTAGCTACAGACTATTACACCAGTGAACGAACAATAATAAATGATTTATATTTAAGGGGTAAAAAAAACAAAAGGACTACCAGCACAAAACCGTGCCATACAGTCCCCTCCCTATAAACGGAACTATCACTTTAAGCGAATTCAATTATTTTACTAATTATTACACAATACTTTCAATTCTATTACAATCCCTAGAAAGCTAGATTAATTATCGAAACCCTTATTGTAAAAGAAATTACATTGGAGGTCTTATTATCAAATATCTTAAACTAGCAATTCTGTTCACCCTTGGACTATTTCTGTTTGCCAATACAACTTACGCAAGTGGGAAGTATACAGTTCAATCAGGGGATGTGTTATCAACAATATCAAAGTCTCATAACGTAAGTCTCAACTCGTTACTCGCGTCCAATTCTTCCATATCTAATCCGGATGTCATCTTTCCTGGACAGATTATAACGATTCCCGACGCAAACGGAAAAACCTTCACAGTCACTGCCTATACCGCGGGATATGAATCAACTGGAAAAAACCCTGGAGATCCGGCGTACGGTGTTACCGCATCGGGTGCCCATGTAAAGGAAGGGCAAACAATCGCTTGTCCATCTTCAATTCCTTTTGGGACAAAAGTACATATCCCTTATTTTGATGAAACATTTAGTTGCCAAGATCGCGGAAGTGCAATTACAAAGGGACGGTTGGATGTATATATGAACGATTTAGATGATGCATTACAGTTCGGTGTAAGAGATTTACAAGTTCAAATTTTAAATTAACACCAAGGATTAGCTTAGGATTACTTAAATAAAATTGATCAAAATCGAGTTCAATTACTCATTTTGATCAATTTTTTAAATAACTAGGATTAACAATAAAACATCAGCTTCATTTGCTAGTACTAACCAGAATAGGTTCGTTGGCCAAAGAAAACCTGATTTCCTTCTCTCATATGTAAGGTTCCGTAACGATTTATTTTCTTTTTTGATGTGAATAAAATGAAATGAATTTGTTACTGAATTAAAACAGACTTCCTGTACCTTATTTATAAATACTCGTGTTTTTTGATTTCCTCTTTAAACACAAAAGAAAAAGTATATCGACGGTGTAGATTTCGACATACTGCCAAAGCTTCCCTATCTATCCGATTCTTCACTTACATCCCTAAGAAACCTTTTAGTTCTTTCCTCTCTAGGCCTATTGAATATCTGATCCGAACTACCTTCCTCCACTATCATACCATCATCCATAAAAATAACACGGTCAGCTACATCCTTGGCAAATCCCATTTCATGCGTTACAACAACCATCGTCATTCCTTCTTTAGCCAGTTCTTTCATTACTAAAAGAACCTCCCGTACTAATTCTGGATCTAATGCTGAGGTGGGCTCGTCATAAAGCATTACCATCGGTTCCATAGAAAGTGCCCTGGCTATAGCAACCCTTTGTTGTTGGCCACCTGAGAGTTTAGCTGGGTAATGGTCCATCCTATCTCCTAAACCAACTTTATTTAATAGTACCTTAGCTTTTTCTTTAGCTTCTTGACGATCCATTTTTTTAATTACAATTGGCCCTTCCATCACATTTTCTAGGGCAGTTTTATGAGGAAATAAATTAAACTGTTGAAACACAAATCCTGTATTCTGGCGCAGTTCTCTAATAGAAGATTTTCTTTTTTTATTTGGTTTAAATCCGGCTATTACCTCGTTTTCACCTAATTTTATAATTCCCGTGTCAGGCTCTTCTAAAAACGTTATACATCGAAGCAACGTCGATTTGCCAGATCCACTCGGCCCCATGATTACTACAACTTCGCTTTTATTCACAGTTAGGTTAATATCCTGCAGCACAATATTGTTATCGAAAGACTTTTTTATGTTTTGAACACTTACTATCTCCATATCTTTTACCCCCTGGCATTCGACTTCTTAAGAGTAAGCAATTTCTTATACAACATGTCTGGATGTTCTCTTCTCAAAACGATCCAATACTACAGTGAAAAATGTAATAACAACCCAGTAGATTGCGGCTGCAATTAAATAAATTGTCAAAGGTTCAAATGTTTTAGCAATTATTAACGTAGACATTTGTAAGAGCTCGGTTACTGTAATGACAGATACTAACGAAGTATCTTTGATTAAAATTATGTACGTATTTGACAGTGTCGGGATAGCTATACGAATGCTTTGCGGCAAAATCACACGTCTCATTGCTTGACCATAAGTCATCCCCATAGAAACGGCCGCTTCCATCTGCCCCTTGTCAACAGCTAATATAGCAGCACGAAAAGACTCAGACAAATAGGAACCTGCATTTAAACTTAACGCTAAAATACTTGATGATATAGGATTCATTGCAATATCTATCTGTGGCAAACCATAGTAAATCACAAATATTTGAACCAAAAGAGGGGTCCCACGAAAAATTGAAATATATACGGATGCAATGGCCCTTAATATTTTCATTTTTGATATTCTTGCTAGTGCTGAGAAGAATCCCAATATTAGTGCAAAAATTACTGACACTACAGCTAACATAATTGTTACTAACGTAGCATTTAATAATGGTGGTAAATAGTCAAAAATTAATGAGAAATCCATGAAGTACCCCTCCATCCAAGTTTTCTATATGAGTATTAATTTAATTTGGCAGTACGTTAACTCGATTCCATTTTGTATTTAATTTCAACACCATTTTCACTTAATTCTTCAATGAAAGGAGTAAACCGATCACCAACAATGATGTTTTCAACTGGAACAACTCCAGTTTCCGTAACTTTTTTATCTAAAATCCAAGTTGCCAACAACATAGCTGGAATTGCAGTTGTTTTAGCCATAGAAGTGATCTTACGTTCATGATCGTAATAATCAATCATTTCCCAAGTGTGCGTTGTGTTCTCTCCATTCTTTTTACCTTTAGCTACTACACGTAAAACAGTAATATCCTCAATTGAGTTACCACGTAGCTTTGGTTCTAATACTTTTTCCGTTAACTTTCTTGGACTTATTAAATTTCCATCAACCTCAATGGACTCTTCTTCAAAAAATCCAAGCTCAGCAAGAACAGACATTTTGCTCCAATGACCTGAATATCTGACTGTTTTCTCATAAAGTCTTTTCACCTTATCCTTAAGTGTATATGCAGTGCTATGCGCATCAGTTATTACTGCTTCACATTCTCCAACTAAATTAGGGAAGTTCATCGTTTCAAGGCCCGACAATGCCGGTAAGTTGATAAGTTCACCATTTTCAACCGCTTTCGCTGGTCTAGTGTATAAGCCCATCACACTTTCCAAACGAAAAACTACTTGGTACCACAATGGAGGTAGCGGGTGCCTCGGTATTCCTCCACAAATCATTACTGCCTCATCCGTCTCATCTAACATTTCAATTCCTTGCGCTGCTAAAAAATTCGTTATCCCAGGCGCTACCCCACAACCCGGTATAACAATAATTCCCGCTTCTTTTGCAAGACCGTCCAATTCCTTCTTTTCTTCATATTTGGACCCAACTAAATCTACTAAGTTACATTTAGCAGAAATCGCTGCATTAACGGCAGGTAAGCTTAATGAATGGGGCAAACACGCAATTGCAACATCGGCATCTTTTAATACCTCATAAATAGCTTCTCCCGTCCGTAAATCAGCTACTTTGCCAACAACTTTAGCATTATCTGTAACAGCCAGACATTTATTAATATTTTCACTAAAACCATCAACCGCAGTTACTTTTTTTATATTTTTATACTTAACAAGTTCTCGAACAACAGTTGTACCAATCATTCCAGTACCCAACACAACAACTTCCATTGTTTCGCCTCCCCCTTATCGTTATTTTACTAGCGGTTCCGAATCAAACCACTTTTTGTAAATTTCAGCGTACGTGCCATCTTCAATCATTCCAGCTAATTCCTCGTTTAGTTTAGCAACAAATTCGGGGCTGTTTTTCTTAACAGCCATACCTATCTCATCTTTGTTAACAATATCGCTTGCTATTCTGATTGGAAGTCCCTCTTCCTTTATGTTGTAGCTCATTAACAATTGATCGTTAATGATCACATCCAGCCTTCCATTAACTAAATCCTGAATGTAGTCGGTAACAGCTTTATACAAGACAACTTCTGCGCCATCAACACTGTTAGCCACCTCTTCGAAAGTTGTTCCTCCCCCTACCCCTACTTTTTTTCCTTTTATATCCTCTAATTTGGTTATATCAGTTGTATCTTCTCTTGTTATTAAAACCGAACCTGTTACTACATATGGATCTGTAAAATCAACACTTTCTTTTCTCTCCTCTGTAACTGTCATTTGTCCAATAACGACGTCAAATTTATCTGCTTTAAGCCCCCCAATAAGACTATCCCACTTAGTAGCGATAAATTCTGCCTCAACACCAAGCCTGTTTGCTAATTCATTGGCTATATCAACATCAAATCCAACGTATTCATTGTTATCATCTAAATAATTAAAGGGTTGATATGTTCCTTCAAATCCTACCCGCAATACTCCTGACTCTTCTACTTTATTAAGAACACTTTCCTTTTTATCCCCACTAGGTTCTGAACTATTATTACAGGCTGTAATTACTAACACTACGAGCAAAATAACGGCTATTTGATAAAAACGTTTCATTTTTTCCACCCTCCATCATATTATTTGTAAGCGGATTCATTTTAAGTTGTATTCTCCTTCCTTAGAATAAAAAATGGTTTGTTTTGTTGTTCAACATTGTAGTACAATTTATATGTAGTGAATATTAGGAAAATACCAATTGTCACTAAAATACTTGATTTATTAGGAGGAATTAAAATAGAAAAGAAAGAGTCCATGAAGCAATATATATATTCTCAATTAAAAGAGGCCATTTTAACAAGAAAGCTTGCACCCGGTAAACAACTAGTTGAAAATACTATTTCTGAAACACTAAATGTAAGTAGAACACCAATTAGAAGTGCAATAAATTTATTAGCTGGTGAAGGTTTAGTAGATATCGTCCCTAACAAGGGTGCCTTTGTTACAAATCCATCTAAGGAGGAGATTTTGCAAGCCTATGAACTACGAAAAAGTTTAGAAATCATGGCAGCTGAGCGTTCGATGAACAACTTAACCGAGGATGACTACATTGAAATGAAATCTATAGTTATAAAAGAAAAAGCTGCTTTAGATAATAAAGATATAGTCAGATATCTAGATGCCAACAAAGATTTTCATATGATTTTCTCTAAGAAATGTGAAAATAAGTTTTTGACTGAGTTTATCGAGAAGCTTATTAAGCAAACCTCTATTTATCTACTACTATTCGATGTCTATTTTGAAGATTCTTCACAGCAACCCTATGGTTACAAAGAACACCTTGAAATAATTGACTTATTTAAACAAAAAAATCTTTCACAATTAAAAAATTGCCTTAGGAACCACTTTGATCACGCAATTGATAACCTAAACATCCACAATGAATACAAGAAACTAGATTCAATATTTGAGACTAAATTAAAGTGATTTAACAATAAAGCCTCCAAACTGGTTTGGAGGCTTTATTTACAGGTGGGTGAATGTAATAATACCTTTTTAAAACTCTCTTCCCTTTCTTCTCAACCTCATTTCGATCTTCACTACCTTAATGAAGCAACTTCACGTTTAATAAAAATAGTAAATTGATTCTCTTGCCATTAATGATATGATTTATATGGAATAGAATTAGGAAAAAATTCAATATAGTGAATACCGGTAATGCAGAAACTGATAAGGCTATCAATTTCAGTAACACTTTTAACCAGGCAGAGAAAGGAAAGACCCATGCAGAAGACGAACAATAAATCAAAACCACCGACTACCAGTCAAACAGTTTATCCTATTTTATTTATCATTGGATTGTGTCATTTACTAAATGATTCCTTACAAGCTGTTATTCCTGCTATGTTTCCTATTTTGGAAAAATCATTCGGGCTAACCTTTACCCAGCTTGGGTTAATTACCTTCACATTAAATATGGTCTCATCTGTCATGCAGCCCTTAATCGGCATATACACAGATAAACGTCCAATGCCCTATGCTCTGCCACTTGGCCTCACAAGCAGCATGTTCGGTATGCTTGGCCTTGCACTGGCACCCAATTTTTTGACAATCCTCATCAGTGTATTATTTATTGGATTGGGTTCAGCTATTTTTCACCCGGAAGGTTCACGCGTGGCCTATCTTGCTGCAGGTACACGAAGAGGGCTTGCCCAGTCAATATACCAGGTTGGAGGGAACTCAGGTCAAGCGCTTGCACCATTAATTACCGCCTTAGTTCTCGTTCCATTGGGACAGTTTGGGGCAATTTGGTTTACCTTGATTGCAGCCCTTGCCGTATTTTTTCTCATACATATTTCAAAATGGTATGCTGCTCAAATGAAGGCATTTTCCAATAATAATATAAGGCACACGGCAAGGAAGCCAGACAAGAAAATGTCAAGATCCATTAAAAATGCGCTAATTGTTCTCGTATTCCTAGTATTTGCTCGTTCATGGTATGCAGCAGCTATTTCTAATTTTTATGCGTTCTATGCGATTGAGAATTATGGGCTAACAATAGCAAAGTCGCAAATATATGTTTTTACCTTCTTATTTATGGGAGCGGTTGGCACGTTCTTCGGTGGCCCGTTAGCAGATCGTTTTGGCAAAAAAAATGTCATTCTAATTTCATTGCTAGCACCTGCCCCACTTGCTTTAGTTTTACCTCATATCGGACCAGTTAGTTCGATTATTTTGTTAGCATCAATTGGCTTTTTGCTGATGTCCAGCTTCTCGGTAAGCGTTGTTTATGCACAGGAGCTCGTCCCTGGGAAAATTGGCACGATGTCAGGTCTTATTGTTGGATTAGCATTTGGCATGGGTGCCATCGGTTCAGTTGCCCTCGGATCACTGATTGATTTGTTTGGTTTGACGACTACCATGATCGCTATCTCATTACTTCCGTTGCTTGGGATTTTAACATATCTCTTGCCATCAGATGAAAAAGTTAGGCAGTGGTATAAATAGACGCTACTGGATTATTGGGTGGACTCTTCCATATTATAAACAATGGATCTACTTCTTTTACTAGAAATTTAAGTATTTATTCTTTCGATCTCCTTATTAAAAGAAAACCAAAGGCTACCGAGAAAAAGTCGGCAGCCTTTGGTTAACTCTATATAATTCATACTAGTGTCAAGACATCTTTAACTGCATTAGCCGAATCATCAAGGGCTTTTTGTTCTTTAGATGTTAGAGGAATTTCGATAATGCTTTCGATACCGTTTCCTCCAAGTATAGTTGGAACGCCTAAATATATATTTTCATAACCATATTCACCCTCAAGATATGCTACAGAAGGTAGAATTCTATTTTTGTCTTTGACAATCGCCTCAGCCATTTGGACCAGGGAAGCCGCCGGGGCATAATATGCACTGCCTTGTCCTAGTAAGTTAACGATCTCTCCCCCGCCTTTACGGGTTCTTTCAACAATAGAACCGATTTGCTCTTCCGATAATAGTTTTTCCAATGGAATTCCACCGGCATGTGAATAGCGAACTAATGGAACCATGCTATCCCCATGCCCCCCCAATACAAACCCAGAAACATCCTCTACTGATACTCCTAATTCTTGGGAAACAAATGTATTAAATCGGGCAGTATCTAGGACTCCTGATTGGCCAATCACACGATTTTTGGGGAACCCGGTTTCTTTATAGCATACATATGTCATCGCATCCACTGGGTTACTTAATACTAAAATATAACTATCTGGGGCATACCGGACAATATTTTCAGATACTTCTTTAATAATCTTGGCATTGGTTACGACCAAATCGTCACGACTCATTCCTGGCTTTCTAGGAATTCCAGCCGTAATTATGACCATATCTGCATCTTGAATATCTTTATAATCAGACGTCCCGGTAATACTTGAATCAAATTTTTGGACTGGACTTGCCTCTAGCATATCCAGCGCTTTTCCTTTGGTTGGATTTTTCATGGATGGGGTATCCACCAAAACTACATCACCAAGTTCTTTTTGCGCAATCATTAAGGCGGTTGTTGTTCCGGTAAACCCGGCCCCGATGACCGCAAACTTTTTTCGCTCAAATGACATGATTTTACCTCCACTACATTACTTATGTTGACTCTTTATTAGTTTCATCCTTTGGAACGTCCTCAAATGATGAGGAATTTTTAAAGGTTGGTTTTTGTTTGCTATCAGTTTCAGACTTCTGCTTACTTTTTTTAGCTGTTCGGGGTTTTGTAATTTTTCTTTCCTTTGTTTGCTCAGGACTATCCTCTTTCATAAGGACTTCCCTAGTTTGATCATCTGGATGTGGAATTACGTAGTGAGCAACAAGCTCTCCCACTCTTTGAGCTGCATCTCTACCCGCTTCAACAGCAGCTTGAACAGCACTTACATCACCCTCGACTAGAATTGTTACCAAAGCAGCATCAATTTTTTCTTGTTTAACAAGATTTACATTTGCAGCTTTTACCATTACGTCAGCAGCCTCAATAGAACCAATGAGCCCCCTTGTTTCAATCATTCCCAATGCTTTAGCCATTTCCTTCACCCCTTTCTACCTCTACGGAATCAACGATACCAATGATTAGTGAGTCAATAGGCAGTTGAACGTTATCAATGCGGGATGCTGAACTTCCATTAGTAACCATGACTTTGTCACCTACACCCGCTCCAATCCGATCAACTGCGACAAATGTTGATGGACTAAATGACGAGAAGGAAGAGTCAGGTTGAACTACTAGGAACTTTAGCCCGGTTAGTCCTTCTTCTTTGCGTGTCGCCCATATATTACCAACCACTTCTCCTACTATCATTGGTTGTCCCTCCTATGACTCACTCTTGTGAATTTCTATTTTTAATTCTCTTGCTACATCTCTGGCGAGAGGTGTTACAATTGTTTTTTTTGTGATATAAATTTCTTTTTTTTGCCATGTCTTTACTACATCCTGAGTAAGTAATTTTCCTTCGTAGTTTGGAATATTCTTTTGAGCGTAAAAGGTTGTTGGAACCTCTTCAGGTACAATTTCTTCGATGCTTAGAAAGGAAACACCGAATCCCCTAAGGATTTCACAATAATTACTCAGTAAATCTTTATAGCTTGAATTGGATGGATACCCATCACTACTGTGTAACAACCAGTTTAATGCTGCACTAGGTACAAATTGGATTTTAGATTCTTGCATCACCAACTTAGAAAAAAATAAACTCTCCTTCGTATCAGCAATTCCTAGGGCACCTTTCACTAATAAATCTTGATTTACATCTAAGAAAACAGCTTGATTAGTACCAAAAGGAACTTCATCGTTTGCTGGATCTAGAATAGTGATTCTCCAATGTTGTCTCAAGATTTCAAGTGTGTTCTCTTCCGGATCCTCTGAACAAATCACGAGTAAGGTTGGTTTAGCACCCTTACTCGTAATCCCTTCTTTTTTTAAAATATTTACTACAATCTCTTCGATTACTTTTTTGTCAATCATAAGAACTACCAGCTTTTAATAATTCGCCATAATTGCCTGTTTTTACGATCCCGGCATTTGCTTCATCAGTATCGATATGCATTTCCAACTTATACTTCTTGGATACACGGATAAGAACTTTCTCGAACTGTATGGGTCTTCTTTCATTACCAACCTTAACCCTTACATGTTCACCATTTTGTACACCATAGTGTTCTGCATTCTCAGGGCTCATGTGTATATGTGCTTGAGCTATAATCAAACCCTCATGAAGGAATATACTTCCTTTTGGCCCTACGATAGTTATGGGCGAAGAGTTACTTAAGTTGCCTGAGTCGCGTATAGGAGGTTTTAATCCTAACTTAAAGGCATCAGTTTGACTTACCTCAACCTGCGATGACTTCCTCAACGGACCCAAAATCCTTACTTTTTCAATGCTTCCCTTTGGCCCAACTATGGTGACAGTCTCGTTGCTAGCGAACTGGCCTGGCTGTCCCAAGTTTGCTTTTTTGGTAAGCTCGTATCCTTCTCCAAATAACCGCTCTAACGCTATTTTGTCCAAATGACAGTGTCTAGCGGATACACCAATAGGTATACCGCTAGAAGAACCCTCATTATTATTATGAAGTTGAGTAATCACATCTTTAACGATTTCGTCTAGGCTTTGTTGATTCAATCACCTAACCTCACTTTCACTGTACTCCACATAAACTCAAAGATTAACTTTGTTGATTCACTTCAATTTTTGGAAGAATGCTTTCCAGTTCGTTGTGTGGACGTGGAATCACATGTACGGATAAAAGCTCCCCTACCCGTTGTGCTGCTGCACTACCTGATTCAGTAGCTGCTTTTACAGCACCAACATCTCCACTTACTAAGATAGTTACAATTCCGCCACCAACGTGAATTTTTCCAACTAAGTTAACGTTTGCTGCCTTTACCATTGCGTCTGCTGCCTCTACCGATGCTACAAGTCCTTTTGTCTCAATCATTCCTAATGCGCCATTAAGTGCCATTTTAAATTCCTCCTAATTTTTATTGGTATTGTTTTAATACCTTTTCCACTATCTTTGATACCACTTGTGGATCTAGATCTTTTGTATCTACCTTTTGAAAAACTTGATCAACAATTTCATCAATTTCATTTGATTCGGATGAGTTACTACTTTCAACTACACGATTTTCGGATGGCTTAGGTATCTCTACATCTTTAATGCCATAAGCCAATCTCTTTATGTTCAACAAATGACTGGCTGTGATATTGTCTGAAGTAATGTTTCCACCATAAGAGCCACAACCTAATGTCATTGAGGCTTTTAATCCCGTCGTTGCGCCTACCGCACCAATACTGGAAGGTGTGTTAACCACTAATCTAGAAACCGGCATTTCATGACCGTACATCTTAGCTACCTTGTCATCATTTGTGTGTAAGGATAGGGTATGGCCTCTACCTCCAAGTTCCAATAGTTCAAGACAAATTCTCTTAGCTTCTTCCTCACTTTTTGCTGCATAAAGCGGGAAAATAGGTGCTAGCTTTTCTATTGAAAATGGTATATCTTTTCCGATTTGATTTTCTTCTGCAATAAGCAATCTTGTATCATTCGGAACAGTAATACCAGCCATCTCCGCGATTTTCGGAGCTGTACGCCCTACAATTTTTGGGTTTAATTTACCTCCTCTTAAAGGGGAGATCACATCTTCCATCTTTTTCTTTTCTTCCGAGTCTAAGAAATATGCACCACTATTTTTTAGTTCTCGTATCGTTACCTCTTTAATATTTTGATCAACTACAATGCCTTGCTCTGTGGCACATATTGTTCCATTATCAAACGTCTTACTATCGACGACCATTTTGACGGCCTGCTTAACATTGCACGATTTCTCTAGATAAACAGGAACATTTCCTGGACCAACACCATAAGCTGGCTTTCCGGAGCTATAGGCTGCTTTTACAAGTCCTCCACCTCCCGTTGCTAAAATTAAATCAACATCTTTATGTTTCATAAGCTCTGTTGTTGCAGGCATAGATGGTTTAGAAATCCATCCGATAATCCCTTCAGGTGCACCAGCTTCAACCGCGGCTTTATTACATATTTTTAATGCCTCTACTGTACACTTTGCCGCATAGGGATGTGGACTAACAACAATAGCATTTCGCGTTTTTAATGAAATCAACGTTTTGAAAAAAGCTGTTGAAGTCGGGTTAGTAGTAGGAATGATGCCTGCTATTACACCAAATGGGTAAGCAAATTCAGTTACCTTTCTTTCACGGTCTTCATTTACTATTCCCACCGTCTTTTCATCCTTGATAGATTCATAGACGTCTCGCGAACCTACTTGGTTTTTAATTATTTTATGTTCGACTACACCCATACCCGTCTCTTCAACGGCCATTCTTGCTAAAAACTCGGATTGTTCAAAAGCTGCATCGGCAACCTTTTTAACGATATAATCAATTTTCTCCTGCGAAAATTCTTCAAACTTTTTCTGAGCCACTTTAGCCCGTTTAACTGCACCTCTCATCTCTTGAATGGATTGCAAGTCAGAATCAAACTCCATAATGTAACACTCCTTTCTAAATTAATACTTAATAACGGGTTGAATTTTCAGCAACTTCCATTACAGCTTCACGAAAGGCCTCACAGGCAGCATGACAAGAAGATTGTGTCCCCGTTAGCAAGCCTCCACCAAAGTTTGTTTCTGTTGGTGGCCTGTAAAAGGTGGTAAGTTCCACATTAGAAGCTTTCAAAGCAGTATCAATCCCATAAACAGCCTCCAATGGTGGAGCGATAAGGTAAGCAAGTGCTTGACCAGGTTCAACCCCCGCCTCTTTAGATAAAAACTTTCCTGGTTTTGACACGACATGCGCATACAAACTGTGCGTTTTGGCTTCATTAATTGCCTCAAAATAAGCTTCATGTTCAACCACTTGTTTAACAGCGCCCATTCCACTTTTGACCTCATCAGGATTTGGACCGGATAAAATTCCAATGAACTCACCTGATAAGGGGCCTGATGCATGATCCGCACCCGCATAGAATGATTGAGCATACGCAACGTCAACATCTGCATGTTTTGTTGCCTCATCTAAAGCAGTAACTCCTACATCGTCTAGGTCGACAGTAAACATTGCTAAACTTTTATGACTTTTCTTGATTTTGAGCTGTTTAGCTAGCATTGGATCCACGTTGGGAATGATACGTACGGAAAGTATGTCCGCGTAAATTGGATCTAACCTCATGTCCTGCCTCCTTTACCCTTCCTTTTTAACTAGGGAGACACCGCTAGCTTCATAGCTTACTATTTTTTCAACTAAGCTACCCAAGTAGGCCCCCGCTTCTACTGGCGGGATTCCACCCTGATGTATATTGGATAAAACAGTACGATCAGATTCAATCGTGTCTAATCTGGGTTTGTAACACAAGTAGGCGCTTAATGACTCTGCGCTAACCAGTCCAGGTCGTTCGCCAACCAATAAAATGACAACTTCTGGTTTTAACTGCTCCCCTATGTCATCCATAACCGCTACTCTTCCCTTTTCTATAAAAAAGGAAGTCCCAACATCAAGTCCTAAGGTCTTCAATGATTGTTGTAGCGAAAGATAAACATCCTCCAAGTTTGCATTTATCGCTTTTGAACTTAAGCCATCAGATACAATAATCTGAATTTGTGGGGATTGTTGACATTTTTCATTCAACATTTCTTTGGCTTCATCCGATAGTCTTCTTCCAAAATCTGGTCTTCTAATATAAGTCTCCTTATCTGTCACTTTAGTTTTTACAGTAAATAATTCAAGTGCTTCTAATAGACTTTGATCGACTTCCCCAAATACTGCGTCAACCGCTGCAGCATGATCATATCTGAATTTTAACCAGGCATTTGTCTTTGGTCTTACACCTGCGCGCCCAACACCAATCCTTGCTGGTGTCTTATTGGTAAGCTCCTTTAAACCATCCAACGGTTCTTTTTGTTGGATTGTGGCTTCACCATTCCCTTTATTAGCGCGGTGATTAGTTTTTTTAACTGTTGTATCGAATTTAGAAAACTTTACTTGTCCTACAGCCCCTTCTTCAATAGAGGATGAAGGAAAACGTTCAACTGTGGGTGTTGAAGCTGTATGATCCCACATCTTCACACCTTCTTCATTACGTGAATCATCAATCGATTGCAATTTTGATAATACAATTTTAGTAACCTTTTCAATGGTAGACGGATCCATATCTCCCACCTCCTATCGTGTAAATATTGTAGGATCGCCGGCTTGGCTTGTAAGTTTACCATTTTCTAAAATGCCCATACCTTCTAACCACTTTTCAAATAGGGGGGATGGACGTTTGTTAAATGTTTGACGTAAAGTCGCCACGTCATGATAACTCATTGACTGATAGTTCAACATACAATCATCGCCCATCGGGGCAGCAATAATAAAATTGACACCAGCTGTTGTTAGCAAAACACCAAGATTCTCTATATCATTTTGATCGGCCTTTATGTGGTTCGTATAACAAATGTCAACACCCATTGGTAGGAGATGCATCTTCCCCATGAAATGATCTTCAAGGCCTGCCCGTATGACCTGTTTATTGTCATAAAGATACTCTGGGCCTATGAACCCGACAACTGTATTTACAATATAAGGATCATAGTAACGGGCAAAACCGTAATTTCTAGCCTCAAGTGTCATTTGATCAATCCCATGGTGAGCTTCAGCTGATAGCTCCGAGCCTTGACCAGTTTCAAAGTACAACCTTTGAGGGCCTGTCCCCGTCCCCTGCACTTTTGCTAATTCACTCGCCTCACTAAGAAGAGTCGAATCAATCCCAAAAGATCGATTGGCGGTTTCTGTCCCCGCAATACTTTGAAAAATCATATCTGCAGGAGCACCTTGTTCAATTGCCTTCATTTGTGTCGTGACGTGTGCTAAAACGCAATTTTGTGTCGGTATCTTCCACTCCTCCATGAAGTCGTGAGTAGCATGAAGAAGCCTCTTTACACTTTCAACGGAATCTTCAACTGGGTTAATCCCTATAACAGCATCCCCCACACCATAGGAAAGCCCCTCTTTTAGTGAAGCAAGCATGCCCCCAACATTATCAGTGGGGTGATTAGGCTGTAACCTAGAAGAAAGTACGCCTTTTTGACCAATTGTAATGTTACATTTAGTTAATATTTCAAGCTTATTTGATGCATGAATTAGATCCAGATTAGACATAAGTTTTGCAACAGCTGCTATCATCTCACTTGTTAGCCCTTGACTTATTCGTTTAAGGTCTTCCCCTGTTGTTTCGCTGTCTAATATATACTCTCGCAATTCAGATATCGACCAACTTTTGATGGATGAATAGATTCTTTCATTGACTAGGGATTCAATAATTCTAGATACTTCATCCTCCTCGGGTGGAAGAAGAGGATTATCCCGAATAACTTGAAGTGTTAAATCACCCATTATTTCTTTAGCTGCAATTCGCTCTTGTACACTGTCTGCTCCAACTCCAGCTAAACGATCTCCAGACTTCTCTTCGTTCGCCTTTGCAAAAAGGTCTTTTAATGAAGAGAATTGATATGTATGTCCTAAATGCTTAATTGTTAAATTCAACAGATAGCCTCCTTCCCGTTAATGAAAAGTTAGTGTTTTAATAACAACTGGTACTACACCTGATTGTAAAGCTTTTCCAATGTCTAAATAATCCCCATGTTCTACATAAATCTGATCAATACACAAGGTGTGTTGATGCTCGTGTTGGACACGAATTGTCTGCCCAAGGGATTTGGCAAGATCTCGTTCAAGAACGATGATTAGTGGCTGCTGTTTAGGTTTTTTTCTAACAGCGTTCACTAGAGCATCCGCCAAACTTTGCATTTCCTTAAACCCTAATAAAGGAAGGTCTGATAGATATAATGCAAAGTTTTGCCCCTCTTTTTTTGGATCGTATATTTCTATACCTGCTTCAATCGATTGAGTGAGTTGGGATAAGTTTTCAGCGAAATCCCCTTTGAAGGGAATTTTATACACTGGAAGGTTCCTCAAGGGAAGGGTTTCATTATCAACTTGAATAGTTCCTCCACTAATTTCAGTCGTTTGAGTTCCGGCTCCCAAAACTGTCGCGCGTACCGTCTCATTAGGTTTAATCCATTCCCACGATGCTAATGTAGCATCCTCCGTAATCGACATAGCTAAAAGATTACCAATGTCATTATACCTATCAACGGAATGGCAATTCTCAGAATGATAAATGCATTCCGAGACCCCTCCGGAGAACATAATCACATCAATTGGTTGTTCCCAGTTCGGCAAACGCCCTAAGAGCAAATCTTCAGTCTCAGTCAATTCATTTCTAAGCATAGAAGAAATGATAGTAGTCATATAATCGGTTATCTTTCTAAGGTCTTTTTGATCATATTTTTCTCCTTCTTTAATAGAAATATCTATTCGCTTAATGGCCTTCTTTAAAGATGGAGCAATATAATTTATCTTATCGTCACTAACTTCAATTAATTTCCCACCAACATGGAGGGTGCACGTACCAAGTAGCTTTCCGTATTGATAAACCGCTATATTCGCGGTCCCACCCCCAATGTCTATATTCGCAATCGTTTTGTTCGTGTTTTTTGAATAATCGTAAGCACCTGATCCTTTAGCAGCTATGATGCTTTCTAAGTCAGGTCCCGCCGTTGCTACTAAAAACTCTCCTGCATGTCTTGATAAGTGATTAATCATCTCTTGTGCATTCGTTTTTGTAGCTGTCTCCCCAGTGATGATCACAGCACCCGTTTTAATATCATTTGATGTAATATTGGCTTCATTATACTGAGACAAAACCATTTCTTCTATTGCATTCATGTCAATTTCATTGTCCGATTTCAATGGTGTTCTGAAAATAGGGCTTTTATAAACGACTTCTTTATCAACAATTTCAATACGAGGCATATGTGTACTTCCCGCTGTATTCATAAGAGAAAATCTACTAATTATGAGTTTTGTTGTACTTGTACCAATATCAATTCCAGCACTTAGTAGCTCTTCTTTTTTACGTTGATCCATACATGCCACTCCTTCTTAAACACAAAAAGGCACCCCATACGAACTATCCATTTAGATAGTTGTATAAGGCGCCTTTGCCTTGAATCTATTCTTTTTAAAATATATCTAACTATTATATTAGTTTAAAATAGTTTATTTGTAAAGGGTTTCATTAAAAGTAATATCCTCACTATCACAGCTTTCGGCATATTCTTTCATTTCCTTTATACTTTTACACTTTACTAGATCCCTAATAATATCTAATCCTCTATTTTCTTCCGCAGAAGTTATGACAATGGGGCCTTTAGAGATCACCCTTTTTAGCTGGTGTATAGCTTTTGGTATATCCGCTGTTTCTGCGTCGGCCTTTGTTACCACCCCTATAGGCAATTTATTAATCCCTGTACTAAAGCCTGGCGGGAAAATCGTTTTTTTTTTTCGTTGCATCCTGTACGAATAGGACATGGGAAACCTCAAGGGAAGTAGCCATAATGGTTTTATAATGTAATGGATTTTCTGTGTATTCTCCCGGTGTATCAACTAGCCAGTTATCATAATTTAATGTCTGGGTCTTCACTGCTTTATTTTCACGTCCTAGTAAAGCATTTGTTAAAGTTGATTTACCCGCCCCGATGGAACCTACAATCATTCCGCGATTTTTTTTCACCATTCGGTCGCCCCCTAGTTGATAGTTTCTAAGATTTAGTGATTGTAGCTGGTGTATAACCAAGTGTTTCCGATAAAAATCGATTGACCTCTTTCATAGCGATATCCACTTCAGAGACACTTCCTATAAGAACTAGACTCCCTGTAAATCGATCCAAAAATCCAATACCAACATGAGCAGCTTTGGTAGCATAATCCCCTGCTATAATTACCGTTTCACTTGGGGTTAATGTTAGAATACCCAACGCACCTGACTCTTCTATACCTAACTTTTCAAACATGCTAACATCCGGGTTTGCGATTAGATGACTTAGAGTAATCTGTTTACCCGGCACAAACTCCTGGATAAACCTTTTCTTTTCTTCATTCATTTTAATTTGCCTCCTTTGTCGCAATATCTTCCTCTCCAAATTCTTCTTTTTCCAAATACTCATCTTTCCCAATGACACCTGTTTCGCGATCAATTCTTTCCAGCTCCATGGCCTTAGGTATGGAAATCCAGTAAGCCACTCCTATAGCAATCAATCCGGCTGAAAGTTTACCGATAATAATAGGTAGAATTAAGGTTGGCTGAAAATTTGCTGTATAGGATAAATGATCTCCCAATAAGAAGGCTGCGCAGACACCAAAAGCGATATTTATAACCTTATCTTTAGGCCGCATGTACTGAACTAACTTAAACATTGCCAGTATATTGGCAATTGTGGCTACTAACCCCGCACTACCTACTGAGCTTAAACCTAGCTTTTTACCGATTGCTTCTAAAGGTCTAGAGGCGTACTTTCTCAAAAGATATACCATCGGGAAAGCACCTGCAAGCATAATACCTATATAACCAGCGGTTTCTAGTGCACGGAATTGGTCTTCTTTATCAGCCATAATGGGATCGAATCCCCAAGTACCAAAAACCGTTGAAAATAGACCCGTAAAGATTTCAACTATAGAAAACACTAAAACTAATTTAATACCTGCGTCTACAATTGTTCCAAACCACATGAATCCTTTAACCATTAAATCTGGCAAGAAATACAAACCAAGAGCAAGTATTACTACAAATACAAAAAGCGGGGTCAAATTAATAAAAATTTGTAAGTAACTCATAGTAAACTCATACGTGGATTCCGTGGTTGTAGAGATGACATCCCTTATTTTGGCATTCGTAAGAGTAATAATCACACTGGAAATTAACACACCGATAGGAATGGTTAAAATACCAGACATAATTCCTAGCGCCATGTACTTATGATCTCTTTTATCAAGCATAGCGAGACCCATAGGTATGGAAAACACAATTGTCGCTCCAGCCATAAAGCCAACGATAAGCGCCATAGTCCATCCCTCATATGATAGCTTAAGCGCTTCAGCTAATTGGTACCCACCCATATCAGATGCTAAAATTGTAGTCGCAGCTATAGCTGGATCCGCACCAATACTTTCATAGACGGGACCAAATACTTTGTTTATAAACCAAGAAAGATACGGGATAGAAGCCATAATCCCTGCTGCTGGAACAAATATATGACCAATCGTATGAATTCCTTCCATAAATTGACCACCGATACCGTCTTCGCTGTTTTTGATAGAAGCAATCGCCCCAATAACAGCACATGCCATAATAATGTAAATTACAATATTGCCTACTAATACCATACTAATTCCCACTTTCCTATTAATTAGTTTTAATTTCCCCTGTAAAAAGACAAAAAGGTGCTAAAGAAATGGGAACCCATTCCTTTAGCACCTTTGCCCTGTATTATTCACTTTTCGTTTTTAAATCACCGGAAGAGTACTTTTTTATGATGTGTTTTGCCACTCTTCCAAGGGTAACTTGCTTATTCATACTTATGGTTCTGATTTTCTTAAATGCGTTCTCTTCACTGTAATTAAATCGCTCCATTAAAATACCTTTTGCTTTTTCAATCACTTTACGTTCATTCAAATGATCTTTTGCCTCTTTTATTTCTTTTCGATATTGGTTAGAAACTTCACTCTGGTGGAGTGCAATCTCTATCGATGGAATTAATCGATCACCTGAAACAGGTTTCACAATGTATCCTACTATATTCGATTCTTTCGCCTTATCTATAAAGTCTTGTTGGCTATAAGCTGTTAATAAAAGAATAGGAATATTGAACTTTTGAGAGATAATCTTACTGGCTTTTAGCCCATTAAGTTTTGGCATTTTAATATCCATTATTATGAGGTCAGGCTGACACTCATGAACAACTTCGATAGCTTTTTCCCCATTCCCGGCCTGTCCGACAACTTCATATCCAGCATCTTGTAGGGTCAATGATATATCCATGCGTGCGATCGACTCATCCTCCACCAGGACTATCCTTTTTTTCATTTAAACCCGTCCTTCTAAAGGAAATATTATTTTAGCTTGTGAACCTTTATCAATCTTTTTAAATTCAAACTCACCGGCTAGGTCATGTTCTACCATCATATTTACAATATCTAGACCAAGGGAAGGCTTACTTTTTGGGGTATAGCCAATTCCATTATCGTTAACCTTTACAATGATTAGATCATCATATTGTTCAAAAATCACTTCTATAACTCCAGTACGTCTTCCTTTAAAAGCATGATTTATACAATTCTGTATTAACTCATTGATAATTAAAGCAACAGATACCGCCCTTTTGGACTCTATTATTAATTCTGATCCTTCATAGTAAATACGAATCTGAGTACCTTCTTTACTTTCCGTATGTACTAGCATATTACCAATTTTTTCGGTCAACTCATAAATATCTACCCTATCTATACTTCTATTGGATAAGATTACCTCATAAACTGAGGCAATGCTAAGTATGCGATTTAAGCTTTCAAGAAAATAAACCTTACTTTCCTCTGGAACCCCTCTTCGCATTTGTAATCGAAGTAGGCTAGCAACAGTTTGCAAATTGTTTTTTACGCGGTGATGAATTTCCTGAATAGCAACCGATTTCATAATCAGTTCTTGTTCTTTTTCCCTTAGCTCTGTTAAATCTCTTAAAATAATGAACATTCCATTATACTTTTCCTTTTTAGGTAAATGTATTTTTTTCACCTTAAATGTCTTATCAAAAACCTTCATTTCCCTAACTAATAAAACATCCGGTTTCATGATAATTTCATCTAAGCAAGGTAAATGTTCGAGAATATCCTCCCCATTATTACATTTAGCCCCGGTCAATCCATGTAGTAAATTAATCGCTGCAGGGTTAGAATAAATCAGTTTGCCATTTGATTCTACAAAGAATAATGCTTCTTCAATTAGCTCTGGGATAATAGGATGGTTATCAGAAACACCCATTAAAACACCGCTTAAAGATTCCGTCGCTTGTGACAACGCTTTCAATTCCGCTTGTTCTTTAAATTGATTACTAATGTCCTTCTCCATAATCAAAGCACCAATAATGTTACCTTTGTGCCCATGGATTGGAACAACACTTTGCTCTACCTGTTTACTTTCTTGTGTAATTGCTCGATTAGATGTCATTGAGTTCCCTGTCCTAAGACAATAAAGCACAGCAGGTTCGAATGCTTCATACGCTCTTTTACCGACTACAGGATTTTCATAGATAGGGTCAATATCTGTTGGGGCTGCTTCAGCAACAACAATGGCATGTTCCTCATTAGTCGTAAGACAATCTATGAAAATATTCGCTTTAGATAGGTCAGCCGTCAATTGAATACTTTGGCTAATCTCTAAAATCTTTTTAACGTCTTCTTGCGATAAATTTGTTTGCAAATGACAGATTGACTCAATCGATGTGATTTCAACCATTATAAGTTTATCACCAACTTAACTTACCATTTAGTTTATTAGTCCTATAAACTATTAGAATTATAATAACAAAATAGAGATATGTCAATGTTTAGTTAAGTCAGATAACTATGTTCTACCTCTGCAATCTTTACACCACTCATCTCATGCTATTGAGCTAACCTGTTTTGGAAAATCGTGGATGGTTACGATAAACTCCCTCGCAAGAACCAGTCATCCTTTCAATCATACATTGGTGTATTACCAGCATGCTCGGCCTTTTCCGTAAATTCTATTTGCAGCATACTTGGATCTGCCATTCCTGACACAATACCTGTTGAAAGGTTTTCTTTTTCTAGTGAGTACACAAGTTT
Organism: Virgibacillus necropolis; assembly: GCF_002224365.1. Classification (GTDB taxonomy): domain Bacteria; phylum Bacillota; class Bacilli; order Bacillales; family Amphibacillaceae; genus Virgibacillus_F; species Virgibacillus_F necropolis. The sequence continues at coordinate 982,295 of NZ_CP022437.1, read as the reverse complement.
GTATCATTTAGTTTACTAACTGTTGTTGTGGATTAGGTGAAATAAATAACCATTTTAAAAATCAGCTTTGCTAGTTTTTTAATTCTTGGAACTTAGTTGTTTCAATTGGTGATATAGATGAACAAGCATGTGGTGGTACACATGTAAGGAACACAAATGAAATTGGAGAAATTTCATTAGAAAGAACAAATAGTAAAGGTAAGGGTGTTATGAGAATGAAATTAAAACTGGTTAACTGGAAAGGGGAACCTGGTCCTTTGTCCGGATTTTATTAGGATAGACATCAAACAAGTTTTACTTAGGTTCACACGCTATTGGGGGATTCCACTTACATAAAATCGACTTAACCAATGATAATGGAAGCTTTCGCTTGGGATATTCCAAAGAGGAGCAACAATCGGTGGATGGGGAAGACGGCTTATCGTTTACGGAAAACGGAGCAGGAAACGTATTCGGACGATTAGAAGGAAAAAACAATGAGCTACCAACGATTGTTAGTGGTTCGTTATAAAACTTAAAGTTATGCATAATAAAAAACCCCGGAATGATATTCTTTAGATCCGTGGGAGTTTTTGCTCTTAAATATTGAACTATTATTTTCTTTAAAACTGCATCTCTCTCAACTGATAAAACTCACCTTTCCGCTCAATCAATTCATCAAAAGTACCAGTTTCTACACATTTCCCTTCACGCATTACAACAATACGATCAGCATCTCGAATGGTTGATAACCGGTGCGCAACAATGAAAGTTGTGCGGTCTTTGATCAGCTCGCTAATAGCTTGTTGGACTTTATATTCGGACTTGTTATCCAATGCAGACGTAGCTTCATCAAGCAAAATTACATCTGGATTCCGCGCTAATGCACGAGCGATAGCAATACGTTGTCTTTGACCACCTGATAACTTTCCGCCATGTTCACCAATTTTTGTATTTAAACCATCCGGCATGGCAGCGATCACATCTTGCAGATTAGACATTTTTATCACTTTGTCTAATCTCTCTGTTGTAACATCCCTTAACCCATACGTTATATTATCCTTAATTGAACCAGAGAATAAGATTGTATTCTGTGAAACGATAGCAATATTCTTCCTGTAGGATTGCATATCAAGTTCATCAAAAGAAATACTATCAACGTAAATACGTCCATTTGTAGGACGGTAAAATCCAACTAGTAAACTCAATACAGTAGATTTTCCCGCACCAGACTCGCCTACAAAGGCAATGCTTTCTCCAACACTAACATCTAAATTAAAATCAGACAGCACATGCTTTTCAGTATCGTCATATTTAAATTGAACGTTGTCAAATGTGAATTTTCCTTGGACATTTGCTATCCGCTTCGTTCCTTTATATTCCACGTTTTTGTTCGAAAATAAAACTTCTGATACAGATACAATAGATTCATAGCCTTTAGCTAATTGGGGATATACATTAATAATCTGATTGACAGACATTAGTATCGACGTGAAATATGCTTGATACATCGCGATATCCCCAACTTGCATAGATCCCCGGTATGCTATAATGGATGTGAAAATTAACGTAAACATTTGAAAAGATGTAAACACAACCCATCCGGAAGCACCAAATAAAGCTTCCGACATATCTAATTTATAGCCTTTTCCTTTTAATGTGTGTAGAGTTTTATCCGTTTTATTAATTTCCAGTTCCTCTAATCCATGTGCCCGGGTAACGGTTATCATTGCTACTGTTTCAGCAACTTGACCCGACATGGATTCAATTTGCGTTCTGAAATCCTTGTTCTTTGTTTGTAAATTACGTTTAAATATATATACTAGCCCTAATGCAATTGGAATGACTAATATAAAAAAGATAGCAACGGTTCCATTTGTAAATGCAGTTACAGAAATCGCAACTACAACATTGGTAATTGCCGCTGAAAAAGTAAACATCATCTGTTTTGTTAAAACTTCAATATTTTCAACATCTCGTAAAACTTTCGATTGCAGTTGTCCAGTTCTAGCCTCGCTATGATATGAAATAGATAGATGTTGTAACTTGCGAACCATCGTACTCCTTAAAGCGGCTTCTACCTGTCTCGAAGCTTTACTTAAAAAACTGATATGCAATAACTGTGATGGGATGTTTTGTACAATAATCACTAATATTACCGCCAAATTGATCCATAGTTCTGTAATACTATGTTTTTCAGGGGCACTAGCTATATTAATCATATTTGCAGTAACAACTGGAATAACCCAAACTGGTGAATGCTTTATCAAAAAGAAAAAAAATGAGAGGAGTATATTTTTCCTTTGACCCTGATATAACATAAAAAAGGTTTTAAATGGTTTATCTTTTATATGGCGATTATCAAACAATCTTTCATAATCAAACGATTGATTCTTATCTTTCTTTATCGCCAACACCTCACTACTTTTTCATATCACAAAATGTGTACTTAGACTTCAAACCAATTATTTGCGATCGTTTGTTACAGCCAATAATAGCTATCTTTTTTTCACTATTTTTCCATGAGCAACCATTAAATAATGGGAGATCTGTGTTGAACTGCAGGTCTTTATTCTCGGGTGCATGGCTGCCAACATAATTAGATAAAAATGCAATACACCATGGCTCATTTAACGTAATCCAATGGTTGACCTTTCCTTTAAACATTACCTCTGAATAATTAACTAACGCCTCAATTGTTTCACGATTATTCCATCCACCATTATCCTATAATGCTTGAAGTAAATTCCAATTGTATAGTGTACACATAGGCTCGATCACATTTGAAACTAATACACCAACTAATTTGTGGTAATAATCCAACCCTTTTGATGCTAGGTTTGATGAAACTTTAGCTGCTTTGTCTTACTTTAATTTTCATATTTTTTTAGTATTGTTTTGCTTTTTTTCTCATTTTCGTAATTTCTTTATAGGCCTTTTGGACATTCTCATTTTCCGAAACCTCAGCAACCCCGACATTCCACCAGCTTTCATAGCCTTCAGTCATTGTCTTGGGCAATACTTTTATTTCAATTAGAGTGGAGACTTCCTGCTTTTCCGCATCCTTTAAGGCTGCTTTTAATTCGTCAACTGTATTTGCACGATATACCTTAGCTCCATATCCTTCAGCTACTTTTGCATAATCAACATTCAACACTTTGTTGTCATTGGTTCTGAATTCGGTTAAGAAACTTTTGCTTCCATTTCCCATCTGTAAATTATTAATACATCCAAATCCCGAATTATCAAATAATAGAATGTTAATCTTTTGATTATACTGGAGTGCTGTAATCAATTCAGAGTGCAGCATAAGGAAACTTCCATCCCCAACAAATGAATAAACCTCACTTTTAGGGTCAGCCAGTTTAACACCTAAAGCTCCGGAAATTTCATATCCCATACAGGAATATCCGTATTCCACATTATACGTATTAGGTTTGCCTGAATTCCAAATCCGCTGCATATCCCCTGGAAGCGAGCCTGCAGATGTAACAACATTGCTATCAGGAGCGATTGTCTCGTTGATTGTAAGAAGCGCTGTCGTTTGAGCAAATTCAGACTCCAGTCTATCTGCATATTCATTTAATACTTCCTGGGAAAAATGTTCCTGAACCTCAGGAGTGAAACCATCTCGTTTAAATGTAATATTCGCTAATCGATTACGTTCAGTTAACCATTCCTCTTTTAAATCCGAAATAGCTTCACCAAACTCTGTTGTATATCCCTCAAGCAGTGTTGCAATCTGTTCAAGTGTCACTTTAGCATCTGCAACAACTTGAAAGGCATCTAATTTATATGTTTGCATACGACTGACATTTATATTAAGGAATTTAGTCGAGTCAAAATCGAATGCAGTTTTGGAAGAAGTAGCAAAGTCAGTGTATCTTGTACCAAGACCAATAATTAAATCAGCCTGTTTAGCCGCTTTATTTGCTGATAAAGTTCCAGTAACTCCTATACCACCCAGATTATTTTTAAAGGCTGACTCAACCGTAGCTTTTCCGGCCTGGGTCTCCACTAATGGAATATTGTGTTTCTCGGAAAGATCCATTAAAACTTCACGTGCACCGGAGTATTTCGCTCCGCCACCAACTATAATGACAGGTTTTTTACTTGCTTTAATTAATTCAGCAGCACCAGTTAATTCTCTTACCACTGGAGTTTCACGATCAAGATAGTGGACCCTTTTTGCAAAGAAAGGCTCATCGTAATCGTATGCTTCTCCCTCTACGTCCTGAGAAATACAAATTGTAGCAGGGCCAGCCTTCCCAGGATCTGTCATTACTTCGAATGCACGAATCAAACTTGACATCAGCTGTTCTGGACGAGTAACACGATCCCAGTATCTCGATACAGGCTGAAGTGCATCATTTGTTGTTATCGCTGCACTATGTTCATGTTCTACCTGCTGTAATACCGGGTCAGGATGTCTCGTTGCAAACGTGTCACCAGGTAAAAATAACACTGGAATATTATTTACCAAAGCTGTTCCAGCAGCTGCCACAAGATTGGCAGAACCAGGTCCAACTGAAGTAGTTACAGCGTAAATTTTACGACGAAGTTTTTGTTTGCTGTAGGCAATAGCCGCATGAGCCATACCTTGTTCATTTTTTCCCTGAAACAATTTTAAATGGCCGGAATCCTGTTCAAGTGCCTGACCAATCCCAAGAACATTTCCATGTCCAAAAATACTGAATACACCTTCCACAAACGGGAATTCCTCTCCATCGATATAGATATATTGCTGATTTAAAAATTTTACCAGAGCCTGGGCGGTTGTTAATTTGATTTTATTTCCCATATGATAACCCGACCTTCCCCATTACTTTTTTTCGTTCTCTGAAATCAATTGCTCAATTTCATCAACAGTAGGCATTGCTTCTGAAGAGCTATGCTTGCTAACAACAATAGCAGCTGATGCACTGCCGAACTTTAATGCAGTTTCGATATCTTTGCCACGGATTAGCGCATACAAGAGAGCAGAAGCATAGGAATCACCCGCACCAAAGGTTTTCAAGACTCTTGATTTATATGCATGGCCTCTGAATACATCTCCCGCTCTTGTATAAGCGTACGAACCTTCAACACCATGCTTAATTACTAATAACCCTGGGCGATGTTTGAACAGAAAATTTACCGACTTCTGGTTTTCACCCATACCTTCTTCCAGGTTTTCCATCGTGTCATACTCATCACGTGTTCCAATAACGATATCAGCCTGCTCTGCGATTAACGAGTAATAGACAGCGGTCTCCTCCTTGGATTTCCATGTGTAAGGACGATAATCCAATTCAAATATCACCTTCACATCATTTTTCCTTGCAAGTCCAACTGCTTTGATTGCAGCTTCCCTAGAAGGACTTTGTGCCAATGCGGTTCCGGAGACAAGTAATACTTTTGCTTGCTTAATATATTCCTCATGCACTTCACTAGGATTTAAGTATAGATCTGCTGCTTTTTCACGGTACATCAAAATACTGCACTCTTCCGGACTTTTAATTTCTGTAAATGTAAGTCCTGCTTTATGTCCCTCTTTATCAATGACCATATTAGAAGTATTAATCCCAGCATCAGCCATATACTTCTTAATGAAATTCCCATGCTGATCATCTGGTATTTTACCGATAAACCCTACCTTTAAGCCTAGCTTGGAGCAACCAATTGCTATATTAGCTGGGGAACCACCAACATATTTTGAAAATGTCATAGTTTCCTCCATCGGGCGATTGTATTCAGCTGCATTTAGGTCAATACATGCACGGCCGATTGCGATAATATCGTATATTCTGTCATTATTGAATTTAAAACCCATCTGGTTAACACCCCTCACAACTATTTACGATCCAGTATCCATTCATGATCCTTATCATTATGGAATTTCCAAATTCTTTCTGGTCCTGCCATTACATTTAAATAATAAGAGCTATATCCATCAGGCACTCCTACTGGATGATAACCTTTTGGTACTAGGACAACATCTCCGTTTTCAACATTCATTGTTTCATCCAGCGACCGATCATCTGTATACACACGCTGGAACACAAATCCTTGTGGCGGATCCATTTGGTGATAATAGCTTTCCTCGAGGAATGATTCTTCCGGTAGATTATCCTGATCATGTTTATGTGGTGGATAACTGGACCAGTTGCCGGTTTCAGTGAATACCTCTACAACCAGCAAACTATTAGCAGTAGAATCTGAGTCTGGAAGGATATTATGAACCAAACGCTTATTGCTATATTCACCTCTATTTTCGATACTATTTTCTTCAGCTTTAATTAGTTTAGTAGGTAATTGATTTTCAGAAGGAGAATAGCAAAGAACTATTCTTGCATCAGTTACTGCTTCTACTTCAAAGGTGAGATCATTAGAAACATATACACTATCGGTTGGTTTCCTTTCAAAAACACTATCCCGTGTACCTAAATCCTTAAAAGAAGTTTCACCTTCTGTTACATTAATCCTTCCAGTTAATGCAACAATACAGCATTCTTCTTTAACCAAAGACTCTACATATTTTGCGCCTTTAACAAGATCAATTACTCTAAAGCCTACATATTTTAAATCTGAATTTTGCTTTGACACTTCATGTACAAGTGTTATGCCTTCAGAAACCTCTTCCCGTTTTGGTTTGCGGAGCAGTTTACTCATAAAAAAATCCCCCCATGTATTACTTTTTGGAACAAAAGGCGAACCCCTTATTCCTAAATCGTTCAAACCTATTACTTATTTAAAATCTGGTGTTTTATAACGAGCAGTTACTACTTTCTTACGCGTATAGAAATCAACACCATCTTTACCATTTGCATGTAAAGTACCGAAAAATGAAGATTTCCAGCCAGAGAATGGGAAGAACGCCATTGGTGCTGGAACCCCTAAGTTAACACCAATCATACCTGCATCAATATTTTCACGAAAGTAACGGATTGACGAAGCATTAGATGTGAATAGACAAGCACCGTTTGCGAATTCAGATTGATTGGCAACTTCAACCGCTTCTTTTAGATTACTAACACGTACTACTGAAAGTACTGGAGCAAAAATTTCATCTTTCCAAATTGTCATATCTGTTTTTACACCTTCAAAGATGGTTGGTCCAACAAAGTATCCATTGTCCATTTTTTCTTTACGACCGTCTCGTACCAGGTTAGCACCTTCCTGAACACCTTTTTCAATATATTCCAGTGTACGTTTTTGATTATCTTCACGAATAACAGGTCCGAGGAATACGCCGTCATCTAAACCGTTACCCATTTTCAAGTTATCTGCCGCTCCTTTAAGCATTGCAATAAATTCATCTGCAACACCGTCTTCAACTGTTACAACAGCACATGCCATGCAGCGCTCTCCAGCTGAACCAAATGCAGAAGCGATAATGTCTTTAACAGCATCATCCAAATCTGCATCATTTAATACAGTTGTGTGGTTTTTTGCACCGGTAAGTGCTTGAACACGTTTCAGGTTTTCACTGCCACGTTTGTAAACATATTCACCAACTGGTTTTGAGCCAACAAATGAAATAGCTTTAATTTCAGGGTGATCAAGAATACCATTTACAACATCATGTGCACCATAAACCACACTAAATACACCTTTAGGAAGTCCTGCTTCTTCTAGTAGGTCAGCCAATTTCTCCGTTAATAATGGGGTCTTTTCTGATGGCTTCAGAATAAATGAGTTCCCCATTGCAATAGCCATTGGAAACATCCAGCAAGGTACCATCATTGGGAAGTTAAATGGAGTAATACCCCCAACAACTCCGATTGGGTAGCGATAGTTTGTTGCTTCCATATCTGTTGCAATATTAGTTAATGAGTCGCCCATCATTAATGTTGGAGCACCGGCCGCAAATTCAACATTTTCAATTCCACGTCCAACTTCACCTAATGCTTCTGTTGTATTTTTACCGTTTTCAATTGTAATCAGACGAGCCAATTCCTCTTTATTATTTTGTAATAATTGCTGATAGTTAAATAGAATTCTCGCTCGTTTTTGAACAGGTACGTTTTTCCATTCTTCAAATGCTTTTTTTGCAACTTCTGCAGCATAGTCCACTTCTTCTTTTGTTGAAAGGGGTACCTGTGCAATTTCTTCTTTTGTTGCTGGATTATAAACAACCTCGTACTTTGTTGTTTTACTTTCTACCCATTCTCCATTAATATAATTTTTTATCTTTCTTGCCTCAGTTTTAACTTCTGCCAATTTTATTCCTCCCTTGTAAATAATTAACTCTACGTTAGCAATTGGGGTAAAATTAAGTTTCTATTATGGGTCCTAACAATTACTGTAGTGCCATATTAAGAACCTGAACGATTAAATTGTTGGTGATTTTTTTAAAATTTCCTATCAAATCAAAATGGATTATTTATATTTTATTTTATATCCACAAAAATCTAGCACTAACTCACAAAACATAGAATTTGCCCATGAAAACCATTCACGGGTAAATAAATCAGGGTTATCCACATGAAAAGACTCATGCACAAGATTGGTACCTGCATCATTTTCACTAATCAATTTTATTTTTCCCCATTTTTCATTGTCTTCAATGGCTGTTAAACCTTCTACTGATATAGCAATTGGCCATACTTGCTGATTAGGTGTATGTGGACTTCCAATTCCTTCTGCAAATTGCCCTTTGTAATAATATGGATTCAAATTACTCAAGATATAATCCCGGGTTGCTTGATAAATTCCATCATCTTTCGAAATATTAGTAAGCAATGGCAGTGACAATAAACTTGGTATATTACTGTCATCCATTAAAATATGGTTTCCCAGTCCATCAACCTCATAAGCATATATTTGTGTGCTTTTATCAATGGTCACAATTCCATATTTTTGTACACCATCTGCTATTTCATTTGCCAATTGATTTGCATTTGTTGAAAGTATTGAATCACGATAAACTTTTTCCGCAATTTCTTCCATAATTTCCAGGATTCTAATAGCAAACAAATTACTTGATATTAAAAAATGGTAATTACATGCATCATCACTTGGTCTAAAGCCCGACCAGGTCATTCCAGTATACCCCACATTAGAGCCTAAACCGTTATTAGGTAAGTCTTCGGTACCTGGTCTTTGAAAACGATAATCAGATTTATTTTCATGATCCTGCTCTGTTCTCCATACCGAAATAACAGTTTCCATTGCTTTTTTTAAAGTATCATCAAAAATTTCTACCTGACCAGTATATTTCCAATATTGATAGGCTAGCTGAAATGGAAAACAAAGTGAGTCAATCTCGTATTTTCGTTCCCATATTTCTGGCTTTTGTAAAGGAATATCATCATCCCATCTATTTCCATTCGGCTCCGCATTGAAAGCATTTGCGTAAGGATCAGTTAATATTAAAGACATCTGTTTGTTAATAGTACTTACAATTAAAGCGTCAAGATCTTCAAATTGACCTGCAAATATCATAAATGGCCGTAATTGGCAGGTGGAATCGCGCAGCCACATCGCCGGTATATCTCCAGTTACAACAAAAATACTCCCATCATCCAGCTCTTTAATTGAATTCCTTAACATGTCCCCAAAGCATTTTTGAAACATATTCCGTACTTTTTCATCTGCAATTTGTTGTTGAACGATATCATTTGCTGCTTTTAATACTCCTTCATACATCTACTTTCCACACTCCGTTTTCATGCTGTCTTTAATTAACTTGTTTATATGTTCTCTTATTGAAAAAATGTATTTTTGATTTTTGGGATACTCATCAAAACTTAAGTTTGGTAAATACTTCTCTATCAATTCATCGACTGCATTTCTTCCATAAATATTTTCTATTGCTTGCATTGCTCGAAAATCTTGAAAAGCCTCATTTATTACTTTTAACCGCAAAGAAGGAAGAGGTCCCTTCTCGCCTGGATATACTACAAAACTATCACCCGAAGGAAAGCTGACCTCTGCATCAGTAATTTCATAGGGGTTAATAGCCTTTTTTGAATACTGTGTATTCCAGAAGTTATAGCCCCAATGCAGAAAACCATCAATATTATATTTAAATAATTGATAACCAAGAATTCTATTTCGATAGGATGGCATATCGAAAAATCTATTGGATACTTTATAATTATGTGCACCACAATAGTAGGTCCACAGAGGTGACGTCTTATTATCGAGAAAAATTCTTATTTGGTTATTTGCGACAACCGGAATATCCACTAATCCTTTTTTATATAAATAATAGTCTGACATCGCATCTATAATTGGATAACCTTTTACCAATTTTCTTACACAATTACTAGCTTCTTGATAATGTTCAATATCATCTATTGATGGTTCATCAGAGATATGGAAATAAACATTATTATCCCATTCATTTTCCTTTAACCATTCTATTAATGATGGAATAAATTGCTGTAAAAACAAAATATATTCTTTCGATGCTGAAGCGGTCTCCCACCCAAAAAAGTTCACTTTTTCTTCGTCAACTGTAACCTCTATTTTAGGTGTAGATTTAGCCCCCCATTGCGTAAATAAATGAATGATTTCTAAATATTGAACATTATTTTTTTTACAAATATCGCTCCATTTTTGCAAGTTTGTAAAATCAAATTCATATTCATCACTGTTCTTTTTTATATCCACAAGTTGCACAGTCCGTCTTTCCCCACCTATGTTCGTATCAATTGGGGGTGTAAATATTGGTGTAAGCATCATATTTTGACTATGAACCACTGCCATACTAATATATTTATCAACAAGCTCCCAATATTCATCACTGAATGCTTCTATTTGATAATAATTCATTAAACAATCCGTATGAATCCATTCTGTGTGCTTAATAGTACTCTTAGGTAACTTCTTGGCAATTACTTCCAACTGGAACGTTCTAGATGTGATTTGTTTTCCATATTTGTTTTCATAATCTAGTGTGAACAAAATATCATGAGTCCCGCTTAATTTAGGGTTTGCAGTTTCAAATTCTATCCAAAAAGAATACCAGACATCCGTTTTTAATCTGGAAAACTGAACCGGTAATCTGCTTGATTGAAGTACATCTGGAAATAAACCAGGTTTACCAGTAATAATATCCTGGTCGTGTCCCTCACCATTCGGTAATTCTGAGGGAACATGTTCTACCTTATATACATTAATTTGTTCCTGTAGTTCTGTCTTCAGATCTAACTGGATCGGAGTGTTTACCTTATCCACATAAAATGCAATTTGTATTGCATATTTCTCTCCCAACAAACAAGATCCCTGTGGTTGTTCGACTCCATGAACTGGGCCATCTAAAAATACCTTTTCTAATGAACTAAAACAAAACAATTTCATAACAAATACCTCGTTTTTACAAAAATGGTTTCATAATTCTTTTTCGATTTTCAAAGGTAACTAGGTTATTAATGCCATTTGAACGTAACAATTCCTGAATTTCTTCATTATATATACCTATTTGGTCTGGAAAATGGGAATCAGAAGAAGTAGTAAATTTCACACCATGTTTCACCAATATTTCCATGAATCTTGGACTTGGGCACATTTCTTTTACAGGATATCTGTAATATAAACCTGGATTTACTTCCGTAGCTACATCGTGTTCTGCAAGTGTTTTTGCTACTTTTTCATATATTCCTGCCAATTGCGATTCATCTGGACGGTAATTAAACACTTTGAGATTATCTAAGTGGGCAAGAAAATCGAACAATTTACTTTTAGCAGCTTTTATGATGGTATTAAAATGTTTTTCATATATTTCTACCAAATTATAATTTTTAAATCTATGTTGTAATTGTGGGTTATCGAAGCCCCATCCTTTTAAAAAGTGTACTGAACCAATTACATAATCAAATGGGTATCCTTCCAATAATTTTTGTAATTCTTCTTCTCCACCTTCAAAATAATCTGCTTCCATACCTAAGCGCAACTCAATCCCCTTTTTCCTCCAGCGATTTTTCTGGGATTGAATCATGTCAACGAATTCATGCAAATCTCTAACCATTACTTTGTTAAGCCAATCTAATTGTTGTTCACCTATTTCTTTTGAATCTACGTCGATATACTTTAAAAAATAGTCTCTCGTGTCTCTGAAGCGATAGAGGTGATCGACAATTCCAACTTCTTTTAAACCCTTTCGCAATGCTTCTTCTAAATATAATTCAAGCCACCACTCTGAAAACTCCGTATGCTTAAACCGCTCACTTAACAGTGCAATATTTTCATTCATTCCTTCTTTTGTGCCTTGATGAGCGGTATCAACTGGATAAAAGTATTGAATAGCCCGATAAGTGTTATTTAGAAAACTCACACTATATGGACCTTCTTCAAGGTGCAAATGGTAGTCTACCTTCATATCAATCACCATCCTAGTAAATTCCGAATACATAAACTAATAAACTTTAATCCATATAATACAAACTCGTAACAACAGGGAAATGATCACTAGGGAATTGATTATTCACTGTATCATTCACTAACTTCACAAAATTCACATTTGCTTTAGCTTTCATTAAAATCCAATCTATCCGATCTTTTCCACCTGTTAGATTATGAAAATCATTGAAGCTTCCTAAAGAACTATTTTCTGTTTTTATTGCTGTATCCCAGACATCAACAAAACTACCTTCTTTAGTGAAATAAGAATAAATCTCTGAATTACAGCCAACGTTAAAGTCACCACTCAACAGGATGGGGAATTGAGGATTAAAGTCATTTATTATTTTATTTATTAATTCTGCACTCTTCACACGTGCTAGTGCTGAGTGGTTATCAAAATGTGTATTTATTTGATAAAATGTCTTTTTTGTATCTTTATCTAAAAAGAGAACCCAAGTTACAATTCTTGGAACAATATTCCCCCATGTCTTAGATGCAATTTTATTCGGTGTGTCCGATAACCAAACATGATCATATTCTATTACTCTGAACCTTTTCTTCTTATAAAAAATAGGTGTGAACTCTCCTTTACTTCCTCCTTCTCTACCAAATCCAATCCAACTGTATCCTGATAACATTTCTTGCAGATCTGTTATTTGATGATATAAGCATTCTTGCATACCTATTAGGTCAGGGTTCTGTTGTTTTATAATCTTACCGACTAGTTTCCTTCTTTCAGACCAACCTTCATTTTCTTCGGCTGAATCATACTTAATGTTATAACTCATTAATTGAAGAGAAAAATTCATTGTCCGCCTCTTTTCATTTTATGGATTCTAAATCAAGTATGTTTTAAAAGATTCATTTGATTGCAATTCAATTATTCTGGCTCCTCTTGAAAGTTCCCCATAACAATTAAATCCCGATACTCTACCGAAGCAGAGTTTTATACCATGATAAATTGCATCAAAATCATTATCATGATCATGTCCGCAAAAAACCCCTTTTACTTGTTTATCCAATAATAATGATGTAAATAAACCAGTATTAAGTACAGGGGATGAAACCTCTTCATATTTATAACCATATACTTGTCCATTCTTCCACGCGTCTTTATATTCAGGAAGAGGGATATGTAAAAATAATAAATCCTCTGTCTTTTTTGATTTTTCTTGTTTGTAAAAGTTTGAAACGTCATAAAACCAATTTACTTGTTTCGGATGCACATATTCATAAGTACCGATTCTTAGCGGGTCGACTGCACCACTATCAATGACATATAACACATTTAAAAGCTCCTGACTCTCATCTCTTAATTCAATACAATATGACTCTCGTTCTTCGACAATATAAGAATGCTTTTTATTAACCTTATAATCTAGTTTTTTTTCTAATTCTCTTAAGTCAGATCGAGTTATATTTTCTTCTGTATCATGATTGCCATAAGTTACTGTTATTGGTTTTTGAAGGCTATTTAACACTTTAATTAATTCTTCAAAACTTTTGCCGGGTTTTTCAATACCCTCTGACCATATCAAATCACCAGTAATTACTATCAAGTCGGGATTATATTCATTGCTGACTTTTTTTATGTGATCAAAAGTCCTTATATCATCATTATCAAAAGGTAACTGACCTATATGTAAGTCTGTTAATTGTAGAATCCTTAAATTACCGTTTTTTTCCCTAATAAGTTCCATTATCAAAGCTCCTTTTCTATTATTTAACTGAGATCCACTGTTAATCTAATAATAGAAATCTTTTATAGAAGAAGGTTTGTTTCACATAAATAAGCTAAGCTCTATACTCAATTTCGACTTTTTTAAAAACATTTTTATTAGCTAATAGTTCTAATAAACCTGAATCCTTTTTCTTATTTACTCCTTCTATATAAAGTTTGATTCTTTTAAGTTCTTCTGGTTCATCAGTAATTACATATTTACGGATATGAATTGAGCGCTTAGTAATATCCTCTATAAATTGCATCAGATTTTCTTCTTTTATTAATACTTCACATATCACTTCGTTATAATTTTTATTTAGGGATTTACTAAATTTTTTCAATACCACTAGACTTAAAAGAATGACCAGTGTCGCAACGATTGCTTCTTTGTACATTCCATTTCCAACAATTAATCCTAAACCGGCCACGGTCCAAATAGATGCAGCAGTAGTGAGCCCGTGAATCGTACCACCATGTACAACAATAGTACCAGCTCCTAAGAATCCAATACCGCTTATTACATAAGATGGAATACGGGCTGGATCAAAACGAACTTCCGAATAATTTTCCATAAAATGTTGAAAACCATTAATTGATAGAATCATCATCAGACACGAACTTACTCCTACTAATATATGAGTCCGGAACCCAGCGGAATGCCTGTTAATTTCTCTTTCAAAGCCAACTATGCCAGCTAGAAGAAGGGCAACTAATAGCTTTATTATAGATTCGATAAATTCTTCATCAAAAATATCTGTTAACAAACTAATAACCAGCCCCTTTTAATAAATATCTACAAATACATTTGAAATTTACGATTTAATTTTATTCCCTAAATGTAAAATATGTTCAAATCCTTGTTTCAGACTTTCAAAAATGCCAATTTTGGAATAATCTTGTTCAATGCAATAGAATTCCACACCATTCCATTCTCCCCACTGGATTACTTCCTCCATATTGACATCACCTAAACCGACCTCAACAAGATTATTATCCATATCATCTGATTCGAAGCCTTCTTTGTAATCTTTCAAGTGCAGAATCGGTGCCCGTCCACTATATTTTTTTAGTGTTTCAACAGGATTTTCTCCCGCCACAGTCATCCAATAGGTATCAGGCTCTGAATAAATACAAATTCCATCCACAGGATCAGTTAAATAATCAAGTAATTTACGTCCATTCACCTGGTTATTATAATCGTATTCTGGATTATGAACCCCAACTCTGAAACCCAATGGACTTAAATCTCTAGCCACTTCCAATAATTTTTTTTTCGTTTTCTTATAACCTTCTTCATGCTGGTCTTCATCGTCAATATATTTATCGTAGATTGTTTTGCATTGAAATAAATACGCTTCATATAATACATTGTCAAGATCGTTGAAGAAGCGGTCATGTTTGATATGCATTCCTGCCACTTTAAGATCATACTTGCGTATTAATTCCGCTACTTTTTCTGGATCATTGCCCCTCATGCCATCCAGTTGGATAGCTTCGAAACCTATATCCTTCAATCTTCTCAATGTTCCTTCGCAATCCTTTTCGAACTCAAGGCGGACCGAGTACATTTGTGCGGCCAGTTTACTTTTAAGTGTCATGAAATAACCTCACATATCAAATTATTTTTTTAAATCTATCCAATTAACTTCATCTTCGGTCAGTGCAATTTCTGCTCCTTTTAAAGATGACTCCAATTCAGCAACATTTGCGGGTCCTATAATAGCGCAGGAAGGAAACTTTTGGTTAAGTACATAGGATAGAGAGACCTGGATTGGTTCAACATTCTTATCCTCAGCAAGCTGTTTCACACGCTCATACCTCTCCCAGTTGTCTTCACTATAATATACTTCAACCATTTCCTGATTATCTCTGCTTTCGGGATTAAATCTGCCAGAGAAGAGACCCCCAGCCTGGGCAGACCAGGATAACAATGGAATCTCGGTTTCATTATGCCATTCAATCATGTTCCCGTTAGCTGAAACACAATTTTCCCAGCGAGGTCTTAAAGGTTTTGCTAAACTTAAATTAGGACTGTTAAACGAAATCCGAGTCAAACCATTTTCTTTTGCATAATTATCCGCTTCCATTATTCGATCAAGTTCCCAATTAGAAAATCCGATAGCCCTGATTCTTCCAGCTTCCACATGTCGATGTAAAGCTTCCATGATTGGCCCGACTGGTTTTTCAGGATTATCACGATGAAGAGCATATAAGTCAACATAATCTGTCTTCAAATACTCTAAGCTTGTCATCAAATCCTCATCGATATTTTCAGGAGATACACGCGGTGTACCTGGAGCCTCCCTGACTGGGTGACATCCCTTGGTCAAAATATGTACTTCCTCCCTGTTTTTTTTCGATCCCATCCACATACCAAGTACTTTTTCACTGTGCCGATAATGCCTTGCTGAATCGAATAAATTACCACCTAATTCCACATATCTATCCAATAATACTTCGGCTTCCTTCATATTATCCGGTTTCAGAAAATCAGCTGTCCCCATCACAATATTAGAGCAGGATAACGTGACAGTCTGATTGTTCTTTGTGCCTTTTATATCAATATATTTCATTTATAACTCTCCTCATAAATTAAAAATCTAAATCAAGATCATCAAATCTGCTATCTTGTTCCTTTTCTTTTTGCTTTTCTACACTTTTTTCATACATCTTGAAAAACGGATAGTACATGGCCACCGCCAAAATAAAAATAACAAGTATTAAGATAATCGCTCTGAAATCCATCGTGGAAATAACTTGTGCAAACGGTGTTGGAGCATCTGCTACATGTACAATCGGGATATTTACCCAGCCCCATTTGAAAACATACCATTGTAATGTAGCTAAAATAGGAGTACCAATAACAAAAGGGATAAACAAGTAAATATTAAAACAAATTGGCAACCCATATAATATCGGTTCGGAAATAGAAAAAATACTAGGTATTACAGAAGTTTTACCAGTAGAACGTATACTGTCCAGTTTGGAAAATAACGCTAAAACAACTAATGCTCCTACTAAACCAGAGCCTGTTAAGCTTGCAAAATAGTCCCAGAAATTTGGTGTAAAAATGTATTCAGCTTCTTGCCCAGACATGGTTAGTTTTACATTTTCTGCAAGATAAAATGTTGATATCGGTAGTACAAAACTAGCAAGCACCGCATATCCATTTATGCCAATGTACCAAAACAACATTTCGATAAATACTATGATAAATACCATGATAGGTGTATCAATAGATGAGATTTCACTTAATAAAATACTAAATACAAAATCTAGTCCATTTGAGTAACCTGTAAAATGATTAAACAAATCATTAATTAATAGAAATACACTTGACAAAATAATAATGGGAAACAAAATCTTCATTGTGTATATACTGCCCTCTGGGACTTTCCTTAAAATTCCTCTTGCTTCATATTGTAAAAACTTGTTATAAATTTCAACGATTAATAATGATAATAAAATTGCTAAGAGAAATCCTTTTGAGTTTAGTTGTTCAAGATCAATTCCATTCAAATTTATTGCTCCTGCTGCAATACCTGTTACAAGGATACTAGAAAAAATAGGAATCAAAATCGGCATGTCATACGATTTAGCATGTCGATAGGAAACTGTTATTGCAGCATAAATGGATAGCATTCCAAATGTTAATTGAATAGGCATCCTCAAAATTTGCATATTACTGATTAAAGTCATCCCAAAAACACTTTCTAGATAGTTACAAAGTATATAAACCATCAAGAAAAACGAACCTACTAACAGAATAAACGTTAAATCCTTGACACCATTTTTAATAGATGCCAGATGCCTTTGTTGTTCGATTTTCGCAGCAATGGGAGCTATTTTTTTTTGCAATTTTGTTATTCTTTTCTCCAATCGCGAAAATATTAAACTCATATAGCTTTCTCTTCCTATCTCATTATTTATTCATTTTCATTACGATTGATTGTTTCAGGATGTTTCCTGCATTGATGCTCCCATAATCTCTACTATCAATAATTCCTATAGGTGTATTTTTTTGATCAGCGATTGCTTCCAGTTCATCATATCTATGTGCTATTTGAGGTCCTAAAAGAATTACATCAAATTTATCAATATACTCTCTTAATTCGCCTGCAGGGTGTGCTTCAATATTAATATCAACCTTTTTAAGTTTTGCACTATTTCTAGCTACTTCCTTCATTTTCGAAACCATAATTCCCGTAGACGATCCTAAATTACATAATAGTAGTATATGAAGTTTATCCATTCCCATTATCTCTCCTCCACTTTCAGCATATTATACATTTCTACCATTTCTTTAGTAACAGTCATCAATAATATGCTGTTCATTAAAGTATCTTGAGCATGTATGAGGAGTACGGAAAATTCATTCTTCTCTCCTCTTGACTCATTTACAATTAACTCTGTTTGAATGTTATGTGCTTCATTGATTAACTTTTCAGATTCAGAGATACATTGTTCTACTTCTTCGCTTTTTCCCAACCGTTGTAATTTGAGTGCTTCCATTAATTTACTGAATGCATCACCTGCTTTTGAAATTATTTCAAACGATATTTGTTCATTGTTCATGATAAAATCTCCTTAGTTATAGATAGATGCTGAAACAAAGTCGTATATTTCTTCGCTTGAAGATAGCTCTATAATATGATTCATTTTTTCTTTGTTTAGAGCCAGATTTGCTATTTTCTCCATCAAGTGACGAGTACCTTTATTCTTAAAGGCCAGTGTAAAAATTACTGTTATCGGTTCATCAAACCGGTCATTCAGTCGTATCCCATAAGGTAAAATGGTTAGCCACATTGATTCTTCAATCACACCGTCTTCCATTCCTGCATGGGCAATCATCACACCTGGTGCAACTACCATATATGGTCCATATTTTCTTATATTATGTGTAATTTTATTCTCATAGTTCGGTGTAACATATGTTCTGTCAATTAATGCACTTGTTCCTAATTTGATCCCTTCATCCCATCTTAATTTCCCTTTATTAATCGTAATATGTTCCTCACCAAACTTTATTTTAGGTAGTGTATTATTAACTTTATTTGTTTCTTCCCTGGACAAAATGCTGATTAAATCAAGTTCCAGTTTACTTAAATTATTGATAGAACTAGTATTCTCACGGATTGTTTTCATTAATAGGTTAAACTTATCTAGGTTCTTTTTATCATTCACCATAAATTTGAGGCTTAGAAATTGCTGTAACGTTTCAATATCTTTTCTTTGCAAATAATTATTAATCTTTACAATCTTTGCGCTGGATATATCCGGAATCTCTACTGTTGTTACAATAAGATCATACTCTTTTAATTTTTCTTCATTGAATTCATGAACAGAAGCTGTATCAATTTTTTTATATTCGAATATTTTTTCCATTTGAACCATAATCATCTTGGAAATTGCGATACCTTCAGCGCAAATAACTAATATTTTTGCTTTTCTTAGCTTTTCACTTTCTTTCTTTTTAAGCTCAGATGCAAAGTAGATTGCGATAAATGAGATTTCTTGTTCATCAATATTAATTCCTAATAAATTCTCTGCATTATTACAGGCTTTCTTTGTAGCGAGAAACAGTTCCTTGTGGTCTGCAATAAATTGATCGAAAACTGGGTTTTTAACTATTACAGATTGTTTGTTTCTGTTAAACATCATCTCTATATGATGTTTCAATTGCGATACGAATTCTCCATTTTTAAAGAAATCTATATGAAATGAACTGCCGACTTCTTCCATAATGGAATCCACAAATTCATTCATCTGTTCAGTTAATTCATTTTTTGAAGACTGTAATAAACTTTGTATTAACTTCTCCTGCTCAGATAAAAATGAATTATTTTCAAACCTTTCTGTGTCAAAAAACCAGTTATTATCCCTTTCTATTATCTTCATGATAATTGTTAATAGAAGTACGAACATTCGATCATTTAATATCTTATCGAGATATTTTTCTATCTTTTGACATTCCAGCAAAGCTTGATGAACATATTCTATATCTAATAAACTAAAAAATATTATCTCTGCCTCTTTTGAAAAAACTTTATCATTATCTAATATAAAACTATACAGTTCCCGAACATTGATAATATTTATTAACGTTTGTGAAAGTAGATTGTATTTATTTATCTTACCCCCTTCTACATAGAAGCCTTTTCGTTGTTTATGTTCCAATTTTAGGTTTTCTAAAAATAAAAGTCCTTCTAAATCATTTAAGTGATTTAAGACAGTGGTTCGGGATACAAACAAAATATCCTGAAGCTCGGAAACCTGTACCGGACTGTCATTTAGCAGTAATTTCAATAAAATAAACCGCTGTATATTTTCTCTTGAAAATTTATATTTTGTTTTCGTTGTATATTTTTTGAATTGTTCCAGTTCTTCTCTTAATTTATCTTTTTTAATGATAAGAACACCTTTTTTATGATGTCTTTTCACCACATTAAAATCTGATTTAATGAGTGTTTCATTCAAATTCTCCAAATCATATCTTACTTGTCGGCTAGATAAATTTAATTTGTTAGAGATAACTTTATAATTGACAAAATCACCTTGTTTAAGAAGGAATTCTAAAATTTTCATTTCCCTTTCTTTTAACTTCATCGCATATGCTACCTCCTCTTATCTATAGTAAGATCTAACTTGTTGGAAAACAATTCACCTAATGACTTTTTTTGACAATAACATGTAGAAGAAGTGACAGTTTTTTATCGCAACTAAAATTAGTTCTTATCGCATTTTCAATACAATAATCTACAAAAGTATTTCATTTCCATATTAAAAGAAATAGATTCGCAAAGTTCAAACATTATTGCTCAATCAGGATTGTTTTAATTTCATATGGCTTTAATTCTATTGATATTCTTTGAGCGATTTCTTTACTGCCTGTCTCCTCTTCAAGCAAGTTTGTTTCCATCCATGATTTGAAAGCAAAATTTGGTTTTAGTGAAAACTTCTGTGTTCCCCCAGAGTAATCATGGAAACGTATCAACATACCATTTGTATGTCCTTCAGGTTGTTTGATTGCATCAATTAGAATATTAGGTTCACCTGATATTTCCAATAATTGTTCCATGCTGGAATCCATTTTTCCTTTACATACATGAAGGGGATTATTTAATTCCCATGCAGCTTGAACTGTCTCTCCCGTAATAAAATCACCTTGATGCGGATACAAACTATAAGTAAATTCGTGATATCCAATATCAGCATCTGGATCCGGAAAAGTAGGCCCCTTAAGCAGGGTAAGGCGTAATACATTATCTTTAACATCGTGTCCGTACTTACAATCATTTAATAAACTTATGCCAGATTTATATTCTGATAGATCAACCCATTGATGTGCTACACTCTCAAATTTCGCCATATCCCAACTAGTATTCCAGTGAGTTGGTCTTTTTACATTTCCAAATTGAATATCATAAGTTGCCTCAGTAGCTCTTATGTTTACCGGGAAGGCAGCTTTCAGTAATTGTTGACGTTCATGCCAATCAACTTTTGTATTAAAATCAATTCGTTTAGAATCCTTATACAGAATCATACTTTGCGTTAAGGTAGATTGGCCAAAATTATAAGAAAATTCAACTTCAATAAATAGTGAATTTTTTTCTTTTACAGAAATAATTTCAGCTTCTAATTCTTTATATTTATCTTGATAATATATATCGATATCCCACGCATCAAAATTCATTGGTTTATCCTCAAATAATTGAAACACATTACCATTTCGATTTTCAGCTAATATTTGACGATCATTTTTTTTATCATAAATGGCATCTAACTGGCCTTTTCCATTCCAGCTAACTATATAAAAAGGTGTTTCTATACGATTGTCTTTCTGTATGAATTCCAATTGATTAGCATGATTTGGAATTTCTTCAACACTCTTGATTGTTTTATAACCTAAACTTGGAATATCAGATACAAATACTTTATAGCCATCAGACACTTTAGTGGCTTCTAATAATTTTCCTGATTCATCCTTAAATTGTAAATTAGGATTTTCTTCCAGAATATGAACGATTTCATCTCGGTCCCAAGTAGCACTATTGATAACTGACCACGTGTTTTCGTCATTCGTTAGCGCTGTCTTCTCCCAAGTATCATTAATTTCAGTAATCAAATCAGATGCTTCTTGATATTCTATTTTTGAGTCTTCATACACTTCCTTAATCGAAGTTCCTGGAATGATATCGTGAAATTGATTTCTTAACAGAATGTGCCATCCATGTAAAAACACATCCTTTGGATAAGCCAAGTCTTTATTATCTATAGTTGCCCAAGTATTCAAAAACTCTGTTTCTCTAAAATCTTGTTCTAATTTTCTATTTGTCTTTTTCATAAAGGCTTGAGATGTATACGTGCCCCGATGGTATTCAAGGTATAATTCTCCATCCCAGGTATGCACATAATTATTGGAATTCATAATCGTGTTATGCAAATTATCAAAGTATTCATTTGCACTGCCTGTTTTCACATTTGGCAACCCTGGTATTTTATCTAAACGTCTGCGGTTTTCTAGCATTTCACGATTAACACCACCACCACCATCGCCATGGCCATAGGCAAGCAATAACTCATGATTGATATCCTTATCAACGTAATTATCATATGTTCCTTTTACTGTCTTGGGTTCAATTACGCCATTGTATGTGTAAAAGAACGAATCAGTACCATAATCTTCTGGTTCAGGTGTTGATATAAAGTGGGTCAGCACTTCACTTCCATCGATTCCTCTCCACCAGAAAGTGTCATGAGGCATACGATTGTATTGATTCCAGCTTATTTTTGTTGTCATAAAAGTATCTAAATTCGTTTTCTTTAAAATTTGCGGTAAAGCCCACGAATAACCAAAAACATCTGGCAACCATAAAAATTTAGGCTTCTTTCCGAATTCTTCCATCATAAATTTAGTACCATATAAAATTTGCCTAACTAAAGATTCACCGGATGATATATTACAATCTGCTTCCAGCCACATTGCACCATCTATTTCCCATTTCCCATCTTTTACCCTGTTATTTATTTGAGAATAAATTTCTGGATATTCCGCTTTAATATAGGCATATAATTGTGGTTGAGATTGCAGGAAATAATAATCTGGATATTGTTCCATTAACCTTAAAACCGTAGAAAAAGATCTTGCAGATTTTTCTCTCGTATGTTTCAAGCGCCAGAGCCATGCTACATCAATATGTGTGTGACCGATTGCCGTTACTGTTACAGGTGTGTGTTTATTTAATTTATCTAAATCGCTTTGGAGTTGTTTATTTGCTTCTATACATGAATAATAAAACACTTCATTGCCTGGGTCAGACCAGTCTATCAGTTTATAACTGTCATTCAGTATCTTTTGCAAATGCCATTTTTCGTGGTTATTATCATCTAAAATTTTTACTGTTTTTAAAATCATGTTACTTGTAAAATATAAATCATCCACTTCAGGATGCAGAAAAGCCAGATCACTGTATTTATAGTTATGATTATTAATTTGTGGTGGGCCTCCGCCTTCTAACCCGGTCCATAATTTCAAACTAACCTTTACTTTCTTGCCGTAATATTCTTCTCCTATTAATACTTCTTTATGATTTCCATCTACCCCTTGATATGGTTTCCCATCTATAAACAGCAATGATTCAAATCCTGAATTTGTTCCTCCATCTGTCTTTCCGAAATCAAACAGCATAATTACTCGTCCATAATCAGGATTTGGTATCGAAACCTCTGTACTCAGCCAAAAATATCGGTCTCTGCCTGTCCATTGATCACCTTTTTCCAGTTTTCCCCATGAAGAATCAACTTCAGGTGGGTACTTTTCGTTTTTGGAAATATCTTCTTTACAATGCCAAATTTCTATATTTTGTCTGTTTATATACCTGTATTTTTCTAATTCTTCTATTCTGCTGCTTAACTTTTCCAGAGTAAAAAACATATTCGTATTCTCCTTATGAATTAATATTAAACCTGATCAAATTGTTCCCATATTTTTGATCCTGTCTTATAATGAATTAGGATTAATAACCCTACTGTTAAAATCAGTACTTGAGGTAATAAAAATGCTGTAACGAAAAAAAGTAAATAACAAAGTGAAAGTAATAACACTATAGGTAATTTAGCAAACACCAATAACAAGTTATGTTCCAATAGCTTCACATTCACATGTTTAATAGTTATTCCATACATTAAATTCAATAAGAACATCAATGTTATAATCAAAAATGTTATCGTAACAGTTATAACAATAAACTTTTCAATACTGTTGTTGCTTTGGATGATTAGCTGAAAATTAATGTAAGCAACTACTAACACAACTGCTCCAAATAGTTGAACAATGACACCTTTCCAAAAATAACTTTTAAAATTTCCCCAGAAAGCAATCACATTAATATCTAAATTACTTACTTTCTTTTCCTTTAATTGCCTTACAACTGAAATACACGCTAGAAATGAAGGAACAATAGAAATAATTAACAATGAAAATGTAATGACAAGCAGGCTTAAAACGAAAATATTCCACAATATCTCTAATCCTTCGATGATTTTTTCTTCCATTATTTTTCATTCCCCTTGTTATTATTCCTTAATAGCACCCTCCGTAATTCCGGACATTAATTGCTTACTGAAAATGAAGAATACAATTAAAATAGGTATTGTCGCTAAAAGTGTACCCGTAATAACTAATGGATAATTTGTAAAATACAAGCCTTGTAACTGTGTCAATTCAAGCATTAATGTAAATTTCTCAGGATCATTCAGGATGATCAATGGCCACATATAATCATTCCATGATTGCATAAATGTGAATAATCCTAAAAATGCTAAAGAGGGCCGTAAAATAGGTAATGCTATTTTCCAGTAGATACCAAATGTTGTACAGCCATCAATTTTGGCTGCTTCCAATAAAGTGTTAGGTATTGCTCCTTCTGCGTATTGTTTAATCCAGAAGATACCAAATGCATTTACCATACCAGGTATTATCAATGCTTTATAGGAGCCAACCCACCCAATAGTATCCATCATAATAAATTGAGGAATAATGTTTAATAACCCTGGAATCATCATGGTAGATAATAAAATTACAAACAATGTATGCCTTCCCTTAAATTTTAATTTAGCAAATGTGTACCCTGCTAAAGAGTCAAAAAATAAAATCAAAGTAGTTGAAACAACTGCAATAAACAATGTATTTAAGAAGGATTGAAAAAAACTTGTACTTTCAAAAACCGTATAAATATTATTAAGTAATTCGTCACCTAACGTAAATTTCGGTGGAACTGAATAAATCTCCGTAGTAGCTCTGCTGGCCGTTACAATCATCCAATAAAAAGGAAAAGCGGAAAACGCAACACCTAATAGCAAAACACCCCTTATAATGATTGATGATACATTAAATTTCCTCATTATTCTTCACCTTTAATTCTTTTTGTCGTTAGATACCAATTTAGAATAGAGAACATAATTATAATCGCAACCAATCCCCATGAGACAGTTGCTCCGTAACCATAATTACTTCTTTCAAATGCTATTTTATACATATAATAAACAACCGTTAAAGAACCACCTTCAGCAGTTGCATTCGTTGGCACCAGAACTTGTGCTTCAGTAAATATTTGAATGCCCCCGATGGTCGACATCATGACAACAAATAAAATAATTGGTTTAATTATTGGTATGGTAATTTTACTGAAGATTTGATAATTGCTCGCTCCATCAATGATTGCTGCTTCATAATAATCTTTGGGTATACGCTGCAAACCAGTGAAAAAGATAATCATGTTATAACCTATATATTGCCATATATTAACGGAGGCAATAACAAGTTTCACCCAGAAAGGATCATTAATAAAATCGATCCGTTCAAAACCCAAAAACTGCAATAAACCGTTCGCTAATCCAGAAGAACTTGAAAAAACTAATCCAAATAGGATAGTTACAGCAACAACAGATGTTACGTATGGCATGAACATTGTTGTGCGGTAAAAGTTTTTATATTTAATTATTTTTAAATTAATTAAAAAGGCAATAACTAATGCTGCTAAAATCATCGGTGCAGTACCGATAATCCAAATAATCAGTGTGTTATATACAGATAGCCAAAACTCACTATCCTGTATTAAACGATTGAAATTTTGCATTCCAACAAATTCCATATCTCCAATGCCATCCCATTTATTGAAAGCTAAAATAGCCGAGAAGATGATTGGGAACAAACCGAATACTACAAACAATATATAGAATGGGGAAATAAAGATATATGGGGTAATCTTATCAAACCATTTTTTTAACTTTTCTTTTTTTGAAATTTGATTATAGTCTTGTATTTGCTCCATTAGTATACCCGTCCTTAATATTAGAAATAGGAAGCATGAAGTAGTCTTAATGCGAAAGGCTTAGTTTACTTATTCTAAAGTATTAAAATATGTAATTAGGTGCCCGAGGATTGCCTTGGCACCTAATTTTCTTACAGTTGCTCAGCTTTTTTCACAGCGTCATTCCATGCTTCTTCTGGATCTTTATTTTGTGATTCAACCAAGTGAATTTCATCAGTAAAAATAGTAAATGCTGCTGAATCACGAGGGTCTCTGTATACATATTCAATATTTTCTGCAGCTTCAATGAAATATTCATTGATATTTTGACCACCAAACCATTCATCTTTATTAACCATTGCTTCTGTATCATATACTTCTTGATGAGATGGGAATAAACTGTTTTCAGTTAAGTTAGCTAATTGACTATCAAAATTAGTTAAGTATTTTACTACTTCCACAGCTTCTTCAGGATGATCAGAGTTTCCTAAAACTGCTAAATAGGAACCACCTTGGTTTGAATAACCACCTGGTGCTTTAGCAATTCTCCACTTTCCTTTCGTTTCCTTAGCATCTTTCACGTCAAGAACGCCCCAAGAGGCACCAATATATGCCCCATATAAACCTTTATTTTGTGCTACAACGTTATCGATTGTATTAGCTCTAGTTCCTAATGTATATCCTTCATTAACTGCTTTCACAGTGTAATCCCAAATTTCTTTTAATTTTCCATCTGCTAATGTAAGTTCGCCTTCTTTGTTGTACATACTAGAATTTAACTTACGGTATTCTTCACCAAGTAATGCTACAGCTGATAAGAACATTGGTTTGTCAATTTCTTCTGATAATGTTTTAGCTGCTTCCATATAATCTTCAGATGTAACAATTGTATTTGATACTTCTTGTGGGTCTGTTGGAAGACCTGCTTTTTCAAACAAATCAATTCTATAGAATAATGCGGTAGGCCCTATATCGATCAGCATAGCAATCATTGAACTTTTATCTGCAGTTTTTGCAGATTCCCATTTCCACTCAACATAATTTTCTGCCAGACTTTCTACATCATAATCAAGGAAATTCACAAATTTATCTGCATATGGCAGGAATTCTTGTATGTTAGAATTGATTGTTACAATATCTGGAGCTGAATCAGAATCTAAACTTGTTCTAAGTTTTACATCATAAGTATCATCTGCTGGTACTTCAGTGAAATTTAATGTGTAATCTGAGAATTCTTCTTTTGCTGCTTCAATAGCACCATCACTAATTGCCTCTGTATAATATTGAACATCTAATGTAACTGAACTTGATGACTTTTCAGAATCATTTCCACATGCTGCTAGAATTCCAAAAAGCGCAACGATTAACAATAAACTTAAATACTTTTTTAACATCAAATTTTAGCCTCCTATTTTTAAACGAAATTTATATATATATAATAAAAATAGCTCCCTCCATTTCTCTAATCGAGTTATATAAATATATTAACATTTATGATTGCGTTTTCATTTTGGTTTATAACATATTTTGTAATAATGGTATTTGAAAAATGTTATAAATATTGAATAAATTTAAAAAATAAGTACCTGAAACCTACAAGGGTCTTTAGCCCTGTACAATTAAATAAGTTTTGTTTTGCCTTTCCAAATTTATGGGTTATCTTTTTGTTTAGGTTAATGGGGTAATTTTGTGGACGAAACTGTGGTTCGTATTGTCGACTACTTTTTGTTGATGTTGCAAGTCAGTTTCTTCTGCATCGTTCATTATGTTTCTCATTTTCCTTAAAAAGTGTTTCTTCGTCAGTTGGAACTATTTGCAACTCCTTCCCAAAGCCCGGCTTTTTAAAAGTACGATCGTCTATTACTATTATCGATAAATTTTTGTAAATGGCGGCGTTTGTAGTGGAGAATAAATAGTAAGACCTACACATCTCATAATGAGTCTACGTGGGCCTTACTATTCCTGTAATAATTCTAAAAAACTAGGCCCATAATGATTTATCAAAAGTCTATTACATCAAACCCCAACCCAGCCGCCCCAATAACGCCGGCATTCTGATCTAACTTAGCAGGAACAATCTGAGTTTCACGTCCTGTTGGAATTAAGGCATATTGACCACAGGCGCACTGACCAAATGATGGATCAACTACTGTGTGTCCAATGTCACCGGCATTTCCTCTAACGCCTCTGAGCAATTTTCCATTAGCAATAATTCCGGCTCCAATCACAGTACTTATAGTTATATATGTAAAATTATCACATCCTTAAGCCATGCCTACCCATTTTTCAGCTAGAGCTACAGCGTTAGCATCATTTTCTAACGTAACAGGAATGGAAAACGACTCTTCCACCAACTTTTGAATCGGGACATTAATCCAATTTTTCAGGTTTGGTGGGCATGTAATAATGCCATTTTTACTATCTAAAGGGCCAAGTGCACTAATCCCAATACCCACTAGTCGTTCCTTAAGGATCCTAGATTGATCAATCAGATTTATAATTTCCAAATTAATTCTTGCTATCATTGCTTCCGATGTAAAAGTTAGGTCGGTCGGAATAATAGATTTACTAATAATAGTTCCACTTTAGTCTACTACCGACAAAGCAACTTTTGTACCTCCTATATCTACGCACGCCTATGGAATAGCTCATTTTATCCCTCCTAAATACTCTACGTATGCGAAACAACAAACTCCGCATTCCCAGATAACTCGTACTCCTTTACAGTATAAGGCAAAATAAAGTTACTTCCCTTTTCTATAGTAAAAGTATTCCCATCAACTGTTATTTCTGCCTTGCCTTCTATCACACTGACCTGCAGAAAATCATTCTCCAATCGTTGATTAACCTTGCCATCCAGTTGCCAATGATAAACAGTGAAATACTTTTCCTTTACTAACTTTTTAATCGTTAAACCTTCAATTGTTTTTACAGTTTGATGAACACCAGCTGGCTGATGTGGAACAGTAGTCACTTCTTTCGCACGATCTAGATGCAGTTCCCTAGTTTGACCGTCTGCGCCAACCCTATCATAGTCGTAAACTCGGTATGTTATATCAGAGCTTTGTTGTGTTTCTAAAATAACAATTCCTTTACCTATTGCGTGAATCGTACCACTTGGAACATAGATGAAGTCGCCTGCTTGTACTTTTATACGCTGCAATAATCCTTCCCATTGTCCGCTATCCAGCATTTGCTCCAACTCATCTCGAGAATTAGCATGATGGCCTAAAATTATTTCCGCGTCGGAATCCGCACTAAGTACATACCAGCATTCTGTTTTTCCATAGGGTTGACCTTCTACCTCACTTGCAAATTTATCATCTGGATGTACCTGTACAGACAGATCTGCATTAGCATCAAGAATTTTGACTAATAAAGGGTAATCTTCCGTATTAGTAGATGATTTATTAAATAACTCCCCATTTTCTTTCCAAATGTCTGCTAACGTTTTCCCCTCCGAAGGTCCATTTGCTATACGATTAGGACCGTTCGGGTGTGCGGATATTACCCATGCCTCACCAGTATTTTCAGAGGTTATCGGATAATTAAATTCTGTTCTTAGTTTTTTACCACCCCAAATTCTTTCTTGAAAAACAGGCTGTAAAAAAATTGGTTCATTGTACATCATGTATGCCTCCACCTAAATTAATATAGTATTATTCTAACCGGAACAGAAGGACCTGCCCGAGGCTACTGAAAAAGTGATGGATGTTAAAAATTTAACTTTTCACCTTACCTTAGCATCTCGAATATACGGAGACTCCTCGAAAAAGAAAAGCACTTTTTCTTCGTGCGATGCCTTTTCAGGGCAGCATTCCTTATCTTGCGGGAAGCAAGAGATCGGCGAGACCCCGCAGGACGGCAGTCCGAGGAGGCTCGACACTCGCCCTAAGGTGCGCGATGTATATTCGAAGATGCGATGGGAGATCCACCTATTTTGTACTATATTTAACTTTTTCAGCGGCTTCAACCTGTCCCTCTGTCCCCTTCTACAACTTTCGTATTAAATGAATAAGCTGCTTAGTAGCATTATACAAATAAAGTTCCCCGTTATCCATACATTGCTGCAATGTTCTCGAGCCGGGAACAATTGAAAAGCACCCAGCAAACACATCGTTTAACTTGTCTACATTACCATCCAAGCTTCCTGATAACAGAATGGTAGGTTTGTGATGCACTGCAGCCAGCTCTGCCACATAACCTGGTGCTTTGCCATATAAGGTTTGCTCATCACTTTGTCCCTCACCAGTTATTACTAGATCAGCTACCTTAATAGCTTCTTCCAGTTTAATTGCGTCCGCTACAAGTTTCGCACCCGACTGTAACTTAGCGCCGATTGCTAGCAAGGCAAAACCTAGACCACCAGCCGCGCCAGCTCCCTTAACGTTTGCAAGCGAATGATTACATGCTTTCTCAATTAACTGCCCGTACCTACTTAATGCTTGATCATATACTTGTAGTTGATCATTCGTCGCCCCTTTTTGCGGCCCATAAACATACGTGGCACCGTTTGATCCTGTTAATGGATTGTCAACATCACAAGCAACTTGGATCGTAACTTCCATTAGACGTGGATCCATACCACCGAAATCGACCGCTTCAATTTCCAATAGATCTTTGCCAAAGATACCTACCTTTTCAGCATCAGCATTGAATGCTTTCATCCCTAATGCTTGTAGCATCCCAAGGCCACCATCGTTTGTCGAGCTACCACCAAGGCCAATGATCAAATGCTTATTACCCCTGTCCATTGCGCGTAAAATTGCTTCTCCTATTCCATAGGTTGTTGTGACATCAGGGTTTCTTTGACCAAGGGGCACTAACGGTAACCCCGCAATAGTAGCACATTCAATAACAGCCGTTTGATTATCAATTTCTGCAAAAAAGCTCTCTGACGCTTCACCTAATGGTCCACGGCAAAAAAAGGGAACGCTCACGCCTGTAGTTGCCTTTAATAATGCTTCTAATGTGCCTTCCCCTCCATCAGCCATTGGTTTGATTATCGTTTGAATACTCGGATCAATAGAGGTTATTGCTTCAGCCATCGTTTCGGAAGCTCGTATCGACGTTATGCTTCCTTTAAATGAATCTGGTGCTAATACAATTTGCATGACTCTTCCTCCAACTATATTATTAATAGATTAAAAGCCAGAGATATTACTCTCTGGCTCCTAATATCTTATTTTTTTATGGAAATCGTTTGTGATTGGTTTACTTTTAATGGAACATGGATGGTACCTTGATCATGAGCCAACTTTTCTTGTTGATCCTCATTTAAATTGGTTTGATAAGCTTCTTTTACGTCGCCTTCAATATGGTAAGTCGCTTCAAATGCTTTGTCTGAAGGGTTAAACACCCTAAGGACTAACGCGTTTTCCTGTTCAGATTTCTTCAACGTACTTAGAACAGCGACAGAACTTTCCTCTTTTAAAAGTTGATAGGAAAGAGGAGTCTCAATCCCTGACGCATTTAACTTCATCGCATTATAAGGAATCTTATTGTATGCATGTACAGGTGTTAGATATTCCTTGGCTGTCTTAGCAACATTTGCGTCCAATGTACTTCCCTCATGTGAAACCAATGCAAAATCCAGGTTAAGCTTTCCAATCATTTGTGAGTCTGGGGTAGGAAGCTTAATTCCTGAAGGTCTGCCTGGTCTGCGCAGCATATCACCCTTACCTAAATGACCGATGCTTCGGAATAAAGTTAAGGCAATTGTATCATACTGTTCACCAACTATTTCATACTCCCGCGTACTATTTGTAAGTACACTTAGACCATATTCTTTACTAGATAAACCGACATAGTTCAACATAGGGTAAATAGCGTCTGGGCGCTCGTTCCAGTTATCTCGCTCCCAAACATCCATCGCTGAATCGTAGACATTTCTTTTGATATGTCCGAACTGGTTATCAGCAACCGAGAATGATGAGCTTAGTCCTGTTGGAATATATGCACGCAATCGATGATCTTTTGCAAAGTTATTCAACTCGCACGAAACGTCAATAATTGGTTTATGGTTTGGTATAAACAGACTGAACCTAACGTCTACATGGCTAGTCTTTTCTCCAGACTTTCTTTCCTCGATATTTCCAGGCACAGATAACGTGTAACGGATATCGATGTTTGCTGCGTAATCATTTTGCTCAAGTGAAACGTTTGCCACAACATCGTTACTAAAGATGAGATCCTCGTTTTCTACAGGTGAATAATCGTATTCATCTCCGTCATCGCCACCGTTTTCTAAAAGAAGTACTTGGTCAAATGACTTTTTAATCTGTTTATCCCAAATCTTTAATGTCCCATTTTCATTAACGGAAACGGTATAATAATCCGTTTCAATGGTCTGCTTAGCGTGGCAACTATTCCCCACGGCATCTTGAACCTCTTTGACAAAATAAGTCCGATAACCCATGGATGGTAGTGCTTCTTTAAGCTGGATTTTATACTTTATAAATGGCTCATAATTTCCATAATGGACGATTTGTCTATCAATCAGTCCCGGATCGATCTCTTCGGCTTTAAGAATCTCAAAGTTTATCGATTCTCCCCCTTCATTTTCTAATGAAAAAGCATTGTATTTCGAAATAATCTCGGTCGTTACGACTTCTTCCCGATTATATGGAAGGAAGTTGAACAACGTTAAGCGATCCATGTCATTAGTTGCTTCCATCGAATCGACAATCTGCCGTTTATAGAACTCAATTAGCTGATCTGTTTTTTCTTCTGCCAAAAATAAGCGGTTCGCTATTTCCCGGTGAACTTTATCGGAACAGCAGCAACCGATACTATCATGCGCATGATTCTTTATTATTTCTTTCCAGATCAATTCGATTAAACCATGATGGTACTCAAAGCCTAAATCATAAGCCATAGAAGCTAATGGTTCTAGTATATTCGTGATTTTATTTTCAACGCGTGCGTTTGCTGCCTTAATATCCATCCGAGTGGAATAAATGCTTCGGTGAACACGCATATATTTACCGTCTAAGAATTCACCATTCAACGTAGCCAAGTTTTCTTGCTGTTCGATTTTAGCAAATACATTTTCAAATTTACTTAGGAAAAACTCACGATCAGGATACAACTGCCCAAGCTTTTCGATAACTTCATAGATATCCTTTTGAATCGGCATTTGATCATGACCATTCGGAAGTATCGTATGATCTGTCGTAGCACCACGGTCAAGAACAGGAAAATATTTCTCCATACGCTGCTTTAAGGCAGATTCATCTTGTGGCAAATATTTACCAATCGCATAACCGAGTGGAAGAAGTTGAACAAGCACTCTTGATCCATCATTTGACTCCCAGTAAAATTCGGTTTTATCTGTCCCGTGTCGTTCTGATGTACCACGCCAAAAGATAGTGTATTTAATGTCAAAACCATTTAAAATATGCGGCATTTGAGCGGATTGTCCAAATGAGTCAGGAAGATAGCCAATCATCATTGGACTACCAAACTCCTTGCTATCCTTTATTCCATATAATAAATTTCGGACGATCGATTCGCCACCAACAACCATTTCATCTGTTTGCGTATACCATGGACCTATGATGAGCTTGCCTGCTTGAACAAGCTTCTTAACGCGTCCCTTTGCTTCAGGTTTCACAGCGAAATAGTCCTCTAGAATGGATGTCTGTCCATCTAGTACATAGTACGGATAATCAGGGTCATTTTCTAACCGATCCATAATTTCTTCCATATTGTTGACAAGTAAAATACGTGATTCCTCTGTAGTAAAGTACCATTCACGATCCCAATGCATATGTGGCACAATGTGTACCTGCTTCATACGTAATCCCTACCCTTATGTCTTTTTAGTTTACGGCTGTTTCCATTTGTGCACTTTCTTCAGCCTGCGATGTTGTCCTTGATTGTTTTTTTAATTTATTTTTACGTGTGATTATTAGTAATACCATGGAAATAAATGCACCTATAAGCGCAGCACCAAGCCAAACACTAGCGGCTGTAAATAATGGTTGTCCCTGCAAAAGGGCTAGTGAAAAGATTCCTGCTCCTGGAACATTTAGTCCAATTCCAAAATAGGCAACGATTCCACCTGTTACAGCTGAACCAGCAACAAGTGAAGGAATTACTCGAAGCGGGTCATTAATCATAAACGGGATAGCTCCCTCCGTAATTCCGGCCAGTCCAAGCAGCCATGTTTGTTTTCCTACCTCTTGTTCAGGCTTTGTAAAGTACTGCTTACCAATAATTGTAGCTCCTGTTACAGCAAAGGCTGACACCATTTTGACGGAAGCAAATGCAGCATAAGGCATAATATTACCACTCGCCATTGCTCCAATACAGAATGCGTAGGCTGCCTTGTTTACTGGGCCACCGAGGTCGAATGATACCATTGCACCTAAAATTACTCCCAGCAAAATAGCATTTCCACCAGACAATCCTTCAAGCCAGCTGATTAATCCACTGTTTAGTGCTGCCAATGGCTCGCCAACAACAAATAGCATAATCGCACCAACAGAAAGCGTTCCCACAACTGGATAAAGCCAAAAGCTTACAAAACCAGAAAACGTACCAGAAGTTTGTACATGTTTCTTCAAAAATTTAATGATATAACCAGCTAGAATACCACCGAGCATACCACCTAAAAAGCCACTACCAATTAAATTCGCACAAATACCAGCGGCAAAACCTGGTCCGAGTGCAGGCTTATCGCCAATAGAATAAGCCATGTATGCAGCTAGTACTGGAACCATTAAGGTACCAAGCATGGAACCACCTAATTGACGGAACAACCATAGCCATGAACCTTCTTCCGCGTAGACATCCTGTAATCCAAATGCTTGTGAAACCAACACAGCAAAGGCAAGCGTCATTCCACCAGCTACAATGATTGGGATAATATACGAAATACCAGTCATAATAGAATCTTTTATTTCTTTCTTAAATGATTTGCTTTCCGGCTCTTCATCTTCCTCAATTATTTCCTGATGGTCTCTTGATGATTTAGGAGATTGATTCGACTTTTCAATCGCTTCTTCAAGAATCCCTTTTGCATTTTTCAAAGGGGTTGCTACAGATGTCGTAACGCGCGGTAATTTCGAAAATCTCCCTTGATCTTTAACAGCTACATCCGCCGCAAAAATAACAGCATCTGCCTCGGTAATTTGTTTTTTCGAATGCCGATCTTCAATACCGTTCGCGCCTTGTTTTTCAACCATAACTTTTACATTTAATTCCTTACCGGCTCTTACCAGAGCTTCAGCTGCCATATACGTGTGCGCGATCCCTGCTGGGCATGCTGTTATAGCAAGAATCGTTTTAGTTGTTTGTTGGTCGTTACCTTCTTGTTTCTCTTCTTCAAAGTCAAGCGCATCAAAGAACTGATCACTTGTTTTTGCTTGCATCAGTCTTTCCTTGTAAGCTGGATCAGCCAACCTTGTCATTAACTCCGCTAGTAAATTCAGGTGTGTTGAACCTGCTTCATTGTCCGGGATAGCTAGTAGCATGACGAGTTCAACCTGGTTGC
Organism: Virgibacillus necropolis; assembly: GCF_002224365.1. GTDB lineage: Bacteria > Bacillota > Bacilli > Bacillales > Amphibacillaceae > Virgibacillus_F > Virgibacillus_F necropolis. Next base: position 946,453 of record NZ_CP022437.1, on the reverse strand, counting down.
TTTCATCGACACTCTCCCACTCCGCTATCGGCTTCTCAAGCGTCGCAACTGCAAAAGCCGCTTCCTTTACAGCCGAAGACTTGCCATGCGGAATGGCTAATCCCCCTTCAAGCCCTGTTGCAGATAAAGATTCTCTTTCCATTACCGCTTGATAAAAGTCTTCTTTCGAGTGGAGCTTACCATTGCTATTTAATTGTTCTACTAAGAACCGAATTGTTTCATCTTTAGTAGAAAAAGACTGATTTGTCCATATTAGGTTAGATGAGGTCAAACTTTGTAATCTCATCACTTTTGCCTCCTCAACGATTATTAATTGTCCTCATCTTAGCACAGGAAAAGAAAGCGTTTACTAATCTTTATAAAAGTACACCAAAGAATAAAAGGAAACCGTTTACATGTGTATAAATACACATTAAACAGTTTCCCAATAAATGTTAGATAATACTTGTAAAGCGAGCATGACGGGTGTTTTATCTGAGGTATTGTAGTTCTCAAGCATTCGCTTAGGGGAATAGAAGAAAAATTTATAATCTGCTTTATCCTGTAACGTATTACGGGTAAAGTGTGTCAAGGAGATAATTGTTACCCCTTTTGACCTGGCTAACTCAGCTATTTCCAATATTTGCTTCGTTTCTCCAGACATACTGATAAGAAATAAAACATCATGTTTAGTGGCATGATTAACTGCATATACGGCATCATGACGATGCAAGAAAAACTCAACCGCCTTTCCACCGATTTTAAGATGAGTAGAAAAAAGCTCACAAAAAGGAACTGTATCACCCACACCGAAAATGTATACATGATCTGCTTGATGAATCTTCTTGGCAATGATAGAGAGTATTTCATCATCTAAAAGTTCAAGGGTTCGCTTCATATTATAGTGAACACTCTCCGCAGGTTCCATTTCTTTCTCGTGTACTTCTTCCTTAAGATTATTCTTTAATTGAGAAAAACCATCATACCCCAACTTCTTGGATAAACGGGTAATCGTATTCGGCACTGTGTACAACGTTTTTGCAAGCGTCTGAATCGACGTAACAATAACAGTTGATTTATTCTCAACTATATACGTAATAATCTGATCATCCGTATCATTTAATTTGTACTCATACTTATGAGCGCGATCTTGTAAATTCATCAGTTGCTCTCCCTGTAGGTCGTTTTAAAAGTAGTATAACATGACAGGTATTTACAAACACAACCTAACATGACTCCTATCTGCAGATCACCTGATAGTGATAGAATATTCAAAATGGGATGTGCAAAATTTCCGTTTATTATTGGAAAGGTCTTTCATCTCATAATTCTGCGTGAAAGCGATTACAATTAATTCAAGGAGGTGCTAATCCTGCTTAATCTTCGTCAACGAAATATTGTTACTTTGTTACTAGAAAGAAGACAGTTTGTAAGTGTAAATGAACTATCCACTATTCACCATGTTAGTAAAAGAAGTATTCGCTATGATCTTGAAAAAATTGAATATTATGTAGAAAAGAAAGGCGCTAAACTTTTACATGAGCGGCTACAGGGTGTGCGATTAGTTGTTTCAAATGACGATTTTAAACCTAAATATGAAGAATCGAACTATAACAAACACCTATCACCAACAGAAAGGAAAGATGCCATATTAAAATACTTATTTGAAAAAGGGCAACCTATTAGTTCGAATAAATTTGCACAATTACTATTCGTTACCAGAAGAACCATTGTAGAAGACTTGAAAGAGGTAGAAAAGTGGCTTATCCATAGAAATCTGGCTTTAGACTATGTCCAGAACAAAGGTTTTGTAATAAATGGGCCTGAACAAGTGTATAGACAATCCTATGTGGAAGTTGCATCTCAGCAACATGGGCTAAATGATCTTCCGAAAAAACTAACTGTTCTTTCCGATCACGAATTTGAATTAATAAATAACTCTGTTACCGAAAAGCTCAACTCACTAAACCATAGGATAATAAACTCTGCAAAGAACGGGTTGGTCTTCCATATTGCGATTACTATCCATCGAGTCAAAAATGGCAATGAAATAAATATGCCTATACAAGAGCTTGAAAGTTTAAAGAAAAATCCAGAGTTTATGGTGGCGAAACAAATTAAAGAAGATATAGAAATGCGATTTGAGTTAGCTATCCCTGAAGCAGAAATAGGTTATATTACCCTGCATTTATTAGGCGCGAAGATGCTTTCACCAGATCCGTCTAACCAGTCATTGGAGAATGCTTCGTTTAGCAGGCATGTAAAGAATTTCATTCAAGAAGTAAGTTTTCAAATAGGTGTAGATTTAACTAAAGACAACGATTTATATCAGGGTTTACTCGTTCACCTAAGACCAGCTATCCACCGTCTAAAATATAATCTACATCTTGTTAACCCTTTAAAAAATGAAATTTCCAATCAATATCCTGATGTTGTAGAGGTTGTTAACAACAGTCTTCACATCCTGGAAGAAGCATTTGAGATTAACTTTAATACAGATGAACAAGCATATATTGCTTTGCATATCGGTTCATCGATAGAACGGCAGGTCGACCTTGATGATTATAAAATAAAAGTACTACTTGTGTGCGGAAGCGGCATGGGTACTTCACAATTATTGAAAACTCGACTTGAGAGATACTTTCATGAAATCGAAATAGAGGATACGTATCCTCTATACGATATAACAGAAAGCTATTTACAGGAAAAAAAGATTGATTGGGTTATTTCTACTATACCAACGAAACAATTTTCTGTTCCTACTATTAAAGTTGGCCCTTTCTTACCTAAAGAAGATAGGGATAAAATTAGCTCTCTAATGAATATTCAGCGTGAAAAAGTAACTAGTGATGTTTCAGTTGGTCCAGTGTTAGGTGAGATACTCACACCAGAGTTGGTGTCTTGGGATATAGAAGCTTCAGATTGGATGGATGCGATAAAACTTGCTGTGAACCTGCTTATTAAGGAGAAGAAAGTAACGCAAGAATATCTAGATGCTATTATGCAGTTATTTGATAAACATGGCCCTTATATGGTCATTGATAAAGGTATTGCAATGCCACACGCAAAACCATCAGATGGAGTGAATTCACTTGGGATAAGTTTCATAAAGTTGAAGAACCCCATTGCCTTTGGACATTCAGCAAGTGATCCTATCTCTATTGTGATTTGCCTTGCTAGTACCAATGCCAAAATACATTTAAATGCACTTCGGCAGCTAACAAAACTCTTAAAAAGCGAATCAAATTTAGAAGATATTATAAAAAGTGATAAATCTACCTTTTTAAAACTAATTGATAAAGTCAGTAGTTTATAGGTCTACGACGGCAAAGGAGGAAGAGATTAATTGATAAATAGTGTTTTAGAGAGAGATATGATCCAAATTGCTTCCGAAGTTGATTCTTGGGAAGATGCCATAAAAAAAGCTGCCGAACCACTTATTAAAAAAAATTATATAAATCAACATTACGTGCAAGCCATGATTAAGAGTGTTAAAAAGTTAGGTCCTTACATTGTTATTGCTCCTGGAATTGCCATTGCACATGCAAGACCGGAAGAAGGAGTTATGAAGATGGGGATAAGTTTATTAAAAATTGATCATTGTATCCCCTTTTCAGATAATGGCCATCATGTTTCGCTAGTGTTCGTTCTAGCGGCATTAGATAGTACATCTCACTTAAACATTTTATCGAAACTAGCAGAAGTGCTTTCAGATGACGAAAGAATGAGCCAAATTAAAAACGCTTCTTCAGTCGATCAGATTTTACAAGTTGTTTAGTAGGAAAATTTAAAAAGAATTTAACTTAGAGGAGAGTGTAGAAAATGAGAATTTTAGCCGTTTGTGGTTCAGGTCTTGGGAGTAGTTTTATGATTGAAATGAATATTAAGGACGTATTAAAAGAACTCAATGTAAACGACATTGAAGTTAATCACGCAGATTTAGGTTCATCGACATCAGATATGGCTGACCTGTTTGTAATTGGAAGAGACTTAGCTGAAAGTGCATCAAATCTAGGAGAGTTAATTGTCTTAGATAATATCTTAGATAAAGAGGAACTAAAATCAAAGATAAGTTCTAATCTAAAAGAAAAAAATATTCTATAGGGGTGGTTAATGATGGATGGCTTTGTTTCGTTATTAGTAGATATTTTAAGTGTACCAGCAGTATTAGTTGCGATCATTGCTTTTGTTGGTCTTCTTATCCAAAAGAAGTCTGCTAGTGAAATAACCAAAGGCACGACGAAAACGTTTCTTGGATTTATTGTATTAAGTGCAGGTGCAGCGGTTGTATCAGGATCACTTAAACCGTTCGGTGAAATGTTCCAAGAAGCATTTGGTGTTCAAGGAGTAGTTCCCAATAATGAAGCAATAATTTCTATTGCAATTGAAGAATTCGGAACCACAGCAGCGCTAATTATGTTTTTCGGCATGATAGCAAATATATTACTAGCTCGTTTTTCAAACCTTAAATATATATTCTTAACTGGTCACCATACCTTTTATATGGCCTGTTTTTTAGCAATAGTCTTAAGCGTTGCTAACTTTAGTGGAATGGTTTTAATTATTGTAGGATCAATTGCATTAGGTATTATTATGGCAATCTTTCCAGCTATGGCTCAACCAACAATGCGTCGAATTACAGGCAATGATAATGTAGGTTTTGGCCATTTTGGAACGGTTGGTTATGTAGCATCAGCAGGTATTGGAAAACTCTTTAAAGGATCAAGGTCTACAGAAGATATTAACTTTCCTAAAGGATTAAGTTTTCTAAGAGATAGTTCCGTTAGTATATCACTTACGATGACCATCATTTATATTCTAGCTGCTTTATTCGCAGGGCAAACTTTTATTGAAAATAACATTAGTGGCGGTACGAACTACATCGTCTTTTCTATTATACAAGGTGTGACATTCGCCGCTGGTGTATTCATCATTTTATCAGGTGTTCGATTAATCTTAGCGGAGATCATACCAGCATTTAAAGGAATATCAGAAAAGCTAGTTCCTAATTCCAAGCCGGCATTAGATTGTCCAATTGTCTTCCCATTTGCTCCTAATGCTGTTTTAATCGGCTTTTTCTCTAGCTTTATTGCAGGGGTCCTAGGAATGTTTGCCCTTTTCTTTACAGGAGGAGTCGTTATTCTACCAGGTGTAGTACCTCACTTCTTCTTAGGTGCAACGTCCGGAGTGTTTGGTAACGCGACTGGTGGAGTAAAGGGAGCTATTGCTGGTTCATTTGTAAATGGTCTAATCATCACATTCTTACCAGTGCTTTTCTTACCACTCCTAGGGGATTTAGGTAATGCTAGTACAACTTTCTCAGATACAGACTTTCTTGTAGTAGGTATTGTACTTGGTAACGTTGGTAAATTCTTAGGTCAACCAGGTGTTATTGCAACCATTATCCTTGTGTTGATAGCTTCCATAGCTATTAAAAGTAAGCTTGGTAAAAAGTCTCACAGTGAAAATGATCTTGAAAAAATATCTTAAAAATAACGAGGCCGCTGAAAAAGGTTAAATATAGTACAAAATAGGTGGATCTACCATCGCATCTTCGAATATACTGCGCTTTCCGCGGGCGAGTGCCGAGCCTCCTCGGACTGCCGTCCTACGGGGTCTCGCCGATCTCTTGCTTCCCGCAGGAGTCTCCGTATATTCGAGATGCTAAGTTAAGGTGAAAAGTTAAATTTTTAAAATCCATCACTTTTTCAGTGGCCTCAAAATAACTAGGAGGAATTTGTTTGAATACATCAATCTCATCTATATCCGAACTCTCAGTAAACACGATTCGTACACTTACCATTGATAGTGTAGAAAAGGCGCAACATGGGCATCCTGGCATGCCCATGGGAGCTGCCCCTATGGCTTACGCACTTTGGAAAAAAGTAATGAATATAAATCCAAAGAATCCAAATTGGTTTAATCGCGATAGATTTATTTTATCAGCAGGGCACGGCTCCATGTTATTGTATAGTTTATTACATCTCTCTGGATATGATTTATCGATGGATGAATTAAAGCACTTTAGACAATGGGGAAGTAAAACACCAGGACACCCAGAGTACGGAATTACACCAGGTGTAGAAGCTACCACTGGGCCACTGGGCCAAGGTATTCCTGTAAGTGTTGGAATGGCTTTAGCTGAAAGACACCTTGCTGAAAAATATAACAGAAATGATTTTCCTATTGTTGATCACTATACCTATACAATTTGTGGAGACGGGGATTTAATGGAAGGTGTGTCAAGTGAAGCTGCTTCTTTCGCTGGACACCTTAAACTAGGACGTTTAATCGTTTTATATGATTCAAATGATGTCAGTCTTGATGGAGAACTTAGTCTTTCATTTTCCGAGGATATTGAAAAACGATTTGAATCATACAATTGGCAAGTTCTACACGTTGAAGATGGAAATAATATAGAAGAAGTAGAAAGAGCGATTAAGGAAGCAAAGGCGGAGGATAGTCGCCCAACTATTATAGAGATAAAGACTACCATTGGATATGGTTCTCCCTCACTACAGGGTACAAGTGATGCACACAGTGATCCAATAGGAAAAGAAGAAATTGAACGAACAAAAAAATTCTATAAGTGGGAAAGTAAAGAAGACTTTTATGTACCAAATGGAGTTTATGAAGACTTTCACTCCATTATTGAAAACGGGAAAACAAAAGAAGATGAATGGAACGAATTATTTAATCGCTATAAAGAAGAACATCCCACATTAGCGAATGAGTTATTTAGAATTGTGAAAGGTGAACTTCCAGAAGATTGGGAAGGCAATTTACCTTCTTATAAAGAAGGAGATACCCTAGCCACTAGAGTTGCATCAAGTGATACGTTAAATGCATTGGCAGAGACTATTCCCGAATTAGTCGGTGGCTCAGCCGATCTAGACTCTTCTACAAAAACAAAACTAAAAAAGTTTGCTGATCTAAACAGTGAGAATTATGCTGGTAGGAATATATGGTTCGGAGTACGAGAATTTGCTATGGGTGCTATTGCAAATGGTTTAGCGCTTCATCATTTACGGCCATTTGTAAGTACATTCTTTGTTTTTTCAGATTATTTGCGTCCAGCGATTCGGTTAGCTGCACTTATGCAAGTACCAGTAACTTATGTCTTTACCCATGATAGCGTAGCTGTTGGTCAGGATGGCCCTACTCATCAACCAATAGAACAGTTAGCTTCATTTAGAGCAATGCCAGGGATTTCTGTCATACGACCAGCAGATGCAAATGAAACAAGGGAAGCATGGAAAATTGCTGTACAGCAAACCAATAAGCCGACGATGTTGGTATTGGGAAGACAAGGATTACCAACTATTAAGAATTCAGATACATTGGCGACGCAAGGTGTTCAACGAGGTGCTTATGTCATTTCCAAGGCTACAGAAAATCCTAGTGGAATACTTATTGCCTCAGGGTCTGAAGTCCAACTAGCAATAGAATCTCAAAAACTATTAGCAAATGAAAACATTTTTGTAAACGTCGTTAGTATGCCATCTTGGGATCTTTTTGAGAAACAACCACAAGAATACAAAGAAGAAATTTTACCAGAACAAATCCAAACAAGACTTGCAATTGAAATGGGTTCCAAGGTAGGTTGGAACGAGTTTGTCGGAAGCAACGGATCTGTAATGAGTATAGATAGTTTTGGGGCTTCAGGTCCTGGAGAAGAAGTCATTAAGGAGTTTGGCTTTACTGCTGAAAATGTAGTTAATCGATTTAAAGAATTATTAAATTAAATGATAAAGTAAACGGAAGGTATTCTCTGACTTAGAGGATACCTTCCGTTTATTTCTTCGGTCGCATTTCTTCATTTCCTCTCTTTGTTTATTTATGTTTAAGTATGTTCTGGAATTGGCCCCACCACGATTAAATTGGATTAATCATTAAAAATTTATCGTATAATTTAATGTTCCAACCTGTCACTGAATTCATCTTCAGGATTTTCACGAAGTTGATCTTTATCGGGAAAAGAAGACCATTTTATTGGAGGTTTTAATGTTAGGATTAAGTTTCTTAGCGATTTAATCAGTTGATCTTTTTGCTTATCAGATAAATAGTTCACGTAGTATCTATTTTTAAATACCTTTTCAATTCTCGTTATCAAATTTAAATTTAAATTATGCATGAATGTATGACCGCTTTTAGTGTGTCCAGCTTGTAAACTATTCTCATTGACAACTTCTTTCACAGTTTCATAGTCTTTAGATTGCTTCTCAATTACCTGATCAATACACTTTTTTATATTTTCTTCTGCTATCTCCTCAAAAGCTTTTTCTCTCGTAGCTTTTTTTAAGACATCAACAGTGGTTTTATTGATCTGCCTATCAATATATTTATTAGCAATATAATTCTTGTTTTCTTCGGTTAAATTAAGATTATGAATATCAGTAAATGCATGCCTTCCCGCACCTGCTTGTTCTCCTCTCCTAATCCAATCAGGATTAATATCCAACCCACGTATATATTTAGTTATAGTCCTTTCTGTTACATTACATAGACTTGCAATTAATTTTGCATCATATTTACCAGTTTCTAATAATCGGTTAATCATTCTTTCCAGCTGGTATGCCGTTCTCTTCCTGGTGTGCAGTTCTATACCTAATCTCTTAACTATTCTTTCCTCTTCTGAAGATAGCTTTTCTATACTACATTCGGCATTTATCTCCCCCAGAAATTCAAGGGCATAAAAACGCCGGTAACCATCTACTAAAATATAATGATCTTTACTTTCCTCCTCCACAATTAAAGGTACTCTTAATCCATGTCTATTAATGCTTAATTCTAGACTCAAATCCTTTTCCTTTTTCCGAAAGTTAGTTTCTAACCCTATTTGTGAAAGTTTAATCTTCTTTTGTTGATCGCCCATGTTGAATCACCCATTTCGTCTTTGTATATGGGTATTCTGTTTACACATTGTCCTATTACAAAAATCTACAAATGCAGATATGCGGTCTTACCATTTTGATGAAACACAATATGTTAAGGCCTAATTTCAGTTCTACTTGCCGTGCTGTCACATGAACTAATTCATTATTTTTAATACAAGTAAGTTGCCATTACTATTAGTCATAAAACAACCAGGAATAAAGTAAAACTACTACCTTATCCCTGGCTTAGATTAAAAATAAATAACATTAACTTTTTCAGCATCCATAAAACATCGAATTATTGGTTCCTTTCAAGCATTGTTTTATATATATGAACTATATTTTCCGAAGTAAATCCGAGCTTTTCAGCCAATGCGTTGCCGTTGCCGGATTCCCCAAAGTCATCTATACCCCATATTTCTCCCTTAGGACCAACGTATTCCCTCCATCCGATTGGAGAACCCATTTCAACTACTAATTTATTGGTAATCACAGGAGGCAGGACCTGATTCTTATAATCCATATCCTGTTGATTAAAAAGCTCCCAGCTGGGCATACTAACCACATTTATTGAAACTCCGTCTTTTTCCAATAGCTGTTGTGCTTTCAGCGCTAGTTCAACCTCGGATCCTGAAGCGATAATGATTCCAGATAGTTCGTCTTTTCCTTCTGATATAATATAAGCTCCCCGCTTAACTCCTTCAACAGATGCATGTGGTAATACAGGAACATCATGTCTACCTAATATAATAGCTGTAGGTGTACCCTTGGAATTTATTGCAATAGACCAGGCGGCTTTAGTTTCGTTAGCGTCCGCAGGCCTAATGACATTAAGATTAGGCGTAGCTCTTAATGAAGCAAGTTGTTCCACAGGTTGGTGAGTTGGCCCATCCTGCCCAAGCATAATACTGTCGTGTGTAAACACATATGTTACTGGTCTATTAATAATAGCTGACATTCGAATAGCTGCTTTCATATAATCAGCAAATACCAGAAAGGTTCCTGAATAACCTTTTACTCCTCCATGCAATGCAAGTCCGTTTACAATTGAGGCCATGGAGAATTCCCGTATTCCAAAGTGAATATTCGGTCCCTTATAATCACCTTTTGTCATAAACGTATTTCCATCTATCGTAGTTTTATTAGACGATGCTAAATCAGCCGAGCCGCCTATAAGAGAAGGAATTTGCTTAGCCAATGAATTCAGTACCTTACCAGATGCAGCTCTTGTTGCCATCTTGTCTTCAGTAAATTCTAGTTTAACATCTTCTATTTCCACCTTATTATCCATACTGTCTATAAACTGTTTAGCAAGCTCTGGATATTTACCCTGATAATCCTTAAAACGGTTATTCCAATCTTTTTCAACCTCACTGCCTTTAGAGACTATTTCAGCAAAATCTTCTTTCACTTCTTCAGGTATAAAAAATTTCTCTTCATGTAGCCACTTATAAGCTTGTTTAATTAGTTTAGATTCATCGTCACCAACTGGATTACTGTGAATAGCAGCTGTTCCTCCAAAATTTGGTGACCCAAATCCGATAATATTTTTCACTTCAATTAATGAAGGTTTATTCGTTTCTGTTTTTGCTGAATCGATTGCCTGCTGTACGGCACTAATATCATTGCCATCTTCAACGTATAACGTTTGCCATCCCATTGCTTCGTATTTCTTTTGTACATCTTCGGTATTTGAATCTGAGACAAAACCGTCTGAACAAACATCATTGGAATCGTATAGAACGATTAACTTGCCTAAACCCAAATGACCTGCTAGAGACATCGCTTCCTGGGCAACCCCTTCCATTAAGTCTCCATCTCCGCAAATCGTATAGGTATAATGATCAACAATAGAAATATCTTCTTTATTATAAGTATGGGCTAAGTTTCTCTCAGCAATAGCAAACCCAACTGTTGTAGATATTCCCTGTCCTAATGGTCCTGTAGTCGCTTCTACTCCTGGGGTAACATCTACCTCTGGGTGTCCTGGGGTAATACTTCCTAACTGTCTGAATTCCTTCAAGTCTTCAATGGAAACATTATAACCACTTAAGTGTAAAAGTGTATATAAGAGAATGGATCCATGTCCAGATGTCAAGATAAATCGATCTCTATCGTACCATTTAGGATTTTTCGGATTATGCTTCATAACGTCTTTAAACAACTTATAAGCCATCGGTGCTGATCCAAGAGGCATTCCCAAATGCCCATGCTTCGCGTGCTCAACACTATCAATTGATAATGTTCTAATAGTTGCAATGGATAATTCTGCTACGTTTTCCTGTGTTAACGTCTTCATAATTAAACATCCTCTCTATAATTTAAAATATCCCTAGAATCAATTTACCAATATAGTAAACCAGTATCCCGACTATCGTAAAATCAGTTTCCGGAAATGCTGTTCCTGATAAACCTATATCTGACATGATTGGATAAATTAGCGCAGGTCCAATTGCTATAAGAATTCCAACTACAAAGCTGCCGACAACTGCTCCCTTCCAACCACCAGTTGCATTACCAAACACCCCTGCAGTTGCACCGATAAAAAAGTATGGCACGGCTACTGGGATTATTACAGAAACATTAAGAACTCCAAACACAAACATACAGATTAGGCCGCCAGCATATGCAGAAAGAAATCCAATTACCGTCGCTGTTGGCGCGAAGGAGAATACAACCGGACAATCTAAGGCTGGTTTAGCGTTTGGTATTAACTTCTCAGAGATACCGACAAATGCATTGACAATTTCACCAAGAAGCATCCTAACACCAGTAATAATTACATAAAGTGCTGCTGCAAAAGTTAGCCCTTGCAATAATGGATATACTAACCAATGCATCCCACCAGATATACTTTCTACAAACGTTGGACCTGCAGCAAATGTTGCAATATAGAAGAAAACAACGATTGTTAAACTAACACCTACAACATAGTCCTTGAACATGGAGAGCCACTTGGGAAGATTTAAATTTTCCGTTGTATCTTCAGGCTTACCTACCTTTGATCCTATCCATCCTGAAATCGCATAACCAACACTTACATAATGCCCAAGTGCGATTTCATCATCACCAGTAACTTTTCTCATAAACGGTTGAGCAATGGCCGGAAAAATACAAGCAGCCAGCCCTAAGATAACACCACCAATTAGAACGATTCCGGTATTGCCAACATCTAGTGCTTTCATCATTACAGTTAATAGTGCTGCAAAATACAGATTATGCTGTCCAGTTAAAAAGATATATTTAAATGGCGTGATTCGTGCAAACAATAGATTAAAAAGAAAACCTAACAACATAACTAGAGATACGACGGTTCCAAATCTATCCTGGGCAAGCGCTGTAACAGCTTCTGCCAGTGGCAGCACACCATCTAAACTAAATCCTTCACTGAATAAATCTTGAAAACTATTAAGAGCTAAAACTGCTGCTCCAGATCCTACGGTGAATATTAAGAATCCCACAATCGTTTTTAGTGTTCCTGTTAATACCTCATCAAAGGGCTTTTTTTGCAAAAGCAAACCCATCAAAGCCATTAATCCGACTAAAATAGCCGCAGATCCCAGCAAGTCTATTGCAAAAGCTCTTATAAGCTCCATTATATATTCCCCCTCTTATTATATTTCCACTTATACATTTACCTCCAAAAACTCATTTAACTTGCTCTTTATTTCTTCTTTGTCCATCAAATTTTTAATACCTATCACATACTTAACTTTGTCTTTGACATCAGGAACCAAGTCTTCCAACGTGATGAGTAGGTCCCCCTTAAATTGATTAACGGCACTCAGGGTGTCATGGTGAACCTTGATAGGATAATTATTTTCTCTTACCACTTGCTCCACCTTTATTTTCAGCATCATGCTACTTCCCATCCCGGTGCGACATGCGACTAACGCTTCTTTCATACGTTGCTCATCTCCTTTTCTATTTTTTGAATATAATTTATAATTTCACTAGGATCCTGTGATTTTTCAATCATTCTATAAAAATCACTATCACCCAATAAATCTACAAGCTCGGAAATAGCTTTCAAATGAGTGGTATTATCCGTTGCACTCAGGCAAAAAATATATTTGACCGGATCATTTTCATCATTTCCGAATTCTACCGGACTCTCCAGGGTAGTCAGACTAATCGCTAATTCCCGTACCCCTTCTTCAGGCCTCGCATGAGGTAAAGCCACATTCTTTGTTATAACAATGTAAGGCCCACTCTCCTCTGCACTTGTTATCATGGCGTCTACATAATTCTCCGTAATTTTATTTTGTTTTACTAATGGAATGCTGCTTTTCCTGATTGCGTCTTTCCAATCCGTTGCGTTTACGTGTAGCTGAATCAATTCCGCATTAATTATTTCACTTAGCATGGGCTGCCTCCTTTCCCCATCTACATAGAGAATATTTGAAGTTAGTTTGTTTAATTCATTGACTATTTTTTTCGCGCTTCTAATGTCTGTATATTTATCTACAATCTTCAGCAAGTCTTCTACAGGATAATTATTTTCCATGAAAACTGAATTTCCCTTACTTTCATAGAAGTTTTTAATCAGATTAGCTTTTTCTATATTTGTCATAATTGGGCGCACAATAAACAATGGTTTAGAAGTTTTAATTAAATTGGTAGAAAAAATAACATCTATCTCATCCATAATAAAATCCAAAGCACCTATTGATACTGGCTTTAAAAATTCAATTTCCGGAAAAATACTTTTTAATTCTTTATAGATAATTAACGAAACCCCTGTACCATTTGGACAAATAATCGCTGCCTTCGTTTTAATTGTTCTTTCACTTTTGTTATTTTTAATTAACGTTGCAAAGTGAATCGTCAGATAGGCTAATTCATCGTCTGATACATGGTCCCCGCTAGGGAGACTAATGGGGTCAAAAATATCTTTTAATATTTTAAACAAAACGCTGTACTGCTCTTGTATTTTAGTTTTTAAAGGATTAACAATTGGGTATTGAAAAATAATTCGGTAATATGCTGGTCTGAAGTGGGCATAAATTTGCTCAAAGGCCTGCTCCTTATCCGTTAAATTGATCCCATAGGAAACTTCCAGTTTAAGAAATATTTTATAAACAAAATTTCTTAAAGAGTAGTAGCTTTCCGTCTTCTTGCTGCTATCTCCTGTAGAGTAGGAAAGTATTAATGAAGTTATAAAGTCAAGGTACTTATGATACTGATAGCCAGAACCCGACAGTTCCTGGATAATCGATTCCGCAACACGATATTCTGTTAGACGGTTTAAATTCATATTTTTATCTGTACAAAAATTTTTTTCTATATCAAGACCCCTGGCAAAAACAAAAGCAATTATATAATTTACCTCCAACAATCCATTATCTGAGAATATAACCTGATGCTTACTGAGTTGGTTGTTGATTAATGTACTCCATTCCTCTTGATGAAAACCCTCCTTTTCAAGAACAAATATTAAAAGACCTGTTCCCTGTTCTTTAGCAACCAAGTTGGCAACTAAAAGCATAGCCATATATCTGGCATCACTTTCTTTTCCTTCGATAAAGTATCCTCTTAGCCGGGTGTAGGAAATCTGCAAATTATGCTCTCGTAATCTATTGGAAAGCTTCTTCAAATCCTCATTCACTGTACCTCTGCTTACACTCAGCAGATTCATCAGATGGTATAATGAAACATCTTCTTGGCAGATAAATAAGTAAAAGTATAATACGATTTGTCTTTCCTGTTCAGTAAAAACCTGCACATTTTTCTCTTCTGCCAATCTGTTTAAAATATCATTAGAGGCATTGGTAGCATTTAAGATCATTAGACCATTTGTTCTATTCTGCTCGATTTCAAAAAAATTGTTCTCCTTCATCCAATAATTAATCTTTTCGAGATCATACATTACTTGCCTTCTCGTTAACGATGTTTTCATTTCCAAATCTTTAATTGTACAATTCGGGTTGCTCATAATTATTTCTAAAGTATTAAGTGACCTTTGCTCGAGCATGTGTATCCCTCCCTCCTATATTCATATTATATTTAAGCGCTTTCATTAATCAACACAATTTAAGTACAACTTTTGTCAGAATATTTAACAATAAGTATACGCTATTAATTTTATCCATAAGAAAAACGGGACATAGACCGGATACCACTGAAAATCCTATGATTTTCTAACACACTTAATAATTTGCATCAAAAAAAGCGACTAAAATTCACTATCTGAATTTGAAGTCGCCTTTTTATTGATTTATGTTCATTAATTAGTTAGATTTAACCCATTCGTTTCAATATTCTTTTTAGATTTATGGTAAAAATTTACAGTTTCCCTTGCATTTCCTCCTTGATGTACACACCACGGTGTGAAAGTGTAACCTTCAGTACCCTTAATCCAATACTAGGTACCACATTAATTTTAAAAAATCCTGTAGAAAATAACCCCCTATTCATTATGTCACTAAATATTTCCTCATAAAATTATCCTCCCCCAATTCAGAATAGTTCCAGGAGACAGGCACTTAAGATCAAATATCATAGGAGCTCCGTTTAAAACTCTATTGCACATAATCAACTGACTTCTTCAATCTTTCCAAACCCATTACTAATTTTTCTTGCGGACATCCAATATTCATTCTTAAAAAACAACCATCCTTTTGTCCGTAAACTTCTCCTGACATAATGCCAACTTTCCCTTTATTAACAAGAGCTTCCTGTAGTTTTTGATTTGTCACCTTTAACCCTGTACAGTCAATCCATGCTAAATAAGTCGACTCTGGTATATTAAACTTTAAGATCGGAAGTTCACTTTCTATAAAAGTCTTAACTATTTTCATATTTTCATAAAGATGGGAACGTAATTCATCAACCCAATATCCGGCCTGATTATACCCTTCTATTACAGATAATACACCGAAAATAGTTGCGCTTGAAACTCCATCACGATTCTTCATTAAGGCAATAAACTTGTCTTTTATCTTTTCATTTGGGATAAAAGCATATGATCCTCCTAAACTAGGAGTATTGAACGTTTTACTTGCTGATGTACAGATGAATACGTTTTCCAGATAATTATTTGAGACATCCGTTATCGGTACATATGAATGATCCTCATATACAATATCCATATGAATATCATCCGATATAATTTTTACATTATATTGTTCACAAAGATTCACAACTTTTACCAACTCGGACCTTTTCCATACCCTTCCTGTAGGGTTGTGCGGATTGCAAAGCAGTAGCACCTTTGATCTAGGATGAGATAATTTAGACTCTAAATCTATCAGATCCAGCTCATAGTGACCATCCTTATACATAAGCCGATTTCTGAAAAGATTACATCGTGAATTGCCTATTTGCTTAAAGAATGCATCATAAGCAGGTATTTGCAAAATAATATTGTCATTTTCCTCTGTTAAAATTTCAATTAACTTTGAAATGGAATAAACAACACTTGGACTATACACAATCCATTCTTTGTGAACCTTTGCCGAGAATCTTTTCTGATACCAATCAACGATTGCGTACTTAAATGTATCATGATTCCATCTAGTGTATCCAAATATACCGTGATCCGTGTGATCTCTAATTGTGTTCAAAATTTCAGGTGGCGCTTGAAAGTCCATGTCCGATATGGAAAAAGGTAAAATATCATTTCTTCCAAATCGATCTTCTATATAATCCCATTGTGTACTATAGGTACCTTTTCTATTGATTATTCGATCAAATCTATTATTCATACTAATCCCTCATCAAAGTTTTATTCAAAAGTAATTCCGACATCATCATTATCGTCAGCATCACTTTCTTTTCTTAATATCCCAACAGCTAATGCGATAATTACAACCGCTACAACTAGCCCTAGCAGTAACATAAGTGGCTGATAAACGAAAGGTAATCCCCAAATCCCTATTGCAGCTGGTATAGGTGATGAAGCACCTAATAATAACGCAAGTCCACCACCTATCCCGGAACTAATTGTAATGACAGGAATCACCTTTAATGGTGTTGCTACAGCATAAGGAATAGCTCCTTCCGTAATACCTAACGACCCCATAAAAGCTGCAGGAAATGCATTTCCTTTTTCTGATTTGGAAAATCTTTTGGGGAAAATTAGTGTTGCTAATGATAAGCCCATTGGTGCTGCCATTATTCCAACCCAACATGCGGCCATGGGAGCATAAATTCCTTCTGCTAACGTGGCATAGCAAAATGCCAATGCTATTTTATTTACTGGTCCACCCATATCAAAAGCCATCATAGCGGCAATAATAAATCCAAGAAATAACAAATTACTACCTTCTAGTGACACTAGCCAATTTTCTAGTCCTGTCATAGCAGGTTCTAAAGGAATAGAGATAAAATACATAAATAGTGCCGATGCTCCGACTCCTAATACCGGGATAATCATAATTGGTTTAATAACAGCAATATTAGGGTGCATTGGTATCTTTTTCAACTGATTAGTTATCCAACCAGCGAAAAAGCCAACTAAAATTCCACCAATGTAGCCTGTTCCAAGTTCGTTCGCAAACACACCACTGGCAAGACCAACTGCGATCCCCGGTCGATCGGCCATAGAATATGCAATGAATCCAGAAATCATAGGTACCATCATTCCGAGCGTCCATACCCCATAATTAATTAATTCCTTTCCAAAAGAGGTATCCACTCCTATAATTACTCCTAAGGAAAGCAATATTCCTCCAGCAACTACAATTGGAATCATGTATGAGACTCCAGTCATTAAATGCTTTTTTATATTTTTCATGGTTCACTCCCCCATTATTTCAATTTGTTTACAGCATCTTCAATCACTTTAGAAGAATTTTTTACCGCCGCTGCAACTGACGTTTCATGCACTTGCATGTCATTAAATCGACTAGCCTTTTCTATTTTTGTATCAATAGCCAAAATGACAACGTTTACATCTTTCAAGTCTTTAGCTTTTAATTCATTTTCTATCCCCATTGAACCTTGTGTTTCCACCTTAATTTTATACCCCATTTTTTTTGCGGCTTTCTCTAGACCTTTTTTTGCCATATAAGTATGAGCAACTCCTGCTGGGCATGCTGTTACTGCAACAATTTCCATTTACTTTCTCTCCTCTGCATTATAAAAAATGCTAGTAATAATTTTGTATATTTCTCTTTTAGTATCAGCTAATATCAATTTTCTTTTAAAATCATCTTCCATTAAATGTTCCGATAAATTTGCTAATAGTTTTAAATGTAAAGTTCCTTTCTGATTAGAAGGAACTGCTAAGGAAATAATCAATTTAACAGGCTTATTATCCATTGCTTCCCATTCAACTGGATTTTTCAATTTAATAACTGCAATAGTCGGCTTAATTACTCCATCAATTTTGGCATGAGGGATAGCAATTCCATCCCCAAAACCTGTGGTAGAATTCGCCTCTCTCTCCAGAAGCCCATTCAAGTAACCTTCTTTATCCCGCACTCGTCCCTCCTGATATACCATTCGGGCAACATCCTCTAATACATCCCGTTTTGATGGCGCACAATTATTTAATTCAATAAGATCCTCATTTATTATGTCAATCTCAGTCATTGGTGTATTCTCCTTATTTCATGGAATTTATCATTCCTATAAAATCATAAAAATTTTTTTGTTTACTCAACGTAAGAACGTTATCACTTGAATGGATAATATCATATAATCCTATAAATATTTCTTGGAATTTCGGCCGCCATTTTTCCTCTAACACAATTATAAAAATTATTGAAACATCCTCGCCCGCATTCCAAGGAATCTCATGTTCTAGAATTGCTGTGCATATGCATGATTGATTCATTTCAACTTCTAGAGGATGTGGAATTGCAACCATATTTCCAATCGCAGTTGAAGATATATTTTCGCGTGCTAGTATGGATTGCTTAATTTTGTCATTAATATACCCTTTATCTATCATCTTCTCTGTCAAAAACTGCAACGCTTCATGTTTAGTTGTAATAGTTAAGCTTTGAAAGAACAAGTCTTCTTTTATAAACTGACTAATACTTGAAGTTTCCCCCTCCAGTTTTGTCAAAGAACCTTTTATACTATCAATATCTGAATCATCCAAGATAGATGGTACTATTAATATAGGTATACTAACTTCCTCTTCTATAGGTACGGTCGTTAAAATTATATCTGGTTGCTGATTTGTTAATTCATCGATTTGGTGTAAAGCATAGGTTCCTATCATATAGTAATTTGAACCCAATATATGGGATAATTTTGTTAATAGTAGCTCTGAAGTAGCCATACCTGAAGCGCAAACCAATGCAATCTTTTTCTTCTTTGTACTCAATGTTTGTAATCGTTGCTTCTCAATAACAACTCCAAAGTGCAATGCTAGAAACCCTATTTCATTTTCATTAATTTGAAAACCTGTTTCTTTCATAATAGTCTTTGCAGAGACAACTCCCGCTTCAAAAGCCAAAGGATATTTAATTTTTATTATGCTTAACATGGGATTTCTAATATTCATGTTAAAAGACAAACGATGCAATAATTGCTTTAAATGTAATCCTAAGCTATAAACAAATTCCTTTTCTTTTTTTAAATCAATTTCTTTTATCCAAGAACCCACCTCATTAAGAATTTTATATGAAAGTTTATAAATGTCTTCCCCTAAATAATTTAATAAATCTGTTGGAATCCCTCCTGCTTGAGAAATCCTGTTACCAACTAAATGCATTGTCATATAAACAGTTTCATCTTGTGAAAAGGACATTTTGAACTCTTTACCTATGGCCTTCACAATTTCACCCGAAATCCTGTATTCGCCTTCATTCGTTAAATTGCTGAAATCCTCTGATTTTAAATCAATATACTGACCCGTCTTTATGCGACTAATTACAATAGCAATGTGTACCGCTATTTTTTTTAATGCGAAATCTGAAATAACCATATTTTCTTCATTTAAATAATACAAAATTGTACTTTTTATTTTTACTAAGTCACTATCGGAAATTATATAACTATTATTATTGATAAAACTCAATATTAATCTATCGTCTATTGCGGAGCTGTGAATTAAATAATCCGAAATACAAAAGCGTTTATTAAGCTCATGACCTTCAACATATAATCCTTTATTATCTTTGGAAATAGAAATATTATACTTATTTAAAATTAACTTCGCTCTTTGGATATCATTTTTTATAGTTGATTCACTAACATACAAATCCTCCACAAACGCTTGTATTTTTATGCTTTCGGGTGAATATAATAATTTCTTGATCATATACCTTACTCTATCTTCTGGCATTATCGGATTAAAATCATTATCTGAAAGCACATTTTCAAATTGATTTATTAATGTATTTAACTCCCCAGAGGAATTGCTTAACTTAAATCCATTACCCCTGCTTGAATCAATAAAAATGCTATATTCCTTAAGAATATGATTAAGATTCTTGATATCTTCCCGAACTGTGCGTGAAGTCACCCCCATCTTTTGTGATAAATGAATACTTGATAGATAATCATTTGTTTTGGAGAGTAATTTCAATGCTTTTAACATCCTCTTATTTAAATGAGCAAGCAATATACTCCCTCCTTGTTATATAATTATAGTTTGATTGTGAAAATTAGGACATACAATTTATTTCCTTAATCGATAGGAAATAATTAATCGCTTCAATCTACACATAAAAAAAGTTAATACATTCTTGATCTAATAAACAAATATTTTACCACGCTATTACACTAAATATGTGACACTACAAAATTAGCAACACCAAAGATCTGATATTTTTTTACCGTATATGGCAATATAAAATTTATACCTTTAATAACATCCAATGATGCTTCATCAACTACAACAGTAGTACTACCTTCTACAACACTAACCTGCAAAAAGTCACGATCTAATTTTCTGATCACTTTACCATGCAATTCCCAATGATAAACAGTAAAATATTTTTCTTCTATTAGCTTCTTAGCTTTCTAGCAGTCAAATTACCAACAATTCTTCACTCAGCTCACTATGGCCATTTGTGATAACACTTGGTCCATTCGGATAAGCAGAGATAAAACCCATTAATCCTTTGATTTAGTTTATCCTATCTTAAGACCTTACCAAAAAAAGAGAGCACATGGCTCCCTTTCTTAATTAATCGTTTCCAATAGTTCATAAGCTTCTTCCTTAGATGCAACATTCAACAATTGATTTCTGAAATTCTCATCCATCAATCTACGTGATAGCATCTGTAAAATTTTCAAATGTGCATCTCCAGCACTTTCTTTCGGTACGGCAATCATAAAAATAAGTTTCGCATCTGTGCCGTCCATGCTTTTCCAATCAACACCATCACGTTTGATCCCAAATACAACTGCTGGGCGTTTAACTGCTGATGACTTCCCGTGTGGAATTGCAATATTCATCCCAAGCCCTGTAGTACTTTCGTTTTCTCGAGCTAGGATTGCCTGTTTAAATTCCTGTGGTGAACTTAATAGTTCAGATGTATCCAGTTTGCGAATTAGCTCATCAATAACTTCACCCTGGTTGCTTCCAGTTAGATCCGTATCGATTAAGTCAATGCTCGTGATATCCGTTAGTTTGTTAATTTCAATCGTTACTGGTTCTGCTACAACCTGTTCTTCTACTTCCGCTGAATCTAACTCACTCTCCTCTGATTCAGCTTCCTGTGTATCATCTATATTACTATTTTTTTTCAACATATTAACCATCACTGCAGTAACAATCGAACCAACAATTGCGGCAATAAAGAACATCAACACGTTATCGACTGCACCTAATACCGCTACGATTGGTCCACCGTGCGCTACTCGATTTCCTACACTTCCGATCATTGCAATAACTGATCCAACCATGGAACCAACCATAATACTTGGAATAACACGTATCGGATCTTGTGCTGCAAATGGAATTGCACCTTCTGTAATTCCAAACAGTCCCATCGTAAATGTAGCTTTTCCTGTCTCTCTTTCAGTAGACCGGTATTTTCGTTTATTCATGAATGTAGCTAGCCCCATTCCAAGTGGTGGAATACAGATAGCAACGGCAATCGGCCCCATTATTTCATAATTTCCTTCTGCAATCATAGCAGCACCGAATAAAAAGGCTACTTTATTAAAGGGGCCACCCATATCAACTGCGATCATCGCTCCTAAAATAAGTGCTAACAGAATAGAACTTGTTCCTTGCATTCCTTCAAGCCATGTTGTTAGTGATTCGAAAACTTGTGCAACAGGGGCACCAACAACGAATATAAACAACAATCCAACAATTAATGAAGCAACTATCGGAATAAATATGATTGGCATTACTGGCAGCATCGCTTTAGGTACTTTAATCTTTTTGATTGCCAATGTTACATAACCAGCTAGGAAACCAGCGATAATCCCACCAATAAATCCTGCTCCAGCTTCACTTCCGTAAAAACTTCCATTTGCTGCGATAAATCCTCCGATTATACCTGGTGCAAGCCCCGGGCGATCAGCAATACTTACCGCGATAAACCCGGCCAGAATAGGAACCATAAAGCTAAATGATGCAGCACCGATGCTTTCAATTTGTTTCCAGAATGAACCGTCAGGGATAACAATTCCACCAGGTGTCTGTTCCCCACCGAGCGTTAACGCAACCGCGATCAATAATCCACCGATCACGATGAATGGAATCATATAGGACACACCATTCATCAAATGTTTATAAATTGGATTTTCTTTTTCTTTACGCTTTTTCTTTATCTCATCAGCTGATTGTAATTCAGCTTTATATACCGGAACATCTCCACTTTTTACTCTGTTTATTAATTCTTCCGGTCGCCGTATTCCATCTTGCACACCCGTTACAAGCAATTTTTTACCAATAAAACGCTCTTTAGAAACCTCTTTATCACTTGCGATAATAATGCCATCTGCTTCTTCTATATCTTGTTCCGTAAGTCCATTTTCCACTCCAATGGAACCTTGTGTTTCAACTTTTATATCAATGCCCATCTCTTTGCCTGCTTTTTGCAGATTTTCAGCAGCCATATACGTATGAGCTATGCCAACTGGACAAGCTGTAACAGCTAATATTTTCATGATGTTTCCTCCCGCTATTATATATAATAAGCAAACGCTTTCTTCTATTATATACCTAGCATGTCCATTCAATAATTTTCATTTTTACCAGAGCTATGGTAAAAATGAATTATTTATCAAGAAGGATTAAAATGTCAGATGGATCGTTTGCTGCTGTTATAGCTTCGACTAGCATTGGCTGGTCACTGAACGATGCTATTTGCTGAATAAGCTCCTTTGTTGGATTATCCCTTTCATTCGAAACTGCCAGCATAAAAACAATCGAAACCATTTCATCGCCCCATTCAAGTGGTTCTGCTAAAACAGCTACAGCAACGACCGAGTGTTTTACCAAGCTTGGGCTTCCATGAGGTATTGCTATTGCCCCACCAATCGAAGTGGCCGAACTTTTTTCACGAAAAAGTGTACTATGGACAAATTCTTTATCTACAAACCCTTTCTGAAAAAGCGCATTCGCAAGCTTCTCGACAACTTTAAAACGATGTTCCGAATCTACGTTTAGATAAATTAAATCCCGATTGATTAATTTAGAAAGATAGGAATTTCCTTGATAATTCGTTGCCTCATTTTCTGCTTGATGAAAGAATTGCTCTAATTTATTTTTATCCTTTGCCTCTAGAAGCGGCGAAATAACGATATGTGACACAGTAACGTTTTTAAGGGGAACAGTTGAAATAATAAAATCAACACTGTTATGGTTAATAAATTCACTTACCTCTGTTTTTCCAATACAGTCTAAAATAGTAATACCTTTATAATTCTGTTCAAGCTTTGCCCGCAGTAAATGGGACATACCAATCCCCATGTGACAAACAATAAGAACACTTTTATTCGTATCTTTCTTTTTCTGTAACCTTTCGATAGAAGCTTGAAAATGTAGAACTAAATAAGCTGCTTCATCTTCCGGAATAGTTAAATGATAGGATTCATTCATATCCTCTAACGTTAGCACGACCATGCTAAACATGTACGGGTACATCTTCTTAATATCGGATAGAAGCGGATTTGTAATTGGAAAACCATATGTTAACCGGTTTATGACAGTATCCATATGTACCGTCAGCCCGTCCATTAACACCGAATCTTCCTCAAAGTTAATCATTGTCAACTGCTTTAACTTCGATGTAATTTCCGTAGTAATCCTAGCTAAATTATCATTTAATCCTAAAAAACGGTTGGATTGATCGTCTGTTTTCTTACAACTAATTAAATGCCAGGTGAAATAAATTAACTCTTCCTCAGGAAATGAAAGGCGAAATGCATATTCCAATTGGTTTAGAAAGTCTTTCGTATACTGATATTCATTTGTTTGATAGATCGATTCCTTTTTTGAATCAGGTATAGACACAGTTGATCGTTGCCGCGTTCGTTTAATCATGATAAGCGCATGGACAAGAAGGCTTTCCATTGCTCCATCAGTAAATGCAACAGAATAGTTATGCTGCAAATCCATTAATGCCTTTTTTACAGTTGTTATTTCATATGGCAAAAATAAATCAATTACATAATTCATATTACCTGGAACAGGAGCAACAAGCTGTGATAAATGTGCTAGTGCACTGCGTTTATTCAATTCCGTACCAGTAATCGTATTCCCCAATCGCTGTTTCGACACGAGCATTAGATCAAAACGATCCAGCCATTTCGTAACTTTCTCCAAATCCTTTTTAATAGCCGTCTTATGAATATAGTATTGCTCTGCGAATCGTTGCAAGCTGATTGGTTTATCACTGACCAATAACTGATAGGTCATTTCAATGATCCGCTCTTCCTCCGATTTAGATCCTTTAGAAAAAAGTAACTGAAATAACTGTGACCGTTCTCCAGAATCTATTTCAAGATACACACCTAGACCTGGTTTACGAATAAGACTTGCGCTCGGATATGGCTTTATAAACTCCTCAATATGTTTAAGATCGTTACGCACTGTTTTCTCCGAACAATGAAGTCGCTTAGAAAGATCCTGTACGAGCAAAGCTACGTTCTGATCTAACAATAAAATATGTAATAGTTCCTTTTGTCTATCATTCATGGTTACACCTACTCATTTTCCGATCGAAATTTATTGTTATGCTATATCTTACCATTAGATTTGCTTCATTTATATAAATCGAATCAAAAGACCCACGCATCACCTTTTCAGTTTGGGCGGGTCCTCTCTTCTATTGTACCTATATTACAGCAACTACCAAACATTCGGCTTGAAAAGCTGGATACTTTTCCACTGCTTCCTCTTCCCATTCCAATTTTCGCTCCCTCGATATTCGATATTTAACAATGGAAGAAGTTTTAACGAAAAATCAAATGACATGGTTCATATTGGCTTCCAAGATACTTTAATTTGATATTCCACACTGGAGGAGCCACAATCTTTTACGAACTAAAGCTCCGATAATTTCTTCGAGCAAAACAGCCAAGTTTAGTAAATACTTATTTTCATTAGAAAAGACGGGTTAATTAGTCACGGAAATCAAAAATTGAATAACAAGAAAATATAAACTATAATTAAAAATAATCAAATAACAAAAATAAGAAACTATACATTGAGTTTATTAACTATTGATCCATTAAGATTTTTTTTAGAGATATAGCCTGAAGTATTTACATTATACGTAGGGGGAAATTATATGCAAATTGAACAATTACAATACATAGTTTCTATCTCAAGGTACAATTCTATTTCTGAATCAGCTAAAAACCTCCATATTTCACAATCGGCACTCAGTCAATCTATATCTAAATTAGAAGAAGAATTAGGATTAAAAATTTTTTATCGTTCACGCTTAGGAACATTTCAAACAACTGAAGGAAAGCAAATTATTACTTTAGCCACAGAAGTATTAGAAAAAATAAAATGTATTATTGATAAGGCTGAAGAATATAAAAATCCAGATAGCCATGAACTAAAAATTGGATTAGTTTCTGGATTATATCTACCTTTCTTATCCACTATCATTTCGCTATTAAGGAGTGACTTTCCAAAATTAACTATCACATTAATTGAAAAGGGTTCTATTGAAATTATCGATGCAATTTTGGATGAAGAGTTAGATATTGGGATCTTGGCACTTTATGAAAATACGTTGAGAAAAAAAGAAAACATTCATTTTGAAATCTTATATGAAGAAAACATGTATGTGTTTGTTAATGAAAAATCACCATTAACATCTTTCAGTTACTTAACCCCCCAACAATTATTAAATCAATCGTTCGTGATGTTTAATGGAGAGTACATGAACTGGTTCTTTAAAAAATTCACTAATTATTATGGAGATGTAGAAGTTCTATTTACATCTAGTAATAGCGAGACGATTATGGATGCTGTACGAAAAGGTTTAGCTATTACAATAGAAACTAAAATGGAGCTAATCAATAACCCGTATATAAAAAGTAAGGAATTAATTCCTATTCCATTACGTGAGCATATATTTGAAAAAAACCATTTAGGGATTGTAACATTAAAAGAAAACTCCACTTCCGTTGAACGTAAATCATTTATTAAACTTCTAAAATCTAAATTCAAAGACATGGTAAAGAATTAGTATTCATGAAAAAAAATCGGTATCTCTAGTGAAAAGAAATACCGATCTTATCATTATTCTATTCCTCTGAAGAATCTTCAAATAATAACTTCCTACGCTCCGCTTTTTCTATTTTACTCTTGTGAACATTCTTAAAGTATAAAACAAAGATAACTATTAGCATACTAGACAAAACAAACAATTCTGGAACTGTTAAACCGCCCAAAGGGTTCAACGGAGTATACAGTAATAAGAAGATAATTAGTGATACAATAGAAAGCACTCCTACCGTTCTCCCAAATGGTACTTTATAAGGTCGATCCATTGTAGGCGCTTTCTTCCTAAGGTTAATAAAAGAAACCACAACTAACACCCATGAACATATCATCATGAACCCAAAAATATTTACAATACTAGTAAAAATTAATTGACTTGTTCCCAAAAGTGCTCCAGAACTACTTATTATAAAAATTAACATTATTGATTTATACGGCGTTTTATTTTTTGGATGAAGCTTTGAAAACCCTTTTGAAATATACTTTGCTCTTCCAAGCGCAAATAGTACCCTGCTGGCTGCTAAATAAGCAGCATTCCATGACGTCAACATTCCAATCAATGCAGCAAGAGCAACAAACAGTTTTGGATAAGGTGAGCCATTAAAAATATTTACTAATGATTCAAGTACTACAACTTGAGCTGTTTCACGAGTAACCACATCAGCTGAAAATGCAGTTCCAATAATAATTAAAATATAAAACAGCACACTTGCCCAAACGGTAGCAATTACTAACTTACCTATAGTTTTAGGTTTAACATTTGCCTCTTCTGCTGTTTGTGCAACAACATTAAAACCTGACATAAATCCAGGTACCATTAAAAGAGTTAATGATAAACCAGTTAAGGATGTAAAAAGCGGCTGAGCATTTGATATTTCACCTAAACTAACACCCGAAACTACATAAAACACTGCCGCGAATAATAATACAGCTACTGTAATAGTTTGAAATGCCTTTGAAAATTTTACACCCCTGAAATTTAAATAGGCAAAGAAAAAATTAAAAAGCACGCAGACAAGTATATAAGATACATAAATTTTTTCTCCACCAACAGCGTATAACTCTCCTATTTTTGGCAATGGGAGTCCTAAGGAATTAAGAATTACAGGTAACATTATAGTTTCAACCACAATTAAAGATAGAAAACCTAATCCAACAAACGCTCCAGCTATAAAAGCCCATCTATCCCCCAGCCCTTCAAAAGTGTAAACAATATCTCCACCTGCTCTTGGCATAGAAGAAGCTAATTCAGCATATGCAAGCCCAACTAACGTACACAAGATTCCACCTATGACAAAGGCCATTACGCCCCCCAGACTTCCTGGCACAGTAGACCATATTCCGGCATAGATCACCCATGACCATCCTATTACTACACCAATACCAATAGATAAAACATCCCATTTACTTAATTCCTTTGATAATGAACTACCAGGTTTATTTTCATTAGTTGGCATAACTTTACGTTCAGTTAAATTCATTATTCATGTCCCCTTATCATTAAAATTAACATCTTAATAAAGACTGTAAGGATCATAGACCTTCTTCTAAATTGAATAGTAACCTCATTTTATTATTCAATTTTAAATAATTGAATAATTATTGGTATAATACACCAGCTTGTATTAACCTATTTATCTCTTTCTTATCCATTCCTAATAATGTTTGCAAAATATTATAGTTGTGTTCTCCAAGGTTCGGTTCATTCAAAGATTCATTTGGATTGATCCCAATTTCATGATTAAAGAAATGAATTGGTATATTAGGTAGCTTAATTTCCCCTAAATCAGGGTGATTCACATCAACCACCATATTCCTCTCTTTCAGATGTGGGTCCTCTAGTAGTTCATTAATATACTTAATTTCTCCAACTGGTACACCTAAATTAATACAATCAGTGGTAAGTTCAGAAGCCGTCTTCGTCATTGCCCATTTTGCAAAAACAAGATTTAATTCCTCTAAATCCCGCGATCTTTTTTCATATGATGTACGATCATTGCCTTTATATTCTTCAGCAATATCTTCTCTTCCTATATGTTTGTATATTTCATAAAACTTATCTCCATCCATGGAACAAACCATAACCCGTTTTTCATCAGATGTTTGAAATGCATCCCAGGGAGCGCCCAAAGGATCAGTATTTCCACGGATTGGTAAAGAGTTACCAGTCATACTCGCTCTAATAACAGTATCTTCTAATAGGGAAAATACACTATCCATCATACTAACCTCTAACTTTTGTCCCAATCCCGTTATATTACGCTCTAACAAAGCGCTTAGTACACCAACTGCCATATAAACACCAGCAACGGTATCTGCAATGGCAGGACCAGTTTTTAAAGGTGTTCCGTCTTTCATTCCCGTTTGACTCATCAATCCCCCCATTGCCTGAGCAATACCGTCAATGGACAGACGATCTGCATAAGGTCCGCTACTACCAAATCCATTTATTGATGCAAAAATAATTTTAGAATTGGTTTTTTTTATTTCTTCATAGCTTAAACCCAACTTATCCATAGTACCTGCTGCAAAGTTTTCTACTATAACATCAAAGTGTTTTGTTAATTTTAGGAAGATCCTTCTTCCTTCTTCATTTTTTAAATTTAGTGATATTGATTTTTTCCCTCTATTTAACATATAAAAATAACCACTCATACCATCTTTAAAAGGAGGAATAGATCTAGCTCTATCACCTGTCACAGGCCTTTCTACTTTAACGACCTCCGCACCCAAATCCTGAAGTAATAAAGTTGAAAAAGGCGCTGAAAAAACCCAACTCAAATCAAGTATTTTTATTCCATCCAAAGGTTTATTCTTCATAAGATTCCCCCAAACTCTTTGTATTTTGGAACACTTTCATACTTTGTTTTTTTATAAACTCAACTTGAATAATTGGCTTGCATTTTTCCAATAAAATTTTTCCCTTACTGAATCTTTTAGTGGCCAGTCTTCAACCTCTTTTATAAAATCATTAATCGGTATACCAAGAGTTAGCCAATCAGATCCAAAAATAATTTTGTCTTGAAGTAAATTATTTGCATAATACATAAACATGTCCCATCCCGTATTTGGTGTAGCTATATAATTAGGACGAAATGCAGAGGTATCCACATATAAATTTTTATATTTTAGTAGCATGGCAATCATGTCTGGTATCCAAGGCCATCCACCATGGCCAGCTATAATCTTTAAATTTTTAAAATCTGTTAATGGTGCTTCCAAATTCGAAGGATGATCAATATAAACAGATGTTTCCCTATAGTAATTAATAGATGAATGAATCCATACAGGAATGTCTAATTCATCACATAATGAGTAAAGAGGGTAATATCTTCTATCATCAGCTTTAATACCATGCTCGTAAGGCGGTAAGACAACAGCTTTGTAACCCTGCTCTGTTAAAGCTTTACGGACTATCTTTAAGCTTTCAGTTCCTTTATGTGGATTATATCCAGCAAAACCTATAAAACGATTAGGATAGTTATTTAATATTTCAGCAATATAATCGTGATCAACAGGTAATTCTGATCCATCTCTTCCATAATCCATATTATGAATTGCATGGTACGCGACGTTTGATTCTCTAAGCATCTTTAAAAAGTTTTCCATAGATAGACTTATTTTAAGTGTTGAAAATATTTCTTCCATAACACTTTCAAACGAATCAACCTCCAACTTTTTTATGAACTCTTTTTTTGACCATCCCGCTAACTGTGCCCAACGCGGAGCAAATAGTTTACTATATTCTTCATTTTTAGTGTTATTATCTAAGAAACTTTCAAATTGAAATTCAGGTAAAGTATTCGAACCATCAATAATCAAAGTTTTTCCTCCTTTTTAAATACAAAACGTCTATATTTGTAAATTCCACTTTTTAAACGATAAAGTATTAGTACATTTTTTCGAACAAAGGTGTTTTTGTTAATGCCTTTTCCAATGTACCAGGTGCGCACCAAATAATTTCAGGTGTAACCCTTGCTTCAGTGTGCAGGACCTTTTTAATTCTTTGCTCTATATCAGATAAATTGCTTTCATCAACATTTGCACCATATTCTATCTTTACTCTTAATGGTGGAGTCACTCTTGGTGGTGGGGTATCAAGTACAATACGAATTTCTCCAGTGACATTAGGAATAAAATTAGAAATTAATCTTTTAATCGCTGATGGATAGACATTCACACCCTTAATAATTAACATGTCATCAGTTCGACCAATTACTTTTATTCTTTTTCCTTTAAATCCACAACCTGGACACTCATTAGTAAATACCTGCACCATATCCCCAGTCGCATAACGTATTCTTGGTAAGGCTTGTAAATTTAGTTCCGTAATTATCATCTCACCAATTGAACCATCATTAATTTGAATAGGTTTTTTTGTCTCCGGATCAACTATATCATTAGGGAAAATACATAAATCGGGCGCAACACAATGAATACCATAATAATCATCCGAATCGCATGAAAAGCCAAGTTCACCTAAATAGTCATAAACTCGACAACCGTAAGCGTTCTCAATTTTCTTTTTTATTTCAGGGATTCCTATACCAATTTCTCCAACTGTAAAAATCGACTGCATACCAAAGTCACCAACGTTTATTCCAGATTCTCGAGCTTTGTCAATTAAGTGTAAAGCAAGTGATGGTGTCATCATTGCTGCATTTGGTTTAGTCATTTGGGCATATTGAAGAATCATTTTACTGCCGCCTCTAACATCCACATCGATGGGTAAGACACCATGTGAACGAATTCCCCACAAAATCGATGATGTTGCGTAAATTCCTAGAGCATGACTGAATAGCAAACGATCACCAGAATGAACGCCGCCGTATTCCAACATGTGAGAGATATAATTATTCAAGAAATTTAAATCTTGTTTTGTAAAAGTATAGGTAAACGTCGGACTTCCTGATGTTCCACTAGTTGTACCTGTAAAGGCAATATCGTCAGGAGAACTACAAAGGTGCATACCAAAAGGATGACCAAAACGTTTATGTGATTCTTTTTGAGACTCTCTTTCAATTGCTTTATTCATAAAAATAGGCAATTTATGATAGTCCATTAAGGATTTAATGTCTTCGGGTAATGCACCAGCTTCATTGAATTTTTGACGATAAAATTCTGAATTGCGATAAACATATTTTAGTTGCTTTTGTAACAACTTTTCTTGGTAGTTTATAATTTCTTCCTCTGTCATATTGTTAATCAATAAATTTGTGTATTTAACGTTTTTCAATTTGTTCATTGTATTAATCATCAGTATCCCCCTAGTCTTTTAATCAAAAGTATTTCCATATTCGTCTAATACTTCTAACCCCCCTATCACTTCCAAGAGAAATATTTATATCTCAATTGTATGTAAGCGCAATCATTATGTAAAATTCTGATTACTAATGGTTGTATAAGCGTTACTTATGGAAAACAGATAAAATTATTGATTGAACTGAAAAAGTAAACAATGTCAGGGTAGGTGTGTTACAAATAATTTTAAAGATGACGGACTATGACATATTCTCATTCTATCAATAGTTTGATGGTTCTTTCTCGATGAGGGGGTTAGATTCTTCAAACCGAATTTTACGAGAATTTCATTTGTAATGTCTCTATGTAGAATAAAACTACACGAGATACGCCAATACCCTTTACGTGTGTTTGCCCACTCCCACTCCTTTGTGCACAGCCAATATCAGCAACAATCGTAGTTATAACAAACTTTACTATGTTGATACAACAGCATCACGAGCTTGTGTTGCGAGGAATCTAGACTTTTTCAATGCTTCCTTATCGCGTTAGATAAGGGCACCGGCACCTGATGTGGTAATAGCTTTATTTCCATTAAAAAAAGACGCCAAATTTGCCGAATGCGCCTCTTTTCTCACCTTTATATGTACTTCTCTATGATTCTGCTACATGCTCGATAACCGGCACGCCATATGCATCATATATTTCTACCAATTCACCCTTTTCGAATGCCTGTCCCCCAAAACTATTCTGAATTGTTTCGGGTACAGGCACGTGTAGTTAAAGTTAGTCTAATTATTTTATCATTCTTTTAGTTAGATTTTGCTGTTTTTCACTATCATTATTTTCCAACTTTGTTATACCAAATCCAGTGAATCCCCATATTGTTGCAAATAATATTCCTGTATAGCACAAAATAGCCCATGGTAAATAAGATAAAGTTGGTACCCCTAATGTTCCAGCCATATAAGCTCCTGCGGCAGTCCAAGGTAATATTGGTTCAATAATAGTTACTGAGTCTTCGATTGTCCTTGATAAATTTTTAGGGTGTAATCCCCTTTTAACATAAGCATCTTTTAAAGCTTCCCCAGGTATTAAAATTGAAATTTGACCATTACTTGTTACACCAATTGTCGTTAAACATGTAACGATTGTAGTAACGATAAGGCTTCCAGTACCCTTTACTACTTTTAGAAGGCTTTGAATAATAACATTCAAAGAGTTTGAAACCATCATCGTTCCTGCGAATGCAATTGCACATATTGCAATTAACAGTGTATTCATCATGGAAATCATGCCTCCGCGATTTAACAATGTTGGTATATCTTTAATAACTGATGATGCATCGAAGCTTGCTTTATTGATCATAGATATATCAAAACCATTTAACGTAGCCATAACTACTTGGTTTAAGCTAAAGTTTTCAAAAACCATTCCATTTGCCATTGCTATAAATGAAGCGAGCAACATAACAGGAATAGTTGGTTTTCTACGAATAGCACCATATAAAACAATAACTAATGGTAAAAGGTATAACAAATTCCAACTGAAAATTTGATCCAACGTATCCATGATTGTAAACACCTTATCGGGAATTGTACCTTCACTACCCGTGATGATAAATCCTGCTATCAAATAAACTATACCCGCAATAAAAAACGATGGTAAAGTAGTATAAAGCATATGTTTAATATGATCGTATAAATCAACTCCTGTTGAAAGAGCAGCCAGATTAGTAGTATCAGATAATGGAGATAATTTATCACCGAAATATGCACCTGAAACTACAGCACCAGCCACCGCTGCTAAATTTGTGTCCATCCCGATTGCAACTCCCATAAATGCTACTCCAATACTTCCTGCTGCTCCCCAAGAAGTACCAGTAAAAATTGCTACTATAGCCGTAACTAAAAATGCTATCAAAAATAAATATTCGGGATTGATGATTTTCAATCCATAATAGATTAGCATTGGAATTGTTCCACCAATCATCCAAGCACCTATCATGAAACCTACAGTAATTAAAATCAAAATTGCAGGCATAGTTTTACCTATTTTTTCTGAAACCGATCCCATAATATCTTCAAAACTATAACCAAGATAAAGTGCTATAATTCCCGCTATTATAGTAGAGACAATAATTATAGGCTCAGGAGGTAGGTCAAAAAAACCATAGCCTAAACTAAGCAAAACAATCATACTAATAACGGGAACAAAAGCTAAAAATAAATTCGGTTCTTTTTTCATTTTCGTAAACCTCCCCATAAATTATTTCAATGGATAAGACGATAATATTCTATCCAGAGCTTCTTCTAATTTTTTTCTTGGTGTCGCTATATTTAAACGAATGAATCCTTTTCCATTACTTCCAAAAGAGTACCCCATTGAAACTGCAACTCTTGCATCTTTAAAAAACCATTTTTTTAAATCGCTTTCATTTAATTTAAGTTCACTACAATCGACCCACATTAAATAAGTACCTTCCGATTGCACTACCCGAAGGTTTGGGAGATTAACATGTATATAACTTTTAACAAAATTATAATTTTCCAATACATATTTCTTCACCGCTAACAACCATTCTTCACCATATAAATAGGCCTGTTCTAAGGCAGGAATCGCAAAATATGTTGGATTAAAAATACCCGCTTGTTTTAAATTATATTTGAACTTCTCACGTAACATTTGATTTGGAATAATAATGTTTGAAACTTCCAATCCAGGTAAATTAAAAGTCTTGGCTGGAGAGGTGCAAATAATCACATTATTTTTAGCAGCTGGTACTTTGCCTACTGGGATATGAGATTTATAAAATGTAAAATCTGCATGTACTTCGTCTGAGATTAGCAACACATTATATTGAATACATAACTCAACTAGTTTCAATAACTCATCCTTATTCCAAACTCTACCTACTGGATTATGTGGAGAACATAGAATAATTGCTTTTACACCTGAAGAAAATTTATTTTCCAAATCCTTAAAATTCATTTCATATCTGCCATTTGTGTATAATAATGGATTAGCCACAACTGTCCTATCATTTATTTCGATAGCATTTTTTAATGGACTATATAAAGGAGTTTGTATTACAATTTTGTCCCTCTTATCCGTATTGTTCTGGATGATTAATGAAATTGCTTGGATAATACGAGGGCAAAATACAATCCATTCTTCTGATATCTCCCAATCATAGCTTTTCTTCATCCATTCTTGTACCACTTTATAATAACTTTCAGATACATTGGTATAACCATAGATACCGTGATTAGCAGCAGTTACCATCTTATTTACAACTTCAGGTGAAGAACGAAAATCCATCTCTGCTACTGATAATGCGATAGTATCATCCGACTTTGTGTCATTCATAGCTTCTTCCCATTTTGCAGAATTTGTTTTCCGCCGGTCTATGAATTTGTTGAACATGTTAATACCTCCATACTTGTTATCTCTTTAAAATCCCAAAAGATTATATCCTTATTTCGAAGTAAACGCTTTCTTATATCAATTTAATACCTCTAAAAATTGTTAATTTCGATATTCCATTAACTGTTTATTTAATAAAGCAGTTGATGGATAGATATTTTTATAAAGGTTAAACAATTCCTTATATTTTTCAACATTTTCTTTATTAGGTCGATAGGTCCTATCTTCATTCAGAAACTCATCTGTACAATCCTGTAATGAATGAAACCATCGGCAACCTTTTGCAGCGAGCATTGCTGCACCCATACCTGGACCTTGCTCACTTGTAAGTTTAACTATCTTTGCATCGAAAATATCTGCTTGCATTTGCAACCAAGCTTCACTTTTTGCTCCTCCACCAATTGAGATGACTGTATCAATTTTTTTCCCATTCTCACGGAAAATCTCTATGGATTCATTCAGAGAAAAAGTAATCCCTTCCAAAATAGCTCGAACAAAATCCTTTCTTTGATGGGAACTGTCCATTCCTATAAAACTTCCCCGTATTGTCGCATCGACGTGTGGCGTTCTTTCTCCAACAATATACGGCGTAAATAACAGCCCATGGGAACCAACCGGGACAGATTCTACTTCAGCTAATAGATTATCAAAATCTTCATCTTTCGCAAAAACATCTTTGAACCAGCTTAAGCTGTATCCAGCTGCAAGAGTAACACCCATCGTATAAAATGCGTTAGGTGCACCATGATTAAAATAATGCACTTTTCCTTGGAAATCTTTATCATCACTTGCTTCATATGATAGGACAACACCAGAAGTTCCGATGCTACACAGGGTTTTTCCATCTTCTAAAATCCCTGAACCAATAGCCCCACAAGCATTATCTGCTCCACCTGCAAATACTCGCGTTGAAGTTAATAAACCAGTAGCCAAAGCAACTTCATGAGTTAGTGTCCCTACTTCTTCGTGTGATTCTACTAATGGTGGACAAAAATCATAAGCTAATTCAAATAAATCAAGAATTTCCTTGCTCCATTTTTTCTCCGTTACATTCAGTAATAAAGTACCAGCTGCATCCGAATATTCCATATGCAAAGCACCTGTCAGTTTATAACGTAAATAATCCTTAGGCAGAACAAACTTTGTTACTTTGTTAAACACATCTGGCTCGTGCTCTTTAACCCATAATAATTTTGGTAATGTAAATCCTTCTAATGCTGGATTCTTTGTTATGCTCAGCAATCGCTTTTCACCGACAACATCATAAATCTGCTGACACTCTACAGTTGTACGTGTATCATTCCACAGAATGGCATTACGCAAAACTTTATTGTTTTCATCAAGCAGTACAAGTCCGTGCATTTGCCCGGAAAAACTAATTCCTTCTATGTCCGCTGAATCTCCATCAAACTCTTTTAGAAGATCAGACAGTCCTGCAATCGTCTGATCTACCCAAGCTTGCGGGGCCTGTTCGCTGTATCCCGCTTTTTCCTGAATTAATGGATAGGCTTTTGATACCTCCTGCTTTACATCACCTTTTTGATTGACCAATAAAATTTTAACTGCACTTGTGCCTAAATCCACTCCAATTACGTATTTCATAGCAAACCTCCCCTAGTTAAAAATCTAATTCTCCAGCATAAGCTTTCAACAAATACTGGTTGATCGTTGTTTTAATTCTTTCTAGCCGTCCGGATTGATTTTTAATTTCTGATAATCCCAATGCGTGTTTTTCAAGTTTATGGAAATCGGTTTTTCCTTCCACGATATCCAAACCGATACCTTCTGTGTAACTCTTGTAACGTTCTTCGACTACTCCGTCTAAGATGTTATCATCGATTATTTTTTGGGCAACCTTTAATCCTACCGCAAAGGTATCCATTCCTGCAATATGTGCATGGAATAAATCTTCCACTTCAAATGAACCTCTTCTAACTTTAGCGTCGAAGTTCAGACCACCACGACCTAATCCTCCGTTTTTAATAACCTCATACATTGCTAGTGTTGCAGAGTATAAGTCTGTCGGGAATTCATCTGTATCCCAGCCTAACAGCGGGTCTCCCTGATTGGCATCAACGGAACCCAGCATATTATTTACGCGTGCATAACGCAGCTCATGTTCAAATGTGTGTCCTGCTAGTGTTGCGTGATTTGCTTCAATATTGAATTTAAAATGATCCTGTAAATTATAGTTTTGTAAGAAAGCATAACCGGTGGCAACATCAAAGTCATATTGATGCGTTGTGGGCTCTTTAGGTTTAGGTTCAATTAAGAATTGTGCATCAAAGTTAATTTCTTTTGCGTAATCAACTGCCATATGGAAGAAACGGCCAAGGTTGTCCATTTCCAATTTCATATCAGTATTTAGAAGTGTTTCATAACCTTCACGGCCACCCCAGAATACATAATTTTCTGCACCTAACTCTTTACCGATTTCCAATCCTTTTTTCACTTTAGCTGCTGAATATGCAAATACATCTGCGTTGTTAGAAGATGCTGCACCGTGAACGAAGCGAGGATTGGTAAAATTATTTGCCGTATTCCACAGCAATTTTGTTTTACTGTCTTTCATGTAATCTTTCATCATACTTATTATCGTATCTATATTTTTATATGTTTCTCTTAAATTACTTCCTTCTGGTGCAATATCTACATCATGGAAACAGAAAAAAGGCACATTCAATTTTTCAAACAACTCAAAAGCTGCTTCCACACGTGCTTTCGATAAATCCATACCTTGGTAGTTCTTCCATGGACGATTTGCTGTACCAGTACCAAAAGGATCCGATAAATCTGCTGTAAATGTATGCCAATATGCAACACCAAAACGCAGGTATTCTTCCATTGTCTTGGCGCCAATTTTTTCTTCAGGATTATAGAATTTAAATGCATATGGATTAGTTGATGTCGCACCTTCGTATTTAATTTTGTTAACATTTGAAAAGTAACTCATTATATTGTTTCTCCTCTCATAATTAAGGGATACTTAGTTTAATCTATAAACTAAGTATAACTTTTGATGAAAACGCTGTCAACTAGTAATAGCATTTTTAGACTATTACTTGTATAATAAACATATAAAAACTTCGTAATTATTGTTTTCACGAATTTCTTTTACACAATGTTTAAACAATCTTTATCTTAAGGAGAAACACATGCAAAAATTACAGACTGGTGACCACAATCTCGTAAAACAAATTAATAAATCAATTGTCTTTGGTTTAATTGAAAGCAAAGGGCCTATGTCCCGTGCACAGATTTCTAAAAATACTGGGTTAAATAAAGCAACTGTCTCAACAATGGTGTCAGAACTTATAAATGACTCTTTTGTTTATGAAATAGAAGCAGGTCAATCAAGTGGAGGCAGAAAACCAGTGATGCTCTATTTTAATAATCATACTGGTTACTCTATAGGAATCGACTTGGGAGTAAATTATATCTTAGGCGTACTGACAGATTTAAGTGGTAACATTATAGAAGAAACAACCAGAGATTTGAATGGTATTGAATTTGACTATGTAATCGAAAATTTAATTTCATTAGTGGAGGCATTAATTGAAAAAGCTCCCCAGAGTACGTATGGTATTATTGGGATTGGTGTTGGTGTACCCGGTAACGTAGATAAAGAAGATAAAATTCTTTTTGCACCAAACCTTAAGTGGAAACAGGTAGATTTAAAGCAAGTAATTGAAAATAAGTTTAATATCCCTACTAAGATTGAAAATGAAGCCAATGCTGGTTCCCATGGGGAACGCTTATACGGTGCAGGTAAAAACATCTCTAATATAATTTATATAAGTATAGGAATCGGTATTGGTACAGGCATTATTATTAATAATGATCTTTATACCGGTTCATCTGGCATATCTGGAGAGATGGGACACTTCACGATTGAAGCTAATGGAAGAAAGTGTTCTTGTGGTAACCGTGGATGCTGGGAACTATATGCCTCTGAAAGCGCACTATTAAGGGCAGCTGAAAAACATGACCTGTCGAAGAAGGAACACAAAATAGATTTAGACTATCTGATCAACGAAGCGCAAATAGGAAATACAGAGGTTCTTCAACTATTAAATACATTAGGTGAAAATATTGGTATTGGACTAACAAACATCGTTAACACGTTTAATCCTGAAGTAGTTGTTATAGGAAATCGTATTGCTCAATTTGAAACTTGGATTGCAAACCCAATCGATCATGTTCTGGAAGAGCGACTTTCCACTTATCATAAAGACAGTACAGAAATACGATTTTCTAAGCTGGGAAAACGCTCATGTGCTATTGGGGCTTCTTCCTTCTCGATTTCTATGTTTTTATCGGATAAAAGAGTGTCAGTGCGATAAGAATGTAAATGTGAATAGATCAAATCCATATAAAATAAGATCCACGCAGACGTTTATTAAGTCCTCATGGATCTTATTCATTATAACTTTATATCATTAATCATTCCATGAACCTTCTCAACTTCACTCTACGGACCTATAGGAAATAAGCCATCAATCATAGTACCATTACCTTTTATCATTTAACTTACAACATAAATTGCTTTGTCTTCAATTTCCTGTATATTTGCCTAATGTACTTAGTAATTATTTATACTTTATCATTTTCACTTTCCTTTGTATTTTTGTATTTATTGACATTTTTCTTAGGCACGATTGCTTCATTTTCCGCTAACTGTCTGTATTGTTTCTTCTGGTTGTTCTTGATAGTCATTTCTCACTGCAGTAATTGTTTTTTCAGTCGACGGACTGATATTTGCTTCGAAATATGGTTCATAAGCCTCTAATGGTGGTTTTTCACCTACATATACTGCAATCATAACACCTATAAAAAAACCCAAACCAAAAATTATTAATGGAATGAATATAGCAATTAATACAACAACTGACATCATCATTTGCATTACAGCTACTTTTACACTCTTTGGTGCAAGCATTCTTGTTGCCCAATGCGGCGAAACTACAGCACCCAGCGAATTGGAAAGAAATATAGATAAAGCCCACCTATTCCAAAACTACCAGTCGGTGCTAAAAGCATGCCTTTTGTGATATTTTCCACACCCTCAATTGTTGGTGCAGTAGTAGTGGCGAAGGTATTGTAAATATTTTGAAAACCGCCAGTGGCTCCTAGTACAGCTCCCGCTTCTAAGGTTACCCCACAACAATTAACACAGTGTTTACTGTATCTGTAACAGCAACTGACCAAAATCCACCAATATCCCGTTACAAAAGAAACACATTTTCTAGCAGGAAAATCAATCCTGCTCCATGCTTTATCATCAGGAATAACTGCCCTTGGTGAACAGATTTACGGCACCCAATGTGTGACTTTTCAATTGAGGTGTCTATACATTTTCGGGGTGACAGCCTACTTACCACTACTCTCAACCAATATAAAAAGCACCATTTTGGTGCTTTAGATTTGTTTATGTCACATATTATTTCATTCGACAAAATATGACAAAAATCGGAAAATGGCATCAAACCTCTAGCACCTAATCCAACTCCCTCATCAACTCCTTCAAACCCGCTTCTCTCAATCTCTTCCTCGCCCGTTTCCCATGGCTCTTTACGGCTTCAATCGTCGTACCTTCTTGTTCAGCAATTTCCTTCACTGACATATTTAAAATAATGTAGTGATATACCCAGCTCCATTGACTTTCTGTTAATAATGACTTTACATGCTCCCATATCATCGTAGACGAATCATCAATAGGTATGTCCGTAATATAAGGAATAAGTGCATTGCTTTTGCGGATGTGATTACTGTTATACGTTCTGTTTCCTATCTCTTGCACACATGCGCCTTCGTTCTGTTGTTCTCTTGATTTTTTACGCATTAAATCAATCAAACGATTTTTGATTGTATAGTTAAAGTAAGTTGACATGACGCCTTTATCCGGTTCATACGTTTTATAGGCATTCCACATGGCAAAAAGTCCTTCCTGGTAAAACTCTTGGTGTGGATCATTAATACATAACTTGTGAATATGGTAATGAATTCTCCGTTGATTTTGCTCAAAAATTGCTTCAAACGTAAATTGACTATTCTTATCCATTCTTTCTCCCCCAGCGAGTTAGTAATACTCTTTTATTACTATAATCGTATAAGGTAACCCGTTTGGTGGCATGTAAATGAAAAATTCTTAAAAAATAAAAAATCTCTTCACTCTCTAGGGGGAAATATAAAATAAAATATCAGGGAGAATTCGGTAAAACCCTGGCAAAGAAGGTTTGTGTTGCTTCTCGTTTTTATGCTGCAAATTCCCGTGATGATTTCCCATAATCATAACTCAGTTCACATTGGTGGCATCCATTAAAAAAGCTCTGAAATCTCCTCGCGTATTTCTTCTCTCCTTCTTCTCTTTTGTGTTATTTATTGTTTAAGTATGGTCCTATATGGGTCCGGAATGGGGCCAGCATGAGTCAGGCAATGGGTTAAGAATGGTTCCGCGATTTGAGTACTATCCCCTTTCAATAATAAACTTCCATAACCACCGCCAATAATGGAACTTTCACTAGTAGCCCTTCATCCTTAGGGAAAGTTTATTTTTCAGCATATGAAAGGTCGTATTTCAAAAAAAAGCACCCTATGTTAAATAAGGTACTCTCCTGAATAGGTTCATCCGATATCGCCAAACTGTTCCCATAAATAAGAATTGCCTTCAGCCAAATCTAGTTTTCTTTATGGACAATCCATTCAAAGTTATCAGCATGGTCCTTTATATCCGCATATTCTAAAATAGACCATTTCTTAAGCTGTAAAAAATAGGGATGGTCAATTCTTTTTTCTGCTGAAACTCCTTGCCAGTTATAAGGTAATCAATAGACTAAGCAAAAGTGAAAAAATTAGATTCTAATGAGTAGAGTTTAATTATGCGAGGCCTTGTTCCTTTTTAAAATACCACTGCTACCATCTCCTAACAAGAATGGATAGGAGATGGTAGCAGTGGAATAACTGAGTATGTCTCTATATGAAATCAAATAGTTCTAGTGGCAATAATCAAGCACATTAGCCAAAACACTTTCTATACTTTAGCTTTATTTTATTCGACAGAATGACCAAGGACCCCTTTAACACGTTCACATTAAATCTTTAATTAAAGAAGGTTCCTCTGTAATACCAGCGCTATT
Organism: Virgibacillus necropolis; assembly: GCF_002224365.1. Lineage (GTDB taxonomy): Bacteria > Bacillota > Bacilli > Bacillales > Amphibacillaceae > Virgibacillus_F > Virgibacillus_F necropolis. The sequence continues at coordinate 904,190 of NZ_CP022437.1, read as the reverse complement.
AAAGAGCACATCAATTCTATGAAAATGATTAATTGTTTCTTCTACATAGTTTCTTCACTTTTCTCGTTACGTCAGCGAAAAAAAGTGTTTATCTTCTTTAAGATTTAACTGTTTTGATACTTTTTAGTATATCTTGAACTAATATTACACCTTTTTCAGCAAAAAATGAGTTGTTTCTTTTCCAATGGTACCAGTAATTATTACTACCTAATCGTCAAATTCCATAGCAATCCTTTGGAAACTTACTTATTGATTAAACTCTATTGTTTCTAAGACCTTTCCCCAACCATTTTCATTCGTTGCATAAAAGTCTCCTTTAATAACTCCTCCACCTAGGACTTTGAGGGGTTCCAATAATGATAAGGACTCTGTAGCCGTCGAATTCATTTTTAAGTGAATATTTGTAAAAGCCTTTTCGTGTAACTGAAAATCCGGTGAGGTGTCGCGCTCAATTATTTCCTGTAAAAGGATACCTCCTGCTGGTTTAGGTATTGTTCTAATATTGAAATGTGGAGTTGTTTTTGGCTCATCTATTTTTGGGATTTTTTCCGATAAGGTTGAACTCATTTCTAGCAGTACTTTTCCATTTTTCTTAGCAGCGCCATAAATTTTTCCATTTTTTTCGGCTAAAGTTATTTCTGCATATTTCTTAGGATACCCCCATAGATCCCTTCCAGCTGCTATTGCTGCATCATTGTTTTCATATTCATAAATATAATATCCACCATATTTTTCACCATATTTCACCGGTACTACCATTGCGCAATCCATGTAAGATATCTTGTCAGTATTACTAAAATCCGATATAGAGATTACCATTTTATTATTTACATATTCAAAAGGAGTATAGGAAAGAATTTGTTTTACTTCTTCTTTATTTGCTTCAACAACCGCAAAAAGTGAAACATAATCCTTACATTCGTACGGCACAAAAGGATCAGGAAAAAGCGGTGCATGAACAGGCACATTGTATGCATTTCTTTTCATGGATAAAACCTCCTTGTATTAGGTAACTGACGTAATTCAATTATTTTTTTTCGTAAGCTTACTAACTAATAAAATTATAAGGGTGGAAGAGATTGCTGCGGGAATTAATTCATATAAGTAAGCTACCCATGGTGTATTAATCCAGACGATTGTTACCAGCGTACCGGTAATTATTCCCCAAAGCGCACCTTCTTTTGTAACGATATTTGTATAGAGCAATAATAACAATAATGGCCCAAAGCTAGATGCCAACCCTGCCCATGCGTATAGAACAAGGTCAAATACAGATTGAATATCCATTAAAGCAATTATGGTAGAAATAACACCAAGAACTATCATTGTCGCTCTTGAAATTATTGTTAATTGTTTATTCGTGTATGTTTTTTTAGTTATCCCTTTTAGTAAATCACTTGCAAATGCTTGAGTTGCAACCATAATTTGTGAAGAAAACGTGGATTGTATAGCCGCAAAAATAGCTGCTAATACTATACCAGTAACAATTGTAGGTAATACTTCAATTGATACCATTGGGAAAACATATTCTGGATCATCTAATACTGGAATAATAATTCTTCCAATCAAACCTAGTAAGTTTGAACCAGTCATTACGACTATAACCCAAAACATGGCGATGAATGATCCTTGGGTAATCGTTTTGTCATCCCTTGCTGACAAAAACCGTTGAACAATATGTGGTTGCCCGGGTTCACCTAATCCAAATCCAAATAATCCAATAAAAACACCAAAACCTGCAGCACCTGTAGCACCACCTAGTGAAGAAACTAATGCTGGGTCAATTGATTGTAAAGTATGAAAGAAGTTTGCTGGACCCCCTAGTTCAAAAAATACCATATACAACGGAAACAAAATTAAAACAACTAACATAATTATTCCTTGGGTTAGATCTGTCAATATTACAGCTCTGTACCCACCAAAGATTGCATAACCAATTACAAATGCTGCTGAAAGTATTAGTCCAAGATTATAGTCAAAAGAAATAGTGGCATCCAGTGTTTTACCAGCTGCTGTTAGTTGCGAAGCCATTGAGGCTATAAAGAAAATTATAATAACTATGCTGGAAACAATTTTCAAGATGTTGTTACCATCATCTAATTTCAAACTAAAATAATCAGTTAGGCTTAATGCACCAAGCTCTTTCCCTTCTCGTCTTAGTTTCGGTGCTACTACAAACCAGTTTATTAAATAACCGATTATAAAACCAGGTAGCATCCACATCGTACTTATTCCTGAAACATAAGCAGCCCCAGCAGCTCCAATAAATATCCATCCACTTGTATCAGTAGCCCCTGCACTAATTGCAGTTGCCCAAGGTCCAAAGTTTCGATCTCCTAGATAAAATCCCTCTTCACTTTTCGTGATGTATCGCTCTGACAAAACACCAATCATGAAAACAATTATTAAATAAATAAGAAAAACTGTAAGCATTATTGTTCTCCTTTCTTATTAACACGTTTTGTCAGAATATAAGTTGCAATAAAGCCCGATAAAGGAACAATGACATAAAGGAACCAAATCAATAAAACATTATCCATCTCCATCACTCCTTGTTTTATTTTTGCAGATTTTCTATTACACTACCGTATGTTAGTGTAAATGCTCCTTCTATATACATCGCACCCACAATTTCTTGTACCCCTAACCGCGACAATGGATCTGATGTCGATTCCTCAATATTTAATTTTGCAGTACCAAATACTTTTTTCTTAATTTCAACATCTTGTAACTCATTTCTAATAATGGTATTTGTATCCGTACCGTGAAATTCTGGATGTGGCATACGTTTCACCTGAAGTCTAGGTGATAAATTTGGTGGTTCTACTTTTTTACTACCTTTTTCAAACTCAATGTCAATTATCTTTTTACCTTTCCTGGTAATACTGCCCATTATTGAACTTTCGTTTTGATTAAATTGAACTTCTGCAAGTTTTTTTGGATAACCCCATATCTCTCTTCCAGCGCAAAGAGCATCATCTGTATTCACATATTCAAAAGCCACGCATGCTCCATTGATATCTTTATAAGAACATGGAATAACTACTCCACCCTCGCTATACAAATCTAAACCTTTAATTTCGTTATTTTTTAGAATAAATATTTCAAAAATATCAGAAGTTAATACGAATTCTTTTGGTAAAAATCTTTGTAACGCTTCTCTTTCTCCTTGACAATATACACTTACCTTTTGATAACTTTTATATTCGTAAGGCAAGTTAGGGTATAACGGTGAATATTCCGGTAAAATGGAGTATTCGTATTTTGACATAATGATCATCCTCCTTTGGTTGTTACCATTATTAATGCAAAAAGTATGCCAATAAATAAAACCCTGAAAATTCAGGGTTTTATTTATTGAACAATATCTCATCTACTTAAAAATATATGTATTTTTTTAGTAATCACTCATTCTTGTTTATGATCGCTTAGATACAAGTCTTTATTCGAAAAGAATATTGCATGCAGTTAACTTAAAGGAAATTGTTCGTATTTCTCCACTGCACTGCCACACATTAAAGGAAATAGACCAATTTTTAATAGCAACTGAAAAAATAGCTAGATAATAATGAATTATAGTAGATTACATCACTGGCAAAAGGAGGAGTTTTTATTAACTCTATTGTGTAAGCGCGTACATCACATGGCCTAGTATCTTTCACTCGTACTATCATAAATTAGAGAGGAATGATTTCCATGAAAAAAATGTCACTAAGCACAAAAGTCTTAATAGGTTTTGTACTAGGGATAATAATCGCCCTTATCTTTAAAGAAAAAGCTACAGTAGTTAAGCCTTTAGGTGATCTATTTTTAAACCTAATTAAAATGATAGTTGTTCCTTTAGTATTCTTTTCAATAGTAAGTGGTATAACCTCTATGAACAACTTTACAAAGTTGAAAAGAATTGGTGGTAAGGTATTACTATTTTATATAGCTACTACTATTTGTGCAGGTACTATCGGTTTACTAGTTGCCAATTTAATTTCACCTGGATCTAGTGTTACGTTAGATGAAATTGAAGTCAAACCAGGACAATTCGAAGAGGAAGCTACACCATCAGTTGTTGATACGATAGTTTCCATGTTCCCTACTAATCCATTTAACTCTCTTGTTGAAGGAAATCTAATGCAGGTTATTGTATTTTCAATTTTTCTAGGGATTTCTATGGTTCTATTAGGTGATAAAGTACAAACTTTTAAGAAGTTCTTTGATAACGGTGCAGAAGTTATGTACAAAATAACAGATATTGTAATGAAATTTTCTCCTATTGGTGTTGCAGCTTTAATTGCTACTACAATAGGAGAGTATGGAGCAAAGGTTTTAGGATCAATTACTGCTTTAATTATAGCAGATTATGTAGGCTTATTGCTCATCTGTTTTGGTTTATATGCACTAATAATTAAATTCTTTGTCAAAATGAAATTAGGTACTTTTTATAAGAGTGCTTTAAAAATTTGGCCTATAACAGCCAGCACGACAAGTAGCTCTGGTACATTACCCTATACGATGGAGGTTGTTGAAAGAGACCTTGGTGTGTCTAAAAGTCTAACAGGTTTTTCATTACCCTTAGGTGCAACTATCAATATGGACGGTGCAGTAAACTATTTTGCTATCGCTGTCATTTTTGTTGCCCAGATTTATGGAATAGAGCTTACGATAACGCAACAAATAACTACAATTTTACTTGCAACCTTAATATCTGTTGGGGCTCCAGGAATCCCTGGCGGTGGAATTGTTATGACAATCATGTTACTGACAACAATGGGGCTGCCTCTTGAGATCATGGGATTAATAGCAGGCATCTATAGAGTCATAGACATGGGTCATACTTCTCTAAATGTTACTGGAGATATGGTGTGTACACTTGCTGTTGCAAAATCTGAGAATTTGATATCAGATACTAAACCTGGTGAGAATAGTGAAGATATAAATGCTAAAGTAGTATAAGACAATAACCATAAGTAGGCGACAAATAATCCTCGTAGTTAGAATTGAGGGTTATTTGTCGCTTATTTAGTCTTTTTGAATACGACAATCAATAGGAATAGTTAGTGAACCAGGGAGAAGGTGATCTAGTAACCCGTTAGTCAAAATACAACAAAATTTGGGAAGTGTAAGGAACCGGTATAGAACTATAATTATGACAGCATCAAAAAATTCAAGGGACAGTTCCGAGGAAGCACAAGAACCGTCCCCATGCTTCTATCAGTATTATGAAGATCATTTCGAATGCAATTTTGGGTTGTTTTGTTCCTCATCGGTATTATGAGGGTCTTTTCGGCTGCGCTTTTGGGCTGTTTTAATCTTCATCGGTATTATGAGGGTCTTTTCGACTGCATTTTTGGGCTGTTTTGATTTTCATCAGCTTAATGAAGGTCTTTTCAACTACTTTTATCAGGTGATCTGATCTTCATCGGCTTTTTTAAACCCGTTTACTATAAAAGCAACCTAATTCCTCCCTATCTTTAGGGAAAAATTAGGCTGCTGCATGACATACATTTTTTCAAGGAAGTAAGGGGGGACGGCTCTCTTGCTTCCTGCTGTTTCTACCATTTGGGACAAAGGGACCTGTCCCATCTTCCCTAAAATCCACCGAACTGCTAAACTTAATAGTAACGAAGAATAAATAGGTGATTACATGACAAACATTGTTAAAATATCGGTACGGCATCTGGTGGAATATGTATTTCGGAGTGGGAGTATTGAGTCCGGCGGCTTCCGCACTTCAACTCCTCTTACAGATGGTACGAAGGCTCATCAGAAGATACAGAAAACCTACACTAGTAGTGATCAGAAGGAAGTCTATCTTAAAACAGTGATTCCCTATGAAACTATTACCATGCATGTGGACGGACGCGCTGACGGATTACTTTTTCAAGAGGACGGGCTGGTAATCGTCGATGAAATCAAGTCTACTTCACGCGCGCTCGTTACTATTACGGAGGAGACTTACCCAGTACACTGGGCACAAGCTGTCTTCTATGCGTATATTTATGCGAAAGATCGAGAGCTTGCGCAAATGACCATTCAACTGACATATGTACACGTCAGAACAGAAGAGCAGAAACAGTTTCAACGAATTATGACCCTGCCAGAGCTTGAAAGCTTCATAATGGAAGTAGTCAGTCAGTACGCTGCATATGCCAAAGCGAAGACTCAGCATATTGTGGACAGAAATTCCAGCAGTAAAGAGCTGGTATTTCCTTTTGAAGTCTACCGGGAAGGTCAGCACAAGCTTGCGGGTTCAGTCTATAAAACGATACTCGATAAAAAAGTTTTGTTTGCCAAAGCTTCCACTGGGATCGGTAAAACAATTTCCACGATTTTCCCTGCAATTAAATCGATTGGTGAAGGCAACCTACAGCGCATTTTTTACCTAACAGCAAAAACCATTACCAGAACAGCAGCCGAAGACGCGTTCCGATTGTTGATTGCAAATGGCTTGGACATGAAGGTTGTCACCATTACAGCAAAGGATAAGATCTGTTTTCAGGAGGAAACTATTTGTACCGCTGAGCATTGTCCTTTTGCTGACGGTTATTATGACCGGATTAACGGGGCAATTCTGGATATTTTTGAAAATGAATCACTAATGAGCCGTGCAGTGATTGAAGCTTATGCCCGGAAGCATCGAGTTTGTCCATTTGAATTTTCGCTTGACCTTGCTTACACAGCAGATGCGGTTATTTGCGATTATAATTATATATTCGACCCTAGAGTGTCCTTAAAACGCTTAATCGAGGATCAGAAAAAACAATCCGTACTGCTCGTTGATGAGGCGCACAATCTGGTTGAACGTGCTCGGGAAATGTACTCAGCGGTATTGTTAAAATCATCTTTTTTACAGGTGCAAAAAGCATACAAAGATATAAACGCGGCTGTTGCTAAAGCCGCGAAGGCCGTCAATGTTTGTCTCGCAGAAAAGCGAAAGCAGGAGAATATTGCAGAAAAACAACTCGATGAAGACCTGGCAGTTCTGGTGGAGAAGTTCACGGAAGTGGCAGAGGAAGAATTGGTTCAGAATGTAGAATCCAATCAACTATTATTGGATACCTATTTTGCTGCCAGTGCCTTCGCAAAAATCTGCCGCCTATATGACAAACGCTTCGTCTCTTATGTAGAAGTAAACAAGAGCGAGGTAATGATAAAGCTGTTTTGTTTAGATCCATCGTACCTTCTCCAGCAAATGGGAAAAGGCTTTCGTTCTAAAGTTTTCTTTTCGGCTACACTAGCACCAGCGGATTACTATAAAAACTTGCTCGGAGGAACCGAGGATGACTATGTGCTATCCATCCCCTCTCCATTTGTTCATGAAAATGCAGAGGTTCTGGTTCAGCCTTTGTCCACCCGCTATCGTGACCGTGAACGCACACTTTTGCCAATGGTCCAGTTTATTCGTGATGTTTTAAACAAACAAAAAGGGAATTTCATGATTTTTTTCCCGTCCTATGATTATATGAATAAAGCTTTCGAAGCATTTAAAACGGAAGCACCAGATGTAAAAACAATTGTCCAGGAAACAGGGATGTCGGAGGAGCTGCGTGAGAATTTCCTAACCGCCTTCGAACCAAGCGGAGATGAAAGATTAGTAGGATTTGCGGTTCTTGGTGGTGTTTTTTCAGAAGGGGTCGATTTAAAGGGCGACCGGCTTTGCGGAGTTATGGTCGTTGGGGTCGGGCTACCGCAGATCGGATTCGAACGAGATATTATCAAGGATTATTTTACTAATGAAGGATATAGTGGCTTTGATTACGCCTATGTCTATCCTGGAATGAATAAGGTACTGCAAGCTGGCGGCAGACTTATCAGGTCTGAGGCCGATCATGGAACCATTGTATTAATAGATGACCGATTTTTACAGCCAAAGTATCAGAAACTGTTCCCAGAAGAGTGGCGTCATTATAAGGTTGTTAATTAAGGGACAAAAGAACCGTCTCCATGCTTCCAATGTCCGCTACCCAAAACAATTCTGAATTGTCTTGGGTGACAGACACCTAAAGCTCAGTAAACGGAGTAAAATAAGAAAACAGGGGCTGTACAAATTCGGTACAGCCCTTCCTGTTATTTCTGAGAAGCAAGCGCCTCTTCTTCTTTACTTTGAAGCTCTTTTTGCTTTAATACGTAGCTTAGTAAATCCAGAGAAATACGAGCAGCTGTTTGTCCAGTCATTCCTGTTGGGTCATAAGGCGGAGCAACTTCAACTAAGTCAAATGCTACAACTTCGCCTCTTTTTGCGATTCCTTCTAATAATTCATTTACTTCATCATAAAGCAAGCCACCTGGTGATGGTGTTCCTGTTCCAGGAGCAATCGAAGGATCCATACCATCAATATCAATGGTTACATAATATTTCTCCCCCTTAGGAATTTGTGCAAGCACTTCTTCCACTCCCATTTTTCTCATTTTACGCGGTGATAAAATGGTACTTCCGTATTCTCTTGCAGCATCCACATCCTCTTTCAAACTGCTTGAGATACCACGGATACCAAACTGGAAGATTTCCTGTACATGGTCCAGCTCAGACAAACGACGAATACAGTTTCCGTGTCCATAGCGCTGTCCCGAACGATGGTCGGCCCAGTCGAGATGAGCATCAATTTGAATTACATGAAATGGACCTAATTCTTCTAACCCTTTACCTACTGCAGCCGTAATAGAATGGTCCCCTCCTAAGACAACTGGCATTGCCCCTTTGGAAACAATTTTTCGAATGGACGCTTCGGTGTTTTCATGTGATTGCATAAGATCGCCATGAATAATATCAACATCACCGCAATCTACCACTTTCCAGTCAGGTCCAAGATACGTGATATCATTTTCAATATCATAAGCACCGTCCAGTCCGAAACTGTACAATGTAGACCCTTCTCTAATTCCACGTGGGCCCATTCTTGCTCCGGACTTCCACTGTGTTCCCATATCGTTAGGCACTCCAATTACTGCAACGTCTGCATCTAATTCATTAAGATCCGGACAAACTGGGTATTTTCCGTAAGTGGAAATTCCAGTGAAAGGTAAATTTAAAATTTGTTTTTCTTCAGGTTTAACCATTATTATTCCTCCTTAGATATTCAATAAATAGTTTTGTAATAATTTAGTTGAGGCCATTATGGCAATAATAAATATTAAGGTAGTTTTAATTTATATCCGTTCAGTACATCCCCCCTTAACTGGTAAGAACATTAATTCTGATTTGCAGCTAAATCTTTACTTACTTGTTTTGTTTCTGTGGAGTCTACCTCCTCCAAGCCTTCACTGTGGTGTACGAATTTTGTAATAAAGATCAGTGCCATTACTGCAAAAATAACATTTACTAAAACCCCAATAGAAGCAGCAAGGTGAATATTACTTGCAAGCAGCACGCCAAATACTGCCGTTGTAATGGAGAGTCCGAATGCATATCCCAAAGAACTTGCCATCTTATAAATTCCTGAAGCAATTCCCACTTTGTCATCTGGAATATTTGCAATTGCTGTATCAATAGAAGGTGTGGCATACATGCCGATACCAATCCCGGCAATTAAAAAGCCGATAAATACGACAATGATATAAGCTAAATCTGGTAAAAATGTCATCGCTGTCATACTCATTCCTATCATAGAGATGACAATTGCAATAAGCATTGGCTTTTTTGCACCCATTTTCTGGAGCATTTTTTCCCCAACGCGAATCATGACTAATATGGCAATGACATTTCCAACAGTAAGTAACCCTGTCTGAAAAGGTGTAAATCCCCTTGCCATTTGACCATACGTATTTGTAACAACTATCGTAGCGAAGATTCCATTTTGAAAGAAGTTTGATACAACAGATCCTGTATAAGCTCCTATTTTGAAAATAGAAAAGTCAATAAACTGGTTTTTCTTCTTTCTTTCAACGGCAAAAAATAGGATTGTTGCTGCAATAGCACCTACAATAAGAGTAATTGTTAACAGGTTTGTCCAGCCAAAATCCTGCCCCCGTGTCACAACGATATTAATCATCAGTATTGCAATCGTAAATATAAAGAATCCTGTGAAATCAAATTTTTTCTTCTTTAAATTTTCTGCCTTGCTTTCTTTTATATCTCTTAGCAAGAACATGGATAATAATGTAACTGCGATAGATACGATAAAAATCCATCTCCAGCCCATGTAAGTGGCAATAGCTCCACCAACAATCGCAGTTAAGCCACCGCCTCCCCATGATCCGAAAGACCAAAAGCTAAGTGCACGTTGTCTGCCTTTCCCTTCAAAATTTGAACTGATAAGTGAAAGCGTTGCGGGCATAATGCAGGCAGCTGAGATCCCCTGGATTGCCCGTGCGGTAATCAATATCGTTGCATTGTTGGAAACAATGAGCAGCAAACTTCCAATAATGCTCAACAGAAGACCGATGTATGTTAACTTCTTTCTTCCTGAGCGATCAGAAATTCCCCCAGCAACGACAATAAAAAGACCAGAAAATAGTGCTGTCAGACTCGTAGAAATATTTAAAGTTCCAAGCGTAACCCCTAAATCTTTTTGCATCACCGGGATAATATTGATCATCGATTGGGCAAATAACCAAAACGTAAGAACCGCAAGCACAATACCAACAATAATTTTATTCGAGCCTTGACCTGATTCTCCCATTATTTTCCTCCTTTAATAAATCTATTTTGCATTAAAGGAAACAAGGTGCTTAGTAACATTCACAAAGTTATTTTCAACTAATAAAGTTGTAATCGCCTTCATTTCCTTAGTTAATGTAACTATTTTTGCTTTACTCATATACTTGCGTCTAGTCAGGTGGTCTCCACTCCATCTTTTACCTATCTCTCTTATATTGGGTCTTCCTATGTAATTCTCGCTGTACACCTATTACATGCAAAAACTATGCCAACTTGTAAAAAATAATAAAAAAGTAAAAGCAGTCTGGTAAATCGAATACCAGACTGCTTGATTAAAAATTAGAAAATCGGCTTCATGTACGCGTTTCACTGTCAAACAAAAATTAAGAACGAAATGGAGCACAACAAATAATAAATTTATTAAAGGAAAAGAACAATCGTTTTTCAGTCCATAAACAGGTTATTTTTAGTCAAGTTTGACTACCGCCTATATATTTTCGAATTTTTCGGTTTGCAGTTGATTGACTGATTCCTAGTTTTTCTCCCAGTTGAATGCTCGATGGATATTTATTGTACATTTGTAAAATAAATTCTTTTTCTGCGCTTTCGATGTATTCATTAAGTGTCATATCTTGATAGAATTTGGATGATTTTCTATCCGTAATTACTTCAATAATCTCAAGAGTAATTTCATTGGTCTCTGAAACAATCATTGCTTTTTCAATAAAATTTTGTAATTCCCGGATATTCCCTGGCCATTCTTGTTTACTGATCCAAGCAATCAGTTCTGGTGATAAATACTTTTGCGTCCTGTATTTTGTATTGAATCCTTCTGTAATTTCATAAACCAAAGAAATCAAATCCTCTCTGCGTTCTCTTAGGGGTGGCATGGTTAATTTCATTACATTTATTCGATAATACAGATCTTCTCTAAATTGTTTTTTACGAATCAGTTCTTCCAGATTTTGATTGGTTGCACAAATAATTCTGCATTGCTTTTCTATCTTTTTATTTCCTCCAACCCTCATAAAAAATTGGTTTTGCAGAACAGATAAAAATTTCACCTGAAGATTCATCGGCAGCTCCCCAATCTCATCAAGAAAAAGAGTTCCTTCACCTGCAGCTTCAAAATAACCCTTATTTCCTCCTTTTTTTGCTCCTGTAAATGCTCCCTCCTCATAGCCAAACAATTCAGACTCAATCAGAGATTCAGAAATGGCACCACAGTTCACCTCAATAAAAGGCTCATTTCTTCTTGAGGAGATTTCATGAACTTTTTGTGCCAAGTGATTTTTACCTACCCCTGACTCTCCATCAATTAGGACAGTAATATCCAAATCCGCCGCTTTGTAAGCAATATCCAGTACCTTGTCCATTTTGCTGTTTTTCATATGAAAAGGTTTCACTGTCTGTCTTTTTAATGTTGCTATTTCCTCTCTATATTGTTCAATCGCTCTTGCTACCTGTTCATTTTCTTTTTTGAGACTTTCAACCTCTGTAATATCTCTGGAAAAACTAATTGCACCAATTAATGTATTATCTTCATCAAATATTGGATATCCGGCGATAATCAACTTGCTTTTATTTCTTGTTTCCTGGACAAATGTCTTTTCCTTTTTCTCTTTTAAAACATTTACAATTATAGATGGAACAAAAATTCCTTCCTTTTCTAAATCAAAAACGTTTTGATGTATTATTTTTTCATGAGGTATGCCAAATAACTTTTCCTTTGATTCTCTCGTATAAATAATATTCCCTTTAGCATCCGTAATAAAAATTTCATCAAATGAGAAATCTAATATATACTTCAAAATAATGTAAGCACGTTCATTTAAATCCACCCTGATCCCTCCTAGTCATATTTAATTATATGGTATTCAAAAATGACTAGAACTTCAATTAAAGTAATTTGTGCGTAGTAGGGGAACTAGTGAACAAAAATAATAAACAACCAGACAAACAAATAAAAGTACTATCAGATTCCTCAGTAAAAATTAGGATAAATTAGGCCTTTTTACCTTCCAAAGCCTTGACGTTACCTCATTGGTAAACATGTAAGTGGTAAAACTTATGGCAAACGCTGGTAAAAAACAAGGCAGAGGTGGTACATTCTTATGGCTGTAATCAAAGGGGGGGAAAATCTAGTGACCGTAATCATATTCTTGGAATGACCACTACTTGAAGCTATCCCCCTTTGCATGACTTCTTGTGCATGAAGGCTTAAAATTTCTCGATATTTAATCACAAAAAAACTTCCTATATAATGAATTTGCACTCGTCCCTTCATTATATAGGAGGGTGGATCAAAAAGATGGCACAACTGGCTCTATCAGATGACTGTAACCATCGTTTTTATAATACATGCCTGCTACCCAACAATTCTGAATCGTTTTGGGTGACAGGCACCAAAACTAAAACTGATCCCACTTCCTAAAATTGAGCATAAAAAAATAGCACCTCCTATGAGATGCTGTAATGAACAACCGTTTCTATTTATGATTAAATGCATGCGATTGATTAAGTCTATACCCCATTAACGTTTTTTCGATAATACGGAGGTCGAACAACTTATCAATACCGTTTATGATATCCTCTTCCGAAAACCTTTTGGCTTTATCTTTTGACCAACGTTTATATTCATCTACAATTTCAGCTTGTGTTAATTCTTCTTTTTCTCTTAATAAATACGTAACTGTAGACAAGCATTCTAATTCATGATTGGTATTGAATGTATTAACGTAATCTGCTGCTTTTTTAATGAATGGTCGTAAAGTTGCAAGCTTTGATTCAACATGACCACTTACAATTTTATTATACAAAATACCATAGGCCTCTTGTGTACTTTTTACACCATGATATTTCTGAAATTCTTTAATGTTCCTACTGACAATAGAAATAGAATTATCATATGGGCCGTATTTATGTCTTGTGAAATTGAAATAATGCTCCCGAGAAAAAACAATCATATAGAAAGCTGTTTTTTGTAGTCGTAACGTATCAAATTTATTAAGGTGATCTTTGATATTCATCAATACAAGTGCTGACAGGCTCAGGTTGGGTTCTACTTTCGGTTGTGACACATAATTTTGAGATGGTTCATAAATAAAGATCTACACCTTCTCATCCACTGCTGTTAGCTTCTCTTCAATCAATTTCTTTACCTCGCTCCAGACCAGTCCTCCATTTCCACTTCCTAAAGGTGGTATGGCAATCAATTGAATCCCTAACTTCTCCATTAATGGTACGAGCTCATCCAGTCCTTTTTCTACATATTCCAGCTTGGACTTTGCTCCCCACTTATTTTTAGTAGGAAAATTCATTATAATTTTGCCATCTTCCTTATAATAGAGGATGTTCAAAAAGTACCTTTTAATAAAATTTTAGATTAAAAACGTCCATCTTCAATTCCGAAATTGGGAGTAAAAGTAAATGCAGTAGAACGCAGTAACATTAACTGAATATTCATTAATGTCAGGTCGAAAAAAGGCCATACTTCCCCCTTGGACATAAACAGTTTTTTTTAAAGCTGTTTGACTAAAATGGAATTTAGACAACTGAAGGTAATGATAGCTGTTCAACCTGCTGGAGCTGTAATTCCTTTATTTTCTCAACATGATCCTTGGGCAAAATGGTTGCCCGAACATGCTTGATGATTCGCTTAATGAGTCGAAATGTATCCTCATAATGAAAAAGGTCTGTACTTTTGTTTAACTGGTACCTTTATATGACGCATGATGGAAACTAACTGATTGGATTCATGCGCAAAAGCAAGTTCCACTTGTTTGCGATAACGAAGAACAGAGTAAGGGGGGCAATACGTTGTACAAAATAAACCAGACGATCTAGTTATTGTTGACCTAGAAAATGTTCCTCTCGCATACTTATCTGGCAATGCCACTATAATTCTAATAAAGGCAACCGATGCACAAAAAAATCTACTTGGCTTAAAATGTGTTAGCGGGAGAAATTTAGGATTGTACTCCTGCTGATTTTTTGTTTATTTTCATAGTAAGCTACCATCATAATAATAAGCGGGAAATATCATCTAAGCTACAACCTTTCTTCACAAAAAAAGCCACTAGCTCCAATGGCAGTAAGATCACGCACATTAGTTCTAACAGCTTTTACAAACCTAATAATCTTAGTCGACAATATATGACATAAAATCGGAAGTGGCAGGTACTCGAAAAATCAAAAACTATTATATTCTTCTTTTCGATCAGTAATTAACATATGTCCTGGTGCATGTGACATCATTATAGTTGGTTTTGCATGTAAACATACGTTTTGGGGTGTAACTCCACAAGGCCAAAATACTGGTAACCTTTCTTTTTCATCAAAAATGACGCTTTCACCATAGTCAGGTGCATGAATATTGGTGATCCCTATTTCCTCAGGTTTTCCTATATGAATAGGGATGCCGTGTGACGTTTTAAACTGTTCAGTTATTTTTGTTGCAATCATAACTTCTTCTTGTTTTAATGCCCTCATACTAACTACCATATTCCCTTCAAATATACCAGCTTTGACACAAGGTATATTCGTTTTAAACATGGGAACTACTTTGTTCTGTTCTTGGTGTAGCATTCGAATTCCAGCTCGCTTAAGCGCCTTTTCAAATGTAAAACTACAACCAATTAAAAAACTAACAAAGTCATCCTCCCATACATCACAAATATCCAAAACTTCTTTACTAAAAACCCCATTCTCATAAACCCTGTATTTAGGAATGTCCGTTCGAATATCCGCATCTGCTATGGTTGGAGTGACATTGCCAGCTTCAAGGACATCTATCAAAGGACAAGACTTAGGATTCCTCTGACAGAATAGCAAGAATTCAAACGCATATTGTTTTGGTAGTGTAATAAGGTTTGCCTGTAAATAATTATTGCATAGACCAGACGTCGTATTGGCATCCAAATTCTTTCGATATATTAATCTTTGATTGCTTGGGTTCATATCATTTCCCCTTATCTATTCAAGTAGTCCTACAGGAAATAAAATCAGTTCTGGCAAATAAGTAACGATTATTAGAACAATAATCAATATTGCAACTTGTGGAAATAAGTATTTAAACATCTTTGGTACTTTTATCTTTGCGATAGATGATGTTACAAATAAACACACACCTAGGGGTGGCGTAACCATACCAATAGTAAGGTTAACTGCTAACACAATCCCAAAATGAACTGGGTCTATACCAGCTGCTAAAACTAATGGTAAGAACAGTGGAGTAAATATAGAAACAGCACTTATCGTATCGATGAAAGTACCAGAAATTAATAAAACTATATTTATTACAAGTAGTAAAATAATAGGATTATCAGATACTGGACCCATCAATTCTATAAGTTGATTTGGTATTTGGTTAAATGATAAAAACCATATAAATAAAGATGCTGTTCCAATTAAAAATACGATCGTTGCTGTAGTTTTGGCTGTATCTAACATGATTTTCCATAAATCTTTTATCGATATCTCCCTGTAAACGAATAAACCTATTACTAATGAATAAAATACTGCTACAACCCCAGATTCAGTAGGTGTGAAAATGCCAGAGACTATACCACCAATTATGATAATCGGCATAAGTAATGCCAATACTGCATCTTTAGCCCCCACAATTACTTCCTTAAAGGTAGCTTTCCTATCACTAGATCGATAGTTCTTTTTCTTACCAATGTAGTAACTGTATCCCATTAAGCCTAAGCCCATTAATAAACCAGGGATTACTCCAGCAATGAACAAATCACCTATTGAAACGCTTGCAATTACTCCGTACAAAATCAATACTATACTAGGTGGTATGATAGGCCCGATTGTAGATGAAGTAGCTACAAGACTTGCTGAAAAACGGGGATCATACCCTTCTTTATTCATTGCGGGAATCATCATCCCTCCAATAGCAGCTGCTGCAGCAATTGCTGTACCGGTTAAAGCCGAGAAAAATATACTGGATAGAACTACTACCATAGCTAGTCCACCAGGAAGAGGACCTACGATAGTTTTCGAAAAATCGATTAAACGTTTCGAAATTCCCCCTTTTGTCATAATTTCACCTGCAAGAATAAATAGAGGTACTGCTACAAGGGTGAAATTGTCTATCCCACTAAAAACCTTTCTTGGCACATTTATTAATAACTCGATATCAGTTAGCATGATTCCGAAAATAGATACGGCTCCTAATGCAAAGGCAATTGGAACTCTTAGTAAAATTAGAATAAATAATAATACAACTAACCAAATCATGTGAACACCTTCTTAATGTGGAAGTATAGCATGAATAGTGCACTTATAGGGACTGCCATGTATACGTAAGCTTTTTTCACTGGAAGAATTCCAAGAATTTGACCTGAAGCAAAATTTTCCATTACTAATATATACCCATAGTATATAAGCACAATGATTAAAACCCCTACAACTATAAACTCTACCGTTTTTAAGATTCTTGAAAACCATTTAGAAGGATTATCGTATAGATCAACAGTTAGATGCTCTTTATTTTTAATCGCAAGCGCAGATCCAAACAGAATGCTATAAACAAAACAAATCATTAAAACCTCTTGTGACCAACTTAGCGGTTGTTGCAGGGCATAACGATAAACTACTTGTAAAAAGGTAATTATTACTGTTGCCGATAAAGCTATCGTTGTAATTGTCTCTAATAATTTCCCAAGAAACGTATCAAATTTATTAAGTAACATTGAATCACAACCCTTTGTAAAAGCAGCCCATAATGCTTGTATTATGGGCTACTCTATTTATTGTTCTTTGATTCTATCAATTAGCTCTTGCGGGACTTCTTCACTAACTGCATCTTTTACATTTTTAGTCGCCTCACGAAAAGCCTCACGGTCAGGTTCAGTAATGATTACGTCATTTTCTTTTAATGTTTGTTTAATCTCTTCTTCTTTGTCGGCAAGAAATTGTCTTTGATAATCTGTAGTTTCTTTAACAGCACTTTGTACAGCCTTTTTATGATCTTCACTTAAACCATCAAAAAAACTTTCATTCATTACTACAATGGCTGGTGAATAAGTATGTGAAGTAAGAGAAATATACTTTTGTACCTCATAGAATTTCATTGAATTTATTGTTGGTAAAGGATTTTCCTGTCCATCTACTACACCTTGATCAAGAGCCGAATATAATTCATTAAATGCGACAGGTGTTGGGCTTGCACCTATAGCCTTCATGTGTGTTTCCCATACAGGAGCAGGTTGAACGCGAATTTTTAACCCTTCCGCATCAGCTGGTGTAACAATTTCTCTTTGGTTATTTGTTAGATGTCTAAATCCAACTTCCCAATATCCCAAACCCTTAAGGCTATTTTCACTAGTCATTTTTAATAAATCTTTCCCTATCTCACCATCAAGCACACTGTACACATGTTCTCTATCAATGAATAAATATGGTATCCCGAAAACATTCATTTCTGGAACAGTATTTGCGAAAGAACTATCCGCAGCTACTGTTGTCATTTCAACAGATCCCCCTATCACTTGTTCGATAACATCCGCTTCACTTCCAAGGGTAGCATTAGGATGAATTTCAATTTGTAACTCCCCATCTGTTTTTTCATCAACCAATTCCTTGAATTTTTTAGCAGCAATATGATACTGATGAGTTTCAGATCCTGAATGGGCCAACTTAATAGTCTTGCTTTCCCCACTGCTTTCACCCGAACTTGAATCTGAACAAGCAGCTAAAATTATAGCGAACATTGCGACAACTGTTAACATAATTATCTTTTTCATTTTTTTCTCCCCTTTCTAATTCTCTTTTTTATATAAATGAGGTACCCTACTTGAAAATATTGGGACATCATTCCTAACTTGAATAACTTTTTCTAGGTCTAAGGATACTCGTAACGATTCTTCGTTTGACTCTGAACCTTCTAGCAAAATATCTCCCCAAGGATTAATTACCATTGAATTCCCACAGAAGGAAACCCCGTCATAACTCCCAATTCTGTTGCATGAAACAACATACATTTGGTTCTCGATAGCTCTTGCAATTTGAAGATATCTCCAATGGGAGGTACGTGCGCTTGGCCATTCAGCAACAATATGCAATACCTGGGCTCCTTCTAACGCAAGCGAACGAATCACTTCTGGAAAACGAAGATCATAACATATGATTACTCCCATTTTGACTCCCTCGAGCTCAAATACTTCAGGAACAGCCTTACCCACAGACAAAAAGTTATGTTCATTTAACATAGGCACTAGATGAACTTTGTCATATTCATAAACTAACTCTCCTGATCGGTTATAAACAAAAGAAGAATTGTAAAACTTACCATCAACTTTATTTGTAACTGAACCACCAATTATGTTTACATTGAGTTTTTTTGCTAATTCTCGTAAAAAACTCTTGGACGGTTCTCCATTTTGGTCAGCATATTGTTCAAGTGAATCAAGTGTATATGCGGTGGTCCATAATTCCGGCAAAACTATTGTATCGGGATTACTATTTCTCACCTCCTCCTCCATCCACTCTTGAACCTTTCGCCTGTTTTCGCTTGGATTTCCAGGCACTATATCCATTTGATAAATTGAATACTTCATGACTCTCCCCCTCCTGAAATGTCTTTAATATCATAATAAGTTTCAATATATTCACTATTAATTGGATCAGTTAGTTGCATTTTAAACTTATCGCCATACTTAAACCCGTCAAGCAAAGGCACTGTACCAGAAAATATCACACTATTTTTTAATTTCACTTTTTTATTTTGAAGATAATTTTGTATTTCTTCTAAACTGATAATAGAAGAAATAGGATTTTTTTGATATTCCAGCCAATTACCATTATCGTAAACTTGGGAAGATAACTCTAATTCATCCCAATGACTTAAAACATTATCAATTTTCCAGGCTTTGGAGGCACACGGCTTATCACAAACTTGTTTTGATTTATTAATATCGACAGCCTCTAACGATCGATCAGTATGATCACTACCCACACTTAGATATACTTCATCTTCTGAATCTCCAAAAATTAATACAATCTCAGCTTCTCCACTCGTGTTTCCACCAAGAACTTCAATTTTATTACCCTGACTTAAGCTGCTTGTCCGCACCGGGAATAAGGTTGGAACTTCTAATGGTTCTGGAATACCGATTTCAGCAAGCTCTTTTATATGTTCCATTGTTTTTTCTTTGTTTCTACCTGTGTATCCAATGCAATAAACCGAATCCACCTTGATATTCTTAATTTCCCCATCTACTTCAAATGGATAAAGTGATTTCTCTTTGTTCATGATAAATCCCCCTCATATGGTAACGCTTTCTTAAATTAATAAAAAAATTTAATTCGTTTTTACCGTCTTTACAATTTCTTTTGTAATCTCCAAATGTTCTTTCATCAATTGCGCTGCTTTATCACCATCATTTATTTCTAACGATTGAATAATTTCCTTGTGTTCTTTCAACACTTCTCTCATTCTTCCATCTTTCATAAGAGCATGATGACCAATTAGTCTTGTTAGATTGTACATATCCTGTAACAACTGACTTAAGATATTTTGATTTGCGAATTCTAATATTTGTTGATGAAATAGTTGATCTAATTCAATATATCTTACTCGATCGTCTTCTTTCATCGAAGTTTCTTGATTTCCTACAATTTCTAATAACTCAACTATCTGTTCTTTAGTTACTGTTGAAGCAAGCTTTTTTAATCCTTCTGATTCAATAGCTGATCGCAAGAAAATAATTTGATCTTTTTCATTTTCTGTAATTTCTCTAACGTGAAATCCTTTTCTTGGTATATGAACTAATAAACCTTCTTTTGTTAAATCAGCAACAGCTTCTCTAATAGGAGTTCTTGAGGTTTCTAGTGCTTCAGAAAGCATTGTTTCCGTTAGTATCTCCTGATTATTAATAGAACCAATTAAAATTGCCGTTTTCAGTTTTTCATATACAATTTCTTTTGTAGTTTTATTCTTTTTAATAGGTTGTATCCTCAATTTTTCCATATACTAACCTCTCTTTGTATGATGTATACATAATACATTATACTTCACAGAATTGTCAATACTAGACAAAAAATTATAAATGGTTTATTGTTTTTAGTTCATTAATAGTTAATTTGGGCTTTCCAATGTAAAGTCCAACTGGTTGATCAACCAGTTGGACCGACGAACTATATTTGACTACATTGTAATCGATATAGGCTTTTCACTAGTGTATGATTTTGGTGGTGTAAAGCCCATCCATAAAAGACAACGCAAATGGTCTTCTAGTGTTTCACCTATGTATTGAATGGCTTATTCGTGATAATCAATTTTCTTCTTTATCTTGTGTTTGAATCCTTCATCCAGAAAACCAACACCCAGCACCTAATCCAACCCCCTCATCAACTCCTTCAAACCCGCTTCTCTCAATCTCTTCCTCGCCCGTTTTCCATGGCTCTTCACGGCTTCAACCGTCGTACCTTCTTGTTCAGCAATTTCCTTCATTGACATATTTAAAATAATGTAGTGATACACCCAGCTCCATTGACTTTCTGTTACTAATGACTTTACATGCTCCCAAATCATCGTAGACGAATCATCAATTGGTATGTCCGTAATATCCGGAATAAGTGCATTGCTTTTGCGGATGCGATTACTGTTATACGTTCTGTTTCCTATCTCTTGCACACATGCACCTTCGTTCTGTTGTTCTCTTGACTTTTTACGCATTAAATCAATTAAACGATTTTTGATCGTATAGTTGAAGTAAGTTGACATGACGCCTTTATCCGGTTCATACGTTTTATAGGCATTCCACATGGCGAAAAGTCCTTCCTGGTAAAACTCTTGGTGGGGATCATTAATACGTAACTTATGAATATGGTAATGAATTCTCCGCTGATTTTGCTCAAAAATTGCTTCAAACGTAAATTGATTATTCTTATCCATTCTTTCTCCCCCAGCGAGTTACTAATACTCTTTTACTTCTATAATCGAAGAAGGTACCCCATTTGGTGGCATGTAAATAAAAAATACTTAAAAAATAAAAAATCCCTTCATTTTCTAGGGCGAAAAATAAAAATTAAATATCATGGAGAATTCGGTAATACCCTTGCAAAGAAATCTGTGTTATTCTCGTTTTTATGCTGCAACTTCCCGTAATTTTCTCCCACACCCATAATCGATTACTCTGTTCACATTGGTGACGCATCTATTAAAAAATATTGAAATACCCTCGCGCATTTCTTCTTTTCTTATTCTCTTCTTCTCTTTTGTTTTATTTATTGTTTAAGTATGGTCCTAAATGGGTCCAGCAATAGTCAAGCAATGGGTCAAGAATGGGTCCGCGATTTGAATATTATCACCATCCAACAATTCACCACAGACTTCCATAACCAAGCGCCAAAATAGAATTTTCACTAGTAGTCTTTCATCCTTCTGTACCTTGTAAAATAATGATGGGTAAAAAAAGGGTTTTCCCTCCTTGTGTCGAATAGGCTAGATAGAAGGAGGAAGAGTTTATGGAAAAAAAAGAATTACAAAAAGACCTTCTTTTTTGGCGTGATATTAGATTGAAGGATTGGCGAGAATCATATGAACATTTTATAGAATTAACAAATGATGAAAATATGTTAATTATTGTACTAAGGGCACATCTATATTTAGAAAGAGAAATCAATGAATTATTAAGTAAGGTATCTTTAAATGGAAAATTATTAGAAGTTCAATTTTCCCATAAAATAGATTTGGTGAAATCATTAGGTGTTGTAGATGAAGAACTAATACCTCCAATAGGAAAATTGAATAAGATTAGAAATCAATATGCTCATGATTTAGAATTTGAAGTTACACAAAAAGATTACCAAGACCTTTTATCTACATTGAGCAAAAAAGAGAAGGCTCATTTTGAAGAGGAATTGATAAATTTTTATAAAAAATACCCTGAGGAAAATAAAAAATTAACAAATAATTTTAGAGTTCTTTTAGGATCAATATGGGGTGCTGTAAAAATTAAAAATTTATACTTCTTTTACTATTATCAGACTTTATCTAAGTCTATTGCAGAAAAAGAAGGTGAAAGGATAAGGCACGAAGTAAGCAAGCACAGAAACTAAAATAATTTATTAAAAGGTAAGCGTCAAATAGAAACCACATATTAATTGTAAGTCTGTCATGAGATAATCTTCTTATCAATTAATAAGGAAAAAAGAATAGAATGGAAATTACGTTTTGATGCCTGGAAAGAAAGTAGCTTTGGTATAGCTAAGTGGTTCCGAGAACATAAACTTAACGAACCTCAATTGTATTAAAGCCTTATCGGGACTTCTCATCTAAAGAAACGAAACTTATCGAGTTATCAAATACACCAACAGTGATGAGTGAGTAACCTCCTCACTGTTGGTGTTTACTAGTTCTCAAACAATTGTTATCATCCTATGAACTTATATTTATCTAAAACTGCCTTGCCAGCCTCATTAATATTGATCTGCCTTTTCCATAGACCGCTTTCTTTTAAATATCCCTGTTTAATTAACTTTGAAACAATTACAGAAACCTTTAATGAATCCATGTCTGTCTCCTCTACATACTTATTGAATTCTGTTACTCCTAGCCCTATTTTTCGCAAAATAGTCAGATCCTCCACCATTAAAAATTCTTCAACTCTTTCATCTGAATCCATGTTTCGATTGATATATTCTGATCCTGCTTCGGTCAAATTAAAACTATAGAAACCTGGTCCCGTATAGTTACTCCGGTAAATTAACCTAGTTTGATCCAGCTTTTCAACAAGTTTATTGCTTACCGAAGAATCTACTCCAAGCATATCCGAAACTTCAGCCATTGTGTTATAACCTGAAGATATAAGTTTTAATACTTCTTTTTCCTGTTCATTGAGTTTAAACAGTTCTGCAGTAGGCTCTTCTTTTAGTTTCCAATTTGCCTTACCATAATAATTCGGGATAGTCATTAAACTCACAGTAACGGTGAATAATACAGTAACAAATAGTCCAACTACACCAACATGCGTATATTGGCTTATTGAAAATATTCCTAACAAATCTAACAAGGTAAGTAACGCTGTTATCCCAATTCCTAGAACAGCCCCATAAAATGCTCCCTGTTTTGATGTGCGTTTCCACCATATTCCTAAAAACACTAAAACAGAAGGTGGTCCTAACCACGCTGTTGCAAAAGCGAATAGATATAATGGCCCACCTGGGTAAAAGCAAAATAACCAAACTAATATTCCTAAGCCTACTGTTATTAGCTTTGAAGGTAAAGTAAGCTCTTTAGGTGTTGCCGTTGGTTTTATGTGACGTTGGTAAATATCTCTTACTGCTGTGCCAGAGGCCCCTATTAAAGCCGTTGTAGAAGTAGAGATAGACGCGGCGAGTGACCCCATAAGAGCAAGTGCTGCTACAGCTATTGGTAATCCTTTCAGAACAACTCCAAATGCAGCCATTGGTGAAACGCTACCACCATTAGGAGTGAAAATTTCAGGGAATGACGAACCAGCATATAATCCTGTTATTGTAAGAATTAAATAGGGTACCGCTGCCAATAAAATAACTGCAAATACAAATGATAATTTTGCAGTTTTTTCAGTTCTGGTAGATGATACTCGTAGCCAGTAATAATTGTTTCCCCATACTAGGAAACAGGCAAATAGGATAAAAAAGGTTAATAGACTAGGATATTGCAAGGAAAAGATACTTAACTGATCCCCAGTAAATCCGTGTGTCCAATAACTTAAATCACTCGGCCAGTTATTCTTAATAAAGTTAAATCCGCCGAATTCTATTAACAACGAAAGTAGCATTGCCGGGAGCGCAACTAAACCAATACACATTTGAAGAAAGTCAGTCAATGTTACAGCCCAGAAGCCCCCAATATAAGTGAATAACAAAAACAATAAAAAGATTGCGGAGAGGGTCCAGATTAAAGACCAACCAGTAAAACCGTTAACAACTATAGCCATGGAAACCACGTTATTTGCCATAATTCCAAGTAGGCCTAGTATACTCGCGATAGTTACTAGTACCCTCGTTCTTGAATCAAACCTCATTTCAAGCCATTCAGGTAGTGTGTGTGCACCGGATCTGCGAATATAAGGTGCAAAGAAAATTCCATAAAGGGCTAATCCACCAAAAAGATAAGCAAAACCGAAACCATATGATCCCCAAAAACCATATAAAACAGCTAGCCCTGGCCCAAGTGTAATGATGGTACCAGCAAACCCTATTGCTGCAACTCCAAAGACGTTAATTATTAAACCAACTTCTCTACCAGCTAATAAGTAGTCGTTCGAATTTTTTACCCATTTTCTCGTTATCCAGCCACCATACAGCAGTACAATAAAAAAGATTAAAAAGTAAATAAGAAACACTGAATTAAAACTCATCAATATCCCCCCTATTCAATAATTGCTACAGGTCTCGCCCATCCGGCACTTGCCTTTTCAATTTTCACAGGAAAAACAGCTACCTTAAATCCATAGGGCTTAGGAATTTGATCAAGGTTAGCTAACTTTTCGATTTGACAATATTCCTTTTCCTGCCCTACAAAGTGAGCTGCCCATAAAACACCATCTCTTGGATTCTTTTTATATTCTTCAGCCTGCAAATGGAAAGGTATGTCCCAGCCCCAACCGTCAATCCCCATAACTTTTATCCCCTGATCTATTAACCAATGGGTAGCTTCAGCGGAAACACCTGAATGGGCATTGAAATAATTATCTTCAAAAATCTTTTTGTCTGCATCGGTCCGAATTAAAACAATATCATAAGGCTTTAGTTCATAATTCAACTCTTTAAGTTTTTGTTTTAGATCTTCAGTTGTAATCTCATAGCCTGGCTCTTTTTTATGAAAATCAAATAAAACGCCCGATCCGTAGAACCATTCAAGTGGAAGTTCATCAATTGTTCTCGATGGTTTCCCGTCTGTTGTTGGCCAGTAATGCCAAGGTGCATCAACATGTGTACCTGTATGAGTACTTAATGTTACGGTTTCTACCGCCCATGCTTTATTTTCGGGAAAATCATTTGGTTCTAACTCAAACATCTTTGCAGCCTGTTCGGCTCCTTGTTCATGCTTGCAATAGTCAACTTTAGCAGGAAGTGGTTCCTTAACTCTCTCGCTTATCGGTACGCTTAAATCAATGATCTGAAAACTACTCATTAGATATCCCCCCAAATTTAGTTTAATCCTAAGATCTTTCTCGCTTCACTTACATCCGCCACCTCCCTTTCTAATTCATCAGAAATACGAACAATTCTATCGATAAATTGAGCATTTGTTGTTGCCAATTCATTCTTTTTGTAATAGACGTTATCTTCCATCCCAATACGTACATGTCCGCCTAGTGTGATCCCCAAAGTATTCATGACCAATTGGTGTTTTCCAATCCCTATTACAGACCAGGTAGATCCAGGTGGAATACTATCTATCAAATGGATGAGATTTTTTGGTGTGGCAGTCATACCACCTGGTACTCCCAAAACAAATTGAAAATGAAAAGGAGGTTTAATAAGTCCTTTTTTCGCAAGCATCAAGGCATTGTTAATCATCCCTGAATCAAATATTTCAATTTCGGGTCTAACCTCATGTTCATTCATCTTTTTTGACAGTTTCTCTAGAAAAGGAGGGGAATTCAGAAAAACTGAGGAACCAAAATTCATCGATCCGGCGTCTAATGATGCAAACTCTGGCTGTAATTCACAAACCTTTAATCGATCCTCCTCTTTTAAATTTAGCCCTCCTGAAGAAGTAAGATTAATAATAATGTCACATTTTTCCTTAATTCGTTCAACGGTTTCCCTGAAACTCTCAAAATCCATTGACGGGTCCCCATTTTTATCTCTAACATGAATATGCGCAATCGATGCACCTGCTTTATACGAATCGAACACTTCACTCGCTATTTCTGTTGGTGTAATAGGAAGATATGGCGAGTTATCCCTTGTTGTAACGGCCCCAGTTGTTGCTACAGTAATTATTAGCTTTTCCATGAAAGTCCTCCTTGGTTAGGTAATTTTACTCATTATCAATACTTGCTCCAAATTGCAGACCCTTTCAATTTTATACTTATGGATTATGTTTTCGATATCAAAAGTCTCTAATTAGATGCTCAAGTTCATTTCCATATCTCTGTTTCATCACCCCCTCGAAGTCGTCGAGCATTCGGTTGACGTAAATGTCATGACGGATATAATTTCGTGTAGTTGAAATTGTTACAGGATGACCTGACACAACCGCATGAGGTGAATCGTTTAGTGACTGAAGTACAATAGCTTTGGAATGATCAATTACAATCGAAAGTTCCCCTCCATGACGAAAAAGCACTGTTTTACCGCCATAATGTTTAAAGTTACGCCATAGTACCTCTCTGTCACTGTCGTCAAAAGCTAAGGTTACAATATTAACACCACGATTGTGTGCCTCAGTAAGGGGTTCTATTAAAACATCGAGTTCAGTACACCAACAGCTCATTACAATTTCAGATTTAGAGTTTTTGATTGAGGATTCAACTGCTTCCATAGCAGATGAGTAACCGCGAATCACAAACAGCTCTGTCCAATCTGTATCACTCATCGAGGATACTTCGACTAGCGCTTCCGAAAGAAAGGACATATTACCCGAAAATGATTTTTTCTTTTGGTTTAAAAGATCTTTATATGGAAGCGGGCTGTAACGAACTTTTTTTCCTTCCTCCCCTCCCGAGACCGTAAAAATAATTTCACGCTCTAGCATTTTTCGAACTGTTTCATAAACCTTAGGTGTCGGCACACCGGATAACTTGGCTATTGCATTTCCGTTTGCCGGATGAGAACGTAGGAGTCCAAGATAAATTTTAGCTTCGTATTCCGTAAATCCCAGCTTCTTTAAGCTGTCTACTACTTGTTTTAATTTCACGCAATTCACCTCTAAAATTATTTATACTACCCTGGTAGTAATTTAGAACTGCATCTTAACAATGATATTGTTTGAATTTGGCTTTCCTTTTTTAAAGACAAGTATCAAATACAAATAAAAAAGATCCAGTCGAACATTTGTTTAGTTCGCTTGGATCTTAAACCTTTATAAAATTATAGTGATTATCACACGGCTAATTTCACATTAACTTTATCTACCTAACTTGTAATTCCCTTTATTTCTCTGTTAACTGTTTCATTCAAATTTGATAGTACTGAGCCATCATCAAAAAGCTATTGCCTGCTACTCCAAACGAATCACAATCGTATCGGTGAAAGGCAATTTGAATGAAATCGGTAGGAGGTTAGAAAACCTTCTTGATAAACTTTTACAAAAAATGTTTACGGTTCCTATGAAAGAGAAGAAAGAAGACCATTCTATGAATCACTGATCATGCTTTCAGAGCTTTCTAGAACATCCATCGATTATTTACTCACCAGTAAGGAGTGTGTCCAGAGAAAAGAGGAACGTAAGGCCAATATCGAGGAAATGGAAGAGTTACTAAAGCTATTTGGTAAAAAATCAAATTGATAAGCCTTTCTTTTTGCAGTTGGATAAGTGGACTGTTTTTAGTGAGAACGATATGAAAGAAGTTAGTGATCATTTTGAGCGGATTTATTGTATGGCGAGGAAGGGGGAGGAATAAATAATTAATTGAATAGTGCGTTGCACTGGGCTCTTTTATTCAATCCGCATTTTCTTCATTACAGGGATGCTTTCTTTACTTTTTGAAAACTCACCCATTATAGAGTGCAGCTTTTTCAACACTATTTTTTATAATTTAATACCAGTTCCCCTATATTTTATTATTCAAAAAAAGACCTGTACATACTCTTTATGTACAGGTTTATAGCTATTGTCCTTTATCTCGACTCCAAAAATGACTGGTATTCTTCCCCAACTTCGAGTCCTTTTTCTTTCATAAAATCTATAACTGATTTACTTTTCGTTACACCTCCCCGTGGGCCCATCCTTGTAACAGCACGTGATGCTGCAGCATTTGCAAAGTTAGATACAGTATACAAATTACTACTTTTACTCATCGCGTAAATAAATGAACTGCAGAAAGTATCGCCAGCTCCTGTTACGTCAACAACTTCAACCGGAATTCCAGGTACATGTATTTTCTTTTCTCTAGTGTGGATGTTAGCACCATTTGCTCCCATTGTAACAGCTACTATTTCTATCCCGTATTCCAATAGTTTCAAGATAGCTTTTTCGTAAGAAGTTCCTTTTTGATATACACGAAAACCCATTTGATTAAAAAATACGATATCCATTTCTTTAATGTACTTCTCATCTCCAGGTTCAAGATGGGCCACATCAAGATCGCAAACAAACCTGGTGCCTAGAGATCTAGCCTCTTTAATAATGTCAATTGCCTCAAGCTGATTATACCTTAACCGCTTTATTTCCATGATGGTCGTGTAAATCAATTTGGCCCCTTTTATCGCCTCAAAAACTTCAGGTGTTATATCAATATAATTAATACCTAAATTTGGTATGAAAATAGTATGATCATTTTCCGTGAGAAATACAATTGTCTTCGAGTCAGGAAGGTTATCATCATACAATATATAACGCGTATCAATTCCACCCTCATCAAGGTTTTTTAACAATTTTCGGGTTACTTTTCCACTATTAAGAAGAGAAACAAAGAAAGTAGATTCACCGTATCCAGCGTATACACTAGCAGCATTAGCAATCATTCCACCTATATTTGGTTTTAATGTCTCAACAATCAACTTTTCACTGATATTTGGCCAATACGGTGCCTTATAATATTCATCAAGTGCCACATCTCCAACAAAAATAGAATATTCTCTTTTCATAATAACCCAGTTCCTCCTTGTTGGTGATATCTGTATCCTCACTTCCCGAGACCAGGTAGTATATCAAATCCTAAAGAAAAAACATTAGTTAGCATTCGCAATGGATACTAATCACTAAAACCAGTTGTTGCTCCCCCTAATGGATCAGATGTTAAATATACACTTCAACTGGCCCGGGGCTTATATCAACCCATTCATCTTCCACATCTTCACGCTCGGTAGCCATCCAATAGTAGTACACCGCTTTTCCAACTCCATGGCAGGCATCATGCCAAACACCCTTATTTAATACAACTACTTCTCCAGGTGACAAAATGAAAGCTTCCACGTCGGATGCAAGCGGATGTTCATTTCCACTACCAATTGCAATTGTGATAATCATCGAATCAGAAAGACAAAAAAGTGCCTCTTGCGTGTGAAGATGTCTTTCCATCTTATATGTCTTAGATGGTAGTTTTGATCCAAGAGTAAAACCTAGGTTCCCGATGGAATTAATCAATGGAGATATTGTTCGTACATCAGTAAAACTCTTTCCCTTTGTAATCGCAGTATCTTTGGTCCCATCCTTCATGTTATAATATCTGCCAAACTTCAAGAAATCGACAGATGAAACAGGAATAACTTTAATTTTCAATACATACATCCCCTATATTACTAATTAAGGTTATACATTTTTCTTAACCTTTCCACTTCATTCATAAACGCTTTGGCATTTTTCAAACTAACATTCCCATCGTCATTACCAGTATCCTTAAGATAACTACCCACTATAGCAGCGTCTGCAAGAGAAATCTGAGCAGCACAGTTTTCTACTGTTAAACCAGCGCCGACAATTAACGGAAAATTAGAACCCATAATGTCACGGAACTGATTGATTTTATTTAAATCCGTCTCTATCCCAGTTCCTTTACCCGTAACGACCATCGAGTCACATCGATCCATTCCTATGTGGAGATCCTCTTCCAAAGATCTACCAGATAAATAAGGTTGATATTTAAACCTAACCCCGCCAAGCACAGAGATATTTGTAGATTCACGTAAACTAGTTATATGTTTATGAAATCTACTATCATCAGCTGAGTTTAAATGCCCCGCCACAGAATCTATTTGGATATACTTAACCCCGTAACAATCAGCTAATTCAAATGCACTTTTATAGTCACCAAGTACATTAACACCATAAACGATATTGTTACGCTCCTTATGAAGATACTTTAGCACTTCTTCGACATTCGCTACACTACCAAAATAGTTTTCAACAATTAATCCATCTACACCACTCTCAATCAATAAATCTATTTCACATTTAGCAATTTTTAATCTTTCTTCATCATTATCACCTTTTAAATGGATCATAGCCAAAATTGGCTTTTCTACTTCAAATAAATCGAGGAAATTCCTTTTATGCTTCATTTTATCATCCCTCTAAACAGTTTCATTGAAATTCGCAACTAAGCGAATTCCTAATTATTCGGTGGGTCTCTTAATTCACACTTGGTTTTAGATTGTATGAAAGCTTTTCAACCATTTCATCTCTATATATGATATTTCCACCGATTCCCACCTTTTTTGCTAACTCGCCAATTTCAGGCTTTTTAATTTTTGCTTCTGCAACTACGGCCTCATGCCAAAAGATGTTTCTAGGTGTGTCATCAGCAATAATACGTTTGTTAGCCATAGCTATAACTCTAGTAAAGTTATTTGCAACAAACTCCATATCATGAGTAATTGTAATGACACTTTTCTGTTCTTCTTGCAGCAAGTCCATGAGTTCTATAAGTTTCTTAATTCCAATTAAATCTTGTCCTGCAGTAGGTTCATCGAGAATAAGATAGGGAGTATCGATGGCAAGTATCACCGCAATAGTTACAAATTTTCTAATTGAATAAGGGACATCAAAAGGGTTCATATCCAAATAATCCCCAATCCCTGTTAATTCTACAGCTCGTTCCACACGACGTTCAATATCTTTAGAAGGTAACTTTAAATAACGTAAAGTGTATTCAATTTCCGATTTCACACTGTTATTAAAAATTTGATCATCAGGATTCTGAAACACATAACCAACATAAGCAGAAATCTGGGCTACTGTTTTATCTTTTGTGTTAACCCCATCAACAAAAACATCCCCCTGTGTTGGTTTGTGCAACCCATTTATTAGTTTTACCGCTGTTGTTTTACCTGCCCCATTTTGACCAACAATTGCAACTCGCTCCCCCCTCCCGATTTGAAGATTTAGTTGCTCATTTGCTACGTAACCATTAGGATAGGCAAAAGTAACGTTTCTTAATTCAACAGACTTCATTTACGTCACCCCATTCTTTTCAAGATTTGTTCCCTTGCCTGTGACTTTGTAATAGCAAATTGTTCAAACGGTTCATTCGAAGTTTGCATATCATGGGATAATAAGGCAACCTGTGGAATACTGATGCCTATATTAAGCAATTCCCTATTGGAAATAATTTCACTTGTTTCACCACTATAAATCAACTCACCTTGATCAATAACTAGAACTTCATCTGCATACTCCGCAATTAAATCTATTTTATGTTCAACAAGTAAAATGGTTTTTCCCTGTTCCTTCAAGCCTTGAATAATTTTGAATACATCTGAAGTACCTTGTGGATCTAACTGAGACGTTGGTTCATCAATCACCAATATATCACTATCCATTGCTATTATGGATGCAAATGCGACCCGTTGGCGTTGCCCCCCCGAAAGTTTATTAGGGTCCTTTTCAACCAAATCTTCTATCCCAAGAAGTTTAATGACTTCTATTACACGATTAATCATTATTTCCTTTTCCACACCGAGATTTTCTAGTCCTAGTGCGATTTCCTCAAAAACAGTTTCCTTTATACCACTAATTTGTGTAAAAGGGTTTTGAAATATATAACCAATAGTTGTAGCCAGCACACTACTATCCCAATCTCGGATGTCTTTACCCTCTATTAAAACTTCTCCAGTTAACTCGCCATCATAAAAGTTTGGAATAAGGCCCTTAATCAAATTACAAAGTGTTGTTTTTCCACCACCATTGGGCCCTATAATCCCATAAAGTTTTCCTTTTTCAAATGTATAACTAATTTCCTTTAGTACAACATCCTTACTTAAGGGATATTTATAAGAGATATCTTTTAATTCTATATAGCTCATGCTATAAACCTCCAAACCACAAATGCAATAACAATAAGATCTACCATTACCACCGTAACCTTTTCCCAAACTGGAACAGGACGAAGAAAGCGTAAATGTGAATTTGTACCAGAAGCAGAGAAAGCTCTAGCATCCATTGCGATTGATTTTTCCTCTGCACCTGAAATTGCCCCTAAAAATAATGGGCTTAATACAGGAATAAATGCACGTACCCTTGTCAACATATTCCCCTCTGTCTCTATCCCTCTTGATTTCTGCGAGTCCATTATAACTTTTGACTTATCCTTCAGATCGATTATAGACTGAAAGGATGAAAGAATAATATAACTTACGGTGTGTGGTACACCTATTCTTTCTAACGCGTAGGTCAAGTCCTTGACTTTAATTGTCACACTGCAAAGTACCAGCAAACCACAAACAACTAACATGATGGTGCCATATCGAATTCCCAAGTTTACTCCTTCTTGAGTAATGTTGATAATTCCGAATTTAAATAACGTAGTTTCCCCTGGCCAGAACAATGCCCGAAGGATGAAAAAGAAAGGTCCAATAATCAGACCTAGTTTTAAAAATGGTCCGATAAACTTTTTAAAAGAACCTGCTATCATTGACAGTATTATATACAATATTGTAATACCTACACTAGCTTGCCAATATGAATAAAAGATTGGAATAAACACTAGAATGATTATAATGTTTAGTTTGTTTAATGGATTTAAATCTAAAAACCAATTCCCAGTAAGCTGCGGTTTTCTATATGAATTAATGAATCCCTCATCCATTTTAATCCCCTTTCCAACAACATTTTTGTCTAACTCTTTATCCTAACTAACTAAGGTGCCTAGCCCGCCTTTAAAAATATACGACCTTGTGGAAGTTTCACCAGTGTCTTCCGAGGTATATTCTTAATAATTAGATAGACTATAAAAGCCGTCGGAACTTTGTCGATAATATCTGCTGACATATTTGAAATTAATGCACTGACCCAAACTGGTAGACCCGATGACATCAATATTCCTGCAATTACCCCCGTACCACTAATGCCGAAGCCATTAAACAGAAAATATGATATTAAAGTACCTGATACGCCAGCAAGGATACCAATTAACACACCTCCCAATAACGTTTTCCATAAAACGGTAAATACACCCTTTTTACCTAGGTATCCAGCTAGCAAACCTACTAAAAGGTAATTGGTGAGGTAGAAAAGAGTTTGCGGATTTGTAATGGAAATACTAAGACATGTAATCAAGCCTACAATCATACCAGGTATTCCCCCACAAATTGCACCTATTGTAAAAGTACCTATTGAATCTAGAAATAATGGCAGTTTTAACAATACTGCAATTTGACCACCGACAAAATTCACAGCAATTCCAATGGGAATTAAAAAAATAATTAAACCTAGTTTATTGTTTTTCATAATTAATTCTCCCTTCCGTAAATTCAGATAATTGTTTGCGCAATAGCAGTTGTTTTATATTACTATTAACTTTTCTGATTCTAAGTTCAGCTGTACTATATATTGACCTCAGAATTTAAACCCTACTTTTTCGCCCTTCTGAAATTGAGACCAAGGATTCACCATTTCATCACCAAATTTATCCGGTTTTTTCTCAATAGCGAAAAGATAAGTAGTGTCACCACTAACTGGATAGGCTGGGCTATGCCATACTCCTTTGTTGATAATAATTCCTTGCCCTGGCTTAATACGGAAACACTGGACAGTATTAGAATCAGGTCTTTCCTCGGGATCATTTATATCCTGACAAATTGCGACTGGTTGGATAATTTCCTCTTCCAATGGAATTAGTAATTCTTCTCTACTAACATGACGTTCCATAGCCTCCACACAGAAGTTACGTTCTTTCGTGTTAACAAGTCCCATTCCCATAGGTACTGAGGTATCCATCATTGCAAGATAATTCCAACAATCCCAACCTTCTCCCGTTTTTGGTGGAGGAGTGTTTGGAATATCGATCACTTTCCCAAATTCTCTAAAGTCCTCTGCATTTAGATATTTGACAACTACAGTTTTTAACATATTAATCGTCCCTTCTAATATTAATCTGATCTACCTATAATCTATCGAATGTAGTTTAGCGCTTTCATTTTCCGTAAAGTTATATAGTTGCGTTATTTAAAGAAATAAATAATCACAATTATACAACGTAATATTTTATTGATGTTTTAATTTTATCGAGTACTTATATTTGTCAGCTCTATAAACCATGTTAGAAAACTCATAAGGTCTGCCATCTTTTAAATTGGAAGTTCTCATAATTTCAAGTACAGGTGTGGGAGTTTCTATTCCTAACATTTTTGAATGCACCTCATTTGGAAAATTTGCTTCAACAGTTTCTTCTGAATCACCTAACAGGATTTCTTCTTTGACTAATGCCTGATATAAGGATTCCGATGCAAAATTATATTTATCTAATTCTGCATTTGGAGTTAAACTAATGTTTATAAATGTTTCATGATAACCAATAGGTAGACCGTCTACTAGTCTAATCCTATCTAGCTTCCATACCTTATCTTGAGTTCCTAATTTTAAAATCCTTTGCACCTTTTTATTCGGTACAACGATATCCTTAAATAATATAATTGATTGAACTTTATGGCCTTTTTCCTCCATATCCTGAGTAAATCCAGTTAACTCAGGTCTAATAGGTTCAAGTTTTTTTTCAGCAACGAACGTCCCTTTTCCTTGAATCCTTTCTAGCTTTCCTTCAAAAACTAACTCGGTTAACGCCTGACGTACAGTAGTTCTACTTACGTTGTACATCTGTTGCAAATCTAACTCTCTAGGAATCATTTCACCTTGCTTCCATTCCCCTCCTTCTATCTTATCAATAATCAGCTCTTTTAATTGAATATATAAAGCAAGCGGATTTTGACGACTAACTGAAATCATATAACCCCTCATTTCACAACTTAATAGAAACATAACATCATAGTGTTGTCATGACATATATTACAATGATTATATTCTTCCGTCAATAGTTTTTTATTTTTAAAAATATTGTAATAACAATTATTGCTGTATTAAATGTTAGCATACTGCAAAATTTCTAGCGATATTGGCTGATTTAAAATTGATTCGCTAAATTTTCTTGACTTAAATAGATTCTTATAATACTGTTAATTTAAATAATACATCATAATGTCATGACCTTTAAGGAAGAAAAGACATCAGAGATTTTAATCTTTTTAAGTTGTTCTAGACTTCATAATATAAAGTTAGTACCGTACAGTTTACAAAAGATTTTACATAATTCTTCTTTTTCCACAATGGGTATTAGTTAGCTAAAAATTTTCGTTATAGAAAGGTGGTAAATAAATTGGTAAATAATTTAGACTTGATTGTATATGGAAGCCTAAACATGGATTATGTTGGATATGTAAAAAAATTACCCTCGCTTGGTGAAACAGTGGCTTCTAGTAATTTTAGTATAGGACCTGGTGGTAAAGCTGCAAACCAAGCAGTTGCTGCAGCTAAATTAACAGCTAAAACAGCAATGGTTGGTCGGGTTGGTGATGACCAAATTGGGCAACTTATGAAATCTAAACTTCAGGAATCTGGAGTAGATGATGACAACGTTTGGATAACCCCAAATTATCAGACTGGGATTGCGATGGTAAGTGTAAATCCCCAGGGGGAGAATACGATCGTTACCCATATAGGAGCAAATGATTCGCTAAGTAAGAATGATATAGATAAGTCTGAAAACAAATTAAAACAAGCTCAAGGAGCAATTCTTCAGTTGGAGATGGAAAAACAAGTCGCAGAATATATAATTGAAAAGGTCTCTAGATTAGAAAAAAAGGTAATTTTAAATTTGGCTCCGATCGTAGAAATTGAGAACGAAATTTTAAAATTGGTGGATTTGCTAATTGTAAATGAAACAGAGGCTTCGTACCTATCGGATATGGAAGTATCCTCAGTAGAAACCGCTGAAACTGCGGCTGGAGTCATTTCGAAATTAGGAATTAATAATGTAGTTATAACATTAGGAAGTTCGGGCGCCGTTTTCAAAGATCAATACCTTACCAAGCATTATTCTGCTCCAACCGTTAATGTTGTTGATTCAACAGCTGCTGGGGACTGTTTTGTAGCAGCTGTCTCAACATTTTGGTTGAAATTTGGAGATTTAGACCTTTCAGTAAGAAATGCTGTAAAAGTAGCCGCTCTTGCAGTTACTAAAAAAGGCGCTCAAACTTCACTGCCAACTCTTCAGGAGTACAAAGACTTTGACGAAGAGCTAAAACAAATTAGTTTTTGATTAATTGACTAATTACTTTAATTTAATAAAATAAAGCGTTTGTAAATTTAGGCTATTAAAAACAACCATAAAAAGGAGCGTGAGACTAAATCATGAATATTGATCAAACAAGAAATATATTACCCGAAAATAGCAAGGAATTATTTGATGACATTGTTTTCCAAAGAGTGCTAGGAGCAAGCAAACATATCAATATGATAGGTGAGATGATTGAATCCATTGTGTTAGAAGGAAAAAGAAACGATTCAACAGTTGACTCAATAATAGATGATATTCTTTCCGTTTCGCAATTCTTTATTACGACAAGGGGTGAGGCAAGTCAGGCAATCGCTAATGCAATAAATATAATGATTAAAGACGTAGATAATGTAAGAAATTTAGAAATTGATGAAGCAATAAAAACTATTATTCAAATGAAAAATAGTTTTTTAACAAGCTCTCAAGAAGCCCTTAACCGTGTTGTAGATTATGGGGCTAAAATTGCAAAATCAATGAAGACGATTATGGTTTTTGATTATTCAAGTACAGTTGATAAGTTCCTTAAAGAAACCAAACCTGAAAGTGGAAAATTATCAGTAATAATACCCGAGAGTAGAACTATTGATGGTGGGCATGCCTTTGTTAAAACATGTCTTGATGCTGGACACAAAGTTAAGTTTATCCCAGATGTCGCAATCATGTACTTTTTGAAGGATTGTGATGGTGCATTCTTAGGATCAGAAACATTTTTTCCAGATGGAACTATGTTTAACACCACTGGTTCAGATATTGTAGGACTAGTATGCAAGGAATTAAATGTCCCACTCTATGTACTTACACCTTTAATAAAGATCGATGTTCGCTCAGTTCATGGCTATAAAAAAGGACTTGTGCAAAATGACTTAAAGGACAGACTAACTAGTAATTGGAACCACAATGAAAAAGAAAAGGTAGATTTTATTTGCCCTGAATTATTAGGTGTAGAAGCTAAATATATAACAGCTTTCATCACAGAAAAAGGAATAATTCCAGCAAATCAATTATTCGAAACGAGTATCAATTACTATAATAGTTTGAAAGGTGGAAATTAATATCATGGCAGACCTATTGAACCCTAATTGTTTAGCATTTTCTATGATTCAACCAAATCCTTTACCCGGAAGTTATAGACATGCAAATGAAAAAATAGACGACATTTCGTACCAAGCCCTAAAGGAGACTGAAATGGTGGCTGAGAATGGATTTGATGGAATTGTACTTCAAAATATGAACGATATGCCGATCAAACAAGTTTCTTCTTCAGAGGCTATTGCCTATATGACGAAAATTGGTTACGAAATAAAAAGAAACTTCCCTGAATTAGCTTTGGGAATATTAATGAACTGGGATGGGGTAGCCGGCCTTTCAGTTGCTGACGCTACTGGTGCAGATTTCGTCCGAGTTGAACATTTATTTACAGGTGTAGAAGTAACGAGTGCTGGGCTGTTACAAGCACAATGTGTTGAAATAGCTGAATTACGAAAAAGAATAAAAAGTGATGTTCCGGTTTATGCGGATGTTTATGAAGTCCATGGAGTTCCACTTGGCAGGAAACCTATTGAGGACGCTGCTTGGGAATCTGTACATGAGGCTTTTGCGGATGGTTTATTTATTGCTGGAAAAAGTCCAAAAGAAAGTCTTGAACTAGTAAACAAAGCAAGAACAAAAGTAAATAATACTCCAATTTTTCTCGGAGGCGGAGCAACCGGCGATAATGTTTTCGGTTTATTGCAACAATATGATGGAGTTTGCGTTGCTACATGGATCAAAAATGGGGACATGAAAAATCCAATAGATCCTGGGCGTGCAAAAATATTTATGGATGAAGTTAAGCGTGCAAGATTAGAAAAACAAGGAAGTAGAGCTTTGTAGGTAATAATGAATACTTTTGAAGAAACAATAACTTACATAGTTTAAATAATTGGTTAGAAGTATAGCTAGAAGAACTCATAAAATAACGCAATACAAACTACCAAACTTAAAAAATTAAAGAGGGGTAGTAGGCGTACTATCCTCTTTAATACCATCTCCGTTTTTCCTGTCTACCATGTGATAATCTTCTTATCAATTAAACGGGAGGTTACGCAATTACTTTAAAGGACAAAAGAATAGAATAGAAAGTACGTTTTACAACTACGTTCTGTCCAAACTACAATTACAATCCTAAGGATTGGTAAATAAGTATGCAGATGTTAAAAACCCCACCTACCCAATAATTAATCTGCATAGGTCTCTTAAATATAAAAGGTTTAACTCCAGCTATCGCTATCATCTCATACACCTTTGCAATTTCCTCATCGGAAACAGGCAAAAGGTACACACCATCAACCTTCGTTCCGTTACCTTTCATTGCGTAACTTATTATACTCACTTACTTCGGCATATTTAAATAAGAGTTTCTTCCTCTCATCAAAATCCATATTTATTGCCTTACCAGATGCTATTCTTGCACCGCTTTTTATGATTGCTTGGTAACTTGCCATTGGCGTTTTATTCTTCCGAACCCTCCATTTAGATACAATTCCGCGCATACGTACTATCCCGCTGTTTAAAACTCAACGCCACCTCTTCCGATTGCCATTCGATTGTATTAGTGGAAATACATACTATTCGAAAGGGTGGAAATAATGGATTATGTTAAACAAATGGATGGATTTTATAACAGGATAGAGGTGCAACCTCTGTCTGATGCAGCTATATCTTTATGGCATAGCCTGATGCATATAAACTGTCGAACAGCTTGGATGAAGGAATTCACTGTTCCAACAATAACTCTTCGTACGAAATCAAGTTTATCTGAAAGCGCGATTAATCGTGCACGAAAAGAATTAAAGAAAAAAGGATATATAATCGTCCAATCTCGGCGCGGAAATCAGTCACCAATTTATCAAATTGCTTGCTTAACTGAAACTTCAAACCAGAGTGTAGACCCAACTGAAGATACTATATTCAATAAAATCTGGCGCACCATAAGGGAAGTGACTAAACCCCAGCTAGCTAATACATTATGGGTGTGCTAGGCATGGAGGAATTAGGACTTATGTGGCTAAATTTCTGGAGGTCCTTACTTATTCATCCACCATCTTTAAAACACCGCTCGACTTATGGACGTATATAGCAAGAAAAACCACTACGATTCATTAAACCGGGTTCAAACGGAAAGTCCCTATCCCAGTCAATCCAAGAAAAAAATCTGTACCTTCCCAACCCACTCTCTCACAAAAACGCTATTTCAATAAGTATCCACACTCCACACAAGCCTTTGAGTAAAACAAATCAAAATACCACATATATGTTGTGTACCTTTCTCCCCCTTCAAAGGATAATAATTCTGAAAAGGGGGATTCGTGTGGAAGATAATCAGCTTCAACAACTGTTAGGACAACATCTAAGAAAATATCGACAAGACACGTCACTCACCATCGAAAAACTAGCAGAGAGATTAGATATGAGTGCGAATCACCTTGGGCGCATTGAACGCGGCGAAAGTGATACAACATATTCTACATATGCAAAGTTGGCCGTAATCTTAGATCTTCCTTGTAAGTTTCATGAGGAAATGAAACAACTCTACAAAGATAGCCAAGCGTAGCCCTCCCATAGCTTCTAAGCAAAACCTTTCCACACTCCCACCTTTATCTCATCCTAAAGGAGTCATACCATGACAACAAACTACTCATTTGAAGACATTTTCCAGCAAAACGAACGACGCATTCATAACCAGATCCATAAACTAAATATCCATGACCCTCACCAAGAATTCTTTCAGGAAGGCCTCTGCGCCATGTGGAATGCATATGAAACCTACAACCCTGACAAAGGGACACTGGCAACCTACTTCAACTATACAATCCGCAACCGTCTCATTGATATACTCCGCAAACAAAGCCGTTACACAGAGCAAGTACAAAAATATGTTCAGGAAAATACCACAGAAAGGACCGCACCTTCATCCTCCAGTCCGGCTAGTCCTACTTTATTGGACAACTCTTCATTTTGGAAACAAGTTCAATCCCATTTAACAACAAATCAATGGAAATGGCTTTATTATGCCGTGATTGACGGTATGCCATTAAAAGATCTTGCCACTCAGGAAAATACTACCGTGGATGCTGTGAAAAGCTGGTCAAAACAAGTTAGGAAAAAGTTACGGAATACTGAGTTTCGTGGACTCCTTCTGATGGCTATGCATGGTAAAGATTAAAAAGATGCCTTAGGAAGTGACAGGTACCAGAAACTAAAATAAAGATAACCCAAGCAGCTTTTAAAAACTTAGGCGCTAACTTAATGGGTTATTTTATTTCACTGTTAATTTTCTTTTTTCTTTTAATAAGTCCTTTATTATCAGTATAGATATCCGCAATTCCTAAATTGTACGTTTTTTTCAATAACTCATCATCTGTTCTGCTACGAGATGGATTTAATAGCGCCTTTTGTTTTCTCACTATGTTAATACCAATCGGCAACATCACTAATTGTGTTCTTGAAAAAGCTGCAAATTAAGGCAATACCTTTATTACTGGGGTCTTGCGCATGAAGCCGAAGAATTTCAAGGTGTTTGATCATTAAAAAACCTTCTGTATAAGATTTGCACAGTATTGTGCAAATAAATTATACAGAAGGTGTCCATAAAGATGGCGGCTTGCATCCATATTTTATGTCTCAACTATCCCTGAAATATGGAAAAATCTCTTTTCTCAAAAACAAGTTGGAATCCGCTGACGGAGAGTCCATTATGACCAACCTTTCAAAATGTAAATCACTGAAACAAAAGGATAGTTTCCTTCTCTTCTTTCGGAAATCGTGTCGTTCACTTCGTTTTTCTTCACCATTTTACTGAAACTGTATGTGATCCATACATTCCATACAATTTAAGCCCGTATAATACTTAACCCGTTCTTATTTCCTTACCATCTATGTAAAGTTTTGGTTCTTTTATAACACAGTCAATATGCACGCCTGCCTCGGTCTTTCCACCAAAAGATTTATTACTTCCAAAAGCAATATGTACGGTACCGGCAACTTTCTCATCTTCTAATACATTACCAGTCAAACGCGCACTTCTATTTGTACCAATTCCAAGTTCGGCAATTGTTCTCCCTTTTCCTTCACCAAGTAATTCTAATAAATGTTTTCCCTTGGCTCCGCTAGCTTCAATTAATCTGCCATTTTTAATTGTTAATACAATTGCTTCATTTAAAATACCTATTCCAGAAATTGAACCATCAATCATAATCTTTCCGTTAGCCGATTCCTCTATTGGTGCTATGTAGCTTTCGCCTGATGGAAGATTCCCTGAATCCCCTCTTTCATAAAAAACGCCTGTACTCGGAATTCCTTTTCGACCCTTGATAGAAAAGGATAATGAAGTATGTTCTTTTATGATTGTGACCTGTTCACCCTTATCCAGCAGTTCACAATATTCATAGGTCAATTTCTCGACTTCTTTATAATTTGCTAAAATTGCCCCCTCTTGTAGCATGTCCAAAGTAATTCCTGGCATTGTGGCAATACGTGCACCGGATAGGGAAGCTTGCTTTCTTGCCTTTGTATGTGTAAGTGAATGTTTCGTAATACAAAGAACCACATCCGATGACTTCATTGCTTCCCCAACAACCGTTGGCGGTTCTTCCCCGGACTTTGACCTGGTAATCATTTTCGTCAGTAGGGTTTCATTACCCATTTCAACACCAGCTTGATAAAAGTATTCCGCAATATTCATCAATTCACTATCTGTTACAATTAATAGTTGATCCATTTTATTCAGTTGCAAATTATTATTCAAAATTGACTTTGCCAGTTGAATAAGCTTTCGCATATAATCATTCCCTTTTCCAATTTTACCTTACATCATTAATTTTAATTGATTTTTCGTTACAACAAATTCAATTTCATCCCTTGTTTCTTTCAATAAAGGTAAGTAACCTTTGATTTTCTTATTCGATAGCCGATAAGTTGGACCTGACAATGTAACTGAGCCTATCACAACATTATTATCAAAAAGTGGTACAGCGAGAGCAAGAACATCTTCGGTATATTCTCCCTGGCTTAGTGCCCAACCCTCTTTTTTAATTTTTTTTAACTCATTTTTTAGTCCACCAGGATCGTTCATTGTTCTTTTGGTATATTTTTTTAACTCTTGATCTCCTATAATATTTTCTATGAACTCCTCTGACTTATAACTTAAAATGGATCTATAGGATGCACCTACATAAAGGGGTGCTCTACTCCCAATTGAAACTGAAAACTTTACTTTATCTTCTGGTTCTACCGTATCAAGAGTTACCCCTTCTTCTTTATCCAAGATTGTTAAAAATACGGATTCTCCTGTATCCTCGCATAGTTTTTCCAATATGGGACGAATCAATTCTTTCACATTAAGACCTTCATACATGATTGCACCAAGTTCCCATAGTGCTATTCCCAAAGTGTAATCCTTAGTAACTGGGTCTTTTTTAAGAAAGCTATTTTTAGTCAAGGTTTCTAATATACGGTAAACTTTGGTATGATTTAATTCCATCTGGTGGGCGAGCTCTCGCCCACCCCATTCAGGTTTTTCACGTGTAAACATTTTTAAGATTTCAAGCGTTAAGTTTACAGTTTTAAGCATTTAAATTACTCCTATCATTAGGTTAATTATTATAGTCAATATCTATTAAACTATAATTTGGCTATCCTATAAAACTATAATGGTTAATTCAATAGGTTACAAACTATATACAGATAGGAATTTGGTGTAAATCAAATACAAGAAAATTAGACTCCTTTATATAATAAACTATTCAGCATAAAGGTAGTCGATTACCGCAGCCACATATACTTTAGCACATCTTATTATTTGTTCGACTTCAACTTTTTCATTATATCCATGTATGCTTGGTAAAAAAGCTGGTCCATATTGGAGAACTGGAATATCGTATTCTCTGAAATGTTTAGCATCACTACTGGCCCATTGCATAACACCATATGCCTCATGTTTCGTTACAAACGTAATATTTTCTGTTATTGCTTTACATACTGGGTTTTCTGCATCAGTATAATTAGCATCGCTTCTAAATCCAAACGGTCTTATCACATAATCTATATCTAAGGTTTCTAATTTATTCTTTATAAAAGTAGATACTTCTTCTTCCGAGATACCAAATGGCAGCCTACAATCTATCTGCACCTTACAGCTTTCCGGAATAACATTAGACTTAGTTCCACCTTCAATTGTCCCAATGTTAACACTAATGTGTTCAAGTACAGATTGGAACTTTTCTCTATCTTTTTCAACCTCTCGCATGTAACGTTTAGATACTTCAATTAACGGTTGAACCTCTTTTGGAATTTCAATATTGATATCCCAAAGCTGTTGAATTTGTTCAATTGCTTTTACTGCATCGGTAATCGCATTATTACCGGCTAAAGGAGATAAACTTCCATGTCCTGGCACTCCAAAAACCTCCAATTCAAACCAGTAAGACCCCTTCTGTCCGATAGTAGGATTGTAGGGTGAGGAAGGTTCTGCAATCAAACATCCATCTCCATGAATTATTCTATTTTTAAGTAACCACGGAACACCAAAGTCGCCACCAGTTTCTTCATCAGGTACAATAGCCAAGGAAAGTTTACCAGGTAAGTCAATTTGAAGTCGCTTTAGCAATGCAAAAGCAAAGATTAGTCCTGATAAACCAGCTTTCATATCACTAGCTCCTCTGCCGAGCATCCAGCCATCCTTTACTTCACCTGAAAATGGGTTGAAATCCCACTTTGTTAAATTCCCTGCAGGAACAACATCTGTATGACCACAATAAATTAAATGCTTCCCTTGATCTGAATTACCGATACTAGAGATAAGATTAAACATTTTATCACTTGATTCATGCCACTCTACTT
This sequence comes from Virgibacillus necropolis, assembly GCF_002224365.1. Classification (GTDB taxonomy): domain Bacteria; phylum Bacillota; class Bacilli; order Bacillales; family Amphibacillaceae; genus Virgibacillus_F; species Virgibacillus_F necropolis. Next base: position 859,496 of record NZ_CP022437.1, on the reverse strand, counting down.
CTAAATCAAATTGCCCAAGATAATCGGCAATGAACTGGCTAGCTTCTGTTGAATCACCTGGTGGATTTTCACTTGGGATTTTTATTAAAGAGCTACAAAGGTTAATTAGTTCTGCTTTATTTTCCTCTACTTCATCAATTAACTTTTGCTTCAACTTATTTTTATTCATCATTTTGCCACCTCTTCATTTCCTCTTGTTTGCAGCTGCGTCATTTTTCCATATAAAGATTCCAAATGAGTGAATTCCTTTTTATCAAAGAATGAACACTTATTTTCCCCAAATAGCTTGGTAACTTCAATAACAAAGCGTACAACCTGTTCTACGTCGACCAAATGAGTTGCGCCAGTACTACAGCCTGCTACAGCTGTTTCTGTAGTAATTGCAACACCCACTACTGGTTTTTCCGTTGCTACAGAAGGTTGAAGAATACTGTTAATATGGTGCAGCCCATTCCCATAAGGTGTTATATCCTGCATTGTAATGGGCATTGTAACTGGTGGTATACCAGCTGATTGACTATATATGTGTAATAAATCATCACTTAATTTTAAAATATATCCTTCTTTGACTGTTGGTGTAATCGCAAAACCTTTGTGGTTAGTAATGTTATTTCCTTTCGTTGTATCAATTGATAAAATTGCGTCCATATCTTCAGTAACTTCATGTTGATTCATCGTTAAAATATCTACAGGAGAATTCATGAACGGGACTGGATCATGTGGTAATGTAGGTGCAGTTGGACAAATATGGGTGGTTAAAATAACATCTCCCCTCAAACTATCTCCATTTCCAATCATCGCTAGTAGCTTTGCAGCTGAGGCAATGCAAGATAATGCCCCATCACCATCAGAAACAAATCCCTTCATCTCAGGTCGTGCACCAATTCCTCCTAGACGCCCAATAACACCAAGCGTAGGTGCATTTCCCCCTTGTAGTTTCCCGCTATTACCAGGTATAGTAATCTTAATAAAGTCAGTTGTTCCTTTTTCTCCCTCAACTGTTTGAACATCTATATTTCCAATGTTACTTAAATTACTTAAATATTTTTTTACATCTTCACCTGATACATGAATACTATCCAACATTTCATAAACTTCCATAACATATTTTAACGACATTAAAATTCCTCCTATTTTTGTTTCATAAATGGCATGATGCCTCATGTCCATTGTCTATATCTATAAACTCTGGTATAACCGTTCCTCCTGTTTTTCGTTTAATAAATGGCATGATGCTTCATGTCCATTGCCTACATTTATAAACTCTGGTACAACCGTTTTGCATTTTTCCATTGCAACTGGACATCTTTCGTGAAAAGGGCAACCAGATGGTGGATTAATGGGACTTGGAACAGATCCTTTTAGGATAATTTGATCCTTATCTCCGTGTGGGCTTTCTTTAGGTATTGCAGATAATAAAGCTTTTGTGTAGGGATGTGCAGGATTCTCATATATATCTTTGTATGTCCCTATTTCTACAATTTTGCCTAAATACATTACCGCAATACGGTCACAAGTATACCGAACAACATTTAAATCATGGGAAATAAAAATATAAGTTAAATTGAATTCTTTTTGCAGGTCTTTTAATAGATTGATAATCTGTGCTTGAACAGAAACATCCAATGCTGAAACAGCCTCATCACAAATGATGATCTCCGGGTTTAATGCTAGAGCCCTGGCAATATTAATCCGTTGCCGTTGCCCACCGGAGAACTCGTGTGGATATCTTCTAGCATGGTACTTTTTTAGACCAACGATCTCCAGTAAATCAGAAACTCGTTTATTTCTCGATTCAGCATCTCCAACGTTAAAAATAACGAGTGGCTCTGCAATTAACTGCCCTACATTTTTTCTCGGGCTTAATGATGCATATGGGTTTTGAAAAATCATTTGAATAGATTTTCTGGAAACTCTTAAATCTTCTTTACCCATATGAACCAAATTTTTACCCTTAAATTCAACAATACCTTCAGAAGGTGTAATTAATTGGTTCACTAATCTGGCCATTGTAGACTTCCCACAGCCTGATTCACCTACGACTCCAAGTGTCTCGCCAGGATAGACATCAAAATCCAAACCATCAACTGCTTTAACACTTTGCCTCGACTTTTTAAAAGGGATTGGGCTACTTAATGGAAAATGCTTTTTTAGGTTTCTAACCTTTAATATTGCTTCTGTCATGATTTTCTTACACCTTCCTTTCTAATTGATTTTCCTTCGTTTGAAAATGACAAGAAACAAAATGGTTTTTTTCAATTTCCTTTCTTTCGGGTCTTTCTGAGAAGCATACATCCTGTGCGTATGGGCATCTTGCTGCAAATGGACATCCTGTTGTTTCCTGGCTTAAATCAGGGGGACTTCCCGCAATTGTAGAAAGACTTTTATCATCAGGCGTACTTTTTGTAATCTGGGAATCAAGTAATCCCCAGGTATAGGGGTGTAAAGGGTTATCGTAAATATCATTTACATTACCTGATTCAACTATATTTCCTGCATACATTACCAATAATTTGTCACATGTTTCCCAAACTACACCAAGGTCATGGGTAATCATTACAATCGATGTATCCAATTTATTTTGTAAGTTTTTCATAAGATCAAGTATTTGTGCTTGTACAGTAACATCTAATGCAGTAGTAGGTTCATCAGCTATTAATAATTTAGGGTTGCAGGCAAGGGCGATAGCAATCATTACGCGTTGCCTCATTCCACCCGAAAACTCATGTGGGTACATATTAATTCGTTTTTTTGGTGCAGGTATCCCCACTAACTCCAACATTTCTAATGCTTTCTGTTTTGCTTCTTTTTTTGAAATGTCCTCATGTGTTTTAATTGACTCAATAATTTGGTTTCCCACTGTAAACACTGGATTTAAACTTGTTGTAGGATCCTGGAAAATCATTGATATTTCATTCCCACGTATGTCTCTCATTTCTTTATCAGGTAATGTAAGTATATCTTTACCTTCAAAGAATATATTTCCATTTGATATTTTTCCGGGGGGATTAGGTATAAGGCGCAATAAAGAAGTTGCCGTTACACTTTTACCTGACCCAGATTCTCCTACTATTCCGATGTTTTCTTTTCTATCTAATGTAAAGCTAACATCGTTTACTGCTGTTGTAATAGTAGAACCTGTACGAAATTGAACTTCTAAATTCTTTACCTCTAAAATAACATTCGACATTTTCCAACCTCCTTAAACTACCCCTTCATTTTTGGATCTAATGCATCACGTAAACCGTCGCCAAATATATTAATACCGAGCACCGTAACTAGTATTGCTATTCCGGAGAATGTAGCCATTTGAGGACTTATAACAAGGAAGTCCTTACCATTTTGTAAAATACTACCCCAGGATGGTGTTGGCGGTTGGACGCCGAGCCCTAAAAAACTTAAAGAAGCTTCAGATATAATAGCCCCCGCTACACTCATTGTTGCATATACAATTAATGGCGCTATACTGTTTGGCAATACATGATGAAAAATTATTCTGCCATTCTTCGCACCTAATGATCTTGTTGCTTCTACATATTCCATTTCTTTAATGCTAAGTACCTGCCCACGTATAACCCTTGCAAAACCAGGTATTATGGCAATACCTATCGCTATGATTACATTTCCCAGCCCTTGACCAAGCACCGCCATTAATGATATTGCTAATAATATAAATGGAAATGCAAAGATGCCATCCATAATACGCATAATAATGGAATCTATAATTCCTCCAAAATAGCCGGATATTACTCCTAGAAAGGAACCAAATATTGCACCAAATAAAACAGCTGTAACACCAACCACTAAAGAAATTCGTGAGCCATATACGATTCTACTAAATATATCTCTACCAAAGTTATCCGTTCCAAGTATATGCCCCTCTGTTCCAGGAGCCAAAAGTGATTTAGTTACATCCATTTTTAGTGGATCATGTGTTGCGATGAATGGAGCAAATAATGCTGTAATGATTAATAGTATAATAACTGTTAGACCAAAAGCAGCAAGTTTATTTTTAACTAACTTTCTAAATAATGATTGCTCTTTATTAAGCCGTATTTCATTAGCTTCAATAGTGTCTTCCGGCGTTTGTCTTAATCCCATTATTTACCCCCCTTTTTATCTGACGCATAATTCACCTTTGGATTTACAACCTTGTATAGTATGTCAACAACTAAATTTACAACTACAAAAATTAATGCAATAAATAGAACTGTACTTTGAACAACAACAAAATCACGTTTTTCAATTGCCTCAATAACCAGAAGCCCCATACCTGGCCAGCTGAAAATTGTTTCTGTTATGACTGCACCGCCCAGTAACATTGATATTTGTAGACCTAAAACTGTAAGAAGTGGTGTAAGTGCATTTTTAAATGCATGTTTACTGATAACAATAAATTCACTTAATCCTTTTGATCTGGCTGTTTTAATGTAATCCTGTGATATAACCTCGAGCATACTGGATCTTGTAATACGAGCAAATGTGGCCATAGGAATGGTAGCAAGTGCAATACTTGGGAGTATCAGATGTTTTATAAAGTCCCCGAACCCCTCATCCATTGATCCCATACCGGTTGCTGGAAACCATCCAAGATTCACACTAAAGTAAAGTACAAGCATAACCCCCATCCAAAAGATAGGCATTGACACTCCAATTAATGAAACAGTTGTGATTGTATAATCAATTAGAGAATTTTGTTTAGACGCGGAAATAATTCCTGCAGACACTCCTATTATAAGTGCAATTAATAACGCGCTTATTGTTAATAGAACTGTGTTTGGGAAACGATCCAAAATTATATCAATAATTGGGCGATGATATGCAAGAGAAACGCCTAAATCACCTTGAAGTAGATTTCCAATATATTGTATAAACTGAGTAAATAACGGTTCATTTAAACCAAGCTCCTCCGTGAGAGCTTCCACCTCTTCAACACTGGCTTGTGGGCCTAGCATAACTGCTGCTGGATTTCCTGGCATTATTCGTGTAATAAAAAAAACAATTACAGAAACAATGAACATTGTTGGTATCATACTTAGTATTCGTTTGATAATATACTTCGTCATAATGCCCTCCTTTTGTTTCATTATTTGAATCAATAGTTTACTATTTGAATATAAGTAGTCTAACATTTCCAATTATACTTGTAAATAATAATTTTTTTATTCTTAGAATTGTTGAAAAACTATTTACTTATTAAACTTAAAATGGTACCTTATATAATATTCAGTATTTTTGAATCATTATTTAAACAACTGGTTCATTATATGAATCAAAAATAATAAGGAGGAGTTTTTATGCATAGTCTAGCATTAAGAAAGTTATTTTTTATTTTCATTCTTTTATCAACTGCATTTATTATTAGTGCTTGTTCATCAGATTCCAAATCGGAAACGGGCACTACAGATGACACTGCAAGTTCGGAGGTTCCTAAAGATGGAGGTGTATTGGATGTTGGACTTTCTTCAAATCCAAACACGTTAGACCCTATAAAATATACGGGTGCTTACGAGTCACAGATTATACGGCAAATCGGGGATACTCTATTAGTTTATAATAAGGATTTGAGTGGTTTTAAACCATCGATTGCTACAAAATGGGAAGTATCTGAAGATATGAAATCCTATACTTTCACGTTAAGGGATGATGTATATTTCCAACCAGGGAAATACCAGGATGGTCGACAAATGACTGCTGAAGATGTGAAATTTAGTTTGGAGCGCTCAGCCAAAAAATCGGCTTTAAATCGTTTGAGTGGTGTTGATAGTATTGAGGTTACTGGAGAATTCAAAGTAACTCTTCATCTTAATGAACCAAATGCGGCTTTACTAGCAATGTTAACAGACGCGGGAAACATTATTATTCCAAAAGAAGGGGTTGAAGGATGGGGAGAGCAATTTGGAGCACACCTTATTGGTACAGGCCCATTTCAACTTAAGGATTGGCAAACAGACCAGGCAGTTGAACTTGTAAGACATGATAAATATTGGGGAGAAAAACCGCACCTTGATGGTGTAACATTTAAAATTATTTCAGATCCTACTATGATGGCAAATGCAATTCGTTCAGGTGATATCGATATTGCAACAGATATAAAAGGACAAAATAGGGCTGTAATTGAAAAAGATAAAAATTTGAAGTTACTTTCAAAATCTGGTCTGTCACTCACATATATTGATTTAAATAACATAGAGGGACCTACTGCAGATCCAAAAGTACGCGAGGCTATTTATAAAGCAACAAATGTTGAAAAAATAGTTAAAGGTGTAAATCAATGGGGTGGTGCATCAGTATCCTATATGCCATTACCAAAGGAATCATGGGGTTATAGCAAGGATCTTGAAAAGTTAAAACCTGAATATAATCCAAAAGAAGCAAAAGAAATTTTGGCTGAAACAGATTATGCAGATGGATTCAAAACAGAACTTTATGTTCTTGAAAAACGTTCACCTTATGCGGTCATATTCCAAAATCAAATGAAAGAAAACTTGAATATTGATGTAGAGATTAAAGTAGCTGAATGGGGAACTCTCAGTGAAATTGCAGCAAAGGGTAAAGCACCTATGTATATTGGAGGATGGTCCTGGTATCCAGATCCATATTTTTTCCTAAACCAGACGTTCCATTCCGATCAAATTGGCTCACTGGGTAATGGTAGAGGATACTCTAACGAAAAAGTGGACAAGCTGCTCGATCAAGCAAATACAAAAACAGTCGATCAAGATGAAAGAGCTAAGCTATATCAAGAAGCAATAAAAATTGCGATGGGTGACTTTTCCAGAATTGAATTAGATAATTTGGATATAACAGCAGCAATTACCAAAAATGTAAAAGGTTTTGAAGTATCAGCTGATGGATCCATTAATATTGTCAAACCCAATGGTACAAACGTTTGGTTAAATGAATAAAGTCTTCATTAAATAATAAGCGTCAAATAGTTCCGAATCCTGATTTTGGGATAAGGGATTATTTGTCGCTTATTAAGTCTTTTTTTATTACCTCAATCAATAAGAACAGTCGGTGACCAAGCCGCAGATGGTCTAATTTTCCTACATCTTTCGTAAACACAAGTAGCGAAACATAAGCCACCAACCTTTACGATTTCACTTCTGCTATCATCCCATGCACTTTCTCAACTTCACTATCTGGCACTTGGAGATAATAGGTACCGTCAATCGTAGTACCATTACCCTTCATCATGTAACTAACAACATTCTCTCTTGTACCCTTATAACCGCTCAATAATTTTTTCATATCATCAAAGTCTAAGTTAGTGGTCATATTGTTACCTAGAACATCAATAACACCATTAATTTTACTTACTGATGCAACGCTTGCACCTTTATTAACTATCCCTTGAATCACTTGACGTTGACGGGCCGTACGACCAAAATCACCTGCAGGATCCTGCTTACGCATCTGGACAAAATGCATGGTTTTATCTCCGTCCATTGTTGTAGGTCCTTTTGTAAAATTGTACTTTCCATCCTGCCATGCGATCTTATTATCTATTGTGATTGTTCCTAATTGGTCAACCAAAGCATCTAACCCCTGCATATTCATGCGGACAAAATAATCAAGTTCAATATCCAGGAAGTTTTCCACAGTTGCTACAGACATATCTGCGCCACCATATGCATAGGCATGATTTATTTTATCATTAAAGCCTTTACCAACTATCATCGTTCTCGTATCACGAGGGATACTGACAATTTGCATTTTGTTGTTTTCAGGATCTAATGACATGACCATCAAAGCATCTGAACGACCACGGTCATTCGCCCTTGCATCTACACCGAGTAATAATATGTTAAGCGGTTTTGTTGCCTTCATCTTTTTTGCTGTCAATGTATGATCAATAGATTTTACTGGTTCATGCATTTTTTCATTCACTGTATCTTTAGCGTTGTCATATATTGAATAAACATATACCCCTACTCCAACTAGAATTATCAATACGATAGCTAACGGTACTTTAAACCATAGTTTTTTAGGTTTTCGCTCAGAACGTTTCATGGAAACCTCCTTAATTTCTAACTACTTCTTCAACAAACTCTTTATCTCATCTATCACCATATCTTGCTGCTCATCACTCATATTCGACCCACTAGGCAAGCACAACCCATATTCAAACAGTCTATCAGAAACGCTATTACCTTCTTCGTGCGGATAATACTTCACACCATCAAAAAGCGGTTGCATGTGCATTGGCTTCCAAACTGGACGCGCCTCGATATTCTTGTTATTTAATGCTTCAATAATCTCTTCCCTTGAGATACCAGCCTGCTCAGGATCGACAGTTAGAGCCGTTAGCCATCTATTAGACTTAGTACCTTCTAATTCTGGCATAAAATCAAATCCAGGTTGATCAGCGAATGCTTCCCTATACTTCTCAAATATAGCCCGGCGTTTCGCCACACGATCATCTAAAACTTCCAACTGTGCACGTCCAATTCCAGCAACAATGTTACTCATACGATAATTATAACCAATTTCACTATGCTGATAATGCACAGCAGCATCACGAGCTTGTGTTGCCAGGAATCTAGATTTCTTCAATGCTTCCTTGTCATTGGATACGAGCGCACCGCCACCAGATGTGGTAATGATCTTATTTCCATTAAAAGAAAAGACACCAAATCTGCCGAATGTACCACTTTTCTTACCTTTATATGTACTACCCAATGATTCTGCTGCATCCTCGATAACTGGTACACCAAATGCATCACATATTTCCACCAATTCATCCATCTTCGCACTCTGGCCATATAGATTAACAACAATCACGGCTTTCGGAAGTTTTCCATCTGCCTTAGCTTCACTTAACGCACGTTCTAATGCCAACGGTGACATATTCCACGTATCCATTTCTGAATCTATCAATACCGGTGTAGCACCTTGATACAAAATTGGATTTGCACTAGCTACAAAAGTTAATGATGAACAGAAAACTGTATCATCTAAATCAACGTGTAAGAGTCTTAATGCCAAATGAATAGCTGCAGTTCCAGAAACAACTACAGCCGCATCGTTAATAGCGTTATAATCTGCGAGTTCACGTTCCAATCCATCCACATTATTGCCAAGTGGTGCAATCCAGTTTAAATCAAAAGCTTCTTGTATATATTTTTGTTCGTTTCCACTCATATGTGGGGATGAGAGGAAGATTCGTTTGTTATTACTCATTAACTTCATCGCCCTTTGTTAAAATTTCTCTAGCTGGCACTCCAACTACAGTAACATTACCACTAATATCATTCACTACAACAGCACCAGCGCCAATAGTAGTCCAACTGCCAATGCTTTTCAAAGGAATAACAACGGCTCCCGATCCGATATGTGTACCTTCTCCCACACTCACTACACCAGATAGGGTAGCACTCGGAGAAACATGGACATAATCGTCTAAATTATTATCGTGCTCCACCACTGCATTTGTGTTAACAATACAGTGGTTTCCAATTATAGTATCAGCATTTATAACTGCATTTGGCATAACAACTGTCCCGTAACCAATTTTAGCAAACTTACTAATAATAGCGCTAGGGTGAACTAACTTCACGTATCGCTCAATAGGCATATTAAATCTATCAAATAAGTTTTTTCGCACAACATTATTACCAATTGCTATACAGAACTTGTACCTTTCTATATTTAAACTATCTAACAAACTAGTATTAGCATGTATAATTCCATCTGCTTCATTTGTTTCATCAAAAGCATCATCGACTATTGCATATAAATCTAGATCGGTATTCGCAGCTACAATATCCTGAACAACTTTACTATGACCACCGGCACCTATTATAATTAGATCAGTCATTTCCAGAAACCTTCATTTCCGATGTACCTTTAAATTTCTCCATCGTAGCCTGTCCATCTTGATTAATGCCTTCAGACTTAAAAACTTTCAATACCGTCAAGAAAAGTATTTTAATATCCAACCAAAATGATTGATTATCCACATACCAAACATCTAACTCAAACTTTTCTTCCCAGCTAATAGTATTTCTCCCGTTAACTTGCGCCCATCCAGTGATACCTGGTCTTACTTCATGACGGCGAGCTTGCTCAGCAGTGTATAATGGTAAATATTCCATTAATAATGGGCGAGGACCTACTAGGCTTATGTCACCCTTAAGTGCGTTAAAGAGCTGAGGAAGTTCATCTAAGCTTAATTTGCGAATAAAAGCACCAAGCTTAGTTAATCGAATATGGTCTGGGAGCAATCCTCCGTTCTCATCTTTATGGTCTGTCATGGTTCGAAATTTATATACAAAGAAGGACTTTCCATTCCGCCCTGGGCGTTCTTGTTTAAATATAACTGGTGAGCCTAATTTATATCTAATTAAAACTGCAGTAATTACTATAAATACTGAAAAAAATATAAGAGCTATTATCGCAACAAAGAGATCGAAGAATCTTTTAATTTTTATCACCTTCTCTAAACTTAATAATAATCATAATATTTCTATTTAATATAAAAAAATAAAAAGTATTAGTAACCAAAAAAAGCTAACCGATTCTATTAAAAATCAACCTTATGATGGAATACAATGGGTATAATAAAATCTAACTTCGAATAAGATATAGATACAAAAAAGTAGTCTTTCACCATTTATCTTATGAACTGTTTACCTTAAAAAATTTAATCTCTTTTTTAATCCACTATACTTAGAGTTAATTTTTCTATTTAACAACATTAATAAGGTTACATTCGAAACTCTTCTACCCAAACCCTCTTGACGTGTATATTTGCAAGGATTGCACATCCCACAAGGTTTATCATTAAAGGGCCAATGACAAAACCAAGTAACTTCCATTATATGCCCAAACCCGCTTTCTTTCGATTTTCTTTCCATATCCAGCTTAGTCATATCTAGCAAAGGAAAGTTATAATAAGAGAATATTTTCAAGTTATCATCTGAAGGATTACTTTTAACCTTATAAAAACTATCATCAATTTCTTCTACTTTTACAACTTCCTTCTCAATAATTCTTTGAAGATTGTCATCTAAATGTACTCCAAGTTCAAGATCGTTAATTCCCAATGAATCGACATATCGTGCTAACCAGTCATGTTGAGAACCAATAAAAGAATGTGTTAAAATTTTTTTGAAGTTGCTTGTTATCTTCTCATTTTTTGGTATATTTGCTAAATCAATTGTAACAGTATCTAACACTCTGTTCTTAGAGGTAGGATCCATTTTATAAATTAATGCCTTAATATTTTCCATTGTTTTTATTTCCATACCAGTTGATTTTCTTTCTGTGTCAAAAACATAATATGGCTGTACAACTTTCTTTTTATTTAAAACTAAATCAAGTAGTCTATATGTGGAATCCCACCCACCAGTCCATAAAATCTTGTTAATCATAATAACCTCCTGAAGGTAAGTATTTATCTCTTAAATACAAATAACACATTTTTTATCACAATAATATTAGTAATCAAAGGATAAAATTACTTAACAGCTTGCATCTAAATTGTCTTATTATGTAAATAATATAAGACCTGCAATAAATTCATACGCTGTTTTTTATTAAGATTTCCTTCACTAAAAAGTTTTCCAACATCCTTGTCAACAAAAACATTTTTTAGTCCTTTAAGTCCATCTGAATATTCACTTATAGCTTGCTGCCAAGCGGAACTTTTCATAACTACATTCCATTCAGCCCACGAACCTTGATTACGTTTTATTAATCCAGTTCTACGGCCTACCTGCTGATAAAACCACACAATAAATTGTGGAAGACTATTGATATACCAAGGGAAGTAAGGATAACGCCCATCACTATTCATCAGCCATTTTGTAGGTTCTAATAGTGGCTTTACGGTGTTATGAAACAGTTTACGGTTAAGTTTCCAACTTTGCGGAACTATAGCACTTAATTTTACTACTTCTTTTGCCATAAATGGTTCATAACTTCGAAAAAGCCTACGATTACCGTGAAGGTTTGGAATACTACTATTCATTGAAGTTGGCCATAGTTCAAACCATTCTTCAGCAGATTCACTACGAAAACTAGACACATATTGCAAATGAGCTTGTCTTCGTTTGGTTAATTCTAACAAAACTTCGTCAGTAAAAGCACTATTTTCTAGTTTTATACCTGGCGAATAATTCCGATCCTTAATATGTGGTAAGAAAGGAAAAAGCCCTTGACCACCAACTTTTTTTATTCGTGATCCCTTGAATAAGGCATCAGAAAATAACCCCCCGAAAACAGCGGAATATTCATTAAGTTTACATCTTTTATGAAATACAAAAGTATGTACGTTTGCATATTGCGAATCACTACCTACTAAATCAGAACAAGCTGGTAATATTTCCAAATAATGTGTTTTGCTTCTTGTTGCTAAGTTAAAGCTTGCACCATACGTTTCAGCAGCTCTTTTAGCTAACTTTCCCTCTATATTCATATGATCCAAAAATATAAATGCATCTCGTGTGCATTCATATGGTAATAGAGCCGAAAGTAAACGAGAGTCCTCGCCCCCACTAATAAATTGTGCAACGTGGGACATACTTTTGGTAATCTTATTCACATAATTTTGCAACCCATCCCTTAAATCGTCAGATGCTTGGTCAATTGATTCATATACAATTTTCTCTTCAGGAGTCCAATAAGCTTTTGATTGTAATTGGTTTGAACCCCGTTGTATAGTATGCACAGTAGCTGGCTCAATCTGCCTAAGATGAGTGTAAGATGTATAGGGGAAAGTTACGACACTATGCAGAATAAAGTCAGCTTTCGAAACTAAGTCAATTTCGTCTTGTTGATCAGATAATCTTGCTAACATATCAACATGGGTTGATAATATCAAGTTTGATGAATCTACATAAGTAAATACTGGAATAAAGGACATTAAATCAGTTACACAAGTAACATTCCAAGTAACCTTGTTTATAAGCAATATTACGAATGGACCACTTAAATCTTCATCCCATTGTATAATATTATTAACCCAGCGTTCATAAATTGCTTGGGTTCCTGTCACACCAGAATCGTTCACTAAAAATTCATTATCCTGGAAGCCTAAGACTGGCCCTCCGATTACAATACAAATATGATCTATTGTTTCAAATGGTTGAAATCCATTGTATAGATTATAACTCACTGCTAAAGAACCCCAGTCACCATGCATCTCTTTAACTATAGGTCTATCCTGATGATAAATTGACTGAATCTCTTTTGTTAACTTCCCCCTCGTTATCGATTTTTTAGAAAAAATAAAGTCACTCATATTTTCCGCCACCTGTTTTTCTCAAGATTTAATGAATCTTCACTATTTAAACGGGCTCAAAAAAAAGGACAGTCCAATAGTCTGTTCAATGTGAGGGGATATCCAGTAGTCAAATCACCACTATTAATTGGTTTAACACCAACTAATAATATCGTACCTACACTCTATGTAAGACTTCTAATCTATCTTCATCTACCTTCTTATCCATAAAAAATAGCAAAGAAGCTAATTAATTTATTTCATAATAATAAATATTAAGGATGAATATTACTTTCATTTATTCTACTTGTAATACTTTAGTAAACTATCAACCGGAAATAAAATGAACTATTGTTTTGCAAATACTATATTAGATTTAAATTTAAATAGGAAAGATAGTACATTATCGTTAATTTATTTTATGTCTCCGTATTGATTATCATAGTTTTTACTTATGCGAATTGTAATTAATATTAGACATATATTAAGTATAGCGCCCGACACACCAAAGAAAGCAATAGCAACCAAATCACTTGCAAATACATAATAACCAATTGCTAAAACAGTAACTCGTATTATTAACATTAATAAAGTAAAAATTAAATGAAAAGCCTGCGCCGACAGAACAGGTAAGGCTCTAACACATGGTTTATTCATAAATCCGAAAAAGTACCAGAGTGCAATCCATCTCGCATACTCCCCTGCAATCACCCAATTTTCCCCAAACACGAAACTGAAAAGCCAAGGTCCAAAGATGATTACCAGTCCAAAAGGGATTATGCCTATTGCTCCAAGTGCTATGGTGGCCTTGGTAATTAAATTAGATAGATTTTCATGATTTTTTGCTGCTTCAGAAATTCGAGGATAAAATACATCCCCTACTGATTTACCGATGAGTTGTGATGGCGCCCCCAGTACAGTCTTGCCAAGTGTATAAAAACCCGCTGAAGCAGGTCCAAAAAAACTTGTTAATAATAAAATTGGAAGGCTTTGGGAAGCTGCATTTAAGAAGACTTCAGGAGCCCTAAATAGCGGGAAGTCCCTATACTTTTTTGCCAACTTTTTTAAAGAAACAGGCTTATAAGTAGTCTTACTCCCTTTACTTTGGGATTTTCTTACTCCTATAAATAGCATAAATGCCTTCAGAGCTTGGCCAGCAGTACTTAGAGTCACAAGTATTATCGACATTGGATAAAACAACCCGACTCCTACTATACTACTTTGTAAAAGCAATGCATGCAAGCTTGTTACTCTTGCTGTTATACCAAACTGTTTGTTGCGTATTAGCCATTGTTGAACTACTTGAAGGACGCCGGAAAACAAAACAACTAAAGGGACTAAATATAAAAATGGGCTAATTTCTTCTATCTGTAATAACCTTGCTAGTGGCCTATTGAATAATATTAAAATCAATGTTGCTACTACAGTAACTATTAATGTAATGTATAAGGCAAGACGAACTAGACCTTTTGCGTTTGCATCACTTTTGGGTAATACTATAGCAATAGGATAAGTCAAAGCCGCAACCGGTCCTATAATTCCTACCATCGCCATGAATACACCAAGAACACCAAAAGATTCAGGTCCATACATACGAGTTATAATAGGAGAGAACGCCATTGTAATGATCTGTGCTGCAGCTGTTCCAGTAGCCATTATAAAAACATTACGAACAAACGGCTTCCTACTTAAACTTACAAGTTTATCTTTCATTATATACTCCTTAAAGCTTTAATTTTAAACACACTCGTTATATCTATACACTTCTTAAACATTCCATTCCCAATCAACCAATAATTTAATTTTTATAAAAAATATTAAGTAATTAGTATATGTTTTGTTCAAATATCTTTTCAAGGCAGTTTGTTACATAATTTATTTTTTTTGGTACCGTTTATAATCTATATTTCCTTTATCGGATGGAATGAAAAAGAAGCCGAACAATAATAAAAACAATAATCCATGTGTAAATAATAAAGTCTCAATAAATGCAGTATTTATAACATAAAGGAAACTAAAAACAATACCAAAATACGAAGGGGAAAGATTCAATTGTTTAATAACATATATTAAAAACACAAATATAATAGAGGAAAAGATTACACCTAATGTTCCAAAACTCAAAAAACCCTCAGTAAAAACACCTACATTTGCTGATAAATTTTCACGCCCGAGAACACTTTGTCCAATAAAGTGTGGAATAAAAACATCATATTCATTTACTCCTAGTATTTCAGCAATACTTGAATGTTTAAAGAATGTATAGTTCTCGTAAAAATAATCATAATACACTTGAAATAATTTTGCAGGTGTTAAAAATATTCTTCTAATATAATCCGCTATCAGATAAGATCCAGATAATGAATATTGAAACAAAGATACGGTGAAAGTTATAAATAAGGCAATAAGAAACCTTGAATTTTTTTTGTTATAACTTCCCCCTAGAAAAAATATGGCTGCTATAAAACCTATAAGAATACTTTTCAGAGCACCATTCAATAAAAAAATCATAATAATACTTAAAGTTGAAAAGATAGTTAGGAACCATTTTTTATTATTAACTGAATATATAAATAAAAAAGGTAACAAAACCCTTGATAAAGGGGAGAAAATATATCCCATTAGAAAGTTTGAGCTATTACTTTCTGACTGTCTAGTCTCATAAATATCAATGAATAAAAGGTTTTTCAAATTTATAGAATTTATATTTTGGAAATAAGGTGCAATTAATATTACAGTTAAAAATAGCAGAAAAATATAAGTATAAAAATCCTTTAAATCTACTTTAATTTTATTAAATTTATTTACCTTATCATTATTGAATTTATCAACAGTAAAAAGAA
The DNA here is from genome assembly GCF_002224365.1 of Virgibacillus necropolis. GTDB lineage: Bacteria > Bacillota > Bacilli > Bacillales > Amphibacillaceae > Virgibacillus_F > Virgibacillus_F necropolis. The sequence continues at coordinate 843,425 of NZ_CP022437.1, read as the reverse complement.
AAAGCATTGGTGAGGCCATATACAAAACTAAGATAAAATCAGAGTCGTTATATATGTAAAATATTGCTTGCCCAAAAAATAATAAGGTCAAGGAAATATTATAAATAATACTATAAAAGTTATTTCTTATAAATATTCCTAAAGCAATCAATAATATAACCATTACAGTTGCAATGAAGAGTTTACTAACTGAAAAATATTGAATTTGAAACCCTAGGTAATCAAAATGAAATGCAATTATATATTTATAATTAACTATTAGAGTGATGTATATTAATAATAATAAAAAGCTTCTTTTAATACTACTCTTCAATTTCTTTATCCTTCCGATATAAATTTTTAATTTCCCCAGTAATATAATCCCATTTGAATTCTGCTGCTCTACTTATACAGTTATACGAAATCACTTCGTAATTTTCCATTATTTTTAATAATACATTACATAACATGTTTATATCTTTAGGATCAATAGAGTAACCTACTTCACCATCTTCAAAAAAACCATCAATCCCTTGTCCCATGGAATAAACAACTGGTAAACCTCTAGTCATTGCCTCAATATACACTAATCCGAATGTTTCATAGTGAGATGGCATTACATATACATCACACTCATCCATAATCCTTGCAATTCTAACTTTATCGTTAATAAAACCATAGAATTTGATATTATTTTCAATTCTTAGCCGTTTAGTTAGTACTTTTAAACGATGCTCTAATGGACCACTACCAATTATATGCAGGCTAATTTTATAGCCTTTTTCATAAAGTTGGTAACAAGCTCTGATTATCATTTCAATGTTTTTATTCTTATTTAAAAGTCCTATAAATAATAATTTTATATCCTGTGTCTTCCTCATTTCTTTTTTATAAATCCCATTTTCGTGCCAAAAATCATTAATACCATTTGGGATCACATGGAATTTTTCTTCAACTTCTTCCAGGACCTTTTTTGGTAGTAACGAAATAATATTGTCTCTATACGCGTGCGATATAAAAACAATTGAACTAGCACTTTTTAAAACCTTATAAATATATGGTCTAAGGTGTATTGCATATTTAAAAAATATATTAATATCGGTATTTCTTACAGTTACCGTGTAATCAATTCCAAATTTTTGATTTAGTTTATATGCTGTACCGCCATCACTATATAAGGTATGAGCATGGATAAAATCAAGCTTAAATTCAATTTCGACAGACTTTTCTATGTCTATAAATTGTTTTTTGATCTTATTAAAGAAAAGCAACCTATCCTTTTTTCTTAAAACATTATTATAATAATACTTTATATTAATGTCTTTTGATAATTGATTTTTGCCAATTAGTTTTTCATCTCGTACAGGAATATAGACATCTTGTTCTATATTTTTATATGACAGATTTTCAACCATGTTCATGTACAATTTATTTCCAGTATAATAAGAACATATATGTAACACTTTCATTAAACCACCTACAAATTTATTAAAATTAAAAACTCGGTAACATATATATTTTACTGTGCTAGGGAAATTACATTTAGCATTTCTTATCTATTGTAAATAGTTAATTAGAGTCATGGATTATGAAATTCAAAGTTACATTACTAGAATTCTATAAACTCCAGTATGAATAACCTCTTGATTCAAATTGTAACTTATTCAAAACACCTTTAACATCAACCAGGACTCTATTTTCAGCATAAAGACCATCAAAATAATCGGAAGTATAATAGCTATAAAACTCTTTATGAGGAACCGCTAAAACCACAGCATTCACTTTAGTAACATCTTCTTTATCAACTAAGTCTATTTTATATTGAGCTTTTACCTCAATATTATTTGCGATAGGATCATGTACCAGAACATTTACTCCATAATCTTTAAGCTCCTCTACAATATCTATTACCTTTGTATTTCTTACATCCGATACATTTTCTTTAAAAGTAATACCAAATATAGCAACTTTTGACCCTTTAACTGGTTGACCAGATTGAATAATTTGTTTTATAACATTAGTAGCAATGTATTTTCCCATTTCATCGTTTATTTTTCTTCCAGACAGTATAATCTGAGAATGATAACCTAATTGCTCAGCTTTATAGGTGAAGTAGTAAGGATCAACCCCAATACAATGCCCTCCTACTAAACCAGGTTGAAATTTAAGGAAATTCCATTTTGTTCCAGCAGCTTCCAAAACATCATTTGTATTTATATTCATTTTATTAAATACCATGGAAAGCTCATTCATAAATGCAATATTAATATCTCTTTGTGAGTTTTCTATTACTTTTGCTGCTTCTGCTACCTTAATAGTTGGGGCTTTATGTATCCCCGCTTCAATAATAGAATCATATACTTCAAAGATTACTTTAAGTGATTCTTCGTCTGATCCAGAAACAATCTTCTTTATTTTAGTTAATGTGTTTACTTTATCTCCTGGATTAATTCTTTCTGGTGAGTAACCCACTTTGAAATCTTCACTAAACTGTAAGCCTGAATATTCCTCAAGAATAGGAATACATATTTCTTCCGTGGTTCCAGGGTATACCGTTGATTCATAAACCACAATCGATCCCTTAGAAAGATTTTTTGCCACAGTCTTACTCGCTTCTATTATTGGCGTTAAATTTGGTGTTTTGTCAGAGTTTATTGGAGTAGGCACAGAAACAATATGAAATCTACAATTTTTTAATTCTTTCTGATTGTTAGTCAAGAGAATTGTAGATTCTTTCGCCGCTTCGTCACCAACTTCTTGTGTAACATCTATCCCCTTTTTGTAAGCCTCTATTTTCTCTATATTTGTATCAAATCCAACAACATCATACTTTTTTGCGAGTTCTATGGCTAATGGAAAGCCAACATAACCTAACCCAATCACAGAAACCTTTTCTTCTTTATCTTTTATTTTTGAAAACATACTCATGCTCCTTATATTTCATTAATAATATTTAATAATTTTTCTTTAGCTATTAAATCTGAGAACTTTTCTTCTGCTAACAATCTAGAATTATTACCTATTTCCTTTTTTAAATAAATATTATGTTTTATCTCTAAGATTGAATTTGCCATAGATTCTGGTGTTATATCGGATCTCCCGGCTTTTTTATTTTCTAAGATGTCTTTTTGCCATCCACCATAGTTTATTAATATAGGTAGCCCTGATGCTAGAAAGTCAAAGAATTTATTAGCACTGTTATCTTCTAAAATTTTATATTTATTATCTACGCTCATAATTCCTATATCAGATTGTTTTATAATGTTTACTATCTCATTTTTTGGTAGTGCATCCTTTATTTTTACATTAGAGATATTTTCATTTTCTACTCTATTTATTAAATGTGGTTTTCTATTACCTTCCCCTATTAGTAAAAAAACGATTTCTTTGTCAATTTCATTAACCTTTTTAGCCACATCTAAAATAAAATCAAGTCCATTAACATGGCCCATTGTTCCTGGATGTATACATGTAAATTTATTATCTATATCAAAATTACTAAACTCTAGTTCTTCCTTGTCGTATAGATATAGATTTGAAAAATTTTCTATTACAGTAATTTTATTTGGACTTACTCCTTTATTAATTAAATTACTTCTCATTCCAGTTGACAACACAATGATATGATCAGAATTTTTATAAATCCATAATTCAAATCTTTTTAAAGCTTTTATAATAACCTTATTATTAATATAACCTAGTTCAATTGGTACATCCGGCCAAACGTCCCGTACCTCGAACAGTAATTTCTTTCGTTTAACTTTTGATAAAAAAACGGCTGGGAAACCTATTGTAAGGGGAGTAGATGTTGCATATATAATATCTAAGTTTTTTAATTGAAGCCCCTTTATTATTGCCTTAATAATATAACTAACAAATGATAAGATTCTTCTCCATTTAGACATCTTATTATTGTATTTCGTATTTGTAGAAATCACAGTAAAGTTATCATTATTTTCATCTGTACTTTGTTCTGTTCCGGTAATTATATTTATATCATTATTGTTATCAGACAAATACTTCGCAAATTCATATGATCTAGTCCCGCCACTAGATGAATTAGTTTGAAAATATTGGTGTAGATAAAGTACTTTTTTCATAAGTTAACCTCTAATCCTTAATATAAATCTAACAAGTAAAATCTATCGAGCATCGATACTGTAATAATAAAAAATCTATCTTGCGTTTTTTTAGAATTAGCTTTCAATCGCCATCAGTGTTTTCTCCATGTAAACAATCTTCATCAACTCATCCTTAAGTGCAACAGTAGAGTACCCATCAAATCTATCAATCAAATAAAGTAGCACATCCGGATCCACTTCCACAGTCCGACCAACATAAATCTTCTCATAGACCTCACCAGGAAGAACCTCATCCGCGCCTAACAATTCCTCAAACATTTTTTCTCCAGGTCTAATACCTGTAGACTTGATTGGAATCTCATCTTCAGTGTAACCAGATAAATTGATAAGATTTTTAGCCAAATCAACAATTTTCACAGGCTCACCCATATCAAGAACAAATATCTCTCCACCCTTTGCAAGTGTTCCAGCTTGGATAACCAGCCGTGATGCTTCCGGTATTGTCATGAAATAGCGTGTCATAGCTGGATCTGTAATTGTTATCGGTCCACCGCGTTGAATTTGTTTCTTAAACAATGGAATAACACTTCCACGACTTCCTAGCACATTACCAAATCGCACAGCTACAAAATTCGTCTTACTTCGTGGGTTTAAATCTTGGATAACCATTTCTGCAACACGTTTTGTAGCACCCATCACGTTTGTTGGGTTAACCGCCTTATCGGATGATATAAGTACGAATGTATCAACACCAATTGTATCCGCAGCTTCAGCCACATTTTTTGTACCGATGATATTGTTCTTAACAGCTTCGTGTGGATTAAATTCCATTAATGGTACATGCTTATGTGCTGCGGCATGATAAATAATTGTTGGTTGATGTTTTTCGACAATACCAAACACACGCTCACGATCCTGTACATCCCCGATAACTGGAATGATTTCGATATCCATCTCAGCATATTTTTCTTTAAGCTCCATATCAATCGAATAAATACTAAATTCACCATGTCCAACCAAGACAATTTTCTGTGGTGTAAAACGCATTAATTGCCGACATAATTCTGATCCAATCGAACCACCTGCGCCAGTTACCATTACAGTATTGCCTGTGACATATTCGGATATGGTATTAATATCAAGTTCCACAGGTTCACGTCCAAGCAGATCTTCTACTTCGACATTTTTCAGCTGACTGACTGATACTTTTCCAGTCATTAAATCCTCGATTTTCGGGATCATTTGTGTCTTTGCATTTGTTTTATTACATTCCACGACAAGTTTATTCAATGCCCCGTTACGTAATGATGGAATGGCAATTACGATATGTTCAATGTTATGATTTTTAACAACTGTTTCTATGTCCTTCGCTTGTCCTAAAACGGGTAAGTTATATAATTGCATTTTCTGTTTGGAAAGATCATCATCAATAAACGCTACTGGTAATAGTTCAGAGTTGTTTTGATTCTTCAATTGCCTAACAATCATTGCACCAGCTGATCCGGCACCAATAATCAATGTACGCTTTTTGTTTTCTGCATTATTCATAATTTGATCACGATACACACGCCAAATAAATCGTGATCCTCCGATTAAGATAATATGCAACATCCATGTAACAACAAGTGCACGTCTATATATAGCAAAATCATTTACGAGGTATTGAACAATTCCTGCAGCAATAATAGAAAAAGTAATTGCTTTAACAATAGCAGTAAGTTCACCTACACTGGCGTATGACCAAACTTTATTATATAAATTGTAAACAATAGCAAAAATGTGATGGAATACAAGCAGTGCAATAGAGCTAATGATAAGTGCTGGCATATTAAAAACGGGTGTATAGGGATACACAATCCAAGAAGCAATAAATATAGCTGTACTAACTATGATTGAGTCCATGAGAACAAGTAATATTAGACGAGTACGGTATGTCACAATTTCAACCCCTTTCCAAATGCAAATAAAACACTAGTGAACGACTACCTACATACTATTAAATAACCATTCACTAGTATTTTATTTCCTTGAAATAGTATATTTATATTTTCACATACTTTGTTACAATTTGTAAGTCTTTTTACGTATATTTTACAATAATCGACATTACTATCTATTCCTATCTAGTAAGCCATCTAAATATTCAATGACTTCCACCCTATTACGCATATCCAATTCACTGTATATATCACTAATATAATTCTTGATAGTCCCTACATTCAGGTATAACTTCTGTGCAATTACTTTATTGCTATAACCTTCCATCAACAAATAGGCGATATCAATTTCTCGGCATGAAAATTGTATATTTCGATGTTCTAAATGCTGGGCCAGTATTTGTTTTTTATTAAACTGTAGGTCTTTCTTGGCTAAGATTTTAGCTACATCACCTGATAACACAACTTGTCCATTATACGCATCACGCACGGCACGAATTAAATTTTCTGCATAGAGGCTTATTAATAGGAAGCCATCTGCTCCTACATTCAATCCGTTTATAACTAAATCCTCATCTACCGTAGTAGTTAATAGAATCACCTTGATAGCTGGATACCGTTCTTTGACTCCGAGCGTCATCTTAATGCCTTCTATATGACGCAAGTGCACATCAATTAAAACGACATCAATGTGTTGCTCGTTTATTTTATGGATAGCATCTTTATGGTTTGTAGCAACCGCAGTAACCTGTAAATCGACTTCCCGATTTATAACGGCTTGTATACCTTCACTAAATAAACGTTGGTCCTCGATTAACAACACATTGATCATAGCCATAACTCCCTTTGAAAGTTTATGGAAACAGTTTACCCACCACATGAAGGAAACATTACCTGTCTTACAGTTTTCATTATATCTAAAGGCCTAGACGAGTTTATGTACACCCTCCATTTATCCTGTAACTAGATAAAAGAGGGTCGTAGGAAGTCATAACTATTTATTCTATGTTGCTTAAAAGATCCCCATGAACTTTTTCTTTTTAACCATAGAAGGTTCCATCTTATTAACATTTTGGTTATCTGCAAGTAGTTGACAGTTTTCCATAAACAAATAAAACGTATCAGCCCCAAATTCACTACGTAGTTCTTGATAGGCATCCTTCATGCAAAACCCGCGCGTTGTCGTGTTATGGGCATCAGATGCAATGAAATGGGTCAAGTTAGCGTCTACTAATTGCTTCGAGAACTTTTGAATACTTTTCCCAAACTTACCTATTAAACTAGCAGCAGTAACCTGAGTCAATGCGCCTTTACGTACAAAGTCATAAAGTTTTGCTGGATTTTGAACGAGTTCTGAGTTTCTCTCGGGGTGTACGATAACCGGTGTGTAACCAGAAACTTGTAGATCAAACAGCATCTGCTTTGCATAACGAGGAACACTACTTGATGGAAATTCTACAAACATGTATTTGGTATGATTAAGCGATAATAATTCGCTTTTTTCAATATCATCAATCATATCACCATTAATTCGGATCTCTTGACCAGCTAATAGTGTTAAAGGCACATCTTCATTCACAAGAAGTTCGCTTAATACTTCCACACTTTTCACAATACTGCCTTTTGTGTTTTCGTATTTACCATTCTTATGATGTGGGGTTGCAATAATCGTATGGATGCCTTGCTGAACTGCTTCACGTGCCATCGCTAAACTGTCAGCCTCGGTAACGGCACCGTCATCGATTCCAGGTAGTATATGGCAATGAATATCTATCATAGTCGTCACATCCTTGTACATATTATTTCTAGAAATTATAGCAGAATTCGACGTGTATTAATAGTACGTTTCGACACTATCATCCCACTAACCTTCATAGGTCAAAGGACTCATTCACTTACTATATCAAACTAGCAGTATAATTACTATCATAAAATTGTCATATTAACGACAAAAAAGTCATATCTTGTTTTTTTATTAAAAAACTCCTTACCAGACAAGATAAGGAGTAGATTTGTTAATTTACACCATAGTAATAATAGTAATTGGAAGCTTTCTTTTCCCGGTCATTTAGGATAGCACCTAACAATTTTGCTTTCGCAGGTTCTAATGCTTCTTTTGCCTTGATTGCTGCTTCGTTTTCCGTATTATTGCTTCGAATGACCAGTAACGATCCATCAACAATGTTAGCTAGTATTTGTGCATCTGTAACAGCAAGTACTGGTGGTGTATCGAAAATAATAAGGTCATATAGAAGGCTAGCTTCGTGTATTAATGTTCTCATTTTTCTAGATCCTAGTAATTCAGACGGATTTGGCGGAATTGGACCACATGGAATAATATCCAAATTATCAACATCCGTTGTAGATGTTGAATCTTCTAGGCTACCCTCACCTACTAAGATGTTACTTAACCCGTGTAGATTATCTAAACGAAAGGTGTAATGAACAGTAGGTTTACGCATATCCGCATCAATTAGGAGAACTTTTTTCCCTTGTTGTGCGTAAACAACTGCCAAGTTAGCTGTTGTAATTGATTTACCTGCACCAGGTCCCGGCGAGGTAACGAGCATTGTTTTAAGTTCATCATCAACGGAAGCAAACTGTAAATTTGTTCGAATTGTACGGTACTGCTCGGAAATTGGTGAGCGTGGATTAAGTTTTGTAATTAGATGTCTTATTTTACTTGTTTTAGACTGATCTTTTTTGCGTGCCATTATTATATCCACCTCGCTTCACTTGCTTTGATTGTATCTCCATATGTTCTCCCCGAACATCATTGTCATTGATATGGGTGATAACACCTAATACAGGGATATCAAGAACCTTTTCCATGTCATCTTCTGTCGTAATCGTGTTATCCAAATACTCAAGTAGAAACGCAAGACCAACACCAACCATCGCACCAAGTACAATCGCGATTGCAATGTTTAATAGCGGGTTTGGACTCACTTGGCTTGGATTCTCAGCAAGTTCCGCTTCTGCAAGAATACTTACATTATCAACACTCATAATATCTGGAATTTTTTCCTGGAATGTTTCTACTGTAGTGTTGGCAATTTTAACTGCAGTTTCAGGGTTGGTGTCTGTTGCGGTAACAGTAACTACTTGTGAGCTTTCCTCACTTGCTACTTGTAATTTTGATTTTAAAGCGCCTGCTGTATATGGTAAATCTAATTCATTGACAACATCATCTAAGATTGCAGGACTCTTAATAATAATATTATAGGTATTAATAAGTTGGATGTTTGTCTGTATATCATTCACACCATATTCAACTGCTGGATCCTTTTTTTCTTGGCTTACAATAAATTGTGTACTAGCTTGATAGGTAGGTGTCAAAACGAAATAGCTGACCAACGCCGCTATCAATGCTGCGCCTACTATTAGTGAAATGATTAGTAAAAGACGCTTTTTAATAACCCCAAATATTTCCTTGAGGGAAATAGTTTCTTCCATAGTGTAAAGACCTCCATTAACTTTCTCATTGATGATTATTTATATATTTTTTTATAATTCTATATCTATATCGACAATACAATCGAAATTATAACACATTTAGGTCGTATGGATTATAATTTTTACAATAAAATTCTATTTATTTGTTTTGTTTCTTTTACAAAAAGCGCGCATTATTACGATAATATTACAGGAAGATAACTATTGTGCTATATTTTGTCACAATTGTCACGATTCTATCATAATCATGCTATACTAAATTAGAAATTTAAGGAAATAGTTTATTTTATTTGTGAGAGGGGAAAACATTTTGGCTAATAAGAAAATTATTATGTCGGTTACAGCAAGTGCATTTATAGCTTCAGCTTTTGCCGCAACGGAAGCAGAAGCAGCATCATATAAAGTAAAAAGTGGTGACTCATTATGGGCTATAGCACATGAGTATAACACCAGCGTCGCGCAACTAAAATCTATTAATGGTTTATCTAGTAATCTCATTTTTCCGAACCAAGTACTAGAGACAGATGGAGCTAGTACTGGACAAGCGGAAGAAAAACCTAATACATCTACTTCAACATCTACATATACAGTAAAACGCGGTGACACACTTAGTGGAATCGCATCTAGACATAACATATCTTTATCTAATTTAATGAACTGGAATAACTTAAGTTCTTCATTAATCCATCCTGGCGAAAAATTTGTCGTTTCGAAGAGCGGAAATACTTCTGCACCAGCTCCAGCGCCAAGCGTTGATAAAAATAAGGACGAGCAGGTTGCATCATCATCCGTTTACGTGGTACGTTCTGGCGATACATTGAGCGGAATCGCATATCGCTATGACGTAACAGTATCCGCTATTAAGCGTTGGAACGGACTATCATCTAGCTTAATATTAGTTGGACAGAAGCTAAGTATTGATGGGAAGTCAACATCAGGCGGCGAAACTGTTGACAAAGCTGAAGAGCCGAGCAGTGACGGTGATTATAATGTTAATAAGTTAATTAGCATTGCGAAGAGCATGTTAGGCGTGGACTATGTATGGGGCGGATCAACACCAGCTGGATTTGATTGCAGCGGATTCATCGATTATGTTTACAGTAAAGCTGGCAAGGATATTCCTCGCACATCAAGCGAAGGGTACTTTAACCGCTCTTACTACGTAAACAACCCACAAGTTGGCGATCTCGTATTCTTTGAAGGCACATACAAGAGCGGCATCTCACACATGGGAATCTACCTTGGCAATGGACAGTTTATCCATGCAGGATCAAGTGGTGTGGAAATAAGCCCTGTTCATGGTAAGTACTATTGGGGTAAGCATTTCGATAGTTATAAGCGTTTTTACTAGAGGCTTTTGGTTAATTAATAGCCTGTTGGATTTAAGAGGGTTTTCCGCTGGCGCGGAAAACCCTCTTTTGGTGTGTGGTGGGAGTATTGGTTGGATGGTGGGACGATCGCCTTTTGGGTGGTGTGGATCAACTTTCTGGTTGTGACGATCTACTTTTTCTCCATGTGGATCAACTTTTAGTGGTTCTCGATTAACTTTCTTGTAATCACGATTAACTAATTGGGGTTGGCGATCAACTTTCGCGTAACTGGGGTTTATAGACAAGTTTTATTAACTTCTCTTTTTATTTTTTTGAATAGTAAAGAGAACGCTTGTTTGTGCAAGCGCATTATGGTATTCTTAAAACAGAATCACACCTCGGCAATTTCCTCATAATAAATTCCGCAAAGGACGTGTTACAATGTCACTAACGACATTAGTACGAGAAGACACCACCCAGTACGTGCCACATGACCAACTGTTCAAGGAATTAATCCACACATTTTTCGAAGAGTTTCTAGAAGCATTTTTTCCAGACGTCCATCATAATATCGATTTCACCTCTATCAATCCATTACCGGAAGAAGTGTTTACCGATATGCTTAAGGGGGAAAGTCGGAGAGCAGATATAGTTATTGAGACAAAGCTAAAAGAAACGGATACACTCCTAATCATTCATGTTGAGCCACAGAGTTATGGGCAAGCAAACTTTCATGAGCGTATGTATCAATATTTCAGCCTGTTATATAATAAATATAGGAAGCCAATATTACCCATTGCGGTTTTTAGTTACGATGAGAAACGGCATGAACAAAATGAATTTTCGATTGAATTTCCTTTCTTTCATGTATTAACTTTCAATTTTCTAGCATTGGAATTAAAAAGGGAAGACTGGCGACAGTATATCAAATCGAATAATCCCGTTGCGGCAGCGTTACTAAGTAAGATGGGGTATACTGAAGAAGAAAGAATACAGGTCAGAAAAGAATTTTTGAGAATGATGACAAAAATGGAATTTAATCCAGCTAAGACGAGATTAATCTTTGGTTTTTTCGAACAGTATTTAAAACTAAATGAACAAGAGGAGGAAAAACTGATGGAAGAGATTAAACAGGTAGATGAATCAGATGAAATCTTAAAACTGCCTATTTCGTGGGAGGAAAGAGCGAAAGAGAAAGAAAGAAGAAAAATTGCTTCAGAAATGCTTAAGGAAGGCTTACCTATTGAAGTAATTGTAAAGGTTACACATCTTGATGAGGAAGAAATTGAAGCTATAAAGAAAAAATAAATTTCGAAATAATCCCCCCCTAATCCTTGGGGGGAATTACCTTTGTAACAGGTATATATTTTATCTTTAATTCATCTGCATATATGCTTATACCGTGTTCGTAACAGAATTTACGACTGGTGGCTTCAACCGATCATTCTGCCATCAAGAAGCGTGTAATAAACTCCTCCGAACTCACCTTGATAATCCGTTACATCCACCTTACTAATTCGTTCGCTTCTTAAGGTTTCAAATTCTTCATTACTGATCGATTTACTAGTTATATCAATGATAACCTATTAACTTTAGACATAATAAAAAAACCTTGAAAGGCCGATGTAACCAATCAAGGGCTGGTTTTACAAATTAGTATTTTTAACTTCTTCGAGCCATAAATCAAAAATATCATCAGGTAATAGTTCCTCCTCATTCGTATAAACTAAATCATATTTATATTTTCCTTTTAAACTATTTTGTTTTACATTGTAATACAATTTCATTTCTGTAGGCATTTCTTTATTGAACTCTTCACACTTTTTATGGATAAGCTTTAAATTTTGATTACCAATTCTTAGTGCAGCCTTCTGTCTTTCTCTCGAAACATCATAAACTTGATTGTGTTGATTATCCAATTCTTTTGTAGCATCATTCAGTTGATGTTTATGAACAATCTTTCTATTAATTCTATAGAAAAAATCAAAAACATACATTTTGGGTTCATATGAACAATAAATAAAGATTTCATCTGCTTTATTATTGACATACTCTAAACAAATAGCCACCATGTCTGTTTGTAATTCTGAAAAATAATCCTCAAATACAATCCTCAAATACCTTCACATAATCACCCCTAGTTCCCTATACTACCGAAACCATTCCATACTTCATAATGGTACAACCTTCATGATTTGGAATTTTATGTGAGCATCATTCATTTTGTCTGATAGAATTCAAACCTATTAAATATCTCATGCAAAAAACTAAAAGGCACCTGTGTGGCCTAAAGGACAATGAAGTGCTTTAACGCAAAAGAATTTATCTATATATTGCTTTCTTCAAATTCTTTCATTCTCTCTATTAAACCTAAATCTAGTTTTTCTTTGTTATTACTACCATATTTATACATAAAATATTCGATTCTAGCTGCTGGACTAAATTCACTTTCATGCCAATTTGTATAATCAAAATGTACATTTAACTTTCCCGTATCATTTACTAATAATGTCACTGAAAACCAAGGTTCTTGGTCGTTATCAGTAAAAACTTTTTGTAATTCAACCGTTAGTTCAAATAATTTATGAAGTTCTTTATTGTAAGCCCTCTTATCTACACTATATAATTTTGGAATATAATGTGAAAAAATATACTGCTCCTCGCCTTTGGGTTTAAAAAAGAAAAAAACTCCTCCTTCTCTCTCCTTAACCTCACCATTAAAATAGAAATTTTCCCATTCAATCGGAATCATATCATTAACCTGTTGTGCAATTTCATTATATAACTTGTTTAATTCTATCTCAAAACTCATCAATATCAGCCTCCTGATTTATTTGCAACCTCACGAATCACTGGAAATTGGCCTTCAATTTCATATTCAACTATAAAGGAATCCGGTCGCATTGAACTATTAGAATACATTGGTTCAATGCTAACAGAGACTTTCTTGGGCGGTATCTCTTTCAATGCATTTGCCCACTCAGTCTCCATTTCGTACCAGACTCCACCTCTCCTGTTAATTTGACTATTTTGCGGTACAAGGTTATCAATATCAGGGGGACCATTAAATTGCGCTCCTATTAAATGTCCACCATCATCATCTGGGAGTCTGTCTTTTCCTCCTATATTTGCCTGAGCATATTTATTTCTATCAGCCTTTTTCAACACAAGGTCAGGAGTCTCAACATTTACAATACGTCCAAACTCATCAGTAGTATATTTGTAGTTATCATTAGTTATATACACAGTATTTGGTAGTAGTTGTTTCTTACCATTTTTATCTTTTATTATATGCCTTCCGAAGTCAATTTCTTTAACTGTGTTGAAACCATTAACCGTCTCCTTATCACTACCCACTCGTTCACGATCAAAGTCCTTAATAAATGAATATCCGCTGTTCTCTCCAGGCATATCCACCGCCAAATCCCATCGTTGTCCCGGCGAAAAATTCAAGAAGTTCAACCGAAACCATTCCATCCTATTCGTCATAGATTTTACGACTGGTGGCTTCAACCGCCACGTCCACTGCCTAGGCGATACATTTGGCGGCCTCACGATTGGCTTTATCGGCGAGGTTCTATTCACACCAATTGGCTTTTTCACTCCACCAATCGCAACAGTCGCAAGGCCAAAACTTGATAGCCAATGTTCTTTGGAAAAGGGTTCCTTTGGATTTACAGCACCTTGAACGAGATCCACACTTCCCATAGAAAGCCAGTTGGCAAAATCAGTGGGGCTATTCATCTTGGATTCTGACCGCTGCTGCATTCCCTCGTAAACGCCATCAAAGGCTCCCATTGTTAGATAGTTCCCAAACCCAGACCAGGAATCGAATGCCTTGTCTCCTCTTTCCTCGAAACCACCCCAAATGTCTGATCCGATTTCTTGAAAACTATCAATCGTTTTGACAAATGGATTTTTTTCTTCAACCGGTTCAATTCTATCTTTTGGTATGCTATCCACAAAACGATAAGCTATTTTTCCATTTTTGTCTGTAAACTGCCTTATCATTCTGCCATCAAGAAGTGTGTAATAAACTCCTCCGAACTCACCTTGATAATCCGTTACTTCTTCTGCACTCATTCGGTTACTTTTTAACGTCGCAAATTCTTCTTGGCTAATTGACTTGCTATGTAGATCAATCAGAACGTTCACCGCACGAATACTGTAGTCCATCGTCCGAAATTCATACCTTTTTTGTATATAATTAATGAGGATATCTGACAATGGGTTAAATCTCGCCAGGAATTGTTTCGCTCCCAATCCTAACAAAGCTTTCATAGAAGCACCATTTCCTACTGCCTTTTCTGTAACACCTTTGATTACTCCCTGATACACGTCATTACCCGCTAATTGCCGTACAGAATAATTCGCAATACTTAAATCCCCGTTTCTCAGCATTCCACTGAGTTGTTGGATATATCGAGCCATCAGATGAACGTCGTTTTCCACGGATTCTAGTTTCGCAGTACTTTCGGAATCAAACGCATGTAGTGTTTCAATTGTCTCATTAACATGTTTCCGTGATCGATTTACATTGTAAAGGAACTCTGCATCATCTAACTTCGGAAGAGATACGATATCCCAGACCGATTCGATGGCTCTATTTGCCTCACCCGTTAGCGTACTTGTAACACTTTCCGCTTTTTTAAGGCCTCGTTTTACGTCATGTTCCAAAAAGGATTGATCAATAAAGCCTTTCGTTTCTGGCTCCAGCATTTGAAGTGACGTCGCAATTTGTTTTAACGTTTCCTGGTAGTCTGCGATGAACCCTTCCATAAACAATAGCAATGGGATGTGACACTCTTGATAAAAGGAACGAATCGCCTGTGCTCCTTTTCCTTTAAAAGAATCTTCCAGAGAGATAAATTCATCCAAGCTTTTTTGAATCCGTTTCATCTGCTCATGAAACGATTCTAAGTCTGCGAGCGTCTCCTTAATTCCGTTATGCAAACTTTCTGCATCTAATACCTTCACTTATAAATCACCCCTTTTCCTTGCTCAAATGGGCATCTCCATCATTTTAAAAGTTTATCCTAGAAGCAACCTTTTCTTCCGTTTGTTTGAAGGATTCAGCAGCATTACTGGTCGCTTCCTGATTGTTGACCAGCAATGTTTGATAAGAATTTAGTACCCGCTCAAATGATTGGTTGATTTCATTTAATTTGGTGACCGTGTCAAGCCGATTTTCACCTTGCATGGATTTTGAAAAGGATGTTTCCAATGTTTGAATAGACGCTTTCAGACCAGCTAATGCCTTTTCCACATCGGCATGAATTAATTTAATTTCTACACTCACTTGATTCATCATCCCTTTCTTTGCTGCTCAATAACATGACTAAGTCTTATGTCTTTTGCCGATAGCACTCCCTGTAAATCTAAGATTGTTTGGTTGATAACTTGGATTTCATCCTTTAATTGGGTGAGGGTGCGATTTAATTGGTGATCCGAAATAGATTCATAGCTTCTTAACGTTTCATGTTCTTGAAAGGATTGAAAGTCTTTAGCCATATGCCCATACCAAGTGTTTATGGATAGCCTTGGTGTTACACATAGCTGGTTATAATGTTGAAATTCAGTTTTATGATCCATCAATTCTGCAAGCACCCGCTCTAACCTTTCCAAATCCTCTCTTTTTTGATAGCTTTTCTGAGTTAATAAATAGATATCATTCTGAAGACTAGCTATTTCATTCGTATAAGACTCCCCTATTTCGTTCACCTCCATGCTGGATAAAGTTATTTTAATTAGGTTCGTTTTTCTACATATACCATTATCATACAATAATTTCCCATCTATTCCCAAGGATAAAAAGAATTTTGTTGAACGTTTCTGATTTTTTCCACTCCAATCGGAATACCACCAAGTTACGAAATACCAACAAAATAAAAAAGCGCCCGACGTGGACACTTCTCACTTCACCTAATTTAGTAGACGATCAACCTTTGCAATTAGGTTATTAATAGACTGATCTTAATTAAATTGACCTTTTTATTTTCTTCTTATTGAGTCCATTAACCTTTGTAGTTGTGAAACCTGCTTTAGTAGAAAACGGAAATGCTGCACAACTGAAATCTCGCGGACCGAGACTGTAATAACGTTGTCTCCCGAGTTTGGGTGGCTCTGTCCCGAGTTCGAGCGGTTGTCTCCCGAGTTTGGCTGGTTCTGGCCCGAGTTGGGGCGGTTGTCTCCCGAGTTTGGCTGGTTCTGGCCCGAGTTGGGGCGATTGTGGCCCGAGTTCGGGTGGTTCTGGCCCGGCTTCAACTACTTATTTAATAAAAAGCTAGTTAGAGGATTTCTGCTGACGCAGAAATCCTCTTTTTCTAAACAATGGTTTTATTAACCTGGTTTTCATTAACATGCCATCTTCTATGATAGTTGTCATAGCCCAGCCCTTGCTCTCTAAGCACTTTAGTAGCAAGGTTTTTGGAAGTTATTCCTAGGTACTGCATGCATTCGGAGTTGTTTATCCATGATTTTTTTAATAGGAAATAGTCGGTTAAAGCTTGCTTGTGCTCAGTTTTGGATACTACTCTACATTTTTCGCAGATCCAGCTATTGTATTGTCGCTTCATTCCAAGTCTACCGCACCCGGGACACTGCACCCCGCCTAGTATATCCTTTGAATGGATACCGTATTTCCGCTGATAATCAAATTTATATGTTCCACACTCTCTCAAGATGATCGCACCAACCTTTTGGTGAAGCTGCCCATGTGGCGATCCACGGTCAACTTTCATAACATGCTGTGGCATGTATTCGCCATGCATAACTTCGCCTGATATGTCTCGATTTTCGGGGATTACCTTTATAATCGTCCTCGGGTCACTTATTACGAAAAGTGGATAAGTTGGAATATCGTGAATATTGCGTTCAGCGAGCCAGTTCGTTAATAGAATTGTGTTAGTTGTGGCTTGAAGAATGGGGTTGCGAAAGCCGGTTATTACGCCATTTTCTTCGCGGGTGAATTGGTTTAACTTATAATCAAGGGTAAGCGTTCCTTTGTAGTTTTTAATCTCAACTACGAAGATGCAATGCGGGCTGATAATTAAGGTATCGATCTGGAAGGCTGAATCTAGATATACATCGTGGAGTATCGTGAAGTTATTTTTCAGAATAGCGGAAGTGAAACGATCAACAGCTTTCTCACCATCAAATCCTCTTTGGTAATAAGCTAAATTTTGTTCGAGCAGCCGTCGTTTTTTATGCCTCAGTGGCAATCTACGTAATAATGCCGTTAATACAAAAATTTCATTGGGGGCAGTGCGCGTTTTCATTATCATATTTTACTCCTCTATTTAATTAATTAAATAGATTATACCACAATACTGGCCATTCAATAACATCCTCTTCAACGATTTCCAAGTTAATGAAAATCAGGTTGGTAAGGTCAACTCGGGCGGGAATTGAGTGAACTCGGGACAGAACTGCAAGAACTCGGGAGACAGCGCCTCGAACTCGGGCGACAACTGCACAAACTCGGGACACAGCGCCTCAAACTTGGGCGACAACTAATCAAACTCGGGACACAGCCTCCCCCTTTCATGACGTACATCTCCCCCATATTCATTATTTTCTTCATTTTATGTTTGAGCATTCTGGTTATTACTGAATAGTGTTGTCTATCATTTCCTTATTATTTACTGACGCTGGGGTATCAAATTACGAGTACTCTTTATCGTTTTCCCCTTTTTGGTAATAATTCTTACATTAATACCCCGAAAGAAAATTGTACTTGCACGTCTAGGCGGTTCCCCGCATTAATTGACTGGGAGTATATTTATAAATGGAGGTGTCTTGATGAATAGAATTTGGGGTGCTTGTCCCGATCTTTCAGGCCGTATCATTATTCCTGGAGAGCCAGGTTACAATGAAAGCCGCCTCGTTTGGAACTACTTTGCTTCTAAAAATAAATTTCCTCATGTTATCGTCTATTGTCAAAATACAAACGATGTGCAGAATGCTGTAAGATGGGCACGTTTTAACAAAGTCCCTATTCGAATAAGAAGTGGCGGTCATAATCATGAGGCTTTCTCAACGGGAACAGGAGTCATTGTGATTGATGTTAGCGAAATGAAACAGCTTTCTGTTGAAAAGGAAAAAGGAATTGCCATTGTTCAGGCTGGAGTAACGGGTTCTGAGCTTTACCGGAGACTATATGATGAGGGGCTAACCCAAGTTGGGGGAACTTGTTCAGATGTTGGAATTTCTGGATTAGTCCTAAGCGGTGGTATGGGGCCACTCTTACGGAGACATGGACTTACTTGTGATAGTCTGGTTACTCTTGAAATGGTAGATGCAAACGGATCTATCATATATGCGACGAAGTATAACGAGCACAGTGACTTATTCTGGGCCACGTGTGGAGGTGGTGGAGGAAACTTTGGCATTGTAACAGCTGTCACATTAAGGGTCTACCCTGCGACTCCCGTGACTTGGTTCAATATCGGATGGGACTGGGATCAACCAGTTGAACAGATAATTGATACATGGCAAAGATTTTTTTCAACAGCTGATAGGAGATGGTTTTCACATCTGGATCTCTGGTCAAAAGCATTTCCGATGGAACAGTTTAAAAAGTATCCTTTAAAAGTAATGGGGGTATTTTGGGGTACACCTGAAGAAGCCAGACAAGAACTGGGTCCTTTAGTAAACATAGGATGCCCCGGTGATCAAACCATTGAATTGGTTGATTGGAACAGAGCCATCAAACTTTTTGAGATTTCTAATGAAATATTTGTTACGGAAAAACCTAAGTACAAGTCGTCAGGTGCATATGCCATGAAGCTTCTGACACCAGAAGCTATTTCAACTATACGTCAGACGCTGCAGAATACATCATCACCATTATTAAATGTTCTCATTTATTCCTTGGGTGGTGCATATCAAGACAAAACGCCTACCGATACAGCATTCTATTATCGGAACGCTAAGTTATTTATCCAATATTATAATCAATGGGTGGAAGAGAGTAGTGCACCTGAACGGATACAGGAGCTTGAAGTTCTTCGTCAACGGATGCTTGCTTATACAACAGGTGATTATGTAGGAAATCCCGATACGAACATTCAGGATTATTTAATCGCTTACTATGGAGGCAATGTAAATAGATTGATAGACGTAAAGAGAAAGTATGACCCTGAAAATGTGTTCAACTTTCAGCAAAGCATACCAACATAATAGCTACTAAGTTAGGTTAACGGAATATTTGGTATTTTATAGAAAAGAGGGATCTTCATGGAACAAGAAAAGCGGACCTTGATTCATGGTGGTACGATTATCACGATGAATCAGAATAGGGATGTCTTATATAATCAGGATATTCTTGTTGTAGGGAAACGCATTGCTGCTATTGGTGACTTGAGAATGTATTATAATCAAGTGGACGAATTTCTAAATGCAAAAGGTAAGCATGTTATACCGGGCCTAATCCAAACTCACCTCCATCTTACCCAAACCCTTCAACGGAATCTCGTAGCGGACAAAACGTTAGAGCAATGGCTAGATGTAACAATGAGGTTGGAAATAGCCCATGATAGCGAATCAAATTATTGGTCGAGCATGTTAGGGATTTCTGAGTTATTGCTTAACGGTACAACAGCCATTTACGATATGGAGACAACTTATCATACGGATAGTTGTTTCTGGGCTATGGCACAGACAGGTATTCGGGGTTTTGCAGGCAAAGCGATGATCGATATGGAGCAACCAAGTGTAGACGTACCAGCAGCCATGATTCAGCCTACTGATGTCGCTTTTGGAGAAAGTGTAGCGTTATTCAATAGGTGGGATGGATACGATGATGGGAGAATTCGGTACTGCTTCGCTCCAAGGTATGCCCCTACTTGTACAAGGAGACTTTTAGAGTTAACAGCTGACTTTTCCAAGAGGTATGGTGCACATGTTCACACGCATTCGGCTGAAACTGAAGAGGAAGAACATATCATTATTGATCGTACTGGTATGAGAGAAGTTGAATATTATGATTCAATTGGATTGATTAATCCTAGAACGGTCTTAGCTCATTGTGTTCATTTAAATGATAGGGAAATTGAAATCATGGCTGAACGAGGGTGCCATGTTTCTCACTGTCCTTCAGCAAACTTATATCTCGCCTCCGGAATCGCACCAATTCCTAAGATGATGGAAACTGGTGTCAATGTTAGTATTGGACCAGACGGATCAGACAACAATAATCTCTCCAACCTTCATGAGATGCGGTTAGCTGCTTACATTCAAAAAGGACTTCACCAGAATCCAGTCATCCCACCAAGCGCAGAGCAAGTTTTCGAAATGTCAACTCTTGGTGGGGCCCGTGCACTTGGTCTGGAGGAGGATATCGGAAGCATTGAGGTTGGTAAAAAAGCTGATATTGCTATCCTCGATTTACGAGAACCACACACTTGGCCAAATGAGCCACAAGTGAACTCAAAAGAAAATATTTATACGAGGATTGTCTATTCAGCCACAGCCTCAAATGTTGTAATGACTATGGTAGACGGGCGTGTGTTAATGAAAGATCGCCAATTACTTACGATGAATTTAGATGAAGTTCTCAACAAATCAAACGAATCTATCATTCGTATTTTGAATCGTACTGGGCTAAATTTGTAAAAGTATAATTAACAAGCTATCATGCATGAACTCGTGTGGTAGCTTATTTTTTTACGACATTATGCTTTTGTTACATATTCTGTTCTCGCAAAATAAGGAATGTCTGTTGTTTTAAGAGCAATGTACCGATTTCCTGGTGACTATCTTATATCTCAGGAAGTTAGTCGTAGTATCGACGAAGAAAGATGAGGAAAATATAAGCTCAGAAGAAATATTAGCTCGGGGGCGGTTACTTCTTTTGGTTTAGATAAACGACAAAAGTTGTAATTAAAGTAATTGTAGCTATTTGAACTAAACCAATTGTGTTACCAAACTTAATGCTTGAAATGTCGTCATCCTAACATCTCCCCTCTTAAGAGACTAAAGAAATTAGGAAGATGGTCAACCGCCCACAATACCTATATAGACGCTGATTTTATTTTATCATAACTGTTGGTAGATTAATAGAAAAACAGAATAAACGTTCTTTTTTTAAAAAATAAAAACATTGAGAGTATAATTAATAAGGATTTATAATATACTTAAATTAAGGTAACGAATAGCATCAACTACTCGTTGCCAGCAACTACGAATGACCGCATAAAAAGCGGTTGACCAGAGTGCAAATGTGTAAACAAAAGAAGTAATCGCTGATCTCGGTCGAGCGGTTACTTCTTTTGTTTAGTAAACGACAATGATCAATTAAAGTTTCTACTGCCCTTAAACACCAAACTCACTTTATTCATTTGCACCCTAGATCAAATGTTTGTTTGAAAAACCGCGATGCCCGCTCTCCCTAGTGTTGCCTCCTTTCATGTATATGCGAATAGAGTCTTCTTTTAATAAAGAACGAAACCAGCAAGAGAGCGATTTCGTTCTTTACTATGTTTGAAGCGACATAGAAACTTACTCGGAAGACAGTCAATTTATCCATTAATAGTAAAGACCAGCGACAGAATACTGTTCATGTCGCTGGTCCTTTTTATTAAACTAATTCAATATCTAATACATTACGTTCAACGATACGTGCACTCTTCTTAGCTACAAGATCGCCACCAGATGAAGTGAATGCGTTTTGGGTGATTATTTCATCCATCGCAGTTTGTACTGCAATCGCATCTACTGGTTCAACTGGATTATCAAGCGTGTACGTTACCACTTTGCCATCTTGATTCTCAAATTTCAGTTCTAACTTTTTCGCCATCAGAACCCCTCCTTTCTTTTAGATTTAGGTACGTTACGCCTGACGTAACTCGGAACTGTCATTACGTTCAATTTTGAAAAGTGAACGCTGTTGCAATGGCTCAAGTAAGATTGAGATTGCGTATAACTGATCCGCTGTCGCTACCGTTTTCACATTACTGAAGCTTTTTGTTTTAAAAACTTCTTTGCCTGAGATGGCGTCAACTCCTTCGTTGAAAACTAAACGAAGTGTCGAATTTGTCATATTTGCTGTAGCCATGTGCCTCACCTCCTTTCACCATTACAATCGAATGGAAGGCGGAAAAGGTGGCATGGATTTAAAAATAAAAAAAGCGCCACCAGTTTTGATGGTGACGATCATATGTAGATAGACAATTATTCACATTAATATATGTTCGCATAAAGTCATTAAAACCCAAACACATTGACAGTATAATTAATAAGAACAATACCTATGTAGTTGCTAGCTTTATTTTACCATAATAGTTTATAGATTAATAATAAAAAGGAATGTATGTTCTTGTTATTTCAGATGTATGTTTTAATCAAACATTTGAAAACATAATCACATTTTAATTAAGGGCCTATTGGTAAGATCTTTTAACTCTGGACAGACCTCAGAAGATGCCCTACCAAACTCGGGAGACAGATGTTCTTTCAGTATATAAAAGGAAGGTGAAAAAGATGGCATGGATTTAAAAATAAAAAAAAACGCCACCAGTTTTTGATTGGTGACGATCGTAATTATAATAGAAGATTATCGAGCGGATGGGGCCTGCAGTTGATCGAATTTGGTCCGTTGTCGATCGGATACGGCTCATAGTTGATCGAGTAAATCACATTGTCGATCGTTAATCCGATAAAGTCGATCGCTCAGGTTGAACTTTACTATCGTGATAGCGCTGTTCATATGATCAACTTTTCATTGTTATCGCTCAACTTCATAAGCGTGGCGATCAACTATTGGTTATTTTCGATCGACTTTCTTGTATTACGATCAACTTCCGCGCCGTCACCCTTCAATTACCTTCCTCTCTCACCCTTTCACGAAGTACCTAAAACGCACTCCAAGGTGTCGCGGTTTCCGTAACAGCCGTTTTAACCTTATTCAAATTATCCGTTCCCTTTGTTTCAAGCCACTTATAATATGCTTCCTTGCCTTCTTCGGCAAAAGCGTTCACACCATCTTTCCATGTTGCTCGTCCACAAAGAACACCACTAAACTTCGATTTAGCTTCTTTTGCAAAATGAAGCGTATCGACGAATTGTTCATTTGTCACACCGCCACTTAGATAGATAAATGGCACACCGCTTTTTTCTGAACAGGTGCGGTAGTACTGAGCCGCTTCTTCCCGAGTATAAACAGGGTCATAGTTATCGTATTGTTCGTAGCCTTCGATATTAAAAACAGATACGGGTACTTCCACTTTCAATAGATCAACGCCATATTCTTCTTTAGAGAATTCCTTCATAAAAAATTCAACAATTTCTGGTTTTGCTTTTGCGAATTCTGCACTCTTACCTGAAAGGCCTTCTGCACTATAGGAAACTGGCTCTACTATATACAGTATGTCATTTTGTTTACATTCATCGCCGACTC
Source organism: Virgibacillus necropolis (assembly GCF_002224365.1). Taxonomy (GTDB): domain Bacteria; phylum Bacillota; class Bacilli; order Bacillales; family Amphibacillaceae; genus Virgibacillus_F; species Virgibacillus_F necropolis. The sequence continues at coordinate 819,265 of NZ_CP022437.1, read as the reverse complement.
GTTTAATGAGGGCATTTTTAATTTTATTATACTTCGCGTCTTCTTTATGATCATAGTAAACGAGTAACTTAAGTGCGCTGGCTCCCTCTTTCACAAGATCCTGCACCGCATAGTCGTCCACTAAATTAGGTAGCCGGCCTTTTTCAGTTGCATCATAACCAGTCTTTTCATATGCCATAATCAAACCAACATCTTTATTTAATTTCTTAGCAGCGTCCCATCCGTATTCTGGATCAAGCAGTAAGGAAGATGATTGATTTCCAAGCACTTCACTTACTCCCTCTTTAAATTTACTTAACCCTTCCTCATATGTGATAGTTTCGTTTAAAGATTGAATCATTTTACCTAAAGATCCTCGTTGATCCATTGCCGTCGCAAAAATCATATTATTTTCATCGGAAATTAATTCTAATCCACGTTGCTTTCCTGGTGATAATTTCATATTTTATCCTCCTTGGTTCGTTTTGTTGCTGTGTCTCCCGAGCTCGGGGTGGCGTCTCCCGAGTTCGGGGCGCTGTCTCCCGAGTTCAGGGGCTATCTCCCGAGTTCGAGGTGTCGTCTCCCGAGTTCGGGGTGGCGTCTCCCGAGTTCGGGGCGCTGTCTCCCGAGTTCGAGATGCTGTCTCCCGAGTTCGCCCCGCTGTCTACCGACTAACCTGCTCCACCCTAATCTGTTCTGCACACCAATCTAGATGATTCAGATTAACATGTCCGGTTTTTTCTTCCATTGCATTTAATACACCCATCGCTAATCCAAATTTAATCAGCTGCGTATCAGCCAACCCACGTGATAGCCCCGCTGCAAATCCTGCAATCACAGAATCACCAGATCCCACTGGATTAACAGCATTGACTTTAGGTGCAGTAACCCGGTATATATTTTGACCCTGTTTCACAAATGCACCGTTTGCCCCGTTTGTGACAACAACCCACGGGATATCATTTAACAGGCTCGTCTTCAACGCTTCAACAATCTCTGTTTCCTCATCAACTTCCTTGCCAAGCAAATCTCCCAATTCATCCAGATTTGGTTTTATTAAAAAAGGTTTGCTTTTAAGCGTTTTTTTCAATAACTCACCCTTGGTATCAAGCAAAACTGGCACATCATGAAAACTGGCAATCGTAATACATTTTTCATAATAATCATCTGCTAAACCCTTCGGTAGGCTTCCAGAGATCGTAACGATATCTACATCACGCATGTGTTCAGAAAATTTTTCTAAAAATAATGCAGCCTCGCCCTCCGTAATGGCTGGTCCACTCTCTAGAATTTCCGTCTGCCTGCCTTCATGGATCACCGCAATACAGTTGCGTGTATCACCCTGTATATTCACAAAGTAATCCTCGATACCTGAAAGCTCGCCACGAATAAAATCTCCCAAACTACCACCCAAAAATCCTGTAGCACCAACATCTTCCCCTAGCTGTTGGAGGACTCTCGTAACATTCAAGCCTTTCCCACCAGCAGTTTTAGAAGTATCGCTCACACGATTAACCGTATCAAGAGAAAACGTCTCAAGCTTATAACTAATATCAACAGCGGGGTTCAATGTAACAGTTAAAATCATTCGAATCACCTCTCCACTCGATAGCTGATTTTCCCTTCAACAGCTGTAGCTTGGATATTCAAACTGTTATCTAGGACAACGTAATCAGCTAGTTTTCCAGTTTGAATGCTACCAAGATCTGAACCCCGTCCGATACTTTTTGCTGGAGAAAGAGATGCTAGATGCCAGATTTCCCTTAATGAACGACCGCTCCACGCTTGCAAATTTTTCACACCATCAATTAACCGCAATGTACTCCCAGCTAATGATCCAGCCTCCGTTCGGGCCACTCCATCTTTTAATACGACAGGGAATTCACCCAAATGATAGTTTCCATCTGGCAACAGCCCTGCCCGCATACAATCCGTAATCAAAACTGTTTTCTCTCCTTTTATTCCAACAACCATTGAAGCAATATCCGGATGCACATGATGACCATCACAAATTAACTCAGCAAAAGCATCCCTGTCAGTCAAAGCCGCCCCAACAACACCTGGTTCCCTGTGGTGCAATCCCGACATACCATTAAATAAATGAACAAAATTACGTGCCCCAGCATACAATGCATTCGTGCAACAATCATAGCTTGCATCTGTATGCGCAATACTCGCGAGAACGCCCTCATCACTAATTTTTCGAATGAAATCGATTGCTCCATTTCGTTCAGGGGCAAGAGCGATTTTTACAATTGTATCCTCAGATAGCTCTTGCCATTGCTTGAATTCCTGATAATCAGGGTCACGAAAATAACCTGGATTTTGCGCCCCCTTATGTTTCTCAGTAAAATAGGGACCTTCTAAAAAGATCCCTTCCGATCTAGCACCCGATAGGCCAGATTTAACCGCTTCAACTACTGCATGAATGGAATTGTTCAAATCCGCTTCTGACGCCGTCAATGTAGTAGGCAAAAATCGAGTAACACCTAACGCCGGCAATGCTTCAGAAATTCCATGAACCGCTTCAGTTGTACCATCCATGATGTCATAGCTATTAACCCCATGAATGTGCGTATCAATTAGACCGGGCGCTATCGTGAATCCGCTCCAGTCAACGATTTTAGCGCCTGATGGAACAGCGTCCACAAACTCTCCGAATCTACCATTACTAATCAGTAAATATGTGTTGGTTTTCTCTTCATTTTCAAGCAAAAATCTGTTTGCTTTTAGGTAATACTTATTCGTAGTCATAAATCGTAACACCCTGCACAACACGATTCACTCGCCCGTCTGGACTAGGGTTATCTGGTGTAATACCTAGCTGCAGTGATTTTTTCAGTGCTAATGTTTGGGCAAACATTATGTATAATAATGCAAGCTGAAAATCATTACCGAGCGTTTCCTCATTGTTATTTACGGTTATGGTATAGTCTGCAAGGTCTTCCACTTCCTGGTCCTTTTTTTCCGTAAGAGCGACTACTTTCATCTCCGAGTCATCAGCCGCTAGCTCACGTAAAATGTCCAAATCATACTTTCTTGTATGCGGATCTCGCGACATGAATAAGACCGTCACAGATTTTTCATTCAAAATGGACTTTGGACCATGCCTGAATCCGAGCGATGATTCATGAATCGCTGCGACCTGCCCCCCAGAAAGCTCCAGCATTTTTAAAGAAGCTTCGTGTGAAAGTTGACTGAGCAATCCAGAGCCCAAATAAACAATTCGATTGAAATCAAATTTTAATACGTCATCTACAGTACCCGTTACGGTATCTCTTAATTCTGTAGCACTTTCAATTAATTGTTCCGCTTCACTAATCGTAAATTCGTTTTCCGCAAACAGTGTATGAGCTGCAATAATCATACTTGTAAAGCTACTTGTCATTGCGAATCCTTGGTCATGTGCCTTCTCTGGGGTTAAAACAGTCATGCTCCGGCTGTCATTCTGTGTATTTTTAGCAAGCTGTCCATTCTGGTTACATGTAATGACCACCTGGTAAAAATCATTAATCAACTTTTCACCTAACGATACCGCTGCAACACTCTCTGGGCTATTGCCTGATCGTGCGAATGACACCATGATCGTTGGAGATTCTGCAAATAGATATGTTGTTGGATTGGACACGATATCTGTTGTCGCGATAGCCTCAAAATTGATATTCTTCTTATTTTGCCTGCGCAATTCTGGAACAAGTGTATCTCCCGCAAACGCAGAAGTTCCCGCACCAGTAAAAATAACGCGAACCTGGCTGTGTTTTGCGTATATGGAATCTAGAAATCCTTTCAAGGTATCTCTTTTTTCAGAGAGCATATAAAATAATTCCTGCCAAACCTCTGGCTGTTGGTAAATTTCTCTTGCAGTGTGGACCGCACTTTTTTCTTCTAATACTTCGTTCATTAAATTAAACATGTATTTTTCCTCCAATTCTCGTGGTTATGTTGTCATTACCAGTTTAAGTGTAGTTGTGGCCTAAGTTTGTTTGACGGTGTGGCCCGAGTTTTTGGGGTTCCCTCCTGAGCCCGGGCGGCTGTCTCCCGAGTTGAGACGCTTCTCTCCCGAGTCCGGGCGGCTGTCTCCCGAGTTGAGGCGCTTCTCTCCCGAGTCCGTGTGATTGCCTCCCCAACTCCAAGCGGTTCTCCTTCGATTTAACTACCCCTATTATGTTAGTTCTACTGTATAATCAAATTTATCACCGCGAGCGACACTAATTGTATACTCAATCAAATTCTTATCATGATAAGCATAACGCTTAATTAACATGGCCGGCTGTTCAGGCAACATCTGTAGGTGAGCCGCTTCTTCTTTTCGAATCATTGTCGCAGAAAATCGCTCAACCGCTTTCGTTACATTCACTTGATATTCCTCATAAAAAACATCATACATTGGCTTTTGCTCAAGGTCACTTTTAGTTAAGTGCGGAAATAGTTTTTTTGGTAAATAAGAAGTTTCATACATTAACGGTTCATGATCCGCAAGACGGAGACGAACAACCTGAAAAACCTCATCCAATGGTTCCAGGTTCATTTTATCAGCCAATCGTTCATCTACCGCTATTTCGTTAAATGACACCACATTTGTTGTCGGTTTCTTCCCAATTTCTTTCATCTCTTCAGTAAAACTGTATAGCTTAACTAGATTTTGATTATAGGATTTTGGCGCTACAAATGTACCCTTACCATGCAACTTGTAAATAAAGCCTTCGCGTTCTAATTCTTGCAACGCCTGCCTAACCGTTATCCTGCTCATATCATATATTTCACACAGTTCACGTTCGGACGGCAGCTTGTCGTTCTCACGATATGCCTGATTCTTTATTTTCTTAATTAAATCTTCCATCAACTGCAAATACAACGGCACCTTACTCTTCTTATCCAATGATTGAAATGTCACCTCCTGATAGTGGTTATAACCAGTTGAGTTAAGTATAGGTTATTACTGATAAAAAGTAAAGCAGATAATAAACCCGCCCTGCCCCGATAAACCGCACCCATTCCTCTTTAACCGCATTATTTAATTCTTGACCATGTTGCGTCGTCATCATCACTTTTTATTATTTGCAGAAATAATTTTTAATAATTTCCATCATCCCCTACATAATAGATTGCCAGTTCCTCTATTATTGGCTCTCCTACACTTTCGGTTACTTCAAGTTCGACACCCCGAACCTCAATTGCTGGAACACGAATAATAGCCTTATTCCCTATGTTTCTACCCTGATAGATGGTGATTGGTTGACGGGACTTTTCCGAAATAATGTTGATTTTAAAGTTTTCTACGCTTTCTCCTTTTCGTAAATCCTCTTGAATAACCACATGATCGAGCAAATGGGGTTGTTCTGTGTGATAAATCCATTTTCCCTCTTGTTGTTCAAACCTATCAATTGTTGCTACCGGATTATCAAATCGTCTTCTTATTTCTCCGCCAAATTCAAGAAGTCTTTGCTGATCTTTTTCCGGAAAAAGACCATGTCTGTTTGGCCCAATATTAAGAAGCAGGTTTGCACCACGGCCAACAGAATAATAATAAATTCCCATTAATTGTTCCAAACTTTTTACCGTATGTTCATCACTCTCACTAAAAAACCAATTCTCTCTCATCTGCACATCACATTCTGCAGGTAACCAAAGACGATCACTTTTTACGGTATTGACCTCGTTCCAACAAGGGATTGGTGCAATACCATCCTCATTGCCAACCCACCGAAAATCGGGATCAGCCATATTAAAGATGAGAATGTTTGGCTGGAGTGAACGAACTGTATCAATGATTCGTTTCCAGTCATATTCATGATTCTCTGATCCAGCAGCATCAAACCAAAGAATTTCAATGTCTCCATAGTTCGCTAACAGCTCGGTTATTTGATTGATAAAATAGTCATCATAGGCCTTTCTATCTTTTTGATTGTAAAAATTTGCAGATCCATCATAAGGAGAATAGTATAGACCGGGCTTCACTCCATGTTTACGACATGCTGAGGTGAATTCCTGAACAACATCTCCTTTGCCATTTTTCCATGGTGAATGGGCAACAGAAAAGTCAGTAAAGCTTGAAGGCCAATTTGAAAAACCATCATGATGCTTTGCAGTAAGAACAGCATATTTCATGCCAGCTTCTTTTGCTGTTCGAATCCACTGTTCACAATCTAGGCTGGTTGGATTAAACTTAAACGGATCCATTTGCCTTTCATCAAAATCGACATAGCCTTCATAGAAAGTCCGCAATCCGAAATGGACAAACAATCCGAATTCCCATTTCTGGTATTCCAGCTGTTTCAATGTGGGCTTGGTTTGCATTTTATTCATTCAATTCACCTCGGAAATTTTCTGGTTAATTTTTTCTCTCATTGTTAATAGCCATTCGCTACCATGTGGGTAATCAGTGAAGGTTATCGGTATTTGTTCCTCTATTATTTCTAATACTCTATCTCGACCAGTCAGTTTCTCCAGCAATTGTAGTGCCCTTAAATCTTGCAGTGCATCGTAGAATACTTCCATCCTAATTGATTCAATCGGTCCATCTTCGCCTGGGTATACAAGGAAAGAATCTCCGGAAGGGAAGCCACCATCAGCATCTGTATTCTGAAAAGGATTAATTTTTTTACGGGACAACCTCGAGTACCAAAAGTTATAGCCCCAATGCAAAAAACCTGCAATGTTATATTTATACAATTGAATACCACTAATCCGATTCCGCGCAGAAGGAAAATTAAAGAATCGATTCGATACCTTTTTGTACTGAGCACAGCAATAATACGTCCATAAATTCGGGACTTTGTTTTCCAAGAAAGGCTCCATATGATCGTTAGCAGGAATCGGATTTTTTACCAAGCCCTGCCCATAAAACTGGTAGTCTGATAAGGCATCGATTACAGGGAAGTCAGACAAATAATCGTGAATTAATTCACTCGCCTTTTTATACGATTCCAGATTGTTTATGTTAGGCTCATCCGACACATGAAAATAAACCTGTTCTTCCAGCTTATGATGCTTGATATAAGCTATCAGCTCAGGGAATAATTGGGAAAGAAAGTCTTTGTATTCTCTCCCGGATGCATCTGTTTCCCAGCCAAAGATCTTTTTCAACTTGCCGTTTTCATTCGCCATAATCTTAGGTGCATGTTCAGCTCCCCATTGCGTAAAAAGATGAGAAAACTCAACGTACTTGATTCCATTATTTAAACACAAATCTATCCAACGAGTTAATTTATCAAAGTTAAATTGATACTTAGCTCCTGTTTTTTCTACCTCGACCAATTGCACAGTAGGACGTTCCTGGCCAACATCCGTATCAAGTGGCGGGGTAAACAAAGGCGTTAACAACATGTTCATGCCATGTACAGTTGCTGTTTGTACATATTGTTCAATCAGATTCCAATGCTCTTCACTGAATACATCTACATCATAATGTGTTGCTAAACAATCGGCATGGAACCATTGGGTACAGATCAACCGTTGCTCGGGCAGGGATGCCGGGATGATCTCCAGTTCAAAGGTTTCCTCTCCGATTTGTTCTCCAGCCGCTGTTTCAAAAACCAATTTAATCTGCTGAAGTCCAGCCTGGATCTTTTCATTAAGGTTGACTGTCACCCACACAGAACGCCACTGATTTTTTGGGACAGGCACCTCGTTGTGATCCAACGGGTAAAGTGGATCTGGATATAAACCAGGGGTCGTCCTTAGTACATAATCGTCGTGGTCCAGGTAACAAGGAAACTCTGAAGGAACGAGACCAACCGACCTGATCGTGGCAACGTTTTGTAAGGCTCCTTCCATTCGTACTTTGATTTTTTTCGGACTGTCTCCATTTTTTCTGTATGCTACTTGAAACGAATAGGTTTCATTTAAAAGTGCAGAAGCATGATTAAATGTCTTGTCTTTTAATTCCTCATCTGGAAATACTTTTACTAATGAACTTAAACAACGAGTTTCAAATTCCGGCATTCTTCCCATTCCCCCCGAATCATAATGAAAAAGGTGTTAATCGGAAATTAAACGTAAATTCCTGAGTAGTCAATTCATATTCAGGCAGCACATCAGGCCCACAGCTTGCAGTGCCTAACCCATGCTGCTGGTGATCCAAATGAACGTAAATCTCATCCTTTTTCGTAAGCTCATGTGTATGCTTTGCTTTATCAAAATCTCCTATTGAATAATAATGCGCACTAAAGTTAAATGCCGGAGTACCAGAAATAAACATCCCCATGCCTTGCCCATTGGCAAATGTGACCCAATTAACATCTGTTCGATTGCCATTTTCCTGAGGATATACATAATTGGTCAACAGCTGATCAACGGATTTTTTATAAATACCAAATCGATTCGCCTGCTTACTATCCGCGTATGACTCTCCAGGACCCCTGCCATACCAGCTTACTTGGTCTAGTGTTTGCGGTACTGTCATTTCCAAACCGATACGTGGAAGTGTTCGCGGTGTATTACCTGTCGGCTTCCCGTTCACGTCAACCAGTATATCTCCATTACCATAAATAGTGTAGGTCAATACCACGTTTATACCCCACGACAGCATCGGGGGAGCAATCCTTTGTACGACCTTTATCGAAACCGATGTTTTATCCTTTGCTAATTGAAAGTCCACTTGATCAATTCGTTGTTGCAGCCAATGAACTCCATGATTTTTCCATTCACTTTCCGAGCGATGATCGTTATCAATCATAGCCCGCCAAAATTGTAGTTTAGGGCCAGTTTGAAGAAGCTCTAATCCCTCGCATTTCCAAGAATGAACATTTCCTAAAATTTTATGAAAGGTTATTTCGAAATTCACGCCATGTACATATAAAAATGAGTCAACTTCATCGATGGTTACTGTATCCAGTTTCTGAACTTCATTAGTTGATTTAGCATTTTGTGGCAGCATAAACTGTGCCCACGCTAGTTCATGGCCAACCGGAGCCCAGGCAGTTGCCGAAGCTAAGGTGAATTGCAGATTCAACCGGTAATCCGCTCTAGCTAGTGGTTTTGGCAAGTTATACGGAATCGTAAAAGATTTTGTCACCCTAGCTCCAATCCCATCCAGGGTAAGCACTCCACTTTGAATCACTTTCCCATCTGCTTCAATGTTCCATGACAAAGCTAAATGATCAAGTGAACTAAAATCATATCTGTTTGTAATCTCAACTTTTCCAGCTTCTAAATCCACCTCATCAACCTTCACCGGCTCAATCACCTTTTTATGCTCATAGTATCCAGGTGAGGGTGTACGATCAGGCATTACAAGGCCATCTATGACAAAATTATAGTCATTTGGCTGATCACCAAAATCACCGCCATAGGCAAAGTATTCTTCTCCTTCGACATTCTGCCTACGTATCCCATGGTCGGCCCATTCCCACACAAAGCCACCTTGCAAACGTCTATATTTATAAAATGTATCCCAATACTCTTTCAAGGCTCCCGGTCCATTCCCCATTGCATGCGCATATTCACATAAAAGATGCGGTTTGCTAAGTTCTGTGTACTGCCCAACTTCCTCCATTTCAGCTATACCTGTATACATCGTTGTATGCACATCAGAAACGCTTGGATCCAGTTTTCGTTTTCCTCCCAAGAAAAGTTCACGTGATTCACCTTCATAATGAATAAGCCTTGTTGGGTCTTTCGCGCGTGCCCACTTGGCCATTGCCGCGTGGTTAACGCCATTACCTGACTCATTCCCAAGCGACCACATCACAATTGATGGATGGTTTTTATCGCGTTCAACCATTCTTTCCATCCGATCAAGATATGCCGCTTCCCACTTGGGATCGTCACTCAGCTGATTAATGTTTCCAATTGTTTCAAAGCCATGTGTTTCAACATCCGCTTCATCAATCACATATAATCCATATTCATCGCATAAATCATAGAATCTCGGATCATTGGGATAATGGGCAGACCGTACAGCATTAACATTACCCTGTTTCATCAGCTCAATATCTTTAATCATATGTTCAAGTGGAACCGCACGTCCATAGTCCGGGTGTGAATCATGACGGTTTACTCCCTTAAACTTAATCGCTACTCCATTGATGAGCACGACACCGTCCCTCAATTCCACCGACCGGAATCCAACCTTCTGGGCGATCGTTTCTAGCACTCTATCATGCTTATCTTTCAGGCTGATCACCAAATGATATAAATAAGGATCCTCGGCAGACCACTTATTCGGACTTTTTACCGGCACCTGAAAGTGAAAATTCTCTTCCAAAGACTCATCAACTACCAGTTCATTCTGAGCATCCACTAATTTATATTCCACATTCAGCCCATCCACCGTGTTTTCAATATCAATATCTACTTTAAGCGTTGCATCTTCGTAACCCTTGTCCAAATCGGTACGAATAAACACATCTCTAATATGGGAACTAGGTCTGGATAGTAAATAAACGTCCCTAAATATTCCGCTTAGCCACCACATATCCTGATCCTCAAGATAAGTAGAATCGGACCACTTATAAACGCGCACTGCTAACGTGTTTTTTCCTGAATGAAGGTAGCTTGAGATATTAAACTCAGAAGCCATTCGACTACCTTTACTAAAACCAACCTCATGCCCGTTCACCCAAACATGAAAACAGTTATCAACACCTTCAAACCTTAAATAAACTTGTTCCCCTGCCCATTCGTCAGAAATGTAAAAATCACGCTGATAAGAAGCCGTTGGATTTTCTGTTGGAACATGTGGTGGATCAACCGGAAAGGGATAATTCACATTGGTATAATGCGGCTTATCGTACCCCTGTAGTTGCCAATGATGGGGGACCTCAATATCATCCCAACCACTAACATCAAATTCATTCTTATAAAAGTCTGCAGGTGCCTCTTGTGGAGTTTCCGCATATTGGAACTTCCAAATCCCATTGAGAAGTTTGAACCGTTCAGAATTACCCCGTTCATATGTCAGCGCCTTCGTTTCATCTGAAAAAGGAATAAAATACGAACGGCATTTTTCACGATTTCTATGTAATAAGTTCACGGATTGCCAATCTTGTAGCATTTGTATTCTCCTTTAGAACCCATTTATTTTATAGGGTTGATTTATTTGCTGTCATACAAAATACAAAGTGGTTGATTTCATCTACCAGATGCATCCTTAAGTAGCAACTTTAATTTCTAAAAACCCCTTTTCAATAGTCACCAATATTCTGTCATTAAATATTGAAAAGTTAAAGGAGCAACAGGTTCACTCCTTCTATATATAATATTTAATGTTCCATATGATCATCTGGCTGTGCAGCTTTAACCGTTAAACCACCGTCAACCATTAACAGATGACCATTTACCTGCATCGCTTCCTCTGAAGCTAAAAATACGACCGCATCTCCAATTTGTTTTGCTGTGCCCAACCGTTTCATCGGATTTGCCTCAACTTCCTTTTCATAAATCGCTTCGTCTGCCAAGTAATCTGTACACATATCCGTCTCCACTGTACTAGGTCCAACTGCATTCACATTGATATTATGTTTTCCCAGTTCAATAGCCAGTGCCTTTGTTAGCTGATGTGCAGCAGCCTTTGATGATATATAGTGTGGAATTACGGGACTTGTGACCATCAAACTGGCTGTTGATGTTATATTAATAATTTTTCCCCTACGCCTTTTAATCATTCCCTTGGCAATAGCCTGGGAACACAGGAAAATTGATTTGACATTAGTATTAAACGTTCGATCCCAAGTTTCTTCGGATACTGTCATAAAAGGCTCGAATGGAGCAATGCTTGCATTGTTTACCAAAATATCAATGTTTCCTAGCTTATTTTCCACCTTTTCTGTCATTTGATCAACTTGTTGTTTGTTTCCTACATCCGCCTGCACTATCATAGCCCGCTGACCAATAACTTCGACCTTTTTTTTAACTTCTTCTGCCAACACTTTTGATTTGTCTGAAGAAAAATTAATAGCCACATTAGCACCTTCACGGGCTAATTGAAGAACAATTGCCTCTCCAATTCCTCTGCTCCCCCCAGTTACAAGAGCGGTTTTGTTGTTAAGTCTTTTCATTACGGTTCCCTCATTTCCAATGTCAATTTCCGCAAAAATGCTGGAATTAGTTGCTTTTGTGGAATTCCCAGCCGTACTTAGAATTCCCCATGTATATTGGTCATTTTATTTACTCAGATACCTTTAATAAAGAATATTCTCCTTTCTAGAATAAAAAAAATAGGAAAGGTAAGCAACTTCTACCTATCCTATTCTCATAAACTAATAACCATATGCCTCTAATTCGTAAATTCTTGCTGCCTGATCTCCACCCTGTGTTGGCTGTTGGATGGAAAGACGTACATATCTAGCTTCGGTAATTGGAATGGGGTGTTCTGAAACTGCTGCGGTATTAGCTGTTGCAGTAACAGTATTTTCCCAATTCTCACCATCACGGCTAGTTTCAATCTTGAAAGCTTTTGTATTAAATGCTGGTGATTCTCCGCCTGCTTCCGCGTGTTTTAGTACAAACTCCGATAAATGATAGACTTCGCCCAAATCAACGGTTAACCATTGGTTGTCACCAATTGCACACCATTTACTATTATTTGCTGTTTCCCCATCAATTGCATTTAATGGACCTTCACTTGTGCCACATTGTCCGCTTGCTACAGCTGTTTTATTAAGTGCAACATTTTCGATATTAGTGGCATCCTTTGAAATGGTAATGAACTCTTCCTTTGTAAGGCTATCTTCACCTTCACTATTTTTAGCAACTAGTGTAACAGCATAAACACCCTCTTCTTGATACGTTACAACCGGATCTTTTTCGGTACTAGTTGCAGGCGTTGCACCATCAAAATGCCATTGAACTTCCTCTGTTGCTTCTGAAGAATTATTAAAGAATTGAATTTCATCCCCGGGAGCCGCAACTGTTTGGCTTGCACTGAAGTCAGCCTTAGGTATTGGATACGGTGGCCATTCAAACGTGACTTCCACCGCTTCACTTTTTACATAATCTTTACTTACAGCAACAATTTCAAGTGTTGTTGCCGTTTCCTTCCCATCCCTTCGTAAGTCAGAGATATGATAAACATTGTTAGGTGTTGCACCAAGGAATTCCTTTTCCCCATTGGCGTGCCTACGATACAATTCATAATGCTGGATAGTATCATCTACTGGATCCCATTTCACTGAAAGGTCAGCATATAAACCTTCCTTATAAGCCATTTCCAACCAGGTCGGGTTTGTTGGTGAACCGGGTACTTCTTTGTCGCTGTGCTTATTCGTTACCTTTAATTCACCGATATTCATTTGATAATCTTCTATAACCTCTTCACTATCAAAATAAAGTGAAATAGCCGCTATCTTTTCACCTTGATATTTTTTTAATTTAAAGGTTTCCGTTGTCCATTCATTTCTACTCTTTTTCTTCACATCAAAAAATACAAATTTTTCAGGTTGCCCAATAAAACTGACACCAAGTTTCATGTTAGGCTTTTTGACATCCGTTTGATACGTCACGGAAATTTCAGTGTCTTTTTCAATCGGTAAATCTGTTTTATAAAGCTTTAAGTGAGTAGTATTTTCATTTGATAGTTTCCCCGATATTTTTAACGAGCTGCCCCCATAGTATGCTTGTTCCCAATCAAAGTCTACATTGAGAGGCTGACCACTACCTTCTGTTAGCCATCGCCACGTTGGCAGGATATTTTGTAAACTGCGGTTATTCCAATCCCTTTCACTTCTAGTAACTCCATTAACCACAAACGATTTCCCGCTTCCAGTATTAAAATGGGTTACAAATGGCAGCTCCTGAACGGACGTCTTCGCTGTAAAGTAATGAGCCATCCCTTTCCAGCTTCCGTTTTTAAATGTTTCACTTGGATCGCCGGCCTCTCCAGTCCAAAATTCCTGTTCTTTATCATAAAACTCATCCATCGTTGTTGATGTCTTAAAAGCCCAATCCGGTCGGTAAACACCTAATGAAGTGTAAGGCGATCTCCCTTCCGGAAATATCCCCTCCCAATTTACATTCGTGTTTGTTCCATTTGCCTCTACATCAATGCCAGCGAACAAGTCATATGGATCTCTCCCGATTTCTTTCGCTTTGTTATAAGAAGCTTCTTGCGAGTTCCACCAAAAGTTTAAAAACATACTATCGGAAACCCTTTCCTCGCCATCCTGCAAAAACATTTTATTTTGATCAGTTAACGCATTTTGCCAGTTGATATCTCCATTTTTGGTCATGGAATCATACCACATAATCTGCATATCTTTTTGCTTATGTTCCTGCAAATATGCTAGGAAATCTTTCATTTTCTCAGCTGTTTCTTCCGTTCCTCCACCGGTTTCCTGGTTGATAAACCAACCATCGAATCCGTAATAGCTAGCAACTTCTAACAGTTTATCTGCCGCTGGAAATGAGCCATCTTCACGTTGAACAAGCATTTGTTCCAGCCATTCTTCTTTCCCCCCGTACACTTTGGGCGGGAAGAATACATTTCCTAATATCGGGACCCCGTTTTTATGGGCAGCATCAATAACATCAGCACTAGGGGGCACAATAATCCCCTCCCCTGCAGAACCTGCCCAATAAACCATTACATCTACGTATTGCCAATAACTGAACGTATTAGCGAAGAACTTATTTCCCCCTTGAGAGGGAACCCCGCTCGTATTTGGATTCAATGCGGAAAGCGCTACTAATTTTGCCTCGGACTGTGAAGTGTTATTTACTTTATAAAGAACTTCTCTATCAGCTAACGGGACACTGCTTTTGTTGAAAATGGCGTCTGTGTCACTTTCCGGACTCCAGTTCATCAGACCTTCCGGGTACCAATACGATGATTCCGGTTGTTCTGCAAATGCGCTAATCGGTAGAGCAAAAATTACTACAGTTAACATGACTGAAAATACAAATGCATACATTGTTTTGGCTTTATTCATCAGTTCACCTCTGTTATGGATTATTCCTTTTCACAAGCCTCTTCCCGGCATTCTTAACGATTCTTCGCGTGGGGCGCATGGTCATAATGAACAAGTTATTTGGTTTTGTCCCCCTTAATCAAAGCGAACTTCCGCACCCTTTTCACTAGATTCATAGACACCAGCCAATATTTTCATAATCTCTACCCCATCCTGGACAGGGCTAATTGTTTCCGTTTCCCCTTTGGCACAAGACACAAAGTGGTTAATTTCATCCTGGAAACCCTTCACAAAGTCAAATGATAATGAATCAATCTGTGGTGTGGAATTTAACATCGTGTTATTTTTTTCTGTGAAAATCTGTAGTGCAGGTTCGATTTCCGCGCCACCTTTATCACCAAAAATATTCACATTAATGGATTCTTCTTTCGCATGGAGTGCATAGCTTGTATCAATTACTAATGAGGCCCCATTTTCGAATCGAATCATGGCATTGGCCAGATCCTCTACTGTATTTTTTTCTGGATCATAATCGGCAGCTTTATAGAACGATTTGTTGGTGACGTTGGCGCGGTTACCCAATTTATTGTATGTGTTTCCGCTGACTGATTTGACTTTTGGTTTACCCATGAGGTACCAGCACAAATCAATGACATGAACACCTAAATCAATTAATGGGCCGCCACCTGATCGTTCCTTATCGGAGAACCAACCACCAGGATTACCCAAAACACGGAGACAAGATGCTTTTGCATAATAGATTTCACCAAGATCACCTGATTCAATAAAGCTCTTTAATACCTTCGTGTTTGTGCCGAACCTCCGAACGAATCCTACTTGAATGACCTTTCCACTGTTCACTTTTGCAGCCTTTTCAATCTCATATGCCTCTTCGACTGTTTTACATAATGGTTTTTCAACCAACACATGCTTCCCACTGTTTAAAGCAGCTATGGAAATCTCCGCATGGGAATTATTCCATGTGCAAATACTTACGGCATCAACTTCCGGATTATCCAGCAAATCCTGATAGTTTGTATAATATTTTTCTGCACCATATTTTTCCGCTTTTTCCTGAGCTCTTTCTTCGTTCAAATCGCAAACCGCATAGATCTCCACATCGCAATTGTTTTTGTACGACTCAAAGTGCATTTCGGAAATAGAACCTGCACCAATCACACCAACTTTTATTTTCCCCATTTTGTTACCCTCTTTTCCTGTTTAAACTTCTTCCCAGATTCTCCGGACATTGTCCAAACCAATTCTGGATCCTTGTTTACATTCTTCTAACCCTTCGAATTCGATTGAGATATACCCATCGTACCCCGATTGTTTAATGACTTTAATGACCTCTTTTATATCAATATCTCCGTGACCACTTATTGCTCCCCGTAAATAATTCCCGGATGTCGTCTGGAACCAGCCTTCACCAGGGTTAAACGTCGAACCCCGCCGATGGTAAAAATCTTTGATGTGCACCATGGAAGCAATTGAAATATTTTTCTTCACTGCGGCTACCGGATCCTCATCCACACATAAGAAATTACCAGTATCAAGTGTTGTTTTAAAATTAGCCCGGTCCACAGCATTTACCAGACGCTGAATCCGATCGCTCGCCTGGACATAAAAACCATGATTTTCAATGCTTGTTACAATATCATATTGTGCTGCATAATCAGCTATTTGCTGGCATGCTTCCACTAACCTTGGTAAATCCTGTTCAAACTGCTGAGTAGATGCTTCATGTGGAGGCTTAAATGAAACATCATGCCGCATAAGCTTGACACCAAGCGCATGGGCAATATCCACTTCCTTTTTAACACGTACAATTTCCTGTTCAAATTCCTCCTGACTAGCTGGCAGAAAGTCTGCACCAATTGCATAGTTGGAAATTTCAATTCCTTTTTCCTTCGTTTTTTGAAGAATTGCTTCGAGTAAATCCGGATTGTCTGTCAATGTATACCCCATCGGAACTAGCTCAATATGATCGCCACCTTGATCCGCTGTCCACCCGATCACATCCAAAATTGACATTTCTCCTGAGTTTATTGCTCTTACTAAACTGTACGAACTCATTCCTAGCTTCATCTGATAACCCTCCCTTTTTTATCTAAGGCTGTCTTCTAAAATATTGTTGTTTTTGACAAAAAAAATTATATACTGCGACGTAATGCGCTAGGTTGTTTTCCGCTACGGATCGTTGCTTTCCGCGGGCACGGCTTCAGCCTCCTCGGAAGAAAACCACTTCCTGCGGGGTCTTCAGACTCGTGCTGTTCCCGCAGGAGTCAACGGTCCTCCGCTCCAATCAACTGCCACAAATTGCAGGCAGCCTGTATGATATAAGCAACCAAGTAAATTGAAATTGTTAAGCAGAACCCTAGTGAAGGAAATCCACGGAGACTCCTGCTTAGAAAGCGAAGACGTTGAGACCCCGCAGCGAGCGGTTTCTGCTCGCGAGGAGGCTCAGCGCGAGCCCTAAGGTGCGCGAAGTGGATTTCCGGAACGGTTGTCCAACCACCAAACAAGGCACTTATGTCGCAGTTTTTATCAACTACGGTATATTAGCAACAAACTATGCGAAAACAGCCTTATCATCTAATTACGTTTTAGTTGAACAGTCTCTTTTCGTTCGTTAGATTCATAGGCTGCTTTTACCACTTCTAGTGTCCGCAAGCCGTCCTTTCCTGTTATGGATGGCTCTCTTTTTGTTTTCACGCAATCGATAAAGTCGTTCACTAAGGCTTCATCCATATCTTCAGACCAAGGTTGATGCTGAATCTTCCCATCCGTATCATTGTATAGAACCGAATGCTGTTTAAATGCATCGACAGATAATGTTCCTTCTGTCCCAGAAATTTTCATCGTGACATCTCCCCACATTGGAAATGTCTTTGGTCGTGACCAACTCGGATCAATCGATACAATGGCACCGGATTCAAGCTCCAGCATGACTAACCCAGCGTCCTCGACATCAATATCATAGAATCGTGTATCAAATTCCGCATAGACACTTTTAACTTCATCTTTCAACATCCACCTAAGCAAATCCATGACGTGGACAATATGATCTGTTGCCGAGCCGCCACCCGATAGTTTCTTTTCAACGAACCAGCCACCAGGCATTTGACCGTGATTGGTTGCATTCACTGCAATTACCTCACCAATTTTTCCTGATTGAATAATAGATTTCACCTTTTGAATAGCTGGCGCAAACCGGACTGGATAAGCTACTTGCAAAATAACCTCATTTTCCTCACACGTTTTAATCATTGCTTGCGCATCTTCTACCTCGGTTGCAATCGGTTTTTCACATAGTATGTGCTTTTGATAGCTTGCTGCTTTAATAACATGTTCCTTATGATTAGCATTTTCCGAACAGACAATTACCGCTTCAATGCCTGTCTTTAAAAGATCATCCAAATCCGAATAAAATGTAGCCTCGTATTGTTCTGCCGCGTCACTTCCCCGCGCTTCATCCGCATCCCAGATTCCAGCTAGTTCCGCATCAGGATGTTGAACCAAATACTGCGCATAGCTAAAGGCATGCATGTGAGCAAAACTAATGATTCCCACTTTCATATTAGCGCACCTCCTTAGGCTGGCCAGCTTCGGCTGATTGTCGTGCCACATCGGCAATTTGAATGGCATGCAAGGATTGCCCAGTTTTTCCCCTGCCTGCAACAACATGCTCCAACATACGCTGAAGAGGTGTTTTAATTAAAATTTCCTCATCAAGTACTTCGGAGGACGTGGAAAGCTGAATCGGATTGCTTTCTACACTATTATAGGTAAGCATCCCATTATCACCGGTCAGCTCAAAGCTTGTTTCTTTTTTCCCATTCACCCAGGACAAATCAATATGAGCAAATGCCTGATCCTCCAAACGAAGTGACAGTAACGCATGCTCGGTTATCGATCCATCCAGGCGTTCTTTTTTGACGTGTTTTGCCATCACGCGTTCTACATTACCAAAGGTCCAAGTCAACCAATCAAACTCAGGTACACCCAGACTGGAAAAAATGTCACTTTCATCACCGGGATGCGGGGCACTGCTGGAAAGTCTGATGACTCCCGGTTTTCCGATATGTCCATCCCTCACCTGGTTCCTTGCATCAACATACTCAGGCGAAAACCGCTTTCTATTTTCAACAAAAAGATGTACGTCCTCTTCATCACATTTTTTAATTAAAGCAGAAGCCTCTTCCGCATTCGTCGCAAGTGCCGTTTCACAGACAATACGAATTCCTTCCTTATTGATCTCCCTGATGAAATCTGGTCTCTCATCTACAGGTACACACAAATCAATGATATCGACATCAACTGTTGATTTATTTTCAACAAGCTCTACTTGCACATTCTGTAACCGGGACCATGTTTGAAAATGGACCTCACTCAACGACCCCGTTCCAACTACTGCTATTTTCAGCAATTTATCCACCTCAATTCAAAAATTATAACGTAAACAGTGGGTATCTCCCCAACTCGGGAGAGAATTCACCAAACTCGGGACAGAACTCACTCCACTCGGGCCGCGCATCACCTAACTCGGGAGAGAAGCCCACTCCAGACTCGGGTGACACAAACCCCAATCAAATTAAACTTCTTCCCAAAAAAGCCTCAAATTATCCAACCCAATTTTACATGCTTCCCTGCATTCTTCCATGCCTTCAAATTCCAATGTAATATTCCCATCATAACCGGAATCCTTGATAAGCTTAACGATCTCTCTGATTTCAATATCCCCCTGACCGACAATTGCGCCTCTTAAATAATTGCCGTTTGATGTTCTGAACCATTTTCCTGCGCCGGGATTCTCATAGTACGGCCGGAAATAAAAATCCTTAAAGTGAACCAGTGATGCATATGGTAGGTTCTTTTTTACGCCAACAATGGAGTTTTCATCGACACACATAAAGTTTCCTATATCTAATGTAGTTTTAAAATTTGGTCGGTCAACGGCTTGTATTACGCGCTGGACGCGGTCACTATGCTGGACAGCGACACCATGATTTTCGATTGTTGTTGTTATCCCAAACTCTGCAGCATAATCGGCAATACGACGACTTCCTTCAATAATTTGCGGAAGACTATTTTCAAAGTATTCGATTGTCATTTTTTCCGGTGGTAATGTAAATGCGGTGACATCGTGACGCATATGTTTGATTCCCATCCGGTCCAGGAGATCGACGTGCTCCTTCAACCTGGCAACCTCAGTCTCGAATTCTTCCTCTGTATCTTGAACAAAATTTGCTGGCATCGAATAGTTTGATAGTTCGATTCCGACTTCTTTTGCTTTATCACGTACCTTATCGGCCAGTTCTAAATTGTCGACTAACGTAAATCCGTATGGAACAATTTCCATATGTTCTCCGCCATTATCAGCAATCCATTGAACGACATCCAAAACATCCATTTCTTCCGCCTTAATTGCGTCTAGCAGACTGTACGTACTTAATCCTAATTTCATATAAAGTGACTCCTTTACGAATGATATTTTTGTTTTTTAACTTTTTAAAAACAGCTCAATAACAGGGATTGCTACTTCTGGCTTTTGCACTGGAAGGTCTATAACAACTGAGTTACGATCAATCTTTGTTTCCGTACTTGTAATTACTTCCTCAGGATCAAATTCTCTAAAATAAACCTCAGATGCATCGTTAAGTAGCTGCGCATATTTAATTTTTCCAGCTAAGCCTTCTAGATGAATATGCCGGAATGGCCACGAATGGATATGAAGATACAAACGGTTTCCTTTTTGCGTATAGCGACAGTCTACTGGTGCTTTATACTTACTGTGTCTTGTTCCATAAATTGAACGGGAATGTAATCTCATCCATTCTCCGATTTCTTCTAACCGCTCAATTGACCGATAATCAAATTCACCACGCCCATTTGGCCCGACATTTAATAGAAAATTACCACTTTTTGAAACCGTATCAATTAACATTTTCAGGAGGGTATCGGTAGATTTCCAATCTAGATTATCGCGATGATAACCCCACGTTCCATTCATCGTTTGGCATGCTTCCCATATAACTGGAAGTCCATCCTTCTCAACCGGCTCACTTGGTTGGTATTGTTCAGGAGTTATAACACCACGATTTAAGTCAAGTCGATCATTTAGAAGAATATTCGGCTGTAAATCTAGTACCATTTCCTCCAGCTTCTCAGAATGCCAATCCATTGCTCCTTTTCCTTTAGACCATCCAAAGTCACGGTGTGGGTATGAGAAATCAAACCACATATAATCAATTTGACCATAATCTGTCAGTAGTTCCCGAACTTGCCCATGCATAAATTCCAAATATTTATTCATATCACGATCCGCATTTTCTAATTTGAAGTCTTCATCATCACGTTGTGGATGTAGTCCATCAATCGTAAATTCTGGGTGATGCCAATCGATTAATGAATGATATAATCCTACTTTTAAACCTTCTTCCCGAAAGGCATCAATAACTTCTCGTAATAGATCCCGTTTTACCGGTGTATTTGTCACCTTATAATCACTTAACTTCGTATCCCATAATGCAAATCCCTCATGATGCTTTGTTGTTATAACGAAATAGTTCATACCTGCTTTTTTGGCAGTTCTAGCCCATTCCTTTGCATCAAATAAGTCTGGCTCAAAGTGTTCAAAATATTTTTGGTACGTTTTTGGATGAATTTTCTCGTGCGTCATAAACCATTCATGTCGTGCAGCTGGTGAGTATAAACCGAAATGGATGAATAATCCAAACCGGTCATGAATAAGCCACTGTGGATCAGCATATGCGTCAGACCAGTTTGCATATTTCTTCTCAATTGTATTTGTGTTCATCTTTGAATACCTCCAAAATATTATTTAAGCCCGTCTGATTCTTGTTTTTCAGTATCAATACAAGCAACCATAATAATAAATCCTAATGCTCCAAGTGATCATCAGGCTGTGCAGCTTTAACCGTCAAACCACCATCGACCATTAATAAGTGCCCATTTACTTGCATTGCTTCTTCTGAGGCTAGAAATACGACAGCATCGCCAATTTGTTTGGCAGTCCCTAATCGTTTCATTGGATTTGCTTCAACCTCTTTATCATAAATCGCTTTCTCTGCCAGGTAGTCCGTACACATATCTGTCTCAACCGTACTCGGTCCAACTGCATTAACATTTATATTATCTTTCCCCAGTTCAATCGCCAATGCTTTCGTAAGCTGATGTGCTGCAGCCTTTGATGAAATATAATGCGGAATAACTGGGCTTGTGACCATCAAGCTAGCTGTAGAAGTAATGTTAATGATCTTTCCACTGCGCCTTTCAATCATTCCTTTTGCAGCAGCTTGGGAACATAGAAAAACAGATTTTACATTTGTATTATACGTTTGATCCCACGTTTCTTCTGACAGTGTCATAAAGGGCTCAAATGGTGCAATCCCTGCATTATTGACCAGAATATCGATGTTCCCTAGTTCTTTTTGCACTTTTTCCATCATCTGATCAACTTGCTGTTTGATACCAACATCTGCTTGGACTATCATTGCCTGCTGACCTTGGTCTTCTACTTTTCCTTTGACACTTTCAGCCAAATCTTTCGATCGGTCAGAAGTAAAGTTTATGGCCACATTCGCGCCTTCTTTTGCTAGTTGGAGCACAATAGCCTCTCCTATTCCTCTGCTCCCACCCGTTACAAGGGCTGTTTTGTTCGTTAGTCTCTTCATAGCCGTTCTTTCCTTTCAACTATCAGATATTTTTATCACCTTATTTCCCATTCACTACCCCGCCATCAATCATAAATGGTGAACCCATCATAAATTTTGATTCATCTGATGCAAGGTAGAGTGCTGCGTAGGCTACATCAATTGGTTTTCCAAGGTCACCGCCCAATTGTCTGCTTTTAATTGATTGAATCGCAGCGTCAGGGTTTGCATCCTTCGACAAGTAATCCTCGACAAATGGCGTAAAAAT
Source organism: Virgibacillus necropolis (assembly GCF_002224365.1). Lineage (GTDB taxonomy): Bacteria > Bacillota > Bacilli > Bacillales > Amphibacillaceae > Virgibacillus_F > Virgibacillus_F necropolis. Next base: position 796,496 of record NZ_CP022437.1, on the reverse strand, counting down.
CGTACCTGGCATCAATGCATTAACACGGATCTTATCTTTTGCATAATCAACCTGCATTGATTTTGTTAAAGAAAGCACTGCACCCTTCGTAGCTGCGTAAGATGCTCGGTTTGCTAATCCAATTTCGGCAATGCATGATGACATATTGATAATAGAACCGCTTTGCTGTTTGATCATATGAGGGATGACGTATTTAGAAACGAGAAAAATACCATTAATATTTACATTGATGACATTCTTCCAGTCTTCTAAATCAATCTCGTGCAATACGCCTATGCCACTAATGCCTGCATTATTAAACAACACATCAATTTTTTCATAGGATATAAGCGCTTCATCTACCATTTTTTTAACATCCGATTCATTTGTTACGTTTGCCTGAATGAATAGCGCTTCTCCACCATGCTGAATTATTTCTGCAACAGTCTGCTTCCCTGCTACTTCATTTACGTCATTGACAATTACTTTTGCCCCTTCTTTCGCAAACAGAAGAGCTGTTTCCTTGCCAATCCCAGATCCAGCACCCGTAATTAAGGCAACCTTTTTATCTAACCGCATTTTTTCACTCCTTACTCTATTTAACGTCTGATCCTTCTGTTTCGCGAGCACATTTATTTCTTAAAATCCCTAAACCTTCAATCTCGACAATCACCTCATCGCCATCATTAAGGAACACTTGAGGATCCCTGAAAACTCCGACTCCATGCGGCGTGCCTGTTGATAATAAATCACCAGACTCGAAAGTAAATCCTTTTGATAGATATGCAATAACCTCTTTAATTGTAAAAATCATTTCTGCCGTATTTGAATCTTGGAGAACGTTGCCATTTACTGTACAACGAATTGATAGATTCTGAGGGTCACTAATCTCGTCAGCAGTTACAAGGTATGGACCACAAGGTGCGAATGTGTCATAGGATTTTCCACGTGCCCACTGCCCATCAGCAAATTGAACATCTCTTGCGCTAATATCATTGACGATTACGTATCCGAAAATATGGTCAAATACGTTATCCTCCGCAATGTTTTTTCCTTCCTTGCCAATAACAACTCCCAATTCCGCTTCATAATCAACTTGTGTAGACTCAGAAGGTAGGATGACATTTTCTCCATTTCCAATAACACAACTTGACCACTTGGAAAAAATTAATGGTGCCTTAGGTGGTTCAACATTTTGTTCACGGCAATGGTCCATATAATTTAGCCCAACACAAACAACTTTACCTGGATTCGGCAATGGCGCCTTCAATACTACTTCATCGAGGTTCATGGCAAACTCCTGGTCATTATCCGCAAGCTTATCCTCAATCTTTTTAATATAGCCTAGCCCGTGTTCTACAAGATCCATCATTGTAAGCGATGGATCAGCTAGTAAATGGTTTAAGTTAATCACCTTGTTATCGATTACTGTACCAACAAAATCCTGATCATTTTTCGTAAATGTTACTAATTTCATATAAACGCCACCTTTCTATTTATCCAATTCTACATTCTGTTAAAATCTTATCAGTTAGCTTACAACCGAGTCCTGGCTCCTCTGGTAATGAATAATAACCATTTTCTACTTTTATCGGGTTTTCCCATATATCGATAATAGATTCATAGCAATATTCAACCATAGGGACATTAGATGTAGCAGCTGCTAATTGGACATGTAACTTCTGTTGTACGTTCGTATGTGGAATGACTTCCAAATTGTAGCATCTTGCTAATGCCGCAACATCTAACCATTCATCAATGCCTGAAAGCTTTGTGGCATCTGCTTGAACAATGCTAACCCCACCCATTTCAATGTAATCACGGAAATCATATTTAGTATAAACGGTTTCTCCGATAGCAATCGGTACATCCAGCCTGCTTGCAAGCTCAGCATGAGACTTTTTGTCAAACGGATTCATCGGCTCTTCAAGCCAGTAGATATCAAATTCTTCAAGCTTTCTTCCCCAAACGATTGATGTTTTCAAATCCCAAACTGTATTTGCATCGACCATCAATTTAATATCATCACCAATTGCTTTTCGGACTGCCTTCACTCGTTCATAGTCTTCACGTGGATTGGGCAAACCAATCTTCATTTTAACTGCATCAAAGCCACGTTCAACAAGCGCAGTCATATCTTTAACTAACTCATCTGTCGTCACCTCAAGCCATCCACCGTCTGTGTTATACGCTTTCACTTTATCCTTAACAGGACCTAAGTACTTCCATAGCGGCATGTTAGCAACCTTTAATTTAATATCCCACAATGCGAGCTCGACCGCGCATAACGCAACACGTGTAATACCGACTTGACCAATAAAATGGTTCGTATAATGTAGTTCACGGAGTACATTTTTATACATGAGTGGATCCTTACCCATTAATTTTTCGGCGTAGGTATCATCGATAATTGCCTGAACAGCACGGGTCCCCTTTGTATAATTCCAGTTAAATCCCCAACCACTGATTCCATCATCCGTGTCTAAACGTACAGCCACAAATTCTACCGAGTCGAGTTTTGTTTGTGAATCAGTAATTGCTCTCTGTCTTAACGGCACATCAAGTAAATAGGTTTCTACGTTTGTAATCTTCATTCCTATCAAATCCTTCATTTTTTAGTATGTAAAAACGTTATCCTGACACAATAATCATATTTGCGTATGGACATGTATCACCGGTTTTAATAATTCCTTTTGAATGATTCGTCAGTTCTTTGAATTCTTGATGAGTTACCTTTTCAAATAAAATATTAGGGTATGATTGTTGTAGAACTTTATATCGTTCTGGGCTAATATCTAGCATTTCCTCTGTAACAATCATTCTATCAATCGTGAATTCTGTTTCAATTACTTTGAGCACTTGTAAAACAGTCGGCAAGTCTTCCGTAATTCCTAGGTCAATCCGTTTTGTATGATCCGGAACAGGATAACCTTTGTCTCCCAATACTACATAGTCTGTATGTCCCAGGCTTGCCACCAGATGGGACATTTCTGGATGAAGAATTCCTGCTTTTTTCATTCCGCACCCTCCAAAAAGTCTTTAAAAACTGCCTTTCGTTGTTCACTTGTAATACGAACACTTAGGCTTTGTACGGGTCTTTTAAAATAAAGTTTCATCTCGTTATTTTTCTGTGCTACACTAACCAGTTCCCATCCTTGTATACCTAACTCCGAAATATTACCATCATCAACGGTTACCAGGTATTCCCATTTCATCCAACCACTTCCCTATCAATAACTAAAGGTTTAATCTATAAAATTCGCTTGCGTTTTCACCAATTATTTTGATGTATTCTTTCTCAGATAAATCTTGCAATAATGAGTTTTGGAATAATTCATATACGTTTTGATAGCTTCCGGCTAGCAAGCAAACTGGCCAATCACTTCCAAACATGAGCCTGTCGATTCCAAATACGTGGACAAGATGCTGAATAAAGGGTCTAAAATCTTCATGCTTCCAATTTTGGTGGTCCGCTTCTGTGATTAAACCTGATATTTTACACATGACATTTTCATAGGATGCTATCTTATTCATATTTTCTATCCAAAACGGTGTGATTACATTTTTAATAGCAGGCTTTGCAGCATGATTTATAACAGCTCTTAGTTGTGGAAATTGTTCGAGCAACTCTAAAACAACTGGCAGATGACGAGGATAGATTAATAGATCTAATGGAAAGTCATCAGAGACAAGTAATTCGATATTCTTCATCACTTCCTGGCGTACTATCCATCTATCATCATTCAAGTCATGCAACATAGGTCTAATACCAACAAATCCAACTTGTTCCCTCAGACGATGATAATCGTCCTTGAATGAAGGCGATTCCAAATCCAGCCAACCGACTACTCCCGCGATAAAGTCATATTTACTATATAATTCCAATAAGAACTCTGTTTCTTCTATAGTAGGAGCAGCTTGAACGACAATTGTCCTGTCAATTCCGTGTTGCCTTATAAGTGGTTCTAAATCGTGCGGCAAATAATCACGATATAGTATAGCTTGTTCCTCTGTTAACCAACCATAATCTTGACGAGTGATTTTCCAGAAATGTTGGTGAGCATCAATTTTGATGTATTTAACCCCCTTGATGTTATCGGTATCATGAAATTATCATCAAACACACATTTTGTCAATTACAATTATTTTGAAAGATTGACTGTACAAAAGTCAGAAATAAAAAATATGTTTTGTGCATAAAGGAATCCATTTTGACAAGCATGATTATTACCACGATTCCAGAAATACTTTAATCAAACCAAATAACATTTCCTTATGGATGGCTCTTGTAATACTTGATTCATAATGGTCATCATTGGACGATACGCTGGGAGATTGGTCGCAGTGTTACTTTTCGAGGGTAAACACTTCTACCGGTCCCTTTTTTGTTGTATGATGCATTTTGTAATTACCAGTACGCTGTAACCAGTCTCAGCCTGCTTCATTCCATGCATCAAGCCCGTAATATAACTTGTCTTTCGCAAAGTTATATTTGATATACTTGATAACCTTTTCTATTTCGCCTTGCTCTGTTGATCAGCTTTCCTACACATTTTATAGTCAAATTTCTGTCTTCTTTATAAGTCTGGAATTCGCGTGTTAGGATTAAATCCCCACTATCTTCACTGACGAGAATCAGTTCATCCTGATCATAAACAATCTCGTCTGGAATTCCTCCCCCGAAATAACGAAAGGCATTCTCGTGGGTACGAACCACACCTCTAGTAGTAATAAATATCAGGTATTCACAGTAGCTTTTCATTACAACTTTTCTTCTTAGAGTACTTTAAATGCTCTTAGTCTTCGTAGTACTGTTTTTTCGAGGGGATGTGCCAAAACACCCAAATACGGTCACATTGATGATTTGGCGGATCCCCGGGATCAAAATGGTCAGTTTCAAACAACCTTGGTGGAATTTTTTATGGGTACAGTTCATTGCGAAATTCATTAGTGGAGAGATGTAGGGATAGATAGGGACCAGCGGAAAAAGCGGCTTTTTCACTGTGTCCCCATGATAAAAGGCTTAGATGACTTATCGTCTATCACCATGCAATAAAAGATTGGCTATGTTTATTAAAAAAGGAGATGCCAAATTTATGTCTATCCCATTACACTAAAACTTTTCTATTCCTCTACGCGATAATCCAACTCATCGTACGGGAACATAGGGCGCATAATTCTTTTGTAAGAACGAATTTGTTCCATTTCTTGATCTGTTGGTCCATTCGTCAATGACATGATACAAAACGGTGAAATGTCTTTGAAATCAGGGGAGATATATCCTTGTTTGACAACAAAAAGATCATAATCATTGACATTCAGATTGGAATCTTTGAATTGATGTAAGTCTGTATAACTCAATGGTTCGCCCTCTACCACCAAACTGATGGGTTTTCCGTCGATTTTTACGGTGATGGCTTCTGCCATATGAGAATTAATTTCAAATTTGTTATTCACCATACCTCTGGCAACAATTTCTCCCGTCAGATGAATGGACTTATTTAATTCATCTAGTCCCATACCAAAATGAAAATCAACATGGTCTCCTACTTTTTTATCATAAAGCTCTTGATAACTATATTTATCTATGACACCCGCAACCAAGATGTTTTTATCATAATAATCATCCTTTTCCATCAGTTGTCTCAAAATATAGTTGCTATAGCCATCTCCACCAGCACCGCAATTATCACCTGAATCAGTTAGAAATACAGGACGCCCATCATATCGAAGCGCACGATCTAAAGCTTCATCAGGATAATCGACAATCCCATGATAATGAAATTGGAATCGACGAGCTAATATAAAATCATATAGTTTGTCAGCGACTTCATTCGCATATGCAGTATATTTGTCATCATTGGGTACGACAATCGCAGAACAGCCACATTTGTCTCCATCATGTTCCAAATATCCTACATGAAACGAAGCAGACAATATACGAGGATCAGATTCGAGCTCATCTAAGTATTGATTGATTGATGCAACCGGCTCATCTGTCGAAACTGATCTTTCTCCTCCGATCATGATGGGAATCTTGCGGTACACCGGTGTCATCTTCCGTCTGTTTTGTAGCAGGTCAGCCAACATTCCCGCAACCTGTCGACGTGTCTCGACTGTATCTGTATGTGGAGAATGACGATAAGTTCGAATAATGGTCGCGTTTTCAGCAAAGTCTTGTGACAGATTGCCGTGCGGATCCATACAAATGGCAATTGGCATATAAGGTCCTGTGATTTTGCGAATTTCGAATAGAATGTTGTGTTCTGCAGAATCACCTTCTAAATCCACTACTTTGCTCGCGCCATGTAAATACAAATAAATCCCATCAATTTCAGCAAGATATTCTTTCACTTTTGTCGTGAACCGTTGCAGGATAAAATCAAAAGCATCTTTCTTGATGAGTCCACCCGGATGTCCATTGGCATAAAGGCTTGGAACAACTTCGATGCCTTGATTTTCAAAAATATCGCGCACATTCATGACATCAATACATTCTTCACCATGCTTGAAGACGAAATTTTCAAATGCCATATTTTGATAAGACCATTCATTGGATTCTGAATTAAAATGTCCGATAAGTACTTTCATGATGATGCCTCCTTACTTTTTTTCATGACTCAACTTATGAATCTTCTATTTTTAAAAATCATTTCAGCATTTAATACAAATGACATGCTACCTGTGAAGCATCCTCTATGGTCTGCATTTCGGGGCGAACCTTTTTGCAAATATCCATGGCCATTGGGCAACGTGTATGAAACTTACAACCACTTGGTGGTTCCGCTGCATTGGGAATTTCTCCTTGCAGCACAATTTTCTCCCTTTGATTCTTTGGATGCGTCTGTGGGATAGATGAAAGCAATGCCTTTGTATACGGATGCTTTGGATCGTGAAAAAGTGTTTGCTTATCTGCAATTTCTACAATATTTCCGAGATACATCACTATGATTGTGTCACTAATATGTTCAACGACACTTAAGTCATGTGAGATAAAAAAATATGTCAAATCAAATCTTTCTTGCAAATCCCTCAACAAATTCAAAATTTGTGCTTGTACCGATACATCGAGTGCAGAAACTGCTTCATCTAAAATCATCAATTCAGGATGTAACACCAATGCACGTGAAATCCCTATCCGCTGGCGTTGACCCCCACTGAATTGATGAGGATATTTGTTAAGATGATGACGACCAATCCCACATATATCCAATGTCTCTTCGACTAACTGAAGTCGTTCCGTCTTTGACATCGTTGGACGATGGACCTTTAATGGTTCACCTACTAAATCTTTCACTTTTATCTTCGGACTTAGAGACGCATAAGGGTCCTGAAAAATCATCTGCATCGGTTGTCGATAAGAACGCCACACATTTTCCTTCTCATGTGTAAGATCTTTATCTTTGAACACAATCTTCCCCTCATCCGCTTCGATCAATCCATTCACTAACCTTGCCAAAGTCGATTTTCCGCAGCCTGATTCTCCAACGATACTCGCTGTTTCTCCTTTTCGAATCGAAAAAGAAACATCATCTATGGCTTTGACATGTACTTTTTTGGCAAAGATCCCTTTTGATATCGGAAAGTACTTTTTTAAATTTGTGATTTCTAATACCGTATCAGACGTCAACCTTCTCACTCCCTTTGCCATCCTGAATGCCTTCTCCCTGGAACAACCAACATCTATGTTGTCTGGAATCTGCTTCTGTCACTAATGATGGTTCCTTTTCTTTGCAAAGATCCATCACATATGGACAACGCGGGGCAAACTTACACCCCTTCGGCATATGAGCATGATCCGGCACTTGTCCAGGGATTGCATAAAGTCTTGATTGTTCCTCTCCAATTTTTGGCATAGATTGGATTAATCCTTCTGTATATGGATGTTTCGGATCATTGAATACTTCTTTTGTTTTTCCTTCTTCAATCACAGTACCAGCATACATCACGATAACACGATCACAGATTTCTGAGACGACCCCCAAATCATGGGTAATCATTAAAATCGTCGTATCATTCTCGTCACGCAATTGTTTCATAAGTTCTAGAATCTGTGCTTGGATCGTGACATCAAGGGCCGTCGTTGGCTCATCTGCTATCAGTAATTCTGGTTTACAAGACATAGCCATAGCAATCATAACCCTTTGACACATTCCACCAGATAGTTGATGAGGATATTCATTCATGATACTTTCGGACCTGGGGATGCCGACTGATTTCAACATCTCAATGGCATATTCCTTTGCTCGACTTTTACTATAGTTCAAATGTAATCTGATCCCTTGCGTTAATTGTTTGCCTATTTTTAGAACTGGATTCAGCGAGGTCATGGGATCTTGGAAAATCATCGACACGTTGTTCCCACGAATATGACGCATTTCTTTTTCCGTGAGATGAAGCAAATTCCGATCGTTGAACCATATTTCACCTTCCTGGATTTTTCCAGATGTGCCTTTTAAGAGACGCATCATCGAAAGTGATGTAACGCTTTTTCCGCAGCCGGATTCACCTACAATCCCAACAATCTCACCTTTGTTAACCTCAAAGCTCACACCGCGAACAACCTGTGTCGTATGATTATCTAAAGTAAAGCCAACTTTGAGATTATTAACTTCTAACAAATATGACATGGTACCATCCCCTTTAATCCCTTGTTTTTGGATCTAACGCATCACGTAATCCATCCCCGAACAAGTTCAACGCCAAAACTGTGATAAACACGGCAAACCCTGGGAAAAAGATAAGGTGAAATGCATCACCAATGTAATCTCTTGATGCACTGATCATAGCACCCCATTCAGGAGAAGATGCTGGAGCTCCCAATCCAAGGAAGCTTAAACTCGCTGTTGAGATAATCGCACCACCGACACTCATGGTGATATATACAATGATGGTGGAGATTGTGTGTGGAAAGACGTGCTTAAAAAGGATTCTTCCCTTTTTCACACCGATGGATCTCTCAGCTTCGACAAATAATCGCTCTTTGATCTCCAACGTCTCACCACGAACAATGCGTGCAAAAGAAGGCGTTGAGAAAAAGGCAATCGCAATAATCACATTTTTCAAACCAGAACCTAAAATCGCAACCATACCAATTGCAAGAACCAGATCAGGAAACGCAAACAGGATATCACATGCTCTCATAATGATACGATCAATCCATTTTCCCATGAAACCACTTAGCAAACCTAAAATCGTTCCAGCAAATGCCCCTAACAATACGGATGCCACAGCGACGCCAAGCGAGATTCTTGCCCCATAAATCAATCTGCTCAAAACATCTTTTCCGAATTGATCCGTCCCAGCCAAATGGCTCCATGAAGGACCTTCTAAGATATGATTATAATTTACAGTTTGTGGGTTATAAGGTGCAATCCACGGACTAAAAATTACAACAAGTAACAAAAAACAGAGAAAGACAAATGAATATAAAGCTAATTTATTTTTTTTAAATGAACGAAAAATCTTCCGAAAACTTGAATCTTTTTTCTTATTTAGGTCTTGTGTATCGTCCACAGTCATTTCTACTTCTAACATTGTTATCCCCCATTTGTGAGATCAGTATATACGTAACGCAGCCCAATGCCGCCTTTGATTCGCCAATGAACACACGTAAACAACAAATCATTATTATTGGTAGCGAATTTTTGGGTTCAAAAAGCCATATAAAATATCAACAAGAAAATTAACAAGTATAAATTCTAAAGAAAAAATTAATAAAAGCGATTGCACCACAGGATAATCACGAAACTGTATCGAATCAATCAACAATCTTCCCATTCCAGGAAAACTAAACACAGCTTCTACAACAATAGATCCACCTAAAAGATATCCAAATTGAAGACCTGCAATGGTGAGAACCGTAATCAAAGAATTTTTGAGCGCATGACCAAAAACGACTGTTTTTTCATTCATCCCTCTTGAACGAGCAGTACGGATAAAATCATTTTGTAATGTTTGTACAAGAGATGACCTTGTAAATCGTGTGATCATTGCCATAATCCCCGCACCCAATGAAATAGCCGGTAAAATATAGCCGGTCCAAGATTCAATGCCACCAGCTGGCAGAACTCCTAATACAACAGCAAATAGCTGAATCATGACTAATCCCAGCCAAAAGTTCGGAACAGATATACCTGATATTGCTGTCACCGTTCCAAAATAATCCGGCCATTTTCCTCTAAACACAGCAGAAACCACACCCATTAAAATCCCAATAACAACTGCCCACCCTATACTCAATAGAGATAGAATCATTGAAGGGATAAACCGTTCACTAAATAATTCTGTAACGGTTACATCTGACCTTAATGAATAACCCAAATCACCGTGTAAAAGATCGTTCATATACACCAAATATTGTTCTACCAAAGGTTTATTCAGCCCAAGTTCTGCACGAATGGCTTGAACCTCATGCACGGTTGCATCTTTTCCAGCCATCAATCGAGCAGGATCACCTGGGATAAAATGAACGAATAAGAATATCAAAAATGTAACAGCAATAAGAAGAGGAATAAGCCCTAACAACCTCTTGATGATATATTTGCCCATATTTTCTCCCCCCTTTTAAGTACGTACGATAAGACAACCTACCTTGCTTCATCAGTTGGGAGACTCATATAACATCGTATACCTAAAGCCTCCTGGATGAGAGGTGCGCTAGGTATTCGCTAGCGCACCTTCAGATCAAAGATTCTTACTTCCAGGCAACATTTTTAATATACAAGTTCCCGTCTGCCGATCTCCATACGCCCGTCAAATTTTCATTCATTGCAATTTGCTGTACATCAGTTGCTAAAAACAACCATGGCGCATCATCCCAAAGGATCTTTTGTACTTTATCATATTTCTTTTGTTTTTCTTCTTTTGTTTTCGAATTAAGTGCACCATTAATCAGCTCATCAACTTTTGGATTACTGTAATATGCCGTATTGGCACCATTTGGTGGGAATGCACTTGTGCTAAACAGAGGATTGAGCGCATTATCTGTATCCCTAGGCGTCGATGACCAACCCACATACCACATTTGCACTTGAGAATCTTCCGGGGTTTTAGGTTTATTGATTTTTTCTGATAAGGTACCCCGTTCAAATTGTTTGATCTTGACATCAATATTAATTTTTTTCAACTGTTGTTTGATAAACTGCATACCTTTTTTATCTTTACTAGAATTACTTCCCCAAATTGTAGCGGAAAACCCATCTGCATAGCCTGCTTCTTTCATTAATTGTTTTGCCTTTTCAATGTTATGCGTATATAGTTCTTGAGACGTGAAATTCACATTGGTCTTTGGAAGCGGCGATGTGGCTTTCTTGGCAAAACCATTTTTGACAACCTTAATATATGCATCTTTATTGATCGCATAATTCATGGCTTTTCTCACTTTTTTACTGCTGAATTCCTCTTTGCTTGTATTAACTGTTGTATAGTTCACATAAGTTGATTCATATAGATCTACTTTGATCCCATCAGCTTTTTGCAAATCTTTCACATCGTTAACAGGGACGGGGTACATCACATCCAATTCGCCTGTTTTGAGCATAGCTACACGGGAACCGTTTTCCGGAATGGGCTTGAAAGTAATTTTATCAACTTTCGGGTGCTCATCTTTCCAATAATCTTCATTCTTTACAACAACGACTGAAGCGCCATGATTCCATTCTTTCAACTTGAAGGGTCCTGTTCCAGTGGACGCCTTGGCATAATTGGCACTATCAAGGGTTTTAGGACTTGCGAAATTTTTCGTACCAATTTTGCTTAAAAATTGACTATTCACTTCTTTCAAAGTGATCTTAATCTCATAATCACCAGTCACCTTCACATTCTTGATTCCTTTTAAGTCTCTATAAGAATTCAACGATCCATCTGAATCCAAAATACGTTTGATATTCGCCTTCACAGCCTTTGCATTAAATGTTGTACCATCGGTGAACTTAACCCCTTTTTTTAGTTCAAACGTATATGTCAAACCATCGTCACTAATTTTATATTCCGTAGCCAAAAGCGGTTCCAATTCACCATCTTGGTTCGGAGTAAGCAATGACTCATACATGGTATTTAACACACTAATATCAATACCAGAACTCGAGTCATGAGGATCTAACGTTTGGACATTTTCATGATACCCCACTGTCACACCATCGTGATTTTGACTATCTGTATTTCCCGTACCATTCGTAGCTGAATTATCCCCGGTCGTACAGGCAGACAACAGCATCATAACAAGAACAAAAGCACTGAAATTTGCAATGAATTTTTTCATAAAATGAATTCCTCCTGTTTTTACAAATTGAACCTTCTTTTTTACGACAACGTAAAATCCTAAAACATCATACCCCCAACAATCCTATTACGCGACTTCTGAAATCCCGAAATAGGCGTTATTCTATTAAACCAACCTTTTTCGGTGCTTAAATGATTGATATATTCCCTTTGCGAATACATACTGGCTCCCAAAACAACGCCTTTTTCTCCAAGTTGCGATACTTCAATACTTGTTGAATCGCTTAATGGAGACCATATTTTATTTCTTGACTCTTGCAAAATGCGATCGCGTACATGTAGGAATTGTTCAATCATTTCACCTGTTAAAATCACCCTTTCCGGATTGTACATGCAAACACAGCTATTCACTGTTATTGAAGCATAAGTAATTGCACGACTCAAAATATTCTCCGCCCACTTATACCCTTTTTCAGTGGCAGAAATAATCTTATGCAAGCTTTGTGCATTAGATTTTTTGGAAGCTTCTTGAACCAAAAAACTTTCTGCAATATAAGTTTGCAAACACCCAAAGTTACCACAAGTACATAAGATCCCATTTGTATCAACAATTGTATGACCAATTTCTCCGGCAGAATTCAAATATCCTTTGTGGATTTGATCTCCTATCATCAATGCTGACCCAACACCACTTCCAAAACCAATCACGGCCATTGAATGATGTTTTATTTTTGGTAAAAACCCTTCAGCGTAAGCTCTAAGATTCAGCTCATTATCTATCAAGACAGAAAACGCCAATTGTTCTTCCAATATTCGGAGTAACGGAACATCTTCCCAAACTAGCTGTGAGGATTTGATAACGTTTCCATCTTTATGATTAATAAGACCTGGAAACCCTACACAAACGCCTGTGATTTTATCCTATCGATCTGATTTTCATGTGTTTATTTTGACTGGTAAAACCCCCTCAATGTTACCGATACCATTAAAATACCACCAAACTATTTTATTGTCAATTACAAATCTTTTGAAAAATAAAACCTGTACATCTATTTAAACATTTAATAAAGCTTTTAACTGTCTGAAATAGTTGGTGACATATTAAATTTACTTTATAATGAAAAGTATATAGAAAGGAAGTTGTCTATGGTTACAATATACGACATCGCCACAAAAGCGAATGTATCTCCCATGACTGTTTCAAGAGTTATAAATAAATCGGGTAAAGTAAGTGAAGCCACACGAACAAAAGTGGAGGATGCTATTCATGAGCTGAACTATATTCCTAATACTTCCGCGCGGTATTTAACTTCAAAGAAATCCAAAATTTTATCTCTTGTTATAACTGATATAACTAACCCCTTTTTTACAAAAGTAGCACGTGGAGCAGAAGATAAAGCAAAACAGATGGGGTATAGCCTTTTATTATGTAACACTGATGAAGATATAAACAAGGAGTCAGATTACATAAATATGCTGGTTTCAACCGGGGTAGACGGTGTACTTATTACCCCATCCCAAGATAAATCAAAAAAGAACTTGCGAACATTAAATAAGTATAATATCCCGTTTATTTTACTTGATCGTAAAATTGATGGAATCGAGTGTGATTCAGTACATGGGGATAGCCAAGAAGGAACACGGAAAATACTAGAGCATCTTATTGATAAAGGGCATCGAAAAATAGCAATTATCAATGGCCCTCTAGATGTTTCAACAGCACGCGAACGGCAGAAAGCATATATGGAAACATTAAGGACATATAATTTACCAGTTCATGAAGAACTTATCCTCCAAAGTAATTATAAGAACAAGGATACAAACTCTGACCTATCAAAGTTATTGTCTGTTCAATTAGAAAAACGACCAACAGCAATTTTTGCAGCTAATAACTTCATTGCGATTAATACAATTAAGGAACTTCGGAAACAGAATATTCGCGTTCCAGAAGATATCTCAGTAGTCTGCTTTGACGACTTGGATCCTTCCATTGACCTAAACCCTTTTTTAACAGTTGTAGCGCAACCAGCGTATCATTTTGGTTTCACAGGAGCACAAATGCTCATTGAAAGAATTGAAAAAACCGCCCCTCCAGACTTCAGGAAAATTGTACTGCCATCTAAATTAATTGTAAGAAATTCATCGGCATCGGCTCATATTTAGAAATTTTATGCGAATGATAAAGTCCTTGCCTAAATATATTTAGGCAAGATTTTTATCAGATTTATACATTCCCTTGTACAAGCACCTGGTATTTAGGAATTGGTTTTGTCTAAATTAATCGAAACACATTGGCAATTGGTGCTTTTTCATTTGTATCCGACCTTGGCACCTTTATAGACAAACCACCATCTACTTGGCTATAATCAAGGTTTTCTTCACCGCCTATCATATCTACTCTATGTACCTTTTCATGGTAAGGAATAGTAATATATCTATCTTGATTGTCGCTATTTTCATTCTGATACAAACGGAAACAATAGGTTATTTTGTCTTTTCGTGTAAAGGCAAAGTCTTCTGTGAAGTAAGGTGCACAAATACGTGTCCCGTAAATTGCCTCACCATAAGCATTCAACCAAGCTCCAAGCTCCTTCATCCTTACAATAGCTCCCTCGGGTAAGCGTCCATCTGGTTGAGGTGCAACATTTAGAGCAAGATTACCACCTTTTGAAACTACTTCGATCAACGTATGAACAATTTCACGTATGGATTTATATTTATCCTCATATTTGAAGGAGAAGGAGGTACCCATCGTGATACAACTTTCCCATGGTACATTTAATGGATGGTCTGGAATCGTCTGTTCAGGAGTAACATAGTTTTCATATGCCCCACCCACGGTACGATCAGCTGAAATTAATCCAGGCTGTTTCACGCGTGCTTTTTCTACCACTTCTCCCAGGCGGATATCTTGCTTTCTTTTGCCTACCCAACCTGCATCTAGCCACAAAACATCAATCCGACCATAGTTCGACATCAGTTCCATAATTTGATTATGTGTAAATTGCACAAACTTGTCCCATAACCAAGGGTATTCCTCTGGATCATAAGAAGGCCCTCTCCACATATTCTTTCCACGTTTCATACCAGAAGCCCAATAATAAGGAGTATTCCAATCAGCTTTTGAAAAATAGGTTGCTATCCCTAGACCTTTGTCACGGAAAGCATCGAAAAGGTGTTTACATACGTCAGCATACTTGTGTGTGTGAAAAGGACACTCTGATCCCGTAATACTATAATCAGTCTCTTTGGTGTTCCACATACTAAAGCCATCATGATGTTTTGTCGTGAAAATCAAATATTTAAACCCACCCTTAGCTGCCAGATCAGCCCACACTTCAGGCTGAAAACGAATCGGGTTAAACGTTTTATTAAGGTTGAAATATTGTCGCTTCAACTCTTCTCCATCTTCTTCCCAGTCAATGCCTTCTCGTGACCATTCGGCATCTCCATCACTTAAAGCCCATGATTCCACTACACCAAGCTGTGAGTAGGGACCCCAATGCATCATCAATGCAAGTTTTTGATCTTGAAACCAATCAAGGCGCTCCAAAATCAGTGGATCTTCCGGTTTGACCCAATCTTCCTCCACGCTATAATTATGTACACCACGCTCTATGGTTTGCTCTTTCGACTCTTTTGCCACACTATCAACCCTCTCAATATTATGAAGTTTATATGGTCAACTCAGCCATCACAGGATAATGGTCGGATGAATAACCACCATCAATAATGTTCCGATCAACTTTTTTCATGACACCCAACCCCATCCTATTACTAATATAATGGTTCATCAGGGGAGTAGCCGATCCAACAAATGAAGGGATCAAATTCCGCATAAGTATAAGCACTTTTTGGGGATCCCCACACCTTTTGCGAAAATGCTCTAATTCGTGGTAACATTCCTTTTGTAACCCACTTTTCGGCCGGCCAACCGTGGGCATCATCCCAGATTGCAAACATCGCACCTGAATGCTTTTCAGCCTTTTGATTTAGATAAATTGTATGGTCATCTTTGGGTCTAGTTACCGCCGCACCCCATCCAGCCTTCTTCATATAACCGTCTGACTCCCAAACCTCGTATACATTTTCTGGATGTCTTCTAGGATCGTCACTACCAATTTTGTCAGGCCAAAGGTCGTAATACATCCAATCCGAGTTTTTATTGACGGTTTCATAACCTGCTTTGTGAAATTCTGGTGCAAGTGGTGCTCGATCCCACTTTGCCCAGTAGTCAATAATGAAATTTGTGTCTAAGTCCATTACCCCTTCTCCGGGATCTATCATATCCACCCAAATCCATGGTCTTACTCCTTTTTCTATTAGAGGTTCGGCGAGCTGATTTAAGTAAAATTCGTACCCGTCGTACCAAGTAGCTTCGGGGACAAGTTGTTCTTTTGCCCAATCTGCTAAGTGAGGAGCAACCTCCGCACTATTCTCATATTCGTCTCCTCCCAGATGGAAATATGGGGACTGAAAAAGGTCGGAAATTTCTAGAACTAGTTTTTTTACATATTCTCTGACTTCCCACTTCGTGTAATCTAACACGGATGCTACAGAACCATCTTTTAACCTGAGCCCGTAATCAGGGTAGACCCTAACATCCATCGCCGAATGTCCAGGAGTATCAATTTCAGGCAATAAGGTTACATGGTACCGTGCAGCAAACTCAACTAGCTCCCTTATCTCCTTTTTACTATAGTGTTCGGGTGCAACTAACTCAGGGGCCACATCAGATTCAACCCTAAGTCCCTGATCATCCTTCATTCTGAGGTGCATAATATTCATTTTTGTCCATGCAAGGTCACGAATTTGTTGTTTTAGCCAATCGATGGTGAAGTGGCGACGGCCTGTATCAACTTGTAGTCCCCTAAACCTATCATTTGGCCAGTCAATTACCGTTCCGCCTGGTAACCAGTTCTGCAATCTAAGAGCCTGCAAGATTGTGCGCGTACCGTAAAACACCCCTGTATTGGTAGGGCTTGTAATTGTGAGTACATTTTCATCTATTTCTATCCGATAATTTTCCTTTCTGATAGAATTAGCTGGCTCCAACATATTAGAATCTTTGATCTCCCCGATGGTAAAAACAATATCTCCTGGTCTAGCATCTTTAGAACTGCAGTTTTCAATTATGTAGTTGGATTTTATTGAATCATCCGTATTAAATTCGGCAAGGAAAAGTTTTGCATCATCAGCAAGTTGACTTTGGTAGCCTTTATCGATAATAATGCGACCTTTATCCTTCGGGAACCACTTCCCTACATTAGGGTTATAAATAAACTTCTGGATGGCCGGTATAGTAAGCGGAAATTCATTTTCTTTACTTTCTGGTTTGGATCCAAATCGTTCCCAATTCTGATTGTTTTCGTTACCAACACTATCTAGTTTAAAAACGTTCATGTCTTTGAGGTAACCAAGTCCCGGTTGACCTTCCAAAAGACAATAAAAAGCTACTTCGGTAGTACGTGGTCCAGTTGTAAGATTTAATGATATATATGTCCATGATTTAGATGTCACCTCTTCATGGACATCCTTAACGATATGATATTTTTCGTTTTCAAGGTCCACAGCGCCCACCCATAGTTTACTATTTTCACCTTCTATACATGCCTGGGCTGTTAAGTTGTATTTCGTATTCGGCACAAGTCCCTTAACAGTTAAAGTGATAGAACCGCGGTCAATGCTAGTGCCCTTCATCGGAGAATCATAATCACCTGGATGCACTCTTCCTACTCTAGCGGTATAGCTTCCCTCAGCCTCTTGCTCTACAACGTCAGCATTGTAATACGTACCAGTCTCAAGCTTTCCTGAATCAAAATTTTCGTTCCATACCAACACCCATCGGCTGTCATCTAAAAGAACCTCTTGCTCTCGTCCATTAACGTTTTTTTGCAATATGTCTCTCTCCTCTATGTCAATAGTAGGTGTTATACCTGAACCCTATATCCTTATGTAAAACAATTTCCAACATATTGGATTACTAAGTTATTTTTTTACTTATAAAGTAATCGTGGTTGGCTGATGAACAGACGGGTCCAGTTGATAGACCCGCTGTTACTTTTTGTCCAACAACCTTATAGCAGGTGAATGGGCGAGGCCGGGTTTTATAGTCATAATACGGTAGACCAAAATAAACCTACCCTTTACTCTTTAATTTTTCCGTAATTACGTCTACTGTTCGATATAATTCATTTAGCTCTTCTAATTTTTCATTACGACCAAACTCATTTGGTGGCATATTAACAAATTTTTTAAATGACTCCTTGTTCCAGCCATTCCACGAGGTCATTACCATTCCAGGCATTTTACCTTCTGCCCCAAGTTCCTTCGCCTGCCGATTGCTTTCCTCTAAAAGATCTACTGCTGCATCTGTTTTAAACCAACAAGCAGGAATGACGGTAAAGCCTTTTTCAATAAAGTTTCCAATCGAGGGATATGCATCCAATTTATCGTAATGCCAATCAATCATAATAATGTCCTTAGGAATGGAATCAATTGCTTTAAATGTTCCAAAGGTATCCCCATCCCACTCATCGTAACCCATTTTTTCACTATCATTTAGTCGATCTGCCCACATAAACATTTCAAGACCACGCTTTTTGACCAAGTGTTCGTACATTTCATTAACAACTTTTGCGAATAAATCCGCCCTATCCTTTCCTTTACACCTTGGACACTTATCACTTGCTATTTCAAATACTTCGTCCATGCCTACATGAAATGCATCAGTCTCAAAAGCATCAATCAGCTCATCCATTAGATCAAATATAAGCTGATTAACATCCGGATGCTCTGGACACCAGCTTCTACAGAAAATTTCTGGCCACTCCGCATCCAGTGGCACATGTGGTGTTTCATCAAATTCAGGGTATGCTTTCAGTATAGAATTCCGAGACCCGCCCCAGCCCTGGTGGCCTAGGCATTGGAATAATGGTATTAGCCTGATTCCGTTGTTTTTACATACTAATGCCAATTCTCTCGCATCCTGCTTTGTTAATGTTCCTCCAGTGACTTCTGGATGTGAATTAAACACAAAGGACGTATTACATTCCAACAGTAAATGGTTAATTCCTTTTGGTGCCAATACCTTCTCAATAAATTCCTTTAATGGCTCAACCAGGTCGTGTGACCCGAATCTTAAATGGAATGCACGTACAGGTTCTGTTACATTCACTTAAATACACTCCCATTTCTTCAAATTTAGTAATCTATACTTATTCGTTTCTACTATTAATTAGAGAGTTCCTGAGGTAATTCCATTTAGTTTAAAACTAGCTTCTTTATTGCCTACAAGCTTATTGTTGTCGTTATATATATCTTTCTCAGTCAATTGATATAGCCTTTGAATAGTGTCCTTATTTTTATAGTTGATTTGTTCTAGTATACTTGCGACAATTATCGGCCATTGCTCTTCAGATCCATCTATAACTTTTAATGAAAATCCCATCTTCTCCTCATCCAAACCGAAACAATAAACACCTTGCGCTCCCCCTTTTGCGACAATATTGCCATCCATTAACAAACTCGTACAAATTGTGTCCGTACCAGAAATTATATCCGGATTTTCATTCATCATGGATGTAATCTGAAATACTGCCCGCCGAATGAAACGGTCTTCAATAAGCTCTGGTCTGGCAAACCGTAAATAGGTATTCGCAATATACCTTAGTGGTAGTGCATATACGGGAACACCACATCCATCGACCCCACTATGAATATGTTCAACCTTGCATCCGGAAACACTGGAGAGAGCAGAGAGAATCTCTTGCTGTACTGGATGATCCGGTTTAAAATAACCCTCCGTACTTACACCAAGAATCTTTGCAAGTGCGATCATTCCCAAATGCTTACCAGAACAATTATGGTACAGCCTTCTATTTGGTTGATTGTTTTTCGCAAGTTTATCCTTTGATCTTGGGTTTAGAGGATATGTTGGATGGCATAATAACTCCTCTTCCTGTATCCCAACCTTATCAAGTAACTTCTCGAGCTCATCAACATGGAATTCCTCTCCGCGATGAGATGCAGCAATTAATGCCGTTTCCCTATTCGTAAGCTTGAAATGTTCTTGAATACCATTAGCAATTGCTGGAATTGCTTGAATCGGTTTTAAAGCTGACCTTAAAAAAGTTAAATGATCTGGATTCCCTACCTGGTACTTGACACTACCGAATTCGTCAACTCCACAAATATGTCCAGGATGAATATTTTCAAGAATCCCATTTCTATAATCACTAACAAGAATTTCATAATTCATATGTTCACCTCTACTTTATTTCGTCAAATTTGTTATTTCGCCAATGGACTACCTTTTACAACTCGATTACATTGACTTAATATAAATTCACTAAACATCGAATTGGCCCATGAGAACCAAGGTCTCGTGAATTTTCCAGGGTCATCCACATGAAAACCTTCGTGCATACAATTTGTATTAGCATCTGTGGTTTTAAACAGATCAAGAATTTCTTCTTTCTCAGCGCTAGTCGATGCAGTCATCCCCTGTATAGCAAGAGCAATGTGCCATATATAATTTTTAGGCGTATGAGGGCTGCCAATCCCTTTAGCAACCTTTCCGTGATAGTAATAAGGGTTTTCCTCACTTAGAATAAATTTTCTCGTATTTTGATAAATTGGATCATCAATACTGCAATATCCCATGTATGGTAATGCAAGAAGACTAGGAACATTTGCATCATCCATTAAGTTATAATTTCCAAGTCCATCTGTCTCATAGGCGTAAATTGTTCCATACATTGGATGGTCTACTTTGCCGAACTTTTGAATACCTTGATCAATTTCGTTCGCCAAATCGACTACGGTTTTTGCTAATTCTTTATCGCCGATAATTTCATCAGCTATTTCTGCTAATTGTTTTAGGACGACAACCGCAAACATATTAGAAGGAATTAAGTAACCGTATTCACAGGCATCATCACTCGGACGAAAACCGGACCATGTCATACCTGTGAAGCCCACAGGTGCTCCTTTTCCATCATGCGATAAGGTGTCTTGTGGTGGACAGTTATCCCTTTCAAACTGATAGTTAGAATTCTTCCCATGGTTTTGTTCTATCTCCCAGGTTTCGATTATTTTTGTAACAGCTTCCCGGAAAACTTGGTTAAACTGAGTTGTTCTTCCAGTTGATTTCCAGAATAAATAGGCAAGTTGGATTGGATAACATAACGAATCTATTTCATATTTACGTTCCCATAAAAGGGAAGTCATTTCCGTTTTATCATCATGATATCTTTTTCCGTTTGCTTCTTCATTAAACGCATTAGCATATGAATCATGGATAATGCAGGCAAATTGTTTGTTAATAACGCCCTCGATCAGATCCGCCATTTTTGTGTCGTTTTCAGCTAACATTAGGTATGGACGAACCTGTGCAGCTGAATCTCTTAACCACATTGCTGGAATGTCGCCAGTAATAACGAATGTTGTGCCATCATCCTGTGGTCGAATGGTTGTTTCATACGTATTCGAAAAGCAATTTTCAAACATTGCTTGGATTTTTTGATCATCAGAGAAAGTAGATTTCACTTCATCAATTAATGTTTTCATTGATACCGGAAGTTGTCCCCGCAATTGACTCGCGCTCCTTTTTTATATTACTTTTATTAAGGGTTACTTTTCGAAAACCCAATTGTCACAATTTCATGGTTACGAACTGGAACTTGGATGCTCTTTCTACTGCCTGTGTTTAGCGCTTCTTCTGTTTTTTCGATAACATTACTTTTATAAGCAGTGTTGTAATTTGCTGGTGGTTTCACTAGAAGAGAACGCTGATCATCCGCCATATTGAACCACCGGATCATCACATCACCTGATTTGTCAGCAACTTTCATTGATGAAAGTGCTAGATTTGTAGAATCCCATTGCACAAATGAATGAACTGGTGGTAAGTTTCCTTCATGTAGACCGGTTTGTTTAATCGACCATGGTACCTGATACTGATACGCATCCTGATATGCTTTGTAGACTTCGTTTTTTCCTCCATGAGGATATATCCGGAATGAAACAGAATGCTCTCCTAAACATTGCGCTTCAGGAGTTGGGAAATAGCCCCAATCACCTAGTTCTCCTACTGATCGCAATAACGTAACCGCAATCGTGTTTCTACCGTCACGCACTATTTCGTACTCATTTAAGCCGAGATTAGCAACGGTTAATCCCTCACTATCATTACTAACGTCGACAAACGCTTGTTGATGCTGCGAATTATCTGGGTTCGTCCATTCTTCTGATGGTTCATTCAATCGTTTTGCTACTTCAAAAATTGAATCAGCATGATGTACATTTGTCTCAATATCTGTAGGAAACAATGCACGTAGACGATGATCCTTCGCCTGATTGTTATAGGACGTCTCCACGTTAATACCTTTACTATTCTTTTCTAACGTAACAATCGTTTTGATCGTAAATGGAACTTTTTCTTCCACGCGAGTAGCTTTTCTACCTGTAAACCAAACTAGTTCCCTTTGCTCGGTATCTAGTAAATCTGATGCACTGGCTGGAATTTCCCATTCATGAACAATCTCAAAACTGGCCTGAAATAGCGTATCCTCTATTACCTTC
The DNA here is from genome assembly GCF_002224365.1 of Virgibacillus necropolis. Lineage (GTDB taxonomy): Bacteria > Bacillota > Bacilli > Bacillales > Amphibacillaceae > Virgibacillus_F > Virgibacillus_F necropolis. Next base: position 773,711 of record NZ_CP022437.1, on the reverse strand, counting down.
ACCTTTGCTTGTAAGTCTTTCGTTGTTCGTGCATGTTCACCATTCGGTTGTTTATACATGTATTCATTTCCGATATCGCCAGTATCCTCATATATACATAGTTCTTCAAAAGTACGACCACTTGCTTTATCCGTTACGGTTAAGGAACCATTAGATTCAATTTTTATTTTCAAATAGTCATTTTCCATTTGGTTTTCATTAGTAATTAAAGAAGCAACCTTTTTTGATATATCCTGTTGTGAAACTTGTGGAACAAATGCAAATGTCTTGAAGCCTAATGCGGGAATCTTTTCAGCTTCAAAAGTCACTCGAACTCTCCGTGCCATGTACGGTTGACGGAACTTTTCTTCTGGTAAATCATAATTAAATGCGATCCCCAAATCTTCGGCTTTATGATTAAACTCATTACCTTCTTCATCAATTAAAATTCTGTCTTCCAATGGAAAACCTTTTAATTTTTCTTTATTTACTCCTGAGGAGAAGTAGTCTCTTTTGACATCCATTGTAATTGACACTACCCCAGTACGATTCCACCCCGTTGTGTTATAAACAGTAAATGGAAGCGCATTTTCTCCCCATTTTTCAAATCCCGTTGTATCAACTTGTTTAGAAATGCAATCCAAACTTTCATCAATTATCATTTCAGCAACGTGTTTACTTTTTTCAAAACGTGTTACCATTTCACGGTGAACTTCGTCTACACTACAACCACAAATACTGTCATGTGGATGATTTTGCATCAATGTTTTCCAAGCATATTCAAGCAAATGATGGTTGTAATCTTCCCCTTGTAAATAAGCAAATGAAGATAATGGTTCAGCCACCTTCTCAAGAAGAGCCTGACAAAGTTGATTCATTTGTTTAATATATACGCGTGCTGATGCTGTATTAACAAGCGTTCCCCATCCGTCTGTTTGCTGGCTTCGTAATTCTCCATCAATCACTTTTAAATCTTTTGGAATTGATGTTGAAAGTTTGTCAACATAATCATTAAAGTTTGAATGGATAAACTTTATATCCGGATACAAGTTTTCGGCAGTTTGAATTGCTTCCGGTAAATTTGTTTGTATAGGCTGATGATCACAGCCATTCAACATGAGCATATGTGGTGTTGATGCGTATTTTTCTAACGATGTGATATGTTGTTCCCAGTAGTTCTTTGCTTCTAATTCATCTGTTGGTACTTCGTTTCCATTGCAATACCAATTTGCAAATAGGATACCTAGAACAGACGATCCATCTGGTGAGCGCCACTGCATTTCTGAGTATGGTGATTCATAATTATCGGTCTCACTAACTGTATTATTAAATCCTGTTGGTTTCACACCCCGTCCGAAAACTGCATGTTCGATACTTGCCTGGCTTAAAATTTGTGGTGCTTGGCCAATATTTCCAAATGAGTCCGGAAAATAACCGATTTTTGATACATTTCCCCATTGTGACGCATCTTTCATTCCGTATTGAAGATTGCGGATATTCGCTTCACTACTCGTCAAAAACTCATCCTGCAAAATATACCAGGGACCAATGTGTATTCTTCCTTCTTTAATAAACCGTTGAAGACTTTCTTTCATTTCAGGACGAATTTGCAAATAGTCATCCAAAATGATCGTTTGTCCGTCAAGATGAAAACTTTTATAATTGGGATCCCTTTCCAAAGTATCCAGTAGCTTATCCATCAATTTTGATAATAGGACATGATGCTTCTCATAGGGCAAATACCATTCCCTATCCCAATGGGTGTGGGAAATAATATGTATAGATCTTTTTTCTACCAAAGTTAACCCTCCAAAAAAAATATTTAATCTATAATAGGTTTATGTTTCCAAAGCCTCGATAACTTTTACAATTGCACGTACCTTTTCTGGATCAATTGGCTTTAAAGCGTTGCCACCTATCCGAACTCCCGAACCAAAGTGGATTTCTTTGATTCCCGTTTCCTCTATAAATTCTTTAACATTGTCAATACTTAAGCCACTTCCGGCTATAATATTGCATGGGTTATTATCAGTAAGTCGTCTAAGTTTTTTAATTTGATTTGTAGCCTGGATAACACTTTTTTTCCCACCGGAGGTTAGTACCCTATTAACCTGTGGAAATTCGAATAAGGTAGTTAGAGCAGCTTCCTGATCAATGACTTCATCAAATGCCCTATGGAAGGTTACATCCAATTTACCCGCTGCCGCTAAAAGATTTTGTAAAGCAGTTTCATCAATTGTATGATTATGATTTAAGGTACCTAACACAATTCCGGTAGCACCTAGTTCTCGAACAATCCTAATGTTATCAGTCATAATAAGTAGATCTCTTTCGCTATAACAAAAGGTATAACTATGCGGGCGGATCATAACATTAACTGGAATATTCACAGCCTGAACAACCTCTTTAATTAACGCATAACACGGGGTCAAACCACCTTCATCGATGTCCTTCACTAGTTCAATTCGGTTTGCCCCATTTTCTGCAGCAACCTGTGCGTCATATACACTTGTTGCAATTACTTCAAAGTTCAATTTAAAGCCTCCTTATTTGGAGAATTCAACAAGAAAAGTTTTAATCTCATATGGTTTTAATTGGAAGTTAATGCTAGAATCATTTACTTTATCGAGCACAGGGTTTTCCATTAAATTGCATTCCTGCCATGACACAATAGTAAAATCACTTCGCATTTCTGCTTGAGTACGAATACCTTCAAACTCATGGACTCTTAGAACAATTTTGTCACTATACTCAGCCTTTTTTACTGCATCAACCATGATATTAGGTTCCGAACAAGCTAGCATAGATAATTCTTGAACATTATTACTTCCTTCATTACAAGTAAGTGGGTTATTTAAATACCATGCTTCTTTGACAGTATTACCTTCCTTCCAACTACCTTCATGAGGAAGTAATGAATACGTAAAATCATGATGACCTTGATCAGCGTCTGGATCTGGGTGAACAGGTGCTTTTAATAAGGAAAGCCTTATTACATTATCCTTGACATCATATCCATACTTACAATCATTAAGAAGACTAACCCCATAGCCACCTTCGGATAAATCAGCCCACTGATGCCCTACACTTTCAAAGCGCGCATAATCCCAGCTTGTATTCCAGTGAGTTGGGCGTTTCACATTACCAAATTGAATATCATAGGTAGCTTCAGTAGAACGAATTTCAACTGAAAAAGCGGCCTTTAACAGACGCTGTTTTTCCCGCCAGTCTGCATGTGTTTTAAAATCAATTCTCCTGCTAGTTGTATATAAAATCATATCTTGTTGGATAACCGAGCTACCGTATTTCCAAACAAAGCGGACGGAAGCTTGAGTATCACCTTTTTCCAAGAATTGAACCGATTGTAGTGAAGCAACTTCTTCCATTTTTTGTTGATAAAAAATATCGATATCCCAAGCATCAAACATAAGTGGTTTGTCTTCAAAAACTTGCAAAACGTTTCCAGACGCATTTTCAGCTAACACTTCTCGTTTATTTTCCAGATCATAAATACTTGTTAGATGCCCTTTATCATTCCATTCAATAGCATAATATGGTGTCTTGATACTGGAATTTGTTAATTTAAATAATTCATTCTGAGTATTCTCGCTACGACTCGATTCCGGGTGAAACTCAAGCTTTGTGTATCCCATTGCCGGAATGTTCTCCATTTGGACGTACCAACCTTTTTCGGTTTTCTGTGCAACGAGTTTATTACCCTCAATACTTCTCCATTCTCCTTCACCTAGATGTTTTGAGTTAGAGATTAAAATCAAGTCATTTCTTTTCCAAGGTGCTGAATTAAATACAGTCCATACATTTTCTTTTGTTACCTGTAATAGTAATTTGGATGTTTGATTCCATACATTTTCACCTAGTCTCTCTGCTTCTTCATACTCTTTTTTAGCATCTTCGTATACTTCTTTTATGGAGGAACCAGGGATAATGTCATGAAATTGATTTCGTAATATTGTCTTCCAACCTTCAGTCAATTTAGCTTGTGGATAAGCTGATACCTCATTTTGATGGATACCATTTAATACGCTTAACCATTCACTTTCCCGATAAAGCAATTCTAACTTTCGGTTCATGCGTTTCATATACGCCTGACTCGTATATGTCCCGCGGTGAAATTCAAGGTATAGCTCTCCATCCCACGTATGGACATATTCATCTGTTTCTTCAACTGTTTTATGCAGATTTCTGAAATAATCTCCGGCAGTAGAGGGTTTCGCATGTGGTAATCCAGGGATTTTATCAATGCGTCGGCGCATTTCAAGCATTTCCCGATTAACCCCTCCTCCACCATCCCCATATCCATAGGAAAGCAGAAGATCTTGGTTTATATTTTTATCTTTGTATGCATCCCATGATTCCTTTACTACTTGAGGTGTAATAAAGCCATTGTACGTATAGTATCTTGATTCTGGCCATGGCTCTGTAGTGGTAACAAAGTGAGTTAATATTTCGCTTCCGTCAATACCACGCCATTTAAATGTATCGTGTGGCATTCGGTTGTACTGACTCCAGCTTATTTTAGTTGTCATAAACGTTTTGATTCCTGATTTTTTCAATATCTGTGGTAATGCCCAACTGTACCCAAATACATCTGGTAGCCACAGGTATTCACATTCTGTATTGAATTCATCGCGAAGGAAATTCGATCCTAACAGCAATTGGCGAACAAGCGATTCTCCAGCTGGTATGTTACAATCAGCCTCAAGCCACATTCCTCCATCTGTTTCCCATCGACCATCTGTTATACGTTCCTTCATTTTTTCATAGATTTCTGGATAATCATGTTTAATATATTCATACAACTGCGGTTGACCTTGCATGAAAATATATTCAGGATATTGTTCCATTAAACGCAATACCGTTGAAAAAGATCGTGCTGATTTTTCTCTTGTATGTTTTAGACGCCACAGCCAGGCGACATCGATATGTGTGTGACCTACACAGTGAAATGTAACGGCGTGGTTTTTTTCCATTTCATTTAATTGTTCTTCCAAATAAGATTGTGCGTCATATACAGATTCATAGAATTCATTTGAACCAGGTGTCAACCAATTAATTAGATTGATAGATTGATTAAGCGCGTTCAACAACTTATGTCGTTCCGGCTGATTATCATTTAATACTAGTACGGTTTCAAGAACAGCTTTTGCATCAAAGTAGAAGTTATCAACTTGCTCATCTAGCCAAACAATTTCTGCACGCTGAAATTTATACTCCTGTTCAACAGGCTGACCCCCTCCTTCAAGGCCTGACCATAACCTAAAATCAAACATTAGACTTTCCCCAGCATTCTCCTCAGAAATAAAAACTTCTTGGTGATTAGAATCTACACCTTGATAAGGTTCTCCATTTAAAAATAAAAGGGACTCAAATCCTGAGTTATTTCCTCCCCCAGTTCTACCAAAGTCAAACAAACCGACAATTTTTTTGCTAGACCAGTTGTTCGGAATTTTAACCTCTGTTGATAACCATGCATATAAATCTCGCCCTTGCCACCGTTCTCCTATTTTTATAATGGAAGAACTATCATCCGGTGGGTAGCTACCAACCTCCCCTGCTTCATCAACAACAAATTTCCATTCAGACAATTTAATTGGATTTCGGTACCGGTACATCGATATCTCATTAATACGTGATTTTGCTTTTTCTTCTGTCAAAAACATATGCAAGCCACCTTTATCTTTGAATCAGTTTATAATTAGAGGGCCCGTATGAAAGCCTTTATCTAAAGGGTCATACGAGCCATCTGTTACACATTAAATACGAAAGATTTACTAAATGATTTAATTAATTATTTTCCCAACGATCATATGCCTCTTGATGAATTTTCACTAAACTCTCGACATTCATATCTTTAATTGTTTGGACATATTTATCCCAATTTGATAGAGGTTCAACACCAGTTATAAACTTAGCTTCCATTTGTCGAACATACGTCTCCAAGTCAGCCTGAATTCTAGAAACCTCTTCCTGTTCTTCTCCCTTTAAATAAACGAGTGGATAAGGGACTTCCGCATATGGTTCTATCTTATCGCTGGTTTCAGATGAAATAAACTTATCAAATTCACTCTTTTCCATTCCTTCTATTGGACCGGTTAAAGCAGGTGTATTAATTCCATAGTCAGGCGTAAGAGTTCCACGATAATCTTCTAGGCTTTCAAAACCATCTGGTAAAGGATTTTCTTTTTTAGCTCCACCTTCTTCGTCGACCCATGACCAGAGATGTCCTTCAGGACCACGGTTTAGGAACTCATAGCCTTCTTGTGAATAAAAGTAGTCAACCCAACGTATTGATGCTGCAGGGTTTGGATTGTTTTTTGTGATTGAAAAATTACCTCTATTGATTCCCGTACTACGTGGGACTAGTGGTTCATCTGAAACAGAACTAGTCAATGGAAAAAACATTGGGTCATTAAGAGCCTTTTCTGGAGTTTCACCCAGTGTAAAGAATGAGAAGTAATCTGGGAATACTCCAACTCTGTTCGCTTTTCCTTTTGCCTTTTTCTGCTCATCTGATTGAGCAAATACTTCTTGATCTAATAGTTCCTCTTCATAAAGTTTATTCATATACTTTAAATATTCTTTATACTCAGGTTGGATTGGGGTATACCTTACATTTCCATCAACTTCCTCAATACCCCATTCTTTCAGGCCAAAAGCACCTAACAACCATGGACGAGTACTATCCATTTTCACATCGGTTAATGGAATTTCATCTGCCTTTCCGTTACCGTTAGGATCTTCTGTTTTAAATCGTTTTAATAGTTCGTAAAATTCTTCAGTAGTCTTAGGTAGTTCCTTAACATCCAAAGCCTCTAACCATGTTCCGTTATACCACATTGGTCCTCTATACCAAATAGCTGTATCTCCTTTAGACACCCTCGGTAATGAATAAATATGACCATCAACTGTAGTAACGGATTTTTTAATAGCTGGGTTTTCCTCGAACATTTTTTGAATATTTGGAGCGTGTTCAGCTATAAGGTCTTCTAAAGGTAACAACACCCCCTGTTTTCCATAATCCACTTCCATAGCAGGTGTCAAATTAGAAGTTCCAGCTGCATAGATAATGTCCTCTATATCCCCACTAGCAAACGCTAAATTTAACTTCGTTTTAAAGTCGCTCATTGGAGGTGTCTTATAGTCAAAGTTGATATTGGTCATTTCTGAGTACTTTTGTAATGTAGGCATATCTTTCCATTCCGCCATACCAGTACCCGGTGCTATCAGTGATAATTTTATCTCTTCATCGACAATTGGGAACCCTTCATCGTTTACGGGTACCGCTTCCTCATCACTTTTTTCCGCTGCTTCCTCTGAGCAAGCAGCTAGAAGTAATAATGCAAAAAGTGCAACCAACATAATGCGCAGTGATTTTTTCAACTAATACATCCCCTTTCAAATTATTATAATAAAAAGATTTAGCTTACCTCATATTTAAAGGCATCCCCCCTTTAATAGTAATCTTTTATTCTGTTAAAAAAGACTAACCTTTAAGTGAGCCGATCATAACACCCTTAACAAAATAGCGTTGTAAGAATGGATACACAATGATTATAGGTAATGTAGAGACAATCATAACCCCATACTTGATTATTGCAGCTAATTGTTCCTTACTATGCAATGCTGTGGCCATACTTTCTGATATGTTTGTGGCCGATGATGACATTTCCTGCATTACAAGTATTTCTCTTAAAACTAATTGAAGCGGATACAGATTTTTGTCAGATAAGTAGATCAATGCGTTAAAATACCCGTTCCAGTGACCAACACCATAAAACAGGGCCATTACAGCGATGATTGGTGCAGACAATGGTAATACAATTTTCATAAACATCTTAAAATTGGAACACCCATCCATCCGAGCTGATTCTTCCAATTCTGTAGGTATTGTAACCTGGAAGAATATACGGCAAATAATAATATTCCATACTGCAGCAGCATTAGGCAAAACCATCGCCCAAACTGTGTCAATTAAGCCCAAATCTTTAACTAGTAAATATGTTGGGATTAACCCACCACTGAAAAACATGGTTAGTACGAAAAGACCCGTAAGAAACCCTCTACCAACAAAATCTTTTCGTGCCAATGCGTAGGCAGCTGGAAGAGTAACTGCTAAATTAATTAAAGTACCAAGTACGGTATAAAAAATAGTATTAAGATAACCTCGCCAAATTTGGTCATTTTCAAAAATTAGTTTGTAACCTTCTAAAGTAAATCCTTTAGGTAAAAGCCACATTTCTCCAGAATTCACTTGCGATGGATCACTTACAGATGCACTAACAATATATATCAATGGGTAAAGTACTACTACTAATGCAATAAAAAGAAATGAAATATTAAATATATTGAAAATTTTGTCAGCCTTAGTTTCTTTTATAACTGCTCCCATATAAACTTCTCCCTTACCATAGACTTGTTTCACTTGTTTTTTTAGCAATTTGATTTACAACTACAAGTAAAATAGCATTAATAATTGCATTAAATAAACCTACAGCAGCGGCAAAGCTGTATTGAGCTTCTAGTAAACCAGCCGTATAGACAAATGTTGCAATAACGTTTGAAGACTCAAGGTTAAGTGGATTTTGTAAAAGTAATATTTTCTCAAAACCAACCGCAAGAAAATTACCAATGTTTAATATTAATAAGATAACCATTGTTGGTACAAGTGCGGGAATATTTATGTATAATATTCGTTGCAGCCTTGATGCTCCATCTACAATGGCGGCTTCATGTTGTTGCATATCAACACCGGCAAGAGCAGCAAGGTAAATGATTGTTCCCCAACCTGTATTCTGCCATACACCTGAAAGCACGAATACAGATTTAAACCAATCGGGATCAGCCAAAAACCGAATCGGTTCAAAACCAAGCAATTCAATAAAGTGGTTAACTATACCTGTTGCTGGTGATAGAAACGCAATGATCATACCAGCCATTACAACAACCGAAATAAAATGGGGAGCATACGTTACGGTTTGAACGCTCTTTTTATAGATACCATCTTTTACCTCGTTTAATAATAGCGCTAAAATAATTGGTAATGGAAAACCAACAACTAATTCATAGACATTAATGGATAGTGTATTCTTTAACAAATTCCAAAAATAATAAGAGTCAAAAAATCTCGCAAAATGTTCAAATCCTACCCATTCACTTCCCCATATTCCTAGTGCGGGAATAAAATCTTTAAATGCAATTTGTAAACCATACATAGGGATATAATGGAAGATAACAAAATACAAAAGGGCTGGAAGTACAAATAGATATAACTGCCAATTTTCTAGAATTTTTCTATTCTTTTTAGGTTTTTTTTTCTTTTCTTTAGGCACATTGGACTTCGGCTTTTCTTCTTCTTGTTGTAAAACTGTTGCAGTACTAGTGCTCATGTTATAACCTTCCCCCTTCTATGAAACTGCTTACATCGTATCTTTTTCAAAAAATATAATCAATATGTTAATTTTGCTAAAATTGTTTCAACTAGAATCATTAAGATGGAAACGCATACATATTAATGGATTGTTAATGCCTTAGTATGTCAATTTTATTTTCCTATGTATTTCTTTACATAAATGATTACAAACTGCTGTATAACGGCGTCTAGAGTAATAATTTTTGTGGTATGCTCATAATTAATGGAAGTAAATTTTCTGTTTAGAGATACTCCTATTTACATTGATTTTAATAGCGAATGTGGAAACTTTTGCTGCAAAAAGAATACCTTGTAAGATACAAGGTATTCTAATCGTTTACTGTTACTTATTTAATTTACGGTACTGTCCAGGTGTTACACCAACTATCCCCTTGAATTTTCTTGTAAAATTTGCAACATCCTTATAGCCTACTTGTGTCACAATCTTTTTTACTGGTAAATCCGTTTCTTTTAATTGTTTTTTTACTTCTTCCATTCGAAAATCTTGCACATATTGTGTAAACGTTCCACCAGTTTGTTCTTTTATAAATCTACTAAGATACGAAATAGATAATTGAAACTCCATTGCTATCTTTTCTAAGGATAGGTCGTATAATTTATAGTTCAACTTAATGTAATCTAATATATCATTTCGTAATTTATCATTATGGCTCTCTTTTTTCGCATCAACCTTTTCACATATAGATATAACTACAGTGTCGAGCTGTTTGTGTAAATGTTCAACCGAGCTAAAGTCAACAATTCCATTAAAATTATGAATTTGTTGAGTCAACCCTAATTCGGAAGCCGCTTTTACAATTGAATTAATAATATCGAAACAGATACACTTTAGCACTTGAATGGTTAAATCTTTAGTTTTAAGAGTTACAAATATATTACTTAATGTCTCTGTAGCAACAATCTGATCCCCTTGTTTTAAACTCTGTACAAGTTTTATTTGTTCATCTTTCGGATAACCCAGTTCCTGTGCTGGTTGCGAGGAAATAGCCTCAAAATAAATAATGCTACCTTTTGGGTATATAAATTTATATTCGGTTGCTGCAAGTGCTTCAATATAGGATCGATTGATCATGTTTTTTTCATTATATAATCTTCCAACCCCGATAGTAGGATCAATTGAGGCAGCAGCTTGAATATAGTGTTGGATTTGTGATATAAGCATAAGACGTTGCTTGTCAGCATTATTTGTTACTGGATCCATACTTACCACTAGTGCAATCGCGTCATTATAAAGCAAATCGACACCATAAAGCGTAACATCATCAACTGAAATAGTTGATAATAATTCAAAAACTTCTTCTCTTTCATCCATATTATCTTCAATGAATGTTCCTTTTTCAAAATATACGATAGCTACAAAGTAGTGGCCATCCTCCATTTTAATCGTTAACGAATGTAACAGTGAGTCTATTTCGTCATTATCTTTTAAGTCACCTTTTAATAATCTAACTAGCAATTGATCCCTAGCAAATGGTTTTTGCTTATACACAGTTTCATTCAAAGTCTGATGGTTTTTAAATACATTTGTAATCGCTTTGTGAATGGTCTCTAATTCATTTATACCGTTTACACCACTATTTGACTTATCATTTTTATTTGTTATTTCAAACAAATTTTGTATTGGCTTATATTGTTTTCTTCCAAGTAAAATAGCCAAAATAAAACCGATAAGTAAAAGGACAAATAATATTAACATAATTAATAATTTAGCATCAGCGAGCTCTTCAAAAAATTGATCTGTATTCATCAATGTTATAAAAGTCCAGCCACTAAGCTCTGATTTAACAGATGCTAGAGAATAATCCCTACCGTTTATTTCAACATTATCTATACCATTATTATTAATGGGCAATGAATTAAAGTTCTTTATATTAGTCGACTGATCGTTAATGGTTGATGCAATTACTTTATTATCTTCAGAGAGAATATAAGAATTCCCCTTAAATTTACCAAATATGTTTTGAATTAGACCTGTTATCTCTGACTCTTCTATAAGGTACATAACCGCTCCGTATGGATTCGGGTTTTTTGGCTTTATTGGGAATATATAGGATATCATCTCGCTATGTTTTTCATTACTAACGCTTATAGGTTTTATTAATGGGTTTTTTGTATGTAAATCTTGGACAAAGTTTTCTACTCCCCATTGATTAAATCCATACTTATCTAGTAAAGTTTTAATAGAAAATGAACCACTAGTGGAATATATCCTATCATCACCATAGTAATACACAAATACGTCTTCAATAATGGAGCTGTTCGCCGCATATTTATTTAATTCTTCGATTGCCAAACCCCCGTAGTAGTTTTGGCTAATCATGTAGGGTGTTAGTCTAGGATCATATGAAATTCTAGCTGCTAGTGTTTCTAATTCTTTCATGCGTTCGTTTGTTATACTTTCTACTTGTTGCAATTTATTAATAGTTGATTTCTCAATTTCTTCGCGTAAGCTTGAAACAGAATAATAATAGATAATAGTACTCATTATCATAAAAGGGACAAGAAAAATTAGTAAATAGGAGATAATATATTTCATTAATAGTCGGGATTTAACCCTATTAAGTTTAATCAAATTCTCATCTCCCTTTAACTAATCATGAGTCTACTGAAAAAGTTAAATATAGTACAAAATAAGTGAATCTACCATCGCATCTTCGAATATACTGCGCGCACCTTAGGGCGAGTGTCGAGCCTCCTCGGACTGCCGTCCTGCGGGGGCTCGCCGATCTCTTGCTTCCCGCAGGAGTCTCCGTATATTCGAGATGCTAAGTTAAGGTGAAAAGTTAAATTTTTTAGAAAAACTCGGTATTCGCCTTGTCCTTAATAGCGAATGGCGAAGTTTTTCTTATACTGGCATTTCCTTAAAACTAATATACTTTCCTTACGTGAAAAATCCACCACTTTTTCAGTGGCCTCACTAATCACTACTTTAGTTTACTTTTTTTCTTCTATTTGAAGACATGCCCGATACGCAAACCATGCAAGAGGATAAGCAATAATTGATGACCCCATAAAAATTAGAAGGATCGGTAAAAAACTAAATAAATAATATAATAGAAACAAACTAATGATCATCGCTATTGATTCTATTGGTCTTGCAAGTGCTACTAAAAAGGATTGTTTGAAATAGAAGAAAAACTTGAGCTCATAACGTGCAAATACAGGGAAAATATAGAGTACTGTAATAAAATATAAAAAACTAATAACCAATAAAATAATATGTAAATAAAAAGACTGAATCAGTTGTTTCGATACCCTTATATCAAAATATAAGAATAACCCTAAAGCTATCATAATAATTCCTATCCCATTGGATCTTATGAATTGAGTTTTATATACAGAATAGAAATTCTTGAATATTGGAATATCAAAATCTTCTTCAAACCATTTATGAATGACTGAGAATAGAGCGGTTGTTGCTGGTGCGATACCAAATACAACCAGCCCTATTAATGTGAAAATAATCCAAAGAAAGTGGAGATACATCACTTTAGCTAACCAATTTCCTATATCATAAAACCATTTAAAAATCCCATTTACAGATGTCATTTAGTTACTTTCCTCTCTTACGAAGACACTTGGTTAGATTAAAAGAAACCGGCAGAATTTAGCCGATTTCTTGCTTCCTTAATTTTCTAACTTTTTTATTATTATATCACAATAATAGTCATATTTGAACATTTTATGACATATATGTAAAACCGTTTACATTAACTATATTTAATTATTATAAAAATTCTATCTGTTTTTGTTGCTATAATACTTAAAAGATATTAAGTTTAGTATATCTACTATTTATACATATTATATTTTTAAAAAACGGAGGTATTAGTCATGAGTAAGACCGTTATTTTCTATGATTCCAGTTTTCCAATGGATGGTGACAGACCAGATCATTCATTTTTTGAGAATTTGGGCAATGAAATGACCGTTGTTGATGCAGATTCTTTGGAAGAAAGCTTAATTAATAGTGAAATGGATTGCTTTATAAATTTACATGGGCCTTATTTTCCAAAAAATGCTTGGCAAGCAATTTATAATTATCTTAGTGACGGAAAGGGAATCGTTCATATTGGTGGGATACCATTTCGTATCCCTTGTTATAGGTTGAATGGGAGATGGAAAGTAGAACGTGAACAAACAGCCTACCATAAACAGTTAAACATACATGAAGTTCTCCCAGTAAATTCCAAACCAATCACATCATTACAGCATAATCAGGATATTCCCTTATTCTCCAATGTAAAGGATCTTTTTACAATTGAAGATACGCATAACTTTGTATTACATGTTACTAAATCTAATGCAATTGAGGCTGAAATGGGATCAGCAGGACCAATGGACGCACGTATTTATCCATTACTAAAAGGCGTTTCAAAAAATGGCCGTGAAGTAGCTGCACCTAGTGTAATGATCGAAAATACAAAAGGGGATTTCACAGGAGGACGTTGGCTCTTTATTAATCAAAAAGTTAATAAAGCATTTTGGACAGAAAAAGGAACAAAAGCTTTACAAAAATTCTCAAAGTTTGTTGAAAATGGTGTAACTGAAATGTGGTTAAAAACAAACTACGCTACATATGATCAAGGTGAGCGCCCAAAAGTAACCTATCAATTACAGTCATTTAAAAATGTTACAACAGAGTGGGAATTGACATTTACCATTACAAAAGATGGTAATGAAATCTTTTCAAAAAAAGAATTTGTAAATGCTACCCAACAATTGGATTCGTTGTCTTTTATCGTCCCAATTGATATCAAGCCTGGATTATATGCGATTACCTGTCACACTGTGTCAAGTACTGGTGAAAAACGTATTCTACACCAAGGTTTTTGGGGGATGGACAAGAATCTTTTACAAACAGGTGACATTATGACATGTGATCGAGACTATTTCCAAAAAGATGGGCACCCAATGCCAATAGTCGGAATGACCTATATGACGTCAGATGTTGCCCGCTATTTTCTTTTCTTACCAAATCCACATGTTTGGGATAGAGATATGGCACAAATGAAACGTGCTGGGATAAATTATATTCGTACAGGGATTTGGACGGCATGGCGCAATATGATGTTTATAGATGGACATGTTGATGAGAATGTGTTGCGTTCTATTGATGCATTCATCTTGTGTGCTAAAAAACATGATCTTGAAGTAACATTTAACTTCTTTTCATTTACACCAGAAACCTGGGATGGAGAAAATCCATACCTTGACCCACGGAGTGTTGAAGCGCAAAAGCGTTTTATTTCAGCAATTGTTTCAAGACATACAGATACAACAAACATTAATTGGGATTTAATTAATGAACCATCCTTATTTGATCCGAGACGTACGTTTGGAGGGCCTCGTACACTTCATGATAAGTTTGAGCGAAAAGCGTATAGAGAATGGCTGAAAAGTCGTCATAAATCCATACGTGAACTTCAGGAAAAATGGAACATGACGAATCAAGAATTGCCATCTTTTGAATCAATTGAACCCCCTGAGGCTAGTGATATCAACTTCGGAGTCAAGGATATGATTACAGGCAAAAAAGGCTTAAAGTGGTTGGATTATACATTGTTTACAATGGACATCCATAATAGTTGGGCAAAGGAACTCTCGGAAGCAATCAAAAGGTTAGTACCAAATCAACTGGTTACAGTTGGCCAAGATGAAGCACTTGCTGGTCAACGCCCCTCGCCACTATTTTATAGTGATGTCGTTGATTATACAACAAACCATACATGGTGGTTATTAGATCAATTAGTCTGGGATGGAATTTTTACAAAATCGCCCAATAAACCAAACTTAATTCAGGAAACTGGAATTATGTACGTGGAAAACCCAAATAGCCAAGCTAAAAGAAGTGAAGAAGAATTACGTAATATCTTAGAAAGAAAATACGCTTATTCATTTTCAACGGGTGGTGCTGGGGCTGTACAATGGTTATGGAATACAAATTACTATATGAACAATATTAATGAATCAAATATAGGTGCAATTCGTGCAGATGGAACCGAAAAGCCTGAAGCAAATGTTTCCTATGATTTTGGTGCTTTCATAAAAGAAACACGTAATTTATTCAAAGACCGGGAACTGGAGGAAATTGCTGTCGTGTTCCCCTATTCCAATGATTTCTCAAATCGCAGACTTGCATTAAATGCAACAATGAATCTAACAAGGACATTAGCTTACGAGATGAAAACACCATTCCGCGCATTAAGTGAATACCATCTCAATGTATTGAAAAGCGAACCACCAAAACTAGTTGTAGTTCCAAGTGCACACAATTTTAGCAGCGAAGCACTTACTACCATTTTGGAAGTTGTAAAAGAACAGGGTATAACACTATTGTTTACCGGACCTATTAACATAGATGAATACTGGCATGATACAGGACGAATGTCTGACATTATCGGATCAACTAGTATTGAAAATATCGTCCGGGAAGAAATGATTGAAATCAATGACAAGCACTACCCTGTTTCATATGGCGGAGAACGAATTGCTGACACGATGAGAGAAGTTTCACTATCTGCTCACAATGCTACCGCTATAAAAGAAATTCCTTATGGAAAAGGGGAAATTATGTGGAGCCCATTACCAGTTGAATTAAATGACAGAAGTGAATCAATAATAGCTTTATACGACCATGCTATGCATAAAGCAGGTGTCCAAAAGCAGCTAGATTGGTTAAAAGGAGATGTTCCAGGTAATTACGGAAGAAAATTAACCTATGAAAATGGATCATTGTTAATTTTTGTATCCGAGTTTTCTAAGGATACAACTGTTAAAATTATGGATTCTGAAACAAACAAAACCTATTCATTCTTACTTGAGGCTGAAAGAACGGTCATGTTTGCAACGGATAAAAAGGGAAACATCTCAAGTGTTTATCGTGCCGATGAAGTTGAGGTTGAAATGGCTGAAAATTAATAAAGACTTATATATATTAATTAACGGAAAAGGGTTGTCCATGTTTGTGACAACCCTTTTCTCATTAGCTTGATTAAATGAATTCCCAGAATAAATTTACTATATATCGAAACATAATGCCGCAGCACCTACTACCCCAGCACTTTGCTCCAATTTAGCAGGGACTATTTTGGTTTCACGTCCCGTAGGATTTAGTGCATATTGAGATACATAGCTTTGAATCGATTTAAACAACGGCTCTCCAACTTTTGATACCCCACCACCAATAACAATTTTTTCTGTATCAAATGTGTTGATCAATGTAACACATGCTACACCAAGTACCCGAAAGACATTTTCTATAAGGGTAGCTATTTTCTTATTTCCTTCTGCATATAGATCGAATACCTCTTTTGTTGATAAATTTTCCCCCATAATCTCAGAACCCCTTTTAGCAATTGCTGTACCAGAGGCGATCGATTCTAAACAGCCATATTGACCACACGGACATTGTCCAAAGGATGGGTCAACAACAGTATGTCCAATGTCGCCAGCGTTACCTTTAAGACCTCTTAATAGCGTTCCATCAGCCACAATCCCTGAGCCAACTCCCGTGCTAACAGTCATATATACAAAGTTATCATTTTCTTGTGCAGCACCAATCCATTTTTCAGCAAGCGTTGCTGCACTTGCATCGTTTTCCAATCTAACCGGATAAGGAAAATGCTTTTGTACGAGCTCTTGGATAGGAATATCAATCCATGTCTGTAAGTTCGGCGGACAGGTTATCACACCCCTTTTACTATCCAATGGACCTGGCGCACCAATCCCAATCCCGATTATGTCAGTATCTGGTATTCCAGATACTGACATAATAGTTTTTATTTCATCATTTATTTGTGAAATCATAGTTTCTGGTAAAATGGATAAATCAGTAGGCATAATCTTTTGCTCAATAATTTCACCATATTTATTAACGATTGCAATAGCCACCTTTGTTCCACCAATATCAACTCCGACAGAATAGTTCATAATTGTTATTCCCCCTAATGTATTCTTCACTATGTATATAACTCAGTCCAAGCTTAATCAAACCTGGGCAACCATTTTCCATGTGCATCAATCAAATCATCACACAAGGAAACAATATCATCTATAGATAATTCAGCTGATGTATGCGGATCTAACATCGCCGCCTGATACACATGCTCTTTTTTCCTTGTCATCGCTGCTTTGATAGTAAGTAATTGTGTATTAATATTAGTTCGATTTAATGCTGCTAATTGTTCAGGTAAGTCACCAATATAAGTAGGTGTTACACCACTTGCATCAACTAAACAAGGTACTTCCACACACGTCTTTTCGGGTAAATTACTGATCAAGCCACCTGTATTCAGGACATTCCCGCCAATTTTATATGGTATGTTTGACTCTATCGCTTCAATAATATGCGACCCATACTCATATGTACGTGAATGTGTAAGCCCCCTATTATGAACTAAATCATTTCGCATATTTTTCCAGCTTGTCATTTGGTTTACACATCGTTTAGGATATTCGTCTAATGGAATATTGAAACGGTCAATCAATTCAGGGTACTGTCTTTTAATGAAGTATGGGTGATATTCAGCATTATGCTCGGAAGATTCGGTAATATAGTACCCAAAGCGCTGCATTAATTCTAATCGAATCATGTCATGATGTTTTGTTTTTTGTTTTACTATTGCTCTTTTCTTAATTTCTGGATATAAATCTTTTCCTTTTTGGGTGATTTCCAGCAACCACGCCATATGGTTAATTCCAGCAATTTTCCATTGCACATTATCAGTAGGCATATCTAATAATTCCAATAGTTCATTCGCACATACTTGAACACTATGACATAGTCCTACTGTTTTAATATTCGTATAACGCAACATAGCTCCGGTTAATGTAGCCATTGGATTTGTATAATTTAAAAACCAAGCATCTGGACATACTTCTTCCATATCTCTCGCAAAGTCCATCATGACAGGGATAGTTCGTAGACTACGGAAAATCCCACCTATTCCGATGGTATCTGCAATCGTTTGACGTAAACCATATTTTTTAGGAATCTTAAAGTCTATGATCGTACTTGGATCATATCCTCCAACTTGAATCGCATTAATGACATATTTTGCTCCTCTTAAAGCTTCTTTTTGATCAGTATATACAACAACTTTAACAGTTGAACCTAGGCTTTCTTTTAAATTTTTCAGCATCGCTTCAGAATCTTTTAATCTTTCGTGATCAATGTCAAATAAAGCAAATTCAAATTCTTGGAGTAAATCAACAGTCATACAATCTCCAAGTACATTTTTTGCAAAAACGGTACTCCCTGCCCCAAGAAAGGTAATTTTAGACATGGTGAATCCTCCTCGTATTAAATTTTAGGATAACTATGATTGATGATTAAATTCATTGATCACCAGGATATAATTAATAAACAGTCTAAATTCCTAGTCTATCTTTGTTTATTAGATTGATTTAATACGTTGTTATATGTTTATTCATATACGCCTTTTATTGTAAAGGCTGCCAATATTGACATGAACAAATCCCCCGTTTTTCGTAAAACAATCAGTTTGCTCATTTTTCTGTCTCACGACCATTCCCCTCATATTTCTTGCCTGACACTCTTCCGCACAACCAATTTCGTCGATATAAAAACCTTCTTCGCTATCTTCCTGCCTTCCAGCCGCTCAATCAATGTATCAACAGCTGTTTCACCCATGAGTTCTGTATATACCTTTATCGTACTTAATGATGGATAAACATATTTTGAAATAGACATATCGTTAATACCGATAACACTTACTCGGTCTGGTACAGCAACACCCGCTTCGTGCAGTGCCCGCAAGCTTCCAATCGCCATAACATCACTACTTGTGAAAAAAGCAGTCGGTAAATTGTCGCCTAATTCTTCTATCGCTTTTGCCATTAAATTGTACCCATCTTCTACGGAAAAGGATCCAACGTAAACAAAGCGCTCATCAAAGAGGCCTTTTTCTCGCATGTAATTTTTAAACGTTTTCTCCCGTAAATCGTCCAACGGTTCCGTTTGGCCTTTTAAAAACTCCCGACCACCAATAAATCCAATTTCCTTATGTTCCGTTGAAATGAAGTAATCAATAATTTTTTGTGTAGCTTTTTCAAAATCAATGACCACTGCATCATATTTGTCTTCATTAGGGCTATAATCAACAAAAACTACTGCGGGATTAATAGCGGTTAATTCTTTTACCTGCTGATTACTGAACTTCCCGACGGCAATAATACCTTCAATTTCATCAGCATTTATATCATCTATATTATTAAAAAAATAAATATCAGGATCCAAATCAAGCTGTTTACATCGTTGTTCGATACCAAGTCTAATTGATAAATAATACAGGTCACTTAATTCTTCCTTTTCTGTATACCAATGGACTACAGCAATTTTTTGGCCTGTATATCGTTTGCCAGGCCTTTTCCGATAGGAAAGCTCTTCCGCCGCTTCAAATACTTTTTTCTTTGTGGCATCAGCAACTGATAAGCTGGCATCATAATTAAGTACCCGTGAGACAGTCGCAGGGGAAACACCAGCTTTTTGTGCTATGTCCTTGATTGTTGCCATTAAAAGGCCACCCTTTCCAATACATGCATTTCAGATATAATAGTTATAGAAGTTGTTCAAAAAACCACCAAATCATAAACGGCGAATTTCTTCGTTGGCTTGCCTTTCCGGTCCTCATGTAGGAATGGCCTACATTCCGGCCCTCAAGACTACGCCGCCTCGAACTTCTTGTTTCTAATTTGGTAACTTTTTGAACACGCACTTATATTCATTTTACCATTTTAGCAATGATAAAGGGCAGTTATGTTAAAATAACTGCCCCATTTTACTACCCTAATTTATGTGTATCTATCAATTCTATTTCCGGGTTCTTCGTGCCATGCATATCAAAAACCACAATCTCATTAATACCTTTTTTTAACAATGGACCAGGTATATATAAAGTTTTCTGCGGCCCTATCTCCCAGTATCTTCCTATATTAAAACCATTAACTAGGACAATGCCTTTTTTCCAGCCTGCTAGTTCAACAAACGTATCCCCAATTTCCTTTACTTCAAATGTTCCCATGTAAAATATCGGATTTTCTTCAGGTTGAAGTTGATTCTCGTTAAATGTTAAATTTTCTAGATTATCCATGGGTAAGGAGTATATTTCCCAGTCAAATAAAAATTGACGTTCAAAACGTACTCCTTCTGTTATTCCTTTTGGATCATTCAATAATGGTCCATAGTTAATGCGTCCCATATTCTCAACCAATAGATCTAGCTGTATGCCTTCTTCAGGTACTTCAATCATAAGTTTATTATTTTCCCATCGATCAATGACACCCTTGAATTCCTGATTCACATAGACAAGTGCACGGTCGCGAACATCTTGTATTGTTAAAGGAGCTTCATCAAGTGGCCCCTTCAAAAAGGTACGATAAAGAACAAACCCATAATCTTGACCTAACTTTTCCATTGATACTGGATGTGTGTTTTTAACTAGGTTACTAATTTGATTCAAAGCTTCAAATAGATTATTAGATTCCTTCATCTTAACCGTACCATATTTCTTTTTAGGGATCGGTTCAGGTAACACAAGCTCACCTAAATCTTTATGTTTGGCAACCGCTTCTCGAACCGCATGAAACTTCGGTGTAAGATCCCCTGTTTCACTTATCGGGCAATCATAATCATAGCTTGTAATGGTAGGTTGATAATTTTCATCAAAATTGGCCCCATTATAAAAACCGAAATTAGTGCCACCATGGAACATGTAGAAATTAACGGATGCACCACTTTGCAGCATTTCCGCAAACGTATCAGCCGCATCTTGCGGATCACGTTGATGATGCTTTTCACCCCAATGATCAAACCAGCCGTTCCAATATTCCATCACAATATTTGGTGTGTTCGGAAAATGTTCCTGAAGTTTAGCAAAGGACTCCTTTGGTCTTGAGCCAAAGTTAACCGTTGCTAGCACATTATCGACAGAACCACCCTGAAGCATTAAATCTGTAGGTCCATCAGATGTAAATAATAAAACATCGATTTCCCTCTTAACCATTGCTTCTTTTATGTAAGTTAAATAGCGCTTATCATTTCCATAACTTCCGTATTCATTTTCAATTTGCATCGCAATGATGGGCCCGCCATTCGTTTGCAGCAATGGCTTAAACCTTTCTAGTAAAACATCATAGTAGTTATCTACTTTTTCCAAGTAGGGTTCATAGTGGGATCGAACCCGCATATTGCTATCCGCAAGAAGCCATGAAGGTAGTCCCCCAAATTCCCATTCAGCACATATGTATGGACTTGGACGTGCA
This sequence comes from Virgibacillus necropolis, assembly GCF_002224365.1. Classification (GTDB taxonomy): domain Bacteria; phylum Bacillota; class Bacilli; order Bacillales; family Amphibacillaceae; genus Virgibacillus_F; species Virgibacillus_F necropolis. Next base: position 751,996 of record NZ_CP022437.1, on the reverse strand, counting down.
ATGACGTATAATCCTACTTTTTCCGCAATACGAATAAATTCCTCTACATCAGCTATTCCACTAAAATTAAATTCACCTTCTTTTGGTTCATGTAAGTTCCATGGAATATACGTTTCGACACAATTAAACCCACATGCTTTAAGTTTACGTAATCGGTCCTCCCAATATTCTGGAACAATTCTAAAGTAATGTATCGCCCCAGAAATCAGTTGAATTGGTTCATCATTCATATATAATTCTTTTCCAACTACAGTTAGTTTAGACACGATTTACCACTCCTTTCCAGGGACAGAGGGACAGGGTCCTTGTCCCTTTAATTTAAAGATTTATCATTGATAAATTTATCTAAATCAATTACTTTTCCATTATCAATCCTTGAAGCTTCAGCAGCAAAAGCTAACAAATGACTTTCGAGTGACACAACAGCAGATGGTCTATCTGTCTCTCGGTAGTTTTTGACCTCTTTCAAGAAATCTCTCACAATTGCGTCATCGCCACCGCCATGACCACCAAGCGGTTTATTGAGATTGATAACCGTTTCATTTTGCGTTAGAAAATTGAATACGGATATATAGTTTTCATCCATCTTTCCTCTGATTTCACCTTTTGTTCCCATAATTTGAACAATCCGAGTTTGTTCCCTCGTGAATCCACACATACTAAAAGTTGCTGTCGCACCATTTTCAAATTCCAGATTCACCACCTGGTGATCGACAACATTATTATCCGATTGATAAACACATTTACCATAAGGTGTGGTGTTCAATGCTTCAATAATTCCTTCACGAGAGTCGTCAGTGGTAAATTTCTTCGCCCATCCTTTTCCTTCTCCTAAATAATATCTTCCGGCATGAAACGCACATTCATTTTCTACAGGACATCCATCTAGACAACGTAATGGCGCTCCCTCTGGTTTATTTCTTTCATTAAAATGCATCAGTGATCCAAATGAACTAACATGTTTGCATTTTTGATCCATTAAGTACATTAAAATATCCATATCATGACAGGATTTTTGTAGAATCATAGGACTCGAATCGTCGCTATTGTTCCAATTCCCGCGAACGAAACTATGGGACATGTGCATAATTTCTACATTTTCATTTAACTGAATAGATACAATATCACCAATATCACCGTCATCAATAATCTTTTTAATATTATTCCAAAATGGCGTATAGCGGAGAACATGGCAAATCGTTAAAAGTCTATTATGTTCCTTAGCAGTTTCAACCATTGAAATACATTCCTCAGGATCAGGCGACATCGGTTTTTCCAACAATACGTGATAGCCAGCTTCAATTGCTTTTATCGTTGGCTTATAGTGCTGACGATCTAACGTACAAATAAAGGCAACATCAGCTTCAATTTTTTCATCCAACATTTCTTCCCATGACTCGAAACAGCGGTTACTCGGAAAACCATGCACATCCGCAAAAGCTGCCCTTTTTTCAGGATTTAACTCAGCTACTGCTACAAATTCTAATTCGTGTGGATAGGATATGGCATAAGGAGCATATGCTTTTGCTCCTCTATCACCAGCGCCTATTAGTATGGCTTTTGTTTTTTTCAATGCCATTGTCTCCTTTCTTTTTTCTAATCTTTAACAGCTCCAGCAGCTATATCAGAAATAAACTGTCTGCTTGCTATTAGAAATAATGCGATTAATGGTAATGTCCCTAAAAATGTTCCTGTCATTACTGCAGCATGGTCGGTAGCATGTAATCCCTTTAAGTTAGCTAACGCAACCATTAATGTATATTTTGATGGATCATTTAGAACGATTAACGGCCACAAGTAATCATTCCATACAGCCATAAAGTTAAATATTGCTAGAAAAGCTAATGCAGGTTTTAGAACGGGTAATGCTATATTCCAATACATTCTAAAGATACCACATCCATCAATTCGTGCCGCATTTAGGAGGTCATCATGGATAGCACCTTCCGCATATTGTTTGATCCAAAAAATACCAAATGCACTTACGAGTCCAGGAATAATTAATGCTTTATAACTGTCAATCCAACCAATTTCCTGCATCATAATAAACATGGGGATTAATGATAATTGTGCCGGAATCATCATCGTAGTAAGTGTAAAGATAAAGAGTTTGTTTTTACCAGGAAACTTGAACTTCGCAAATACAAATCCCGCTAAAGAACTAAAAAATAAAACTAATACCGTTGATAATGTCGATACAATTAATGTGTTAAACATAGATTGCAAAAACGGAATCTCCGCAAATACTTTTTGTACGTTCACAAAAAACTGATCTCCAAATGTCCAAACAGGTGGAAATGTATAAGCGGCACTTGAATCATTTGTTGACATGACAATTAGCCAATAAAAAGGAAATATAGAAATCAACACACCTATAATTAAGCATGTATGTAAGATTATTTTTTTAAGTATAGACACTTTTTTCACCTCTATTTTTTTCGTTATTTTTTTCTTTGAACAACTTTCCAATTAAATAGAGAGAACAACATGATAATAATAAATAAACCTATTGCAATTGCAGATCCATAACCATAAAGGTTTTTAACAAAGGCCTGTTGATAAAGGTAAAGTACAATTGTTAGTCCTTCTCCCCCAGCTCCGCCTGAGTTCCCAACAAGTAATTGCGGCTCTGCGAAAATTTGCATTCCGCCAATAGTTGAAGTAATAACAACAAATAGCATTACTGGCCTTAATAAAGGAATCGTTATTTTCGTAAAAATTTGAAATGTACTTGCTCCATCAATTCTAGCAGCCTCATATAAACTATTAGGGATTTTTTGTAATCCTGCTAGAAATATAATTGCATTGTATCCTGTCCATCTCCAAATAACCATTGCCGCAACAGCCACTTTTACTCCAATTGCATTGTTATGCCAGTTGATAGCATCAAAGCCCAGTAAGGTAATAATGTAGTTTACAAAGCCATAACTAGGGGAAAATATAACACTAAACACAATCGCTACTGCCACTATCGCGGTAACGTTTGGTAGGAAATATAATGTTTTATAGAACCCTCTGAATTTAACAAAACTAGAATTCAACAGAAAGGCTACAACAAGCGCAAGAAAAATCATTGGTATTGTTGATATGATGAAAATAATGAATGTGTTTGCAATTGATTTCCAAAATAACGGGTCGGTTAGTAAGAATTCAAAATTTCGAAGTCCCACAAATTCCATCGTACCAATGCCATCCCAACTGGAAAGGGCTAAATAAATTGAAAATAAAATCGGGAATAAACCAAAAATAAGAAAGATGATAAAAAAAGGTGATATTAATAAATAGGCTCCCTTATTTTTTTTCATTTCTCGCCATGTTTCATTTTTGTGTTTTTTAGGTTGAACATCTACTGTACTCATTTAACTCACCACCTAATGGATAAAAGGGGATTTTAGTTAATCCCCTTTCCTATTTCAAATTTATTTTGCGAGTAACAGAACGATATAATCAGCCGCGTCCAGCTCATACGGTAATAAACAAGTGCTTTCGCTTTTGGCCTTACATACTTAAGTCTCTTTCTATTTTAGATAAAGCATCTTCCCATGCCTTTTCTGGATCTTTGTCTTGTGTATATACTAATTCTAATTCATTTCTAAAAGCAGTTAATACAATTGATTCTTGTGGACCTTTATATGCTTTTTTTACATTTTTTGCAGACTCTGCGAACACTTCTGTTGTGTTTTGTCCGCCAAAGAACTCTTCTTTATGATTGATTTCATCACTTTCTAATGCTTCAATAGCTGAAGGGAATAGACTCATATTTTTATAGGATGTAATTTGATTTTCTGGTGAATTAATAAACTTTGCAATTTCAACGCTTTTTTCAGGTTGGTCAGTTGAACTTAATACGGCTAAGAACGAACCTCCATCGTTACCATCAGCTATTGGCGATCTTGTTACTCTCCATTTACCTGATGTACTAGAGGCTGTATCTATAATCAAATCTTTAGCCCAAACCGGACCGTCATAGCCAACTATTTCATTATTAATAAGCGCCGCGTTCCACTCCTCAGAAAATTCATCCACATTTCCTAAGACTAAACCTTTTTCACCTAACTCAATAGCTTTATCCCATACTTCTTTAATATGTTCCTGATCGCCAATAAAATTATTATCCTTATCGAAGTATCGTTTATCTAATTTATTGACCTGATTTCCAAATGCATCTTTAATCGATGAAACCGCATAAGCATTAGCCTCATTTTTAAGTGTTGTCAAGACATTTACATAACCATCCCAAGTACTAATTTTTTCTTGCAACTCTTCCGGTGATTCAGCTATACCAGCCTTAGAAAACACATCTTTACGATAAAAGAATCCTGTTGGTGACGTATCTACTGGAATCGCTATCATTTTTTCACCATCACCGGTAATTGCCTGACTCAATTTCCAATCAGGAAATTTATCCTCCAATTCAGCGCCACCATGATCGTATATATTTACAAACTTGTCAGCGTAAGGTAGAAACTCAGAAATCCAGATATTCATTAAAACCATGTCTGGTGCATCCTCATTATTATTTGATGCCAATAATGTAGTTAATTTTGTTTTGTAATCTCCACCAGGTGGTAGCTTTTGAGCAACAAATTCAACGTCTGGAAATTCCTCTTTAACTTTTTCTAACACCTTTTCATCAAGTCCCCGGTTCCAGTACCATAATGTTATTTTGTCATCTCCTTCAGCACTTCCGCTATCATCACTACAAGCAGCTAATATAGAAAATAAAAATAGGCATAAAAGCATTGCTGCAACTTTTTTCATTTTATTTCCTCCCTTATTAATGTAAAATTTTGATGCTCCAACATTCCGTTAATTCAAGGTGAAGTAAACTAAGATTCTTTAATTAAAAATAACGAACTTATGTCAACCCCACCTCCTTAAAGTTGTTAGGTAAAGATTCCATCCCTTTTAACCCTGCTCCTACAACTCCAGAATCTCCTTTTAACTTACTCGTTTGCATTCGTAGTAAAGCATGCTTTTGCTCATCTATTACATAATGCTCCATTTTTGACTTTACTAAATCTAGTAAATAAGGATGGTTATTCATCACCCCTCCACCAAAAATTACCTTGTGTGGATCTAGTAAACATACAATTGAATATATCCCATGTGCTAAAGATTCGGCCACTTCATCCAGCACGACACTTGCGCCAGGTTTATTCTTTTCATACTCCAAAAAAAATTTTTCTGTGGTCATGTTAGGACATTCAAAGTAATTCTTAGCGAGCTTTTGGATTGCAGGGCCAGATGCGGATTCTTCTAAATTATGTAGCCTAGTTGCTGATGACTTTGATAAAACCGGTAGTAAACCAATTTCCCCCGCAAATCCAGTGCCCCTTAGAAACGAACCTTCTTGAATGATGGAACAAGAAATGCCTGTGCTAACCGTTACATAAACAAACGTTTCTTTTTTAGTTGCGTTTGACACCATCCATTCCGCAAATGCTGCCATATAAACATCGTTATCAATAACAATGTTTTTAATGGAGAAATGTGTACGTAGTTTCTCTACAATCGGAAAATTACTCCATGGTAAATTATTTTGGTAAACCGCTATTCCATTCTCACGGTCTACTTTTCCTGGAACACCTATCCCCATCCCTTCTATCATTGAAATCTCTAGATTGGAATTCACTAAAACACTTTCAATACTTTTAGTCACTTGTTTAAACATTTTTTCTTTATCGGAAGGATTACTTAGAACTTCAACACGTTCAATAATTTCCCCATGTTGGTTAATAATTACCGCAGCTATTTTTGTACCACCAACATCAACACCTAATCCATATTTCACCAAAGGTCACCTCATTATCTCTTTCTTCATGCACCAATATGATTACGTTTACATCTATAAATAAAATTTTTTAGTAAATAAATTTGATAAATAATTTACTAATTGTTTATCATCCTATCACAGCATATTTAATTTGTCTATAAGTTTTTTGATTACTTTTTTAATTAAATATCCTTTATTACTGATATAAATTAGGCAACGCAAAAAAAGAGCCTAATAACTGGCTCTCATTACACAACTCTTTTTCTATTTAACCTTTTCGTCGTAATTTCACTGAAAACGACGGAGATAAGAATACCCGCTGAGCTGCCGATCGGTTTCCCAATGCTATGAATTAACTTCCTGATTTTGTTCAACTCGGGAGACAAACGATCAAATCCGGGAGAGAATGACACCAACTCGGGACAGAACTTCGTATACTCGGGAGACACCAACCCTAACTCGGGCGACGGCACACCGAGTTCTGGACACCTCTCCACACCACAAAAAAGAAGCCCGATTAAAAATCAAGCTTCTTCCCCACCAAACTATTCTATTTAACCTAATTCGACTCGCTCGCCCGTCTCCATCGATTCCATACAAGCATCAATTACCCGCATATTGTTAAGGGTGTTTTCAAAATCATTATGAAGTTTATGATCCCCATTCAAAATTGCTTCGGAGATATGTTCTACTTGATCACGATATTGATCGGTCTTTACCGTTTCCGTGCGCGTTACACCTTGTTTTTCAACGACGATTAAGCCGTCTCCGCCATTTTTGTCTGGTCGAAATGCTCGCGGGATCATGATTCGTCCTTCTGTACCTACCACTTCGTATTCATTGCGGTCTGTCAGGTTAAAGCTTGAATCAAATGTTGCATGCACGCCATTTGGAAACGTTAAATAGGCATATGCATCTGTATCTACCCCATTATCCTTTATCGCATGAACTTGAACGGTTTCAGGCTCTACGCGGAGGACATTTCTTATCGCGTGGATGGCGTAACAACCAAGATCATAAAGGCTCCCGCCACCATCTTGATATTTCATGCGAACATTGCTATCCCGATCTTTCATATGAAAGGAATGTGCGGCTCGCATATAGGAAACGTCACCGATTTCGCCTGAATCAATGATTTCTTTTACACGATCATGCTGCGGATGGAAATGATACATAAATGCTTCCATGAAAATTACCTGATGTTCCTCGCATGCCGATTTCATTTCTTCAAATTCAGCAGCATTGACCGCTGCTGGCTTTTCACAAAGGATATGCTTCCCTTTGTTGGCTGCTGTAATGACCCATTCTTTATGTAAATGATTAGGCAACGGGATATAGACGGCGTCAATTTCCGGATCATCTAATAGCTTTTCATAACTATCATGAGTTTTTTCAATCGAAAATTTATTAGCAACAGTTTTCGCCTTTTCCACCCCACTACTGCTTGCGATTGCCGTTACTTTTGCATTTGATGCCCGTTGAATTGCTGGAATTAGTTGCTTTTGTGCGATTCCAGCCGTACTTAGAATTCCCCATTGTATGTTAGTCATTTATGTGCCTCCTATATTTAGTGAACTATTATATTTAATTGTACCTTATGCCAAGTGTAGGACAAAATAAATCCGTTTTCATGATCCTATAGCTAGGACTGACGATTAACTTTTATATATTAGCGATTGGGCTTTCAATTCTCAAAATGAAGGGAGAACTTTTATGAATTGGATTTTATTAAATTGCCTTTCTATTTAGATCGCACTTGTAACAGTTGTGGATCAACTCTGATGGGCTGCCGATTGACTTCTGCTGACGCAGATCAACTTCCATGGGCTTTCGATCGACTTTTGCGGTTGACGATCAACTTTCCAATCCTGCCGATCGACTTTCAGCTGCTGTGGATCGATTTTTTGACTTGCCGATCAACTCTCCTGCATTGTCGATTAACTTTTTCCACTCTACCGATTAAATTTCAAATCAAAAAAGGGAGCTCAACAAAAGTCAAGTTCCTCCCAATTAACCTATTTCGTTCTCTTCACTACATTTGAAGTGACTTTCTCAACTTCACTACCTCGTTTAGTTCTAATTCCGTTAGTTCTATGATTTGCTCATTGGAGTAATCTTTTTGAATTAATTTTTTGGCAATATTTTTCTCTGTTTCTCTTTTTCCTTTTTCCATGCCTTCTTCCTTCAACTCTGCAAAAATCTCGGCTAACGTTTGCGATGGATTTCTTTTATCTGCAAGCATTTGTTGTGTCGCCTCCTTATCAATAAATGGGGTTAAATCTTCCTTTAATTTAGTCGTTAAGTCTGTTGGAACTTGAAGTATATTATCAATGAAATGAAATAAAGCAGATAGATATGTGCGGGTGTATTCTGGTTGTGTGGATGTCTGTTGTAGAATTTGGATCATCAATTTCCGTTTGAAAGCATAGCGTTTGTTTGCATCATGCTTGGTTTTATTTGCATAAATACCAGCAGTAACCGCAGTAGCAGGATGGGTTAGTTGATTCCACTAATTTTTTTATGTCCTGATTTTGAAATGCATATACATTGAATGTGTAATCAACTTTCGTACCATAAAAATCATACTGAAAATGATTGGAGTTACTGGATTGCTTTGCATCTGTTAAAAGGGCAATAGCATAAACTTCACGATTATGCTTATCATAGATTCGATAAAAGTAGCGAAACATTCGCTTAGTAAAGTCCTTTCCCGCCCTACCTTGTACTTCAATGTGAATCAGGATCCATTTTTCCTGACCGCTTTTTAGAAACACTTTTACAATTTGATCCGCTACAACCTTTCCTTTCTTTTCCTTAATAGGCTCCTTTAGTAATTCCTTATTTAAAAATTCACTGCCTCTTGAAAAATCAATAGCGTCAAATAAATCGTTAGCAAAAAACTGCATAAATTCTTCAATTAGTGCTTTCCAAAGTCCATCATAATCTGGTGTTGCTTCATAATTAGTTGTTCTTTCAAGCACGACTGTATTTGCCTCCATTTTACCACATCCCTCACGATAGATAAATTATCCTATTTACATTTCCATTATAGAACAATTGTTCGAGTCAAGCAATGATGATACTGAAATAAGAGGCTTGATATCAAATCAAGCCCCTGCAAACAAACCATATACTCCTTTCACACTCTTCTTTTAAATAAATTAAGGAATGCGTTTACAAAGTTGCTAACAATTAGTAAACTAGACTTAATTAATTAAATTAATTATCTATGCGTATTTTAACACATTTGTTAGTGTAACAAAATCATACAATTTTTGACAGAGGTGAAATGATGACTGAACGTAATCTTATACAGGAATTTCAAAACATTTTCCAGACAGAACACATGCCATCTATCTTTTTCGCACCAGGCCGAATCAATCTAATCGGTGAGCACACCGACTATAACGGGGGCCACGTCTTCCCTGCTTGTCTATCTTTTGGAACATATGCAGTCGGAAGAAAGCGTACCGATCAAAAATTACGGTTTTACTCAATGAATTTTCAAGACACTGGAATCATTGAAACCGATCTAGCCGACCTTTCCTATAATGAGGCTCAGACTTGGGCAAACTATCCAAAGGGAATGATATCCTACATTCAGGAATCTGGCCATGCTATTGAATCGGGTGCAGACATTTTATTTTACGGCAACATTCCAAACGGTGCTGGCCTGTCCTCTTCTGCTTCCATCGAGATGGCAACTGGGGTACTATTGGAAGGACTGTTTGATTTTAGAATTGATCGTGTCAGGATGATACAACTTGGTCAGCAGGTAGAGAATGAATACATTGGTGTAAACAGTGGAATTATGGATCAATTTTCGATAGGCATGGGGAAAAAAGACCATGCGATTCTATTAAACTGTCAAACATTGGAGCATGAATATGCACCGATCGCATTAAAGAACCATGTCATTATGATTATTAATACGAATAAGCAACGGACATTAGCTGGCTCAAAATACAATGAACGACGCACGCAATGTGAGCAAGCACTTGCTGATTTGCAAACAGAGCTCCCGATTACAAGTCTTGGAGAATTATCAAAAGAAAAATTTGACCAACATAAACATTTAATTAAAGATGAAATTAATGTGAAGCGCGCAAGGCATGCTGTTTATGAGAATGCTCGAACAGTAGAAGCTCTTGAGAAACTGCGTCAGGATGATTTGATAGCCTTTGGAAAATTGATGAATGAATCCCATCAGTCACTTCGGTTTGATTATGAGGTTACAGGAATTGAACTTGATACGATTGTTCAAGTAGCATGGGACCAGGATGGTGTTATGGGTGCGCGCATGACTGGAGCTGGATTTGGCGGATGCGCGATCGCAATTGTTGAGCGTGATCAGGTAGAAACCTTCAAGAAAAACGTGAACACAATCTATCGTCAGGCAATCGGCTATGATGCAACATTTTATACCGCTATGATTGGTGATGGCGCGAAAGAGATTACGGAAGGAGTGCTATAAATGAGCGTATTAGTTTTAGGTGGAGCAGGTTATATTGGTTCCCATGCAGTTTATCAATTAATTGATCGAGGCGAAAAAGTGGTAGTTGTTGATAATCTGGAGACTGGTCACAAAGATGCGATCCATCCTGCTGCTACATTTTACCAAGGGGATATTCGTACCATAGATTTCCTGCGCGAGGTGTTTAAAAAGGAATCGATTGAAGCAGTCGTTCATTTTGCAGCAAATTCACTTGTTGGTGAGTCGATGGAAAAACCACTCCAATACTTTGATAACAATGTATATGGTACGCAAGTTTTGCTACAGGCTATGGTCGAAAATGATGTGAAAAAAATCGTCTTTTCTTCAACAGCGGCGACGTATGGAGAACCAGAATCTGTACCGATTACTGAGACAATGCCGACAAATCCAACCAGCACATATGGGGAAACAAAGCTCACAATGGAAAAACTAATGAAATGGACCGAGCAAGCACACGGGATCAAGTATGTTTCATTGCGTTATTTTAATGTAGCTGGCGCTAGGGAGTCTGCAGAAATCGGTGAGGACCATCGCCCAGAAACACATCTCGTTCCGATTATTTTACAGGCTGCACTTGGACAGCGTTCGCAAATTACCGTTTTCGGAGAAGATTACGACACGTCTGATGGCACGTGTATTCGTGATTATGTTCATGTGGAAGATCTTATTAAAGCACATCTGCTAGCACTGGATTATTTAAAAAATGATGGGGTTAGCGATATTTTTAACCTTGGTAGCAATCAAGGCTTTTCCGTAAAAGAAATGATTGAGACAGCACGAACTGTTACAGGGAAAGAAATCCCAGTGGAATCTGGCGAGAGACGCGCTGGTGATCCTGGTGTTTTAATTGCTAGTTCTGAAAAAGCTAAACGGGTATTGGGCTGGAAACCATCGCGAACTTCGATAACAACGATCATGCAGGATGCCTGGAATTGGCACACCACTCGTCCTAATGGCTATGGAGAAGGAGTCGATAACCGATGATTTTCCAGCATGTTTCAGGACTAATTGAAAAGGCAATCGACGTTGAGCTAATTGAACCTGAAGATAGAATTTATGCGCGAAACAGAGTCATCAATCTTCTGCAGTTGGAATCTTTTCCTGAAAAGGTTGATGCGATAACAGATGATTCTATACCCAATTTACTAGAAAAAGTGATTGCTTATGCAGTAGATAATAACGTGTTTGAGGATGTTTTCGATGATAAAGAAATCCTCGCAGCGACTATTATGGATTGTTTTGTGGCACGGCCATCTTTGGTAAATGCTGTTTTTAATGAAAAATATGCGAAATCACCTAAAGCTGCGACTGATTACTTTTATAAGTTGAGCAAAAACACCAACTATATCCAGACGAATCGAATTAGCAAAAACATCCACTTTAAGGCTGATAGCGAATATGGCGAACTGGACATTACGATTAACTTATCCAAACCGGAAAAAGACCCTGAACAAATCAAACGGGAACGTGAAATGAAACAAAAAGTAGACTATCCGAAATGTCTTTTATGTGTAGAAAATGAAGGATATGCAGGTCGAACTGGTTACCCTGCGCGTGCCAATCACCGTGTTATACGTGTACCATTGCTTGAGGAAAATTGGTATCTGCAATATTCACCGTACGTTTATTATAACGAACACAGCATTTTACTTGCTGAAGAACATCGCAACATGAAGATTGATAAACATGCATTTGAACGATTGCTCACGTTTACAGAAAAATTCCCACATTATTTTATCGGTTCGAATGCGGATTTACCAATTGTTGGTGGATCGATTTTAAGTCATGATCATTATCAGGCAGGTCGCTATGAATTTGCAATGACAAATGCTACTGATGCTTTTTCAGTTGAATTAAATGAATATCCGGGTGTTTCGGCCTCGGTTTTGAAATGGCCTTTATCAGTAATTCGACTTGCTGGTTCCGAGAAAGATGTGTTGCTTCAGGTAGCTGACCATATTTTACAAACATGGAAAGGTTATTCGGATGAGCTTGCGGATGTAAAAGCATTTTCAGGTGATACGCCCCACAATACGATAACGCCGATTGCTAGAATGCGAGACGGCACTTATGAGCTTGACCTAGTGTTACGCAATAATCATACATCTGACGAACATCCGCTAGGTATTTTTCATCCACATGCTGATGTCCATCATATTAAAAAGGAAAATATTGGACTGATTGAAGTTATGGGACTCGCAGTTTTACCAGCTAGATTAAAAGGTGAACTTGGCGAAATCCAGAAGTTTTTGCTCGGTGAATCAAGCGATGTAGCTAATTATCATCAAGACTGGGCAGGAGAAATCATGAAGCAATATGGTTTATTATCAGATGAGGAAGAGGCCCAGACTGTTTTACAAAAAGAATTAGGCAAGAAGTTCGCTAGAGTGCTTGAAGATGCTGGAGTCTTCAAGGGAAAAGTTGCATTTGAACGATTTATTGAAGCATTAAACAAGTAGGTGGCTGGAATTTATGAACATAGAAATAAAAGATATTTTGGGTAAGTGGAAGGAATTTACACTAGCGAATGACCAAGGTATGTCTGTGAGCGTGCTGGACTTTGGCGGAATCATTACGAAGGTCATGGTTCCTGATCAAAAAGGAAAGATGGAAAATGTGGTTCTTGGCTATAAAAACTATGCCGATTACGAGACTAACCCCAATTTTTTCGGGGCAATAGTCGGTCGGATAGCAGGACGAATTCAAGATGCTTCCTTTGAAACCGAGGGTCAAACATATTCCCTTGAAGTAAATGATGGGAATAATCATCTCCATGGGGGATCGAACGGGTTTAGTCATTTTTGTTGGGCTGTTGAGCCTTTTCACACGAAGGATTCAGTTGGGTTAAAGCTCACCCACTTTAGTGCTGACGGTGATGGCGGATACCCTGGCAATGTAGATGTTGCTGTTACGTATACACTGAATAATGAAAATGAGCTAATTATTGATTACTATGCAACTACAGATCAGACCACACCCCTAGCACTGACGAATCATTCCTATTTTAATTTAAATGGCAATTTAAAGAATACCGTTCATAACCACCATATAACAATAGATAGTTCAAATTTTGTTGAGCTTGATGAGAGTCTCATTCCGACTGGAAGATTAGTAGAAGTTTCGAATTCAACGTTTGACTTTCGCGAAGGACGTGTACTTTCTGACGGATTTGAAGATAACTCCGAACAGCACAAAATTACTGGTAATGGTTATGATCATTATTTTATATTTGATAATGAAGGACATGTCGTTGTTAAAGATGGTGATTCAGGCAGAGTGCTAACAATCGAAACGGATCAACCAGGAATGGTAATGTATACAGCTAACGGTTTAACTACAGGACTGGAATTACGTGAAGGTAGTTCAAGGAAATATCTTGGTGTATGTTTCGAAACTCAAGGCTCCCCAGCTTCCTTACACCATGTAGGCTTTCCAAATGTGATTTTAGAGCCTGAATTTGAGTATAACAAACGCACAAAATTTTCTTTTGGAGTGGAATAATGTCGATATTTCCCGGGAAATGATGAAATTTCCCTCATACTAAAAAGGCTGAACGGCGCAGTTCAGCCCTTTTCATTTATACTGGAGCAAATAGTTCGATTAAAAGTAACGAAATAGCTCCTAGCAGAGTAGCATTCTCCCCTAGCTTCGTTACTGACACTTCCGTCCGCTTGGCTCCTGGTGTCAGGGCACGTTGATCAATCGTTTGTTTAATAGCTGGCAAGATGAATTCCGCACTGTTCAATACCCCACCACCCAACACAATTTTTTCTGGGTTAATGAGATGAATTAAATTTGTTAAACCTACTCCAATGATTATTCCCGAATCTTGCAATATCTTTATATAAGCCTCATCATCAGTTTTAGCCAGACGAAATATTTCCTCAGGCGTTAGATTGTTTGGCGTGTTTTTTATTTCCTTACGCGCTCGTCTAACAATTGCCGCTCCAGTAGCAAAGGTTTGCAAGCAACCACGATTGCCACATTCGCAAATTTCACCATTAATATCAATAGTCATATGGCCAAGTTCCCCAGCAAGATCCTGCGCCCCATGGTATAGCTTTCCTTTAATAACAACACCTGCTCCGACTCCACGCCCTAGATTCACAGCGACCATACTATCAACGTCACCATGTCCACCAAACCATGACTCCCCGAGCGCCATTGCCCGTGCATCATTCTCAACCCGGACAATTAAATTGAATTCTTTCTCAAGCTCAGCCTTTATTGGAACGTTTGTCAGATTTAGGTTCGGCGCAACAAGGGTTGTACCTGTTTCAACATCAACAACACCATGCATCCCCACTCCGATACCGATGATTTTATCTTGATTGGTAGGAATAATCTTATGTATGCTTTCCTTTATAATAGTGGCAAACTGTTCATTCGTTATTGGCTTACTTATTCTGCTAGCTGTTCGATCTATGATTTTCCCTGACAAATCAGCAAGGATGCATTCAACTGTTTCCGGGCCAGCATCAACACCAATGACATAAAAAGCATCGCTATTTATGAGCAACATTGTCGGCTTTCGTCCCCCCTGAGATACACCGAGAACACTTTCTCTTACAATCCCCTGCTCAATTAATTCTTTTACAATACTACTTACTGTTGGCGGGGTTAACTCTGTCTCCTTTGCGATTTGCGCCCTTGAAATGGGTTCAGCTATACGTATTTTATTTAAAATAATTGATTTATTGACAGACTTCATTAATTGGAAAGTCCCGCGCTGCATGGAAGTATCCCCCTTGATTTTGTTGATTAATTTTTATTATAGCATAGTAAGTTAGGGGGATTTAGATTTTATTTGAAACTCCGGCTGGGCTGGACTGAATGGATTGACTTGCTGGCTTTTTCGATTAACTTTATTATGATTACGATCAACTTGTAGTCAGCGCCGATTGACTTTCTAGTAATCACGATCACCTCTAATCTAGTAATACTCTAAAGTTGATCGGCGCCGTAAGAAAGTCGATCGTTCTTCCACCTCCTCCCCCAAAAAGGATGCAGGTAAAACACAAATCATAAGTTACAAATAAACTCCCACTCCAGGTCCAAACGGGATACCTAATAATGCAAAGCCTAATAATAAGATAATCCAAATTCCTAAGAATACGATACTGTACGGTAACATTAGTGCTATTAAGGTTCCAAGTCCGGCCTTTTTGTCATATTCCTGCATAAAGGCTAGCACAATAATGATATATGGATTCATCGGCGTAATGATATTTGTTGATGAATCTGCAATACGGTAAGATGCCTGGATAAACGCAGGTTCATAACCTAGAAAGTAAAACATTTTCAAGAAAATTGGAGCTTCCAGTGCCCATTGAGCAGACCCACTAAATATAAACAAATTCAATACAGCTGTTAATAACACAAAACCTATTACAGCAGCGAGTCCTGTAAATCCTAGTGATTCTAAAAAGTTTGCTCCACTAACCGCAATCCATGAACCCATGTTGGTCCATTCAAAATAGGCAATAAATTGTGCTGCTGCAAATATTAATACTATAAACCCTGACATATCTTTCATTGCTTCTCCCATGTATTTTCCGATTGCTCGGGAACTTTCAATTTTCTTAACTGTAACACCATATGCTATACCTATCGCTATAAACCAGATTAAAATCAATGGTACGATTCCATCTAAGAAAGGGGATGGAACGATTCCGCCTTGATCATTGGTTAGCGGTGAGTTTGGCAAGAATATGACTAGTACGATTAAAGCTATATAAGCTAAACCAACGATAACTGCATTTCGGAATCCGCGCTTTTCTAAAGATGTAACCGCTTCAAATTCCTTTTTCACCTTACCCTCGTACTTGCCAAGCCGTGGCTCTACTAATTTCTCTGTGACAACTGCCCCTGCAATAGATAAAAAGACTACTGATACAATCATGAAGTACCAGTTATCTACTGGAGTTACAACTATATCTGGATCAATTGTTTGCATAACTTCAGTAGAAATCCCTGACAGTAAAGCATCTGTCCCTGTAATCATCAGGTTGGCTGTGAAACCAGAACCTACACCAGCAAATCCAGCAGCCAATCCGGCAAGTGGATGCCTGCCAACATTATAAAATACCATGGCTGCAAGTGGTGGGATAATAACGAAAGCTGCATCGGATGCAATATTCCCTAATATACCTGTGAAAACTACTGCATATGTAATGAGTGAGGCTGGAGCTTTCAAAATAGTACTCTTGATAGCTGTTTCCAATAAACCAACTTTATCAGCTAGGCCAATACCAAGCATCATTGCCAAAACAATGCCAAGTGGTGCGAAACCGACAAAGTTTTCAAGCATGGAGGTTAGTATATACTGTAATCCTTCTCCAGTTAGTAAACTTTTAATTGCTACTTCTTCTTCAGCACCTGGTACTGTAAATGTTACATCAAAAAGAGAAATTATCCATGAAAAAACGATTACCGTAACTGCTAAATATACGAACAGCATGAATGGATCGGGTAACTTATTTCCTACCTTTTCAATAACATTAAGGAAACCAGACATTCTTGATTTTTTAGCTTCACTGCTTTTAGCTGACATATACTACACCCTTTCTATTTAAGAAGATCGACGTTCAAAAAGTCATCAAATGAAAAATGGATAATTTTCTAATTACTTGCTTGATCCACCTTTTAAAATAGCAACATAGGTTTCTAGTGCCACTGCTAATACCTCTTCTTGAAAATCAAATAATCGGTGATGATGCGGATAATCTAGTTTAGTGCCGAACAGCATATACGTTGCTTTTCCACCATTATCCTGTACTTTATTTATCATAAAACTCGCATCCTCTGATCCCGCGACATTTATAGTTGGTAGAACTTCTTTTATATAGCTATACGAGTTACTTCCTTTTTTAATGATAGAAACTACGTCATCGTTGCAATTGATTTCTTCTGCCCCACCTACAACTTCAAAATCAACGGTAACGTCATACATGTTAGCTGCCGCTTCCATTATTCGTTTTGCTTCCTCTAGCATGTAGTGGTTAATTTCTTTTGTTTCTCCGCGAACTTCAATCTCTAGATACCCCTTATCGGGTATAATATTTCGTCCACTACCAGCCACGATTTTCCCAACATTCACACGGCTTATCCCATCACTATGTCGAGGAATTGTATACAGTTGTGTCGCAGCGGTTGTTGCGGCTATCAGAGCATTTTTTCCCAACTCAGGTTTCATACCAGCATGTGAAGCAACACCAGAAAAATTGGCATTTAATTTGGTCGTTGCTAAAAACCCCTTTATTGTAGCGGCAATTGTTCCAATGGGAAGTGAACTGATTCCAATATGGCCAGTGTAAAAATAATCCACTTCATCCAGCCAACCATTTTCAGTCATCGCCTTTGCCCCTCTTCCACCTTCTTCAGCTGGTTGAAAAAGCAAGGTAAATCGACCTTTTAGATCCTTGTGATTTTCTGCAATAAATGTGGCTACACCAAGACCAATAGTCATGTGACCATCATGACCACAAGCGTGCATGATATTATCATTTGTAGAAACAAAGCCGTCTTGATAGGGAATATGTTGATTGTCCTTTGCTTCGTTAATCGGCAGGGCGTCGATATCGTACCGAAAAGCAACATGGTCTCCGTCGTGTTCTGCATCCCATGTAGCCACAAGCCCAGTGAAGCCACCACGCATCTTTTCAAGCCATGTCGCGTCAACGCCGTGCTTCAACGCTTCCTCTTCTTGCGTTCGCAGTTCAGCATCAGAAGGTAGTCCTAACCTTGATTCTTTTTTCAAAACATCTTTCCCAATATGCACGTTAAATCCTAGTTCTTCTAGCTGCCTTCCAAGCTTATATGTCGTTACATATTCCATAAAACCAAGCTCTGGATACTGATGAAATGTCCGCCGCCACTCTGTTAAAGTTGGTACCATTTTTCCTACAAATTTGTCTGGCATTAAATCATTCCTCTCCTAACTTTTCTAACGTATCTAGCGCTAATTGAACGAAGAATGCACTTCCATTTGGTAACGCATCTTCATTTAGTTGAAACCGAGGATTGTGAAGGGCCTTCTGTTCTTCTTTATTTTCAATTTGGGTTCCAAGCCAGATAAAAGCTCCTGGATATTTTTGTAAAAATCGACTAAAGTCTTCTCCGGCAAGTGATGGTTCAACTTCTGGTGTTGCATCTTCCCCCAAGACTTTTTGTGCTGAAGTTCGTGCCAATGCTGCCCATTCAGGTGTATTGATCGTTGCAGGATAACCATCCAAATAATCAATCTCCACATCAGCTTCAAACATGGAGGCTGTGTGATCTACAATTGTATGAAAGCGTTCCTTAAGCGTTTTTTTCACGTCTGATGAGTAAGATCTGATAGACCCTTCTAGAATTACGCAATCTGTAATTACGTTGTGCGTACTTCCACCTTCTATTTTTGCGATGGTTAGAACTGACGCTTCCAGTGGATCGACATTACGGCTAACCACCGTTTGCAAACTCGTTATCATATGCCCAGCAGTTACAACAGAATCACTTGTTTGATGTGGCATACTAGCATGACCGCCTTTACCTCTGATCACCAATTTAAAGCGATCGGTAGCACCCATCATTTTGGTATCGCGAATTCCCATGGTCCCTACTGGAAGATTTGGCCAGACATGTTGTCCATAAATTACATCTGGTTTATATGTGTCAAAAACACCATCATCCAACATGACCTTAGCTCCCCCAATTGGCGAATTCTCCTCGGCTGGTTGGAAAACAAGTAAAACAGTACCATGGATGTATTCTTTCATTTTACTCAAGATATACCCAGCCCCAAGCAACATGGCTGTATGTGCATCATGACCACATGCATGCATAGCATTATCATGTATGGAAGTATACGCATGGTCATTTAACTCCTGAATTGGTAATGCATCCATATCTGCACGAAGCGCTACCGTTTTTCCTGGTTTATCACCTTGGATAATACCAAGTACACCAGTCTTTGCAAATCCAGTTTCAAAAGGGATGCCAAACCCAGCTAATTTATGTTGAATTAATTTTGACGTTTCTACCTCGTGATTACTTATCTCCGGATGTTGATGTAAATGCCGTCTAATATGTATTATTTCTTTTTCAATTTGTGAAAGATGTTGCTGGATTTTATCATTCATATACTTTCCTCCATTAATGATGTGAATTTGATTTACGGAGAACTTCCTTTAGTAGACCGTTAGTAAGATTATACAAAATGTTTTTGGAACTGTACATAATTATGCAAATTTTTAATAATGAGAAAACCAGGGCGCGGGTGGATATTTTCACCATATTTTCAGGTTCTTGCTTGAGGGGGAGTTGTCCAAACTCAGAAGCATGACGATCGACTTCAGAGCGCTACGGATTGACTTTCTACTCTAGACGATCAACTTCAGAGTGCTGCGGATCGACTTTTCGGCTTGCCCGATCAACTTTATTCAATTATTTTTTCACCATAAAAAAACTCCAGCCGCAGCCGAAGTTCTCTCTTGTTAACCACCCATCTTATCAGGCAATGTGTGGATTGATTCGATTAAGTCATTGAGCTTTCCTTCAATGCGATGAAGCAAGTAAAAAGTTACCACAATCGGAAAGCCAACTTCGGTTACGAATGACATCCAGGTTTCCATTTGCTTTTCTCCTCTCTAAGTTAATGAAAATCAGGTTGGTAAGGTCAACTCAGGCGGGAATCGAGTGAACTCGGGACAGAACTGCACAAACTCGGGACACAACTCCTCAAACACAGGCGACATCTTACCAAACTCGGGACACAGCACCTCGAACTCGGGAGACACTAACCAAACTTGGGACACAGCCTCCCCCTACCTATATAGTTAAGACCAGCGCCAGAATACTATTCATGTCGCTGGTCTTTTTCATTAAACTAATTCAATATCTAGTACATTACGCTCAACAATACGAGCACTCTTTTTAGCTACAAGATCGCCGCCAGATGAAGTGAATGCGTTTTGGGTGATGATTCCATCCATTGCAGCTTGTACTGCGACAGCATCTACTGGTTCAACTGGATTATCAAGTGTGTAGGTTACCACTTTGCCGTCTTGATTCTCAAACTTCAATTCTAATTTTTTCGCCATCGGAATCCCTCCTTTCTACCAAATTTGGATGTTGTTACGCCTGACGTAACTCGGAGCTGTCGTTACGTTCAATTTTAAAAAGTAAACGCTGTTGCAATGGTTCAAGTAAAATTGAGATTGCGTATAACTGATCCGCTGTTGCTGCCGTTTTGACGTTACTGAAGCTCTTTGTTTTAAATACTTCCTTCCCTGAGATAGCGTCAACTCCTTCGCTGAAAATTAAACGAAGCGTTGAGTTCACCATATTTGCTGTAGCCATGTGTCTCACCTCCTTTCACCATTACAATCGAATGGAAGGTGGAAAAGGTGGCACATACTTAAAAATAAAAAAGCGCCACCAGTTTTTATTTGGTGACGATGTAATATATAATAGAAGGTTTTCTGCTGAAAACAGTATGGCTCTCAACCGCATGGTAATCCTGTCAAGGACAGTCGGCTTGATAAAAACAAGCACATTGACAGTATAATTATTTGAAACTATACTATACTTATAATAAGGTACCGAGTAGCGATAACTACTCGGCCACCAGCAACCACTAACTGCATTAAGAGCAGTTGGCCAACGATCTAGCTGTAAATCACCTAAAGAAGTAAACGCGACCTGGTTGGGGGCGGTTACTTCTTTTGGTTTAGGTAAACGACAAAAGTTACAATTAAAGTAATAGTAGCTATTTGGACTAAACCAAATTGTGCTACTAAACTTAATGCTTCAAATGTCGTCATCCTAACACCTCCCCTCTTAAGGGACTTAAGAAATTAGGAAGATGGCCAACCGCCCACAATACCTATGTAGCTGCTAATCTTATTTTACCATAATTCTATGTAGAATAATAGCAAAACGAGAATGAATGTTCGCATTTGGTGAACTCATGTTTAAACTACTTAATCCCTTGTTTAGCCCCTTTTCGGAACCCTTCGAATAGAAACTTTCCAGTTTGCTCCCGTCCCAATATCGTAAGCTTTTGCGAACGAACCTTGGTTAATTGCTACTCCTAATTTATCTAATGAATTCACGAAAAGCAACGGTTCTCCCAAATGACTATCCGCAAACGAACGTCCAAATGTCATACTATTTTTGTATAGTTGATTCGTACTATTCGATATTGTAACTTCAAGAGATTCGCCATATTTAATACCACTTTCTTCAAACAATTCACGGCCAATATTCGTCCATAGATTACCAAATCGAATATCAAGAATATCAATATTTCCTATAATTACTCCTTTCTCAATACTTGCTATTGTTTTGGACAATTCTACAATCTCACCTACATCAATACTTGGCCCAACCTCCTCAAAAGAAATAACATTTGACGCCAAACGCGCAGCTGTATACGCGTAAACATCTCGGCCATGAAATGTGTAAGACTCCCCTGACCTTGGTAAGCGATTGCGGCTCTCATCAATTATACGCGCTTCACTGATTCCGATATGTTTTTTAATATGTGTTAACGTACCATTGTCTGGTGTTACAATATATTGGTTATCTACTGTTTTTACCACAATACTTAGGCGATCAGTTCCCACCCCCGGATCAACAACTGAAACAAATACCGTATCTTCTGGCCAATAGGTAATCGTTTGATACAGTCGATAAGAAGCCTCCCAAATATTGTATTGTGGAATATCATGTGTTAGATCAAAAATTCGAATAGTAGGGTTCACAGAAATCGCTACCCCATACATTGCACTTACCGCACCATCACTAAGGCCGAAGTCTGTTTGTATAACTAAATTTTTTCCCATGTTTGAATTCCTCCATCTATGTGTTGTTTTTGAAAAAATTAAAAAACCACGCCCTCGCCGAATAAACGGTAAGGACGTGGTTTAAATTAACGTGGTACCACCTTACTTTACTGTATGCTCACACATACAGCCTCATCAAGTACGTGAGTTTCTCATAAAACTCTCTTTATACTGTGGTATTGATAACGAGTACCAAATCCCGTCGGAACCTACTACTATCATCGATATGTTCAGCACGAAACTCCGAGGCCATTATTCAGATCCACATTTTTGCTTCGTTTCAGCTCCTGAAGCTCTCTTTTAAAAAACGGTAAATCCTACTTTTCCTCATCTAAGTCTTTTAAATGTTAACGTTATTATACGGAATTAACTTTGTTATTGCAAGAATAATTTTAAAACTAAAGGTTTCAGCCTTTTAATCCTTTAATTTCTTCTAACTCGTTTAAGATAACAGCGGTTAATAGATGACCAGCATCTAATCCGGACACAGTTTGTAATGTTTTTTCGTATCCGTGTTCAGCAATCATTTCTTGTAGCTTAACTGCTTCCTCGTCTTCTTCGTGTTTGTATTCCAAAACGGCAGCGATTGTTTTTGCAAGGTAGGTTGGTTGTTTATCTGTTGTTTCTATATAAAGGCTAGCTGGACGGATTAAACGATCACGTGATCCGAGCTTACGGATTGGACCACGGCCTACTCTTGTAACCTCATCTGAAATATGTGGATTCATGAACCGTTTGATAATTTTATCAATATATAGTTGGTGTTCTTTTCGATCGAAATGATATGTTTGTATCAATGCTTCACCAGATACGTGAATTATCGAATATGACACTCTCGTCATGCCCCTATGTTAACTTTGTAGAGATTCTATTATTCTCTAAGTCTAAGACACTGGACTTATTTACATAAGTCATTAAATCGTGTGCTCCTACGGAGGGCTAGTCAGCTATCGCTGATCCATGCTGATGCATGGAAAAGTCAAAAGCAATGAGTTTTAGAAATTTTACATATACCGAAATTTCGGTACTATTGTAATGATTTTTTCAGAACATATTGACATAAAAAAGTGTTACAAGTATATTGAATATAAAAGATCAAGGAGATGAAAATTATATGGATAGGAATATGGAATATCATTCAGAAACACAAACATTACTAGGTAAGAAATCAAAAACATATATTAATGAAGAAACAGGAGAGAAAATTAAAGCGGAACAAATTACTAAAAGAGCATACGGACAAAAACATTTTCGGAAGATATATTTAATGGATTTCCTACAAATTTCAGGAGTATTAGATAGCAAACAAGTAGATGTATTCATTTACATATTAGAAAACACAGAGCAAGCTAATAATATATTTATAGGTAGTCAAAGAGATATAGCAAAAGGCTGTAATGTGTCACTTGATACAGTCTCCAGAATCATGAAAAAGTTACAAGAAAATGAATTTATAAAACAAGTAAAAAGAAGTGTTTATCAAGTATCTCCAGATGTAATGATGAAAGGTAATGAACATAAAAAAAGCCTTATACTTAATTATTACAATGATAAAACGAATGATGAATCATGAACTGCCCATACTGCCAAACTGAACAAGAGCAAAAAAAACCTCAGGATAGGATATAAACCTAAACGTGTTGATAATAAGCTTCTACAAACTTTAAAGAACAAAATAAACAAAGGAAGTGATTTCAATGCTTAAATCTGAAAAACACAATTTAATAGCTAACATTATTCTTTGGATTGCAGCTCTTATAATTATTTATAATGTTATACTTTTTGAGCCACCTATATGGTTTAATATTCTTTTTCCCTTAATAATGAGTATACCAATAATTAGAAGCATTTATAGAATGACCAAAAACAATTAAGCATTATTATTTGTTGAATTATAAGCAAAGATTAATAACTACAAAAAAAGTTCCCTAATCTATATTGAATTAGAGAACTTTTGATTCTGAATCAGTGTTTTAAAAAACAATTGTATAATCTACTTGAGTCGAATAAGAGGTATGGTAATTTTTGTAATCTGTCATAGTTACTCTAATTCTATAACCGTTCTCTCCAGCAAATATAACTGCGCTATCTGCCACAGCAATTCCTGACAAAGATGCTGCTAGTGCTGCAATTGTACCGTAAGGACCAAAACTATAGCCATACCTACGTAATATTGTCTCACCTGCATATGAGGCTGCAGCATTTGTTATTGTCGCACTTGCTCCAGACAGTATTTTCATATTAGTTGCAAGTTGACTTGTTTGTTGCTCCGTTAAAGTGTACGAACCAAGTACAATTCTTTCGGGTCCATCATTTCCATCACAATCAATATAAGAAGAACATGCAGACGCATTTGAAGGTATTACCATTAGTAGCATTACAATAGCTATAACAATACCAAAAATCTTTTTCATAACATCTCTTCCCCCCTCTCATTTTTTACATACAAACTTAGTTTAAATCACATTAATATTCATGTAAATAGAAAAATCTATCACTTTTAAAACTAAAAAACCACGGTTGAAAGATTTAATGACTTATCCCACACCAATTTATAGTTCGAGATCAAATTTTTCAACTACATTTTCTGAATTAGACGATGATGCAAAACCTACACTAGGTGTACCTACCATGTAATGACCATAACTGAAATAAAAACTTTCCGCAAAATATTTTTCATAATTTTTTGTGTTATTAGAGGATATTCAAAAAGTCACCAAATGATAAATGTCGAATCTCTTCGTTACTCGGTTTTTCCGGTCCTCACGTATTAAGGGCATATGTATGTAGAAGTCAGCACAACACGCGCAAGTCCGGTCCTCAAAACTCTCGTGCCTCGACCTTCTTATTTCTAATTCGGCGATTTTTTGAACACACACTTTTATAAACTTACAATTAGGATGGGTAGAATTGGAGAAAAAATACGGATAACTGATTGGAACAGAAATGATGGTGGTAAGAATTTTATAAAGTGAAGCTTCATTCAGTGAAGGTTTTCTGCCCGTCAAAGAATTTATTCCATTGAACAAGGCCAACGTATTATTATATTTGCCAATTTCATTTATAAATATTTTGTATAATGGGAATTTTGCATATACCATTGATTTATTCTCTTAGTTCTGTTTTAATTTTACATATATGATAACGCTTACATAATGGCTATATAACAAACGAATGACCGTCGGAAGGTGTTTAAAATTCATCAAATAGAATGGAGGCTAAAGAACGTCATAGGAATTAACAAAGTAAAGGTTAGTATTAAGTAAATTGTACATTTAATCTTGGCGAAACTAAGCAACTAGTCTGCTCTTAAAATAAACGGAGGTAATTTAATGGGAGAAAAAAAGTATGATATAGAGTCTACCAGTACGGCGCTACCAAACAAGGGCAAGAAAAAGTTATTTGTTATAGGGCCAGGAATTGTACTAGCTGCCACTGGAATTGGGGCTGGTGACCTTGTTACGTCTATCGTTGCTGGAGCAGAATTCGGTATGGCGCTTGTATGGGCAGTGATTATTGGCGCCTTTCTGAAGTTTGCAGTTACAGAAGGTGTTGGTAGGTGGACCTTAGCCACAGGTCAAACCATTATAGAAGGATGGCGATCGCTAGGAAAATGGACAATGGGTTACTTTTTTGTCTACGTCTCACTGTTTGGCCTTATCTATGGTGCAGCAATCGCTACAGCATGTGGCCTTATGATGTACACCATGTTTCCAATCATGCCTGTGTGGGCATGGGCTATTCTCCATTCTGTGCTAGGGTTTACTTTAATTTGGTTCAGTAGATATAGAGTATTCGAGCGTATTATTGTAGTTTTGATTGGGATTATGGTTATTGGTGTTTTAGGTTCTGCTATCATGCTTCTTCCAAACCTAAGCACTATTCCTCTCGAAGCATTTGTTCCTAGTGTACCAGACGGTTCAGTCTCTCGAATTTTTGCAATAATTGGTGGCTTAGGAGGAACGATGGCACTTGCAGCATACGGGTATTGGGTACGTGCGAAGGGATGGCGGGATAAGTCTATGGTGCCGACGATGCGTCTAGATGCATCTATCGCATATATTGTAACGGGTATTTTTTGTATATCTATGATGCTTATAAGTTCACAGTTTTTATATGGCTCAGGTTTAAGTTTCGCTGGGGTAGAAGGGATGCAGGAATTTCTAAACCTATATGGTGAAAAATTCGGATCCTCGGCACAGCTAGTTTTAAATATTGGCTTCTGGGCAGCTACTTTCACATCATTACTCGGATCATGGAATGGTATACCATACTTGTTTGCAGATTTCGTACGTGTTCTTAAACAGAAAAATGCAAATAAAAGCAAGGAATCGAATCTGATATCAGAAAAAGATCCCGCATACAGGGCATTTCTAGCTTGGCTTACTTTTCCTTCTATGCTTCTACTTCTATTTAAACAACCAGTTGCCATAATACTTTTGTATGGTGTACTTGGATCACTATTTTTGCCTTTTCTCGCAGTTACATTGCTCATATTGTTAAATTCAAAACAGATAGCGCCTGAATATCGAAATAGGTTTGGTCATAATAGTATTTTAGTATTTATTTTTTTATTATTCATTTCTCTGGGCGTGATAAGCTTTTTATAAATGGTGATTGCCTTAGTACACGCAAAAAAAGAACGTGGTTGCAAAAATGCCAACCACGTTCTTTTTTGAAGACAAAGAAGTATAAATTAGCGTTGATATCCTGGATTGAACGTAAGACGAATCTCTTTGTGATAACCAAAGAGATTCGTCTTAAACTTGCCTTTGGCTTACCAAGGCTCTTGTGCTTTTTCCATTTAAAGTCCTATCCCAAAAAAAGACCACCATACACTAGAGCAGCACCAATAACAAAGGCTGGATGTACCTTCATACGTTCGATCAATAAATAACTACTAATTGTAATTAAGGCCGTTTGCCAAATCCCTATCCCTTCGCTTGACTCTGCAAAAAACTGCCAAGCCATAACGCCTAGTAGGATTGCAATTACTGGGCGTACGTATTGCGTCAGTCTTTTCACTCTACTGGAGTCCTTATATTTAAAAAGAAAACCTAATAACAAAATCATAATAATTAATGATGGTGCAACGGCTGCAAAAACGCCAATAATGGCACCTAAAATCCCACCTTCATCATAACCGATATATCCAGCCATTTTAGTTGCTATCGGTCCAGGTAAGGAATTTGCGAGTGCTAACATTTCACTAAATTCTTGGACGTTCATCCATTCGTACCTTTCGACAACTTCATTCTCTACTAGAGGTATAGAAGCAGGTCCACCCCCATACCCAAGTATACCTGGAATGAAAAAAGCTAAAAATATGTGCCAATACTTCATGATGATTGACCCTCCTCACTCCTTGCCTGTTGCTTTGTTTTATCTTCCTTATTTCCTTTATCTTTCCTTACTAGTGCAATTACTAGTAAAATCCCAATCACGATCCCAGGATGTATATTTAGAAAATAAAGTAACGCAAAAATCACAGCCGACATGATTCCTGTTTGCAACCAGCCCATTCCCTTTATTGCTTTATTAAAGAACTGCCAGGTCAACACAGCTAGCATTACACCGACCACTGGTATTACCGCAGCAGTCATTCCTTGCACCCAAGGTAAATCGTCAATAGAAGATAAGGAAGTTAAAAGAATGATCATCAAAACAATAGTGGGGAAAATAGTTGCAAAGACTGCATTTAACATCCCAAAAAAACCAGAGACATTATGTCCAATATAGCCAGCCAGTTTAGTCGCAATTGGGCCCGGCAACGTATTAGCTAATGCTAATAAATCACCAAAGTCTTCATCACTCATCCATTTATATTTTTCCACAACTTCCTTATGAATTAAGGGGATTGACCCTGGCCCTCCCCCATATCCAAGCATGCCTATTCTGAAAAAGGCAATAAATAAATCCCAATGTGTTTTCATAGATAGCGTTCCTTTTGTTTATTTTTTGATTTCTTTACCATGCAGCAACAGCACCATCTGTTCGTGATTCTGTCCCACCCACTAGTACACCGCTCTCTGGATCTCGCCATATGATTTGACCACGGCCAAAGCTATTTGGTTCAAGTTCAATTCGTACATTATGCCCCTTTTCCGTTAAGCTTTGAGCAAGATGGTGAGGAAATCTATGTTCTACCTCAATCGTTTTATCCTTTACCCATTTCCAGCGCGGAGCATCCAAAGCTGCTTGCGGATTAAGGCCAAAGTCAATCGTATTCATCACTACTTGCACATGAGCTTGTGGTTGCATGTAACCGCCCATCACACCAAATGGACCGACTGGTTGATCATCCTTCGATAGAAATCCAGGAATAATGGTGTGGAATGTTTTCTTTCCACCTTTTAAAGCATTGACATGTTCTGGATCCATTGAAAAGTCATACCCACGATTTTGCAATGCAATTCCTGTACCTGGTACAACGAGACCTGATCCAAATCCCATATAATTACTTTGAATAAATGATACCATATTCCCTTCATCGTCGGCTGTTGCTAAATAAACCGTTCCACTTAACGAAGGCTCCCCGGCCTCAGGTACTAGTGCCTCATCACCGATAAGCTTTCTACGTAACTCGCCATATTCGTCAGATAATATATTTGCTGTTGTATATCGCATATGGCTCTCTTCCGTTACATGCTGATGGCCATCCGCGAATGCTAGTTTAATTGCTTCAAACTGCTTATGATATGTATCTACTGAATCCCTATCCGAAAATTTGAATCCCTTTAAAATGTTTAGTGCTTGAAGTGCAACAATCCCTTGCCCGTTTGGTGGAATTTCCCAAACATCATAGCCACGATAGTCTACCTTGATTGGTTTTACCCATTCCGCTTTATATTCCGCAAGATCCTCTTCAGACAAATAGCCACCATTTGCACTTGAGAAGTTAACAATTTTCTCAGCTAGTTCCCCGTGATAAAATGACTTAGCATTCGTTTCAGCTATCGAACGTAATGTCTCGGCATGATCTAGTGATGACCATATCTCGCCTGCCTTTGGTGCCCTGCCCTTTGGTGCGAATGTCTCAAACCAATTTGTAAAGACATCGTCTGTCAAATTGGTTTTAAAGGTATCATATCCCTTCTTCCAAAAATTACTCAACGTCTGTGACAATGGAAAGCCTTCTGTAGCGTAGTCAATTGCCGGCTGCAGTACTTCCGTTAACGAAAGCTTCCCAAATTTTTCCGACAGCTCTGCCCATGCCCCTGGTGCTCCGGGAACTGTTACAGGGGTCCACCCGTATTTCGGCATCTTTTCATGTCCTGCTTCCTTCACAGAATCTATTGATATAGTCCTAGGAGAACGCCCGCTTCCATTCAGGCCGTGTAATTCACCCTTCATCCAAACTAACGCAAAGGCATCTCCCCCAATACCGTTGGAGGTTGGTTCTACTACTGTTAGACATGCCGCTGTAGCAATCGCAGCATCTACTGCATTTCCACCCTTTTTTAAAATATCCAGTCCTGCTTGGGCAGCAAGTGGTTGAGATGTTGCAACCATACCATTATTCGCAAATGTTGCATTTCGTGTAGTTGGGTACGGATGGGCTTGTTGGTTAAAAGAATACATAGGTAACACTCCTCATATTAAATTAAGTTACAACTCAATGTCTATATAGGGGTTCTTTGTAAAGTCACCAATTGATAAACGGCGAATTTCTTCGTCATCTCCTAGGAACTATTAATGAGGCCGCAGAAAAAGTTAAATATAGTACAAAATAGGTGGATCTACCATCGCATCTTCGAATATACTTCGCGCACCTTAGGGCGAGTGTCGAGCCTCTTCGGACTACCGTCCTGCGGGGTCTCGCCGACCTCTTGCTTCCCGCAGGATAAGGAAGGCTTCCCAGAAAAGGCATCGCACGAAGAAAAAGTGCTTTTCTTTTTCGAGGAGTCTCCGTATATTCGAGATGCTAAGTTAAGGTGAAAAATTAAATTTTTTAAAATCCACCACTTTTCAGTGGCCTCATTATTAACCGTTATCAGTCTGAGCAAAGGTAGTATTCATAACTTTTCCAGTTTGACCCTCCTCAAAATTTAAATTATTTTAAATTATCTTAAATTAAATAGTACAGAATAAACAAATTTCTGTCAATAGATTTTTTTACAAAAGTAAACCATAATGGTCAAATAACTTTCTTTTATGTTTTATTATTAAAAATATGGATTCATTTTGCCAAGTCATGTACAATTAAATTGGATTAAATATATAACAATTAGGAGACTAATCTATGAATTGTGATAAAGTCGATCAAGAACTATTAGAGGAACTAGTTAAGGATGGAAGAATATCCTATGTAAAATTAGCTGAGAAAGTAGGATTGTCACGTGTGGCCGTTAAAGACAGAATCCAAAACCTTATAGATAAGGGTATAATTGAGAACTTCACCGTTGTCATTAATTCAGAGAAAATCGGGAAAAACGTTTCTGCCTTTTTTGAGGTAGATGTTGAACCAAAACAACTACAAGAGGTAGCGCAAAATCTAGCAGATAATCCCAGTGTTGCGAGTATTTATCAAATGACAGGACCTAGTACACTTCATATGCATGTACTTGTGGAAGATTTTAAAATGCTTGAAATCTTCATTAATAATGAATTGTATTCAGTCCAGGGGATAACAAGAGTAGAAAGTTCCGTACTTTTAAAAAGGTTTAAAAATCGGACAGGCTATAAGCTTTAAAAGATTTTATAGTCAGAAGGCAAACCCCTTAGGGTCAGCCTCCCATACCATAGTCTACACACTAACACTTTTCTCCAAATAACTAACGATTTCTTTTCCAATTTCAATGGAGGCTGTTGCTGCTGGTGAAGGAGCATTACATACATGAACAGCCCTTTTATCTCTTATAATCGCAAAATCATCCAATAAGTTCCCCTCCTGATCAAGGGCCTGGGCACGTACACCAGATTTTGCTGGTCTAATATCGTCTTCCCCAATATCCGGAATGAACCGTTGCACATCTTTTATAAAAGACTTTTTACTATAAGACCGATAGATTTCTTTTAGTCCTTCCGATAAGTTCCCCCGCGCCACTTTTAAAAACCCCGGATATGTTGCCGCTTCAATAAAATCTTTGAAATGAAAATCTGTTTTTTTGTATCCTTCCCGCTTGAAACTAGGGACAGCATTCGGTCCGATTAATATTCTGCCATCCATCATTCTTGTGAAATGAACACCTAAAAACGGAAAGTCAGGATTAGGAACTGGATAAATTAGATGCTTAACAAGGTGACGCTTCTCAGGTTTCAACTCGTAATATTCACCGCGAAACGGAATAATTTTCATATCTGTTTTAATGTTAGCCATTTGTGTAATACGGTCACTGAACAACCCGGCACAATTAATCAGATACCGGCTGCGAAAGGTACCTTTATTTGTTCTAAGTTCCACACTTTCCTGCTCTGTAATGATGTCTTGAACCTCTGTATTTAAAGCAAGCTCTCCACCATTTTGTTGAATTAAGTCGGCGAAAACCTGAGCTACTTCACGGTAGTTCACGATACCAGTACTTGGGACACGTATCGCTGAAATCCCCTTAACGTGTGGTTCAATTCTACCAAGTTCTTCAACCGAGGTCTTTTCGACCGCAAGTTGATTTTGCAGACCTCTAGTATAAAGATCTTCCAACAGCGGAAGTTCACCTTCACTCGTTGCTACAATCACTTTTCCGCATATATCATGAGAAATTCCATGTTCTTTGCAAAATTCAACTAGTTGAAGATTTCCTTTTCGAGCCAATTCCGCCTTTAAACTTCCCGGTTTATAGTAAATACCGGAATGAATCACCCCACTGTTTCTTCCAGTTTGGTGAAGCGAAATTTCTGCTTCTTTTTCTATTACTAAAATCGATGCATCTGGGTGCCTCTTACTGACCTCCATGCCAACAGAAAGCCCAATAATTCCCCCACCGATAATCGCATAATCATATACCATACTAATCCGTTCCTTCCTATTTAAAACAAATCAATAAGTTCAATAATCCCAAGATAGCCAAACAAGATGACACAGCCTGTTAAAACAATATTTGGTATCCATCCATTTTGGAATTCCTTACCCACTCGCTTCGAATTTAGGAGATAGAGCAAAGTTATCGCCAGAAACGGCATAAACAAAGCTCCAAGCGCACCATAAATAATAACAAGTGACACCGGTTTACCGAAAAACAATAGAATCATCGGTGGAAAAGTAAGCCATAGAAGATAAGCACGATATGCTGGATCTTTTTCTGATACGGGTTTATCAGAACGATTTTCCTTCTTACGCATTAGGCGAACAAAATCGGCAAATAGATATGGTACACCATTCCAGACACCCAACAAGGAAGAAAAGGCTGCAGACCATGCGCCGATTAGAAACATCCAACGCGCAACAGATCCAAATTCCTCACTGAATAAACTAGATAGGGTCACTAACCCTTCTTCTCCACCAATTTCAATACCAGTACCGTACAAGAATTCTGCACCAACGATTAATAGGGACAATGTGAAAATGGCTGTAATTATATACCCGGTAGCGGTGTCCATTCTCATCATCGGAACCCAAGATCTTCCTTCCCATTGCTTTTCCCGGATCCAATAACCGTATGAGGCCATGGTAATTGTTCCTCCTACACCACCAAGCAATCCCAAAACGAGTAACATAGAGCTGTCGCCAGTACGTGGAACAAAACCACTTATTACATTTCCAATATCCGGAACGAGGATTATTGCCGATCCAACAACTGTCACAAACATAATACCGATCATGACCGTCATAACTTTTTCAAACAGCTTATAGCGTCCTGTTAAGACTAGTGCCATTCCGGCCAGTCCGTGGATAATTGCCCATGCCCACAAAGGCATAATCGGAAACATCGTTACCATCATAATGGCACTAGTTGACATTGCCGCGGCCCCATAACTAAATCCCCAAAGAATAGAGTAAACTCCGAAATAACCTGTAGCCCATTTCCCTAGTGAATGCCATCCTTCAAGGATCGTCTTTCCAGTCGCCAGTTGAAAGCGTCCCATTCCTTCCGTAAAATAAAACTTGAAAATGGCACCGACGAGAATAGCCCAACCGAGCGTTGTACCAAAAGCAGCCCCAGCAACTAAAGCAGCAATCAAATCACCAGTACCTACACCAGTCGCGGCGGTTACAAATCCAGGGCCGATCGTTTTTAGTTTCCCTTTAAAAGTGGTTGGCGCAGCTGGTTTACTTTGAGCTGTTGGTACCTCATTTTCAATAATTGGATCCGTATTCATCTAAACTACCTCCCTGTAAATGGTTAATTAATGTGACCTTTACAAATATCGATGTTTAACTTTTTGTAAATGATTACACATTGCTTCTTTTGCCTTACCAGGGTTTTCTTCTTGGATAGCTTCATAAATTACTCGGTGTTCACCCAGGATTATTTTGCTATTATTAGGTACTTTTAACGTGTTTGTCCGACTTTCTTTCAACCCTTCTAGAACTTGATCTGAGATCATATACATCACTTTTTTGACAATAGAATTCTTAGCTGCACTTGCAATTGACATGTGAAATGCTAAATCCTCCTCTGCTGCAATCTTTTTATTCAGAACGGCATTTTCCAGATCACAAAAGGCTTTATAGATAACCTCTACATCCTTTTTATCACCACGTAATGCGGCATAATAAGCTGCATCGCCTTCTATCGACTGTCTAAGTTCCATAAGTTCTACGATATCAACCGCTGTCCCGCGGATAACCGAGGTGATTCTTGCGATAATATCAGCTGTGTTGTTTTTTAATAGAAAGACGCCACTTCCCTGCTTGATTTCAACTATACCTGCCGACTCTAATACACTAAAAGCTTCTTTAATAGAGGTTCTTGAAACAGAAAAAGTTTCTGCTAAGGTCCTTTCAGACGGCAATTTCTCACCTTGGGAAATCTCCCCCCTTTCAATTGCTTGCTTGATTTGTTCAACAATATCTTGATACACACGTTTTTTTCTGACCGGCAATAATTCCATAAAGAAGTTCATCCCTTCATTCAAATGGTAAAGTGGCTGGTCCAATTTCGTTGATTATATCATGAAAGCGATTACAATTAAACTATTATTTAGATTTTTCTATAAAAATTAATCGACAGAGCATGCATATGCACACTCTGTCGATTAATTTTTGTTATTTAATAGAGGCTGCACTCGATTATCCAACACCACTTCGCAAATTTATTTCAGTTCTACTCAAATTCATGCTTTGCAAGAGTAGTTGCTATTTTGTCTTCAATAGCCGTTATTGCAGATGAGGAGCCTAGATAATTATTAACCATGATCGAGAATATCAATTCCTCTCCATCTTTAGTTGTAACGTATCCAGATAATGCGGACATTCCTGTTAGTGATCCCGTTTTTGCTAAAACATTTCCTTTTGCTGGTTCCTCTGTCATCCGATTACGCAATGTACCGCCAACGAATCGTTCAGAATTGCCTGCTACTGGTAGAGATTTTTCAAATGCGGGGAACCAGCTTTTATCTTGAATAGCAAAAAGCATTTGTGAAATTTCATTTGCTGGAACCATGTTTTTGTGTGACATGCCAGAACCGTCTCGGAACATAATCGTTTCTGTGTTAATACCTAATGCACTTATCGTTTCCTCGACCACTTGTAGTCCCTTATCCCAACTACCTTCATTGTGTACGATTTTACCCATTTCTTTTACAAGGACTTCAGCATGGCCGTTGTTACTTAGTTTCATAAATGGGATAAAAAGATCTTTTAAAGGCATCGACTTTTTTGACGTTAAAACTGTTGCCTCTTTTGGTGTAACACCGAGTTTCGCCTCCGATTTACCGATAAACTTTATCCCGTTTTCTTCAAGTGATTTTTTAAATACATCAAGTGCATATCCCGTTGGTTCCCATACAGAAGACCATGACCTCGATCTCGATCCATCTGTAGGGATCGTTCCCTCAATCACAATATTATTCGAGCCGTGTTCTCGCTCAATCGAAATATCTTTTTCCGCGCCTTCTGCGACTGTTTTCGCTTTGTTGACAATTGTGACGTAATCCGTTTCTGGTGTTAGCTTCACTTGAGCACTCTCGCCAACTTTTGTACTAGGAGTCACTTCAACGATGACCGTTCCAGCGTCATAATCTTCATTTGGCGCTAACGTTAAGGCGGAGATTTGGGCAGCGGTATAGAACGGTTCGTCAGACCAATTTATATCCTGAGATAATCGAACATCGCCATACCAACTATCATCAGCGATCAAATTTCCTTTAATATTTTTAATACCTTTTGCTTTCAATTCCTTTGCAAACTGATCCAAATCTCTTTCCATCAGTGTTGGATCGCCTTTTCCTTTCAAATATAAATTACCATGTAGAACCTTCCCTTTAATACGACCATCAGTCAGTACTTCTGTCGTAAATTGGTAATCCGCTCCAAGCGTCTCCATTGCTGCTACACCTGTAAGCAACTTCATATTGGACGCTGGATGTAATCGTGTATCACCTAAATTTTCAAACAAGCTTTCACCATTAGCCGCGTTAAGAATACTTACGCCAGTTACGGCTCCGTTTAGGGATTCATCATTAAGAATTTGTTCAATCTTATCATCTAATTGTGCTGATTTAGCTGATGCGACATGTGTTGATTCCCCAGATGATGGGAAAAATAATGCTTTTTCCCCACTGGTAAACGGTAAAAATACCATCATAGCTATCAGGAAAAATAGAGAAATCTTTTTTACATAACCTTTGTGCATAAAACAATCACGTCCTCTTCTACATATGAATAGTTTGACTTTTAATTATACGATTATGTACATAAAGTAGAACAATTTGTATAGTAAATAATGCTTTTATCCTATGTGGAGAAATTTGCTATCGGGGTTGGTTTTGTTGAATTTTGTTTCTTAATATTTACATAACATTTACCTCTAATTAATACTCACTTAATAAGTTCGATTTATAATGATACTAAGAAAAAGAAATATCACGAAGTTCACATATTAAATCAGAGGAGCGTGAATAGAATGATACTAAATTTTGCACATAGGGGTTCCCTAACAGAAGCACCAGAAAATACGTTACCAGCAATGGAAAAGGCAATCGAGCATAACGTCAAAGCAATAGAACTAGATGTTCAACTTACAAAGGATAACCGTTTAATAGTAGTCCATGATCATAACTTAACCCGGTATAACAAAAAAACATCAGGTTTTATTAAAGATTACACACTTGAAACTATTAAGAAAATAGATGTCGGTTCATCCTTTTCCAGAAGATATAGAGGAATCACATTGGCAACCCTAGAAGAAGTCCTAGAAATGCTGCCCGAAGATATTTTATTAAATATTGAGATCAAGAATAAACCAGTTGCATATGAAGGAATTGAAGATATACTAATAGATTGTTTACATCAATATAATCGTCTAGACAACGTTTTAATTTCTTCATTTGACCACGATGCATTAAAAATTGTGCAGAAAAGAGCACCTAATATAAAGTTAGGGTTACTTTTTAATCAAAAGTTTTTTAAACCATGGGAATACGCGAGAAATTGTGGTTTAACTATTACTAGCATACATCCAAATGCAAAGCATACAAATAAAAAACTGGTTACCGAATCTCATAAGCTGGGGTATAAGGTTTATCCATATACTGTAAACAAAGTTAAAATGTATAACCGTTTAATGGACTTTGGGGTAGATGGCGTTTTCTCAAATAACCCCAAAATTTTCGCCCATTCTGCTAATACCACTGAGAAAAAGGCAATGAAAATTAGTTAATCTGTAGATGAGCGTTTGAAAAGCTCCAGCAACTGCTGAAGCTTTTTTGTTTACAAAATAAAAACAAATAACTTTAAACTTAAATTCCGATTTTACTTTACTAATCAATTTCTATTATTCGCGGTTTTTCATTAATATTAGACAACATTTTACAGAAACATTTTTTCTTTTAAAAACGTCTATAGCAATAACCTGTCTGTATTTGTAACCTTATCTTACAGAAATGTAATAAAATTTTAATTTACGAATAAGCATATTCATAGTAAAATAAAGGTTAATGTTCCATAAATCTATGTATAAAAGTAAGTTTTGTGGTAACATGGATGATTACTATTTTAACAGATAAGAAAGCATCAAACTTTGGCGATTATCTGTCTAGGTCTAGCGCCTAGACACTCGAGACGTCTTATATTCATTACTATAGTTGTGCCAAGAATAATTTCAAACGTTAGGAAATTAAAGGGGAAAATGTTATGTCTAAAGATAAATCAACGCAAAGCCGTATAGTTAAAAGGGGTAGGAAAAGAAAGTTACGCAAGCGCGCTTATTTTATATTAGTACCTATTCTAGTTCTTTTTCTAAGCCTAGTTACCTATGCAGCAATTTTATATACAAAAGCTGAATCTGTTTTCTCAGATTCTTACAAGGATGATGGTCGAGCTAAATCAGAGCTTCGTGAGGAAGCAGTAGATCCTGCTGAAGATAATGTCTCTGTTTTAATAATTGGTGTTGATCAAAGTGATGTTCGCAATAATAAAGGGAATGCCCGTTCAGACACATTAATGCTTGCTACACTTAATATTGAAGATAAAAGTGTCAAGCTAGTAAGTATTCCACGTGACTCATTGGTATATATTCCTGAGGTTGGTTATGAAACAAAAATCAATCATGCACATGCTTATGGTGGTCCACCAGCAACAATTAAAACAGTGGAGAACTTGCTTGAAATTCCAGTCGACTATTACGTAAAAGTGAACTTCAACGCGTTTATTGATGTTGTAAATGCCGTTAATGGAATTACTGTAGACGTTCCTTATGAATTATATGAACAAAATTCAAAAGATAAGGCTAGGGCTATCCATCTTTTACCTGGCGAGCAACAATTAAATGGTGAAGAAGCACTTGCGCTAGCCCGTACTAGACATTATGATAACGACATTCAACGTGGTAAACGACAGCAGGAAATTATTAAATCCGTTGTTCAGAAGGCAACTTCTCTAAACTCAGTTCTTAAATACGATGAAATTATTGAGGCTCTTGGTGAAAATATGACAACCAATATGACCTTCGATGAGATGAAAAGTTTCATTGCTTATGGAACAGGGACAGGAAATTTAGAGATTGATACACTGACACTGGAAGGAAGTAACTACCGACCAACAGATACGTATTACTGGAAACTAGATGAAATTGCTCTTGAAGAAACAAAAGAGTTGTTGAAACGTCATTTAGGTATTGACCCGGCTACAGCGAAACTTTATGAGAATAACGATAATGAAGATCCAAATTCTGCATCAAATGGTAACGAAACAGAAAGCACGACAACCTATTAAGTTACGGGTAACTTAAAGTAATAAGAGTCTAAATCGTAAACGATTTAGACTCTTTTTTTGCACGTAAGGAAAGTATAAAATTTGGCTCTATTAAGCTTACTTATATCAACGGTCATGTCCAGCTCCAGCGCCCAGCAACTAGCAAACTTCACACTTCTCCACTACGATAAGTCAACATCGGTTGTTGAAAAAGGAAGGCCGACTAACTACGGGCTGTCGCTCAGGCGTCGGCATACCCCTGTTGCAGGGGCATGTTTCCTTTATCTCATTGCGAAAGAATGTTCGATTAAGACCGTCGCTTTGCGCGAAAACATCGAACCACCCGTGTTGCACGGGCGCAGTTTGTACGTTGCTAAACGGGCGCTTGCGCTTTTCTTACAATTATTATAGTAGGATATTTTTCAACTCTTCTGACGTAAACTCTTCACAAAGTTGGTCAATGGTTTAAAGTCATTATTAATCATGCCCAAGTTTTCAATCAATATTTCAATCGCGAGTAATGCGACAGACATGATGATAATCGAACCCCACAAGGTTGTCATCGAAAATAAGAAAGCAGCTAAGCTGAACATCCCACTTAGTGAATAAATAAATAGCACTGTTTGCCTATGTGTGAAGCCAGATTTCATTAATCTGTGATGTAAATGTGAGCTATCTGGGCTAGACATTGGTTGCCTGTTAACCCTTCTCCTCACCATCGCAATTAACGTATCAGAAATTGGCACTCCAAGAATAAATATTGGTATGACAAACGATACAATCGTAATATTTTTAAAGCCGAGCAGCGCTAATACCCCAATCATATATCCGAGAAATAATGCTCCTGTATCACCCATAAAGATTTTTGCAGGATAAAAGTTAAACTTTAAAAATCCTACTGTACTAAAAAATAAAATAAGTGCCATCGTTGTAACATATACATCACCCATTAACACAGCCATACCAGCAATAGTAAATAATGCAATAGATGAAACACCTGCAGCAAGTCCGTCCAATCCATCAATTAAATTAATGGCATTGGTAATTCCAACGATCCAAAAAATGGTTACAATCGAACTAAAGAACCCGAATTCAATTTGACCACCAAATGGCAAATTGATAAATTCAACCTGTAGTCCGCCCCAGAAAACAATTAGTAAAGCTACACCTATTTGTACAATAAATTTGGTTTTTGCTGACAGATTGTACAAATCGTCAAAAACTCCCATGATAATGATGATAAACGCACCAGTAACAACAGCTGCATGATAATCACTAGATGGTTGTAAAATGAGTAATCCGACAAGAAAGCTAATAAAAATTGCAATACCGCCAAGGGTTGGTGTTGGAACAGAGTGTGCTTTACGATAATTTGGTTTATCCGTCGCGTTAATTTTTAATGCAAATTTAATTAAAAGTGGAGTTAAAAGTAGTGATATTAGTAACGTTAACGAGGCAAGTAAAGTAATTTCAATCATTTTTGCACCTCATTTTTCATATATAACATATACGAAAACGTTGAACCGTTTACATTTTCATATCTAAGTATACATTATATATGTTTTCGGCAAAAATCTCCAACGAAAATTTACTAGATGCATGGAGACGCAATTTTTCGCCCATTACTTGTAACTTACCCTCTTTTTTAAAAAATATAGCTTCATTCATGGCTTTTGTAATATCAGATTCCTCCACTAGCCACCCAATTGTGGAATCGGTAATTAACTCCTTTACCCCACCCACATTTGTTGAAATAACTGGTGTGCCAGCTCTTGCAGATTCAAGTAAAACAAGTGGAAAACTTTCACTAGCGGATGTCAGTATGGTTACATCTGCTAACCTGTAAAAGCATTCTACATCCTGGCAGTGCCCTAGAAAATGAACATGTTCGGTAATGCCTAATCTTGCCACGTCAAGCTCTAATTCTCTTCGTAGTGTGCCGTCCCCTACTAAGAGCAACTGACACTGAGAGTGTAGGTATAGCAAATCTGCAAAAGCTTTTAATGCCAGTTTATGTTGTTTGACCTTTTCAAGCCTTGCAACCATCAAAAATAGAAAATCCGCTTCCTGATATCCAATATCTGAACGCATATAGTTTTCTAACATGTTTTTTTGAAAATCTATTCCATTCAGTACGGTTTTAATTTTAGTTGATTGAACACCTTTTTTCTCTAGCATTGTTTGAAAAGGTGATGAGATTGCGATAACGCGGTCAGCACACTTAATCGCATTTGTATGTAGTCGGCACAAAAATTCCCCATATAACCCTTTTCCGCGAAAGTCATAGAAAGGGTCACTATGTACAGTCACAATCCATTGAAAAGGTACTAATTTTTTTAAGAGTTTGGCGTAAACATTTGCTCTAGGCCCATGCGTATGTACAACTTGAATCCGTTGTTCTTTTATATAAGTAACAATATTTTTTATAAGCGGTATGCTTAGCCTTTTCGGACTAGCAAAATGAACCGTTTCAATACCTAGATTTCGCGCACGATGCAGCATTTCACCTTCTTCTAATACTCCCAGCACAAATTCTTCTCGATTCAGCTTGTCAAGTAGACTCAAAATATGATGCATCCCACCGCCTGTTTCGTTTCCAGCATTTAAATGAAGTATTTTCATAGGACTCTTTCACTCACTTTTTTGTATAATGTCCCTAGTTAATATAACCAATTTGTGAATGAATTATAATCTGAGTAAAAATTGTACATAATGAGGATTGGGGGTGTTTTGATGACACGCTTTACAAAATATGGACTTATTTTTCTTCTCATTTACTTTCCGATAAGACAGTTATTAGCTGAAATTTATCCAGTCACACGATTTGCCGGGGACATAGTGATACTTGCGCTTTTTGCACAAACCGCCATCGAACGAAAAAGATTACTTGTAACTCGCTATCGATTCATACTCTACTTTTTTCTATTCCTTCTGGTAGGGTCTGTATCCGCTTTACTTACGGGTGTGATTCCAATTGCAATATTGATGCAAATTAGGGCCTTTCTTATTCCCGCATTGCTTCTATTTGTTGCCTGCGAAATGCTGATCACAAAAAAAGACATCCAACATTTATTGTGGATATCCTTTTTCATGGGGTGTGCACTTTCGATTCATGGATTAATTGAAAAACTATCACACCGAACCTTACTTGTTCCAGAAACTTGGCAAAGCTGGGAGTTAGCTGCCGTAAACAGTGATCGAATTTATGGGTTGGTTGCTAATCCTAACGTCTTGGCGGTCTATTTAATGATCGTGTTTTTCCTAACGCTTTATTTAAAAAAGCTAGCTGCAAACTACTCCGTATTGTTGAACATAGGACTTGTCCTTTTAGCTGGAACTATTCTATTAACGTATTCAAGAGGAACATTAATAGCGTTTGGTCTTGCCTTACTCATACTTAGTTTAATGAAAAAGAAATGGAATTACCTTGTGCAAACAGCTCTTTTTTTCTCTCTTGCGATCGCATTGGTCTATTTCCCTATTGATCAAATTACCGAAAATACGGGGAAAGAGACATCTGACCGATTTGTCGATATGTTCTCCGAAAAACGCATACAACAAAGTGCTAGCGGTGGACGTGTGTTTGTCGTTAAAAAAGGAGTACAAATATTTATTGACCATCCAGTAGTCGGAACAGGTTTTGGTACATATGGAAGCGCAGCAACAGTGTCGTTTGAGTCGCCCATTTATGATCGTTATGATATTCCGTCTAGTATGTATGCGGACAATCAATATATGCAGATTCTAGTTGAGACAGGAATTATTGGAACACTATTCATGCTGCTATTTATTTACCAACTAGCAAAACGAACACGGCATTCGTATGTATTCTTCTTGATGCTTGTCGGGTTAATTGGTAGTACATTCTATTCCATGCTCGAAGATAAAACATTTACACTCTATTTTTATCTCGCAATTGGATTCGCGCTTAATCAGAGGCGGCTATTTCATGAGTAACATGATAAAAGCATTTAGTATCTTAACGATTTTCTCGATTATCGGAAAATTACTGGGTTTCACACGCGAGGCATTAATCGCAGCCTATTTCGGTACGACCGGCACTGCAGATGCATTCTTTGTAGCATCGATCATCCCAATTGTTTTGTTTACTGCGATTGGTACTTCCATTCAGGCAGGGATTATCCCCATTTATATGAAAGATAAAAATCGTTCGCTTCAGATGGCAAATGAAAAATTACATGTCCTTGGTTCCTTTTTTATCTGGATTGGTATTGGGCTTAGTATGGTCACTTTCTTATTCGCAGAGCTAACCATACAGATTCTAGCGCCAGGGTTTACGCCCGAACAGACGGAACAAGCTATGGTGTTAACGCGTATTTTAGCTCCAAGCCTTTTGCTTTTAACCATAAACGGAATTTCAACAGGACTCCTGCATGCGAACAAACAATTTGTTATCCCAGCACTATCACCAGTAGTTCAGAATAGTGTTATTATCCTTGCCATCATCTTTTTAACTACAGTATATGGAATCGTCGGAGTGGCAGTCGGTGTGCTTGTTGGAACTATCATTCAAACGTTTGTTCAATATCCAGCCTTACATAAAACTGGGTTCAAATTCACATTTCGGATGAGTAAAAATAGTAAACTAATAAAGACTACCTTAGCGCTATTTATCCCAGTCATTCTAGCAGCTATTGTTATGCAATTGAACGATGTCGTTGACCGTATTGTTACGTCCTATTTGGAAACGGGAAGTGTCGCAGCAATTAACTATGCTAACCGACTATTATGGCTTCCACTTAGTATCATGTTGATGCCGATTGTTACTATTTTTTACCCAACGCTTGTGGAAAAAGCTACAGATAATATGGAAGTTTTTCTTAAAATGATGCGCAAAGGTGTTTTCCTAGTTTTTATTTTTGCGATTCCATTTGAATGTGTGATGCTGACTCAAGGCGAAAATTTAGTTGAGATGGCCTACGGGCGTGGTATTTTTGATACACGTGCATTACAGTTAACGTCCCAGGCATTTTTCTTCTTCACTATTGCCCTACCCTTCTTTGCCCTACGCGATTTTTTCTTGAACGCATTATATGCTGTTCATAAATTCCGTGTTGCACTTTATTCCTGTTTAATTGGACTTTGTGTCAATACAGTTTTAAGTATTTATTTAGCATCTTTTATGGACATTGCTGGGGTCGCCCTAGCTACTAGTATTT
Source organism: Virgibacillus necropolis (assembly GCF_002224365.1). Classification (GTDB taxonomy): domain Bacteria; phylum Bacillota; class Bacilli; order Bacillales; family Amphibacillaceae; genus Virgibacillus_F; species Virgibacillus_F necropolis. The sequence continues at coordinate 708,426 of NZ_CP022437.1, read as the reverse complement.
CTATGGTTGTAACTGTCTCGTTTATGCTACTTAAAATCCGTTCGGTCTATTCCATATCCATTAGACATGGGGCGATCTTGTTCGGAAAACTACTTTCCATATTTGTCGTAATCATGGTTGTTATTCGTCTCCTGGATCCAGTTCTTCAACATACTAACATTTGGAATGAAGTAGTATATACAACGTTGGTTGTTTTTGTTCTATATGCAATCTTGCTTTTTGTATGGAAAGTTCCAGTGTGGAAAAAGTTAAAATCATGATCTACATCTATGATATGATTACTAAAAGATCTTTTAGGAGTGGTTGATAATGGTTTTAAACTTTGCACACCGAGGGTCATTAACAGAGGCACCAGAAAATACATTGCCCGCTTTTCAAAAAGCACTAGATCATGGCACAAAAGCTATCGAATTAGACGTTCAACTTACAAAAGATGACCGACTTGTTATCTGCCATAACCATACGTTTTCCAAATATAATAGAGAAATAAATGGACGTATACGGGATTTCACCATAGATCAAGTAAAACAAGTTGATGTAGGATCTGTATTTTCTGAGGAGTTCAAAGGAGTGGCATTGCCAACACTTGAGGAGGTCCTGGAGATATGCCCTTTGGATGTAAAGCTAAATGTTGAAATTAAAAACATACCAGTTATTTATCCAAGGATTGAGGAAATTTTGTTGGACTGTTTGCGGAAATATGATCGATTAGATAATTTGGTTATTTCATCATTTGACCACGTAGCGCTTGAAAAAGTCCAGCAACTAGCACCTGACGTTGAGCTAGGCATGTTGTTCTACTATCGCATTTTACGTGCATGGGAATACGCCAAGGATAGTGGGCTGAATATTACTAGCATCCATCCGAATAATGTTTATACAGACCGAAAATTTGTAGAGAAATGTAAGGAAAATGGCTTTAACGTATACCCATATACGGTAAACTCTGTTAAGCGTTATGAGGAATTAGTTGATTTTGGCGTGGACGGGGTATTTTCGAATAATCCGGCGGTGTTTGGTGGTTAGAAGTTGAGTGTCGATCAACTTTTCTTTGCAACCGATTGACTTTTTCAACATGTCGATCAACTCCCATTTATTCTTATACACGAAATAAGCGTGGTTGAATATGTTCAACCACGCTTCATTTTTAGCACTTTTGGATAGATCTGAGCAGAAACACCAGGTTTTGCAGGTCTGATATCGATTTCTACAATATCCGGAATATAACTATTTAATTTAAATATGCCTCATGAATCCACGCCAGTTTCCCATCTAAAAACCCGCGATACCAAACATTACTTCCGACTGTTTCTGTCAAATCCACTTTGAATGTTGCCCCTTTATAAGAGGATAGATCGCCGTAAACAACATTTTTAAATCCACCCCAAGCTTTATTATAGGCAGTTCCAGTTCCTTTGACAGTTAGGTATTTTGTTTTACTATCAAGTCCGACATGTTCATGAGTGGATAAATCGTTCGCACGTATCCAGCCTACTACGCCTCTGGTGCTGCTTGGTTCTATGCTGATTAAATAATATAGTTGATCATTTATTGTAGCTTGGTGCTTAATATAATAAACAACATTTGTATACTGCTCTCCAGCTTCTTCATATTTTGCTTTACTTCCAAGTGTGTCGTAGATTCTAACGTCCGCACTTCGAATATGACCTAATTTGCTCGTATTACTTTTTTCTATATCTGTTACATAACTATTGTGTAACCAAACCTGCTTTCCATTTAGCATTCCACGATACCAAATGTTACTTCCTATCTTTTCAGTTAGGTTCACAACAAATCGCATTCCTTTTAATTCAGACATATCATCATAAACCAGATCTTTAGATCCGCCCCATGCCTTACTGAATGCTCCCCCAGTGCCTTTGACATAAAAAATCTTTTGATTACTGTCAACACCAACATGTGTATGTGTCGACATGTCTTCAGCTTTCACCCATCCCACTACGCCATTAACTCGACTTGGTTCTTTACTAATTAGGTAATATAACTGACCATCGAATTTTGCTTGTTGCTTGATATAGTAGACTGCGTTTGTGTACTTTTCTCCGGCTTTTGCATACTTGGAGATGTTAGTAACCGTTTGATAGATTTTGACATCATTACTACGAATGTGGCCAAGTCTACTAATATTACTTTTTTCCAATTTCGTTACATAACTTGAATGCAACCATGCAGTTTTACCATTTAGTGTTCCATTATACCAAGCATTTCCTCCTACACTATCAGCATTGTTTACAGTTAATATCGATCCTTTTAATGAGGATAAGTCGCTATAAACAATGTTCTTTGAACCACCCCAAGGTTTATTGTAAGCCGTTCCCGTACCTTTAATGACAAAAGATGTTGCATGGCTATTTAATTCAATATGATCGTGTGTCGATAAATCATTTGCATTGACCCATCCTATTCCACCACCATTTAAAGTTGGTTCTGTACTGATAAAATAGTAAGTTTCCCCATTTGATTTGGCTTGTTTCTTTATGTAATAGACCTGATTTGTATAAGTCTCTCCAGCCTTACTATATTGACTTGTATTCTGAGGGTCTTGGTAAATGTGTACACTTCTTGAGTTGATATGTCCAAGTTTACTAGATTGCAACTCAATCAGCTTATCATACTTTTCTGTAACAAGTTCCACAAAATTATTCCAATCGTAACCCCACCTTGCAAAGTATCCGTGAGGGTCTACATGATTGGTACCCCCAAGATATTTGCTTACAGCATCATGCGACCATAAAATGCCTTTTCCGTTATTTTCTGCACTGCTTACACCAAGGTTATGCTTAACTAGTAAACTAGCAATATAATTTGAATAATTATTAATAGATTTTACAAATTCATCATAGCTATGCACACGTACTAGTTCAACGTGAATAAACCGTTGATTGGCATAAGGACCTGCACCCCATGCTGCGTATTCTGTTGGATGAATCTCAATAACACGATCATCATCGACAAACGCATGGACGAATGCATTATTATAATTGCGTGACATGTAGGCTATTTCTTGTGTAATCGTAGAGAAATTGTTTGCTGTTTCATGGGCTACTACACCTTCCACCTGTCCTACACCATCACGATAACCGAATTTTGGAAAGTCACTATTATGATTATATTCCGTTGAAACCGGTGATAACTCCAGTGAATCTATTCGTTTATTTACATTTGGATAACTTGAAAAAATACTGTATCTTCTTGTTGACTGACGTTGTTCAACCTTGTCTTCCCCATGACTATCTTCCACTACACCGTCTCTTGAACCGATAGGAACATATTGTAATTCCTTTTCTGATAGTTTACTTATATCTACTCCGTTTACAATTGTTCCTTTTTTAATTCCAAATTCGTTTACTTCTTTTTCTACTGGTTCACTATCTACTTCAGCTTTGTTAGTAGTCTTTTTACCTTCTTCTTTTTGTGAATCATCAGCATATGTATAAAACGGATTGAATGAACTAAAAACCATAAGTGCAACAACCAATATAACCAATCTTCTCATTATTATCCCCCAGAACAATTTTGTAATTTTGCTTATGACTTATATCGTCAAAATTCGCCAATTGGTTAATAAAATATCATAAAATCAGCAAAATTTAATGTTATTTATTAAGTTAAAAAGGGTTTATTTGAAAAAAAAAATAATCCAAGATAACTTGGACTAATTTAAATTGATAAAAGTATACTGTTAGAAGTTCAACGCTCGAGCTCTTTTAAATCACTGTCGTGTATCCATGTTTTCTTTCCGTCCAATTTTCCATAATACCATAAATTTTTTCCAATCATCTGTGTTTTATTTACCTCAAATTCACTGTTTTCAAATGACTCTAGTTCAGTAAAGACATGATTTTTCTTTCCGCCCCATGCACGACTGAACCCAGTCCCTGAACCTTTTATATAAAAAGTCTTGGTATCACTATCAATTTCCACATAAGGATGACTAGACATTTCGGATGCCTTCATCCAGCCAATAACGCCATGAATTGCGCTTGGTCTATTACTTATCAAATAAAATAACTCACCGTTATAAATAGCCTCTTTTTTAATATAATAAACACTGTCCTTATAATCTTCAGAGGACTCTTTTTCTAATTTGTCTTCACCGTAAGAGTAGATAAAAGACTGCCCACCCTTTATGTGGCCAATACGGCTAATAGGTTGTATTACGCAGTTTTCACTCGCTTCGATAGGCTTGTCATTGTCATCATTCATCAATTTATTAAGGGCTTCTTTATCATTTTCTAATGAAGACTTTCTATAAGCATCTCGTTCTTTTTTAGACATTTTTTGCCAACGTTGTAAAAAAGCCTCATATTTTGGCATAACTTCATCCACAGCCCCGTACTCTTTCACCATACCAAACTCTAACCACAGAATTTTTTCACAAAACTTCTTCATTTGACCAATTGAATGACTGACAAAGATCATCGTTTTACCTTGTTGTTTAAACTCATTCATTTTATTCAGGCTTTTCTCAGCGAATGCCTTATCACCTACCGAAAGAGCCTCATCAATGATTAAAATATCCGGGTTAATATTAACAGAAATTGCAAATCCGAGTCTTGACTTCATACCACTTGAATACGATTTAACTGGTTGATCAATAAAATCACCAAGCTCTGAGAACTCAATTATTGCTGGTTCTAACTCCTGAATTTCACTTTTGTTAAATCCGAGCATGAGGCACTTTAACTCAATATTATCCCGACCAGTCAACTCACCTTTAAGACCTGACGCGACAGCAATTAAGGAAACTTGTCCGTTTGTTTCAACACTTCCATTGGTTTCAGGTACAATTCCAGCGACAATGTTAGAAAGTGTGGACTTCCCAGAACCATTGATACCAATAAAACCGATAACGTCCCCCTTCTCCGCCTCAAAACTCACATTTGTCAGTGCAAAGAAATCTTTTCCGTAGCTTTTTGGTGTAATCAAGTCAAATAGTCGTTCTTTCGTTCCATTAAATAATTTGTATTTTTTTGTAATATTACTAGCTATTATCGATTTTTCCATATCATCACAAGCCTTTATAAGTAATCAATAAAGTGTCTTCTAAATTTAACGTGTAGCATTGATCCAAATAAGAATAATACAATTACAACACCCCAAAAGTATAACGAATATTCCCAGTGTGTAATAAAGTGCCATTCCGTTCCAAACAGGGCCGCCCTGTATCCTTCAATCAAATAATACAGTGGATTTAATTTCAATATCTCGGTTATTATTGGTGAGAATTCGTTTAAGATAGTTATTGGCCACAAAACTCCTGATAAATATAATCCCATACGTAAAGTCGAGTTTAAAAACATGTGCACATCTCTAATTATGGTAGAGAGTGTAGATGTTATGAGGGAGATAGAAAATATTAAACAGAAAGCAGCAAAAATAAAATAAATAAATTGTAAGTAGTAGATGTTCATGTAAAATCCAGTGAGTTGAAAAATGATTACAGCTATCAATAGCATAAATATGTGGATATAAAACTTTGAAAAAATAACAAAGTTTGGAATGATGCTCATTGGAAAATTCATTTTAGATAACATCCGTAAGCGACTATAAATCGACTTTGAACCTTGAATTGTTGCCTGATAAAAGAAGATCCATAATATAAATCCACCAAGTAGCCAATTAATAAAAGGCACCTCCATACCAGGAACTATTTCAACTTTATTGTGTTCTCTGAGAGCACCAAAAACAAACCAATATATAAGAATTTGAATGGATGGGTTTATTACCTCCCAGGCCATGCCAAGGTAATTATTTTTATTTTGATTTTTTATTTCATATGCTGAAAGTCTTTTTATTAAATAAAAATGCTTTAATTGTTCTTTCATAACTATTATTGCAGCTTTCATAACGTGTCCTTTCAATTCTATATTATAATATCTCTTAGAATTTATACATTAGTAAATTATACAAGTTACACTTATAAAAGACAATAAATAAAAAAGGCTTATCCCTCAAATTACAGGGATAAGCCCTATGCATTACTTCTTAAACACTTCTTTTACAACTCTTTCGCTAGCATGACCATCTTCTAAATAACAAAACTTTTGATAAAACGCTTCGGTAGTAGTTGAAGGCTTAAACCCATTTTGGTCAACCTCTTTTATAGCAGAAATAACCTCTTCCGTATTTTTCACTAGTGGGCCTGGAGCCTTATCTTCAAAATCAAAGTAGAATCCACGTAAGTTGTCACGATAATCATCAATGTCGTATACAAAGAAAAACATTGGACGTTTCAGGTTGGCATAATCAAAAAATACAGAGGAGTAATCTGTAATTAATAGATCAGCGATTAAGTATAACTCTCTAATATCTTCATGACGTGAGAAGTCAAATACAAATCCTTCAAATCCAGTTAAATCCAAGTTCTCTGCTACTAGATAGTGAAGACGTAAAATAATTACATACTCTTCACCAAATTCTTCCCTTAAGCGTGCTAAATCAAGTTCTAAATTAAATCTATACTTTCCTTTAGCATAAAACTGGTTATCCCTCCACGTCGGTGCATAAAGTATTACCTTCTTGCCTTCTGGAAGTTCAGCTGATTGTTTAATTTGAGTTATCGTTTCCTCATTATTCGAATTCAATAAAAAGTCATTTCTAGGATATCCAGATTCAATCATTTTCTTATTAAATTGAAACGCTCTCTTAAAAATTTCTGACGAATAAGCGTTAGGAGAAACTAAATAATCCCACTTACTAGCTTCTTTTAAGAAATTCTGCTTGTACCTTTCAGTATTCGTACCAGGCATATGAACTTCATCCATGTCAGCAGCAAGTCGCTTTAAAGGTGTTCCATGCCATGTTTGCAAATATTTTGTATGCTTAGGTTTTGGTATCCAAAGCGGTAAACGACTATTAGATACCCAATAACCTGCCCGTGCCATCAACAATAACCATTCTATTGAGAAACGTCGAACATATTTAACATTTTTATCTTCAAAAAACTTCATGTGCCTACGATCGACACTCCAATACATGTCATATGAAAAATTATTTTCTAACAGATATTCATAAATAGCCCTTGGACTATCACTATATTGCTTACCCAAAAAGCTTTCAAACATGATTAACTTTCGTTTGACTGGTAATTTCCCCAATATCACAAAAGCAGTTTTATATAAATCCTTCAATGTATTACTTCTTCTAAACCTTATCCACTTAGATCGTAATTTACGAAACACTTCATTTTTTACATTATACTCTGAGACCTGTAATGAGAGGTATTTGGATTTACGTGTTGGTTTCATTTTAATTTTTATTTTCTTTTTATTATACTTTAGGAAGTTTACCTGAGAAGGATTATTAAGATGATTACAACGAATCCTAGTGCTGCGAATAGATTGCTGGATCCCGTCCTTTTCATATGTTAACTCTAAATAAAACTTAAAATATTTCTTTTGAGCTAATACAATGTGTGAGAAGTAGTCAAATTCACCTTTTAAGCCAGCGTTTTTTAGCTTTTCATTCTTATTATATTTATCAAAAAGATCCTCTCTACCCACTTTTTCAACAGGAATTTCTATTTCGTTATCATCCAAATTATTGGTAATGATCACTTTTAAGTCAATTAGGGTATAGTCATCAGTGAGATATAAAGGAGCATAGGTAAAATGTCCGGAAAAACTCAGCCTGTCATTGGAAAGTTGAACTTCGTCAAACGTGCTAAATAATTGGTAATCATTCATACGAAAAGAAACATTTCCCTTTTTAGTAGTAAAAGGATAAAAAATCTTTTCTATTTCAGTAAATATGATAGTATTGAATCGCAAATTATCATAATTACTTTTTATTCTTACTTTTGATACTGCATCGTCCTTTACCTTGAACATTGATAAATCCCAAATTTCATGTGTGAAGAACTCTTCATTATGTAAATTAAAGGTAAAGTTTAATTCAAATATGGTGTAATCTTCCTCTTTTGATATAATGGAGTAATCAAGTTCTATTATTTCTTCACCGTATCTGTGTGTTAATGCAAAGTAATAGGAATCAAGTTCGCTTATATAATCATTACGAAAAGGAACATGAAGTGTATATGTATTATTTAGTACACTTAAGTCTACTATCTTTTTATTTTTTAATTCGTTTACTGACATGACGAGTGTGGACTCCTCTCAATTGTGTAATAGTACAAGCATATTATATAATACGAGTTTAATCATTTTCAAATCTATATTAGATTGTTTATTTATAGTACACTATTTATCAATGTAACATCAATTTATACATGTAACATATCTTAGACTAAAAAGTGAGGTATTTAAATGAAACCGACAATGTATTTCCTAATGAACTCCATCGAATTAGAAAGGGGCGGTCTAACTAGGGCTTCTTTAAAACAAGCTTCTTTTTTTGCAGAGTTGGGTTATGACACGTATATGCTTACTTTTAATTTTAACCCGAAATACCCTCGAATACGTAAAAAACTTATAGAAATGAATAAAGTACATAAAGATGTAACTATATTAAATATGTATGAGGAACTAGAGGGTAATAGAGAACCCGTATTAAATGATAGACGTTCAAAAAAAGTTTCCATAAAGGATTTGACAGAAGGTAAAGCCTATGACAAAAGAGAAGAATATGATGCATATAGAGTATACGATAACGGTCTTTATACGAAATATATTGCCCTAAATAAAGATGGTTCATTAGAATTTATTGATTACTTTAATGAAAATAGGTATCGAACAAAACGTGATACTTATGATCTATGGGGTAACTTAAAAAAGGTCACCTACATGGATTTTCCATTAAACAAACCACGTCAAATTATTTACTATAATAATAATGGTAAAGCATACTTAACTCAATGGAACAATCCGAAAAACAATAAAGTTCAACGACTTCTGCTTTTTAACCAGGATTCTAGTATCAAGAAAACATTTGTTAATGACGATGTTACACACAAGGTTGACTGGTTAACAGAGGTAATAAATAGAACCGCCAATGATAAGTGTGTCGTAATTTCGGATACTAGGAGTACAGATGAAGTTTTAATTAATTTTGAACATCCTAAAGCAGCTACTATTTGGAGATTACATAGTAGCCATTTGGACGAGCCCTTTGAAGTAGATTCCCCGATTACTAAAGCTGTTAAGGATGGAATAGAAAATGTAGATAAGTTTAACGCAGCAGTATTTCTAACAGAAGAACAAAAACAAGACGTTATCAGAAGAATTGGTAATGAAGCTCCCTACCAAGTGATACCACACTACCACGAAAATAATAATGGTAAATCAATCAAGAAATTAGTTTCTAAAACGAAGAAAAATACGAAACTAGGCGTTGTTGTTAGCAGATTATCCACCCTAAAGAGAATTGATAATATTATTAAGGCATTTCACATTACAGTAGAAAAGGTACCTGACGCACAACTAGAAATTTGGGGAACTGGTGATCAATTCGAAACCCTTGAGAAACTAATTATAGATCTCAAACTAGAAAAGAACGTTTTTATGAAAGGCTATACACATACACCAGATGATATTTATCAAAAGGGAATCTTTTCTGCTTTGACATCTAAAAAGGAAGGGTTTGCCTTATCTGTAATGGAAAGTATGTATAACAAAACGCCCGTCATTAGTTATGACATTAAATACGGGCCAAATGACATGATTGTAAATAACGAGAATGGATTTATTGTTGAAAATGGAAATATTGAGGAACTCTCAGCAAAAATGACTTATATGTTTGAAAACCCACAAAAAACAATTGAAATGGGTAAAAATGCAAATGATTATATCGAGAATCATTTTAGTAAAGATATTTATAAAGAGAAATGGTTAGAGGTTGTTGATTTTGCACTAAAGAATAAGTTTCAATAAGAAAATCAAACTATAAAAAATAAGACAAGCGGACTCCGCTTGTCTTTATTTTTATTTATACACTGGTATATCTAAAATCAACTTATAACCATTTAGTAGACTATATAAATAACTCATTCTTTCCGTTTGTTTATAAGCCCAACGTATATCAGTTGCATACTGGTGACCAAACCTACCATTATTACTTGCAAATAAAGGATCCCAGCGAATTTTATATAATGTATCTTGTCCCTCGCTAACATAGTTTTCTCCTACAAATCTTGCCCCGCCTTTTATAGCTAATTCTGGTGTAAACCATCCCTGTTCATAGGCATAATTTGCTCCGCACAGTAAAGGACAATCATCGTATGCTCCTGTCCCATACATGTTATATACGATTCGCTCACCTTGATCACCGTCAACTTTGACTCCAGTGGCTAATGCTGAAGCACCATTGCCTGTTTCTAATAAAGCGTGTGAAATTAAATATATCTCGTTAACTCCATACGTTCTACTTGCCTCAACAAATGCTTGTGCTTTACCTTCCAGAACACCTTTTCCTATAAGGATTTTTTCATTTACCTCATTCACGTCAATTCCAGCAGTTTGTGATAACTTCAAAAATTGGAGTTTGTCTCTAAAAGTATCCAAGAAATTTGCTGGATTTAAGTAATATCTGAGATCGATTATATCTGGTGTTACCCATCCAGAAGTATACTTGATATTATACCAAGTATATTCATCGGCCCCTATTGAACTGTCTAATATATGATGAGTGGAATTTGCAGCAACTTGTCCACCTCTCGCGTACATTGTGCCAGGTCCCCGCCTTAAATTCCAAACATTATTATTAATTGTACCAACACCATCAGTTATGCTATCAAAGGCGTCTTCACGAATCCATAATTTATACCTTTTATCAGTCTGAGGAGTAGCGGTCATTTGAATATCTACCATTTCATCCAAGGTCATATTATAAAAAGTACTAATATCTATAACCTTCTTCAGAAATGATTCATGGATCCAAACTGTTTTGCCACTCAGTTGACCACGATACCAAATGTTACCTCCTACAGCTTCGGTTAAATCAATAACAAACTCTTTATTCCTATAGTTAGAAAGATCACTATATACTACATTCTTTGATCCTCCCCATGCCTTGTTGTAAGCATTTCCTGTTCCTTCGATAATAAATGTCTTTTGTTGGCTATCAACCCCAGTATGTGAGTAAGTTGATAAATCCTCTGCTTTCACCCAGCCTACTACCCCATTTACTCTACTTGGTTCTAGACTTATTAAATAATAGCTTTGGCTTTTAGTAAAAGCTTGTTCTTTAATGTAATACACTTGATTTGTATACTTTTCTCCTGCTGTTTTATAAGAGGATTCACTTTCTAGGCTGTTGTATATTTTTACCTTTGCGCTTTTAATATGGCCTAATTTGCTCGTATTACTTTTGATATAAGACTTCACATATGCTTCATGTAGCCATATTGTTTTGCCATTCAATTTACCCCGATACCATGTGTTGCTTCCTACAGCCTCTGTTAGGTGAACTGTGAACTCTTCATTTATATATTGTGACATATCTTCATAGACTAAATCTTTTGATCCACCCCATGCTTTGCTGTATGCGCTTCCTGTGCCTTTGATGTAAAAGGTTTTGACATTACTGTTAACACTAGTATGGGAGTAAGTTGAAAGGTCTTCCGCTCTCACCCAACCTATTACTCCATTTGTTCTACTTGGTTCTATACTTATTAAGTAATAAGTTTGTCCATTTGTTACAGCTTGTTCTTTTATATAATATACCTGATTTGTATAGGTTTCTTCCGCAGTTTTGTATGATGAGTTACTATATGGATCAGTGAATATTTTTACATTTGAACTTACAATATGCCCAAGCTTACTTGTATGACTTTGGCTATGTGTTACTACATATGCTTCATGCAACCATATTGTTTTACCGTTTAATTGCCCGCGATACCACGTATTAGTTCCCACTGCCTCTGTTAGGTGAACTGTGAATTTATAATTCGCATACTTAGACATATCTTCATATACTAAATCCTTAGAACCACCCCATGCTTTAGAATAAGCACTTCCAGTACCCTTGATATAAAAAGATTTACTGTCCCTATCAACACCGGTATGTGAATAGGTTGATAAGTCTTTTGCTTTTACCCAGCCTACTACTCCACTTGTTCTACTTGGTTTTAAACTTATTAAGTAATAGGTTTGACCTTCTAAGTTAGCCTGTTCTTTAATATAGTAAACTTGATTCGTATAGGTTTCTCCAGCTGTAAACGATGAAGTCTGTACACCTAAATCCTTATAAATTTGTACACGTTCGCTTTTAATATGACCGAGTTTACTTGTATTGCTTTTTAAAAGAGGCTTAACATACGCTTCATGTAACCATATTGTTTTCCCATTTAATTGACCACGATACCATGTATTAGTTCCCACTGCCTCTGTCAGGTGAACAGTGAATTTATGATTCGCAAACTTAGACATATCTCCATATACTAAATTCTTGGAACCACCCCATGCTTTGTTGTACGCACTTCCTGTTCCCTTGATATAAAAGGTTTTGCTGTCACTATCAACACCAGTATGCGAGTAGGTTGATAAGTCGTCAGCCTTCACCCAGCCTACTACTCCTCTCGTTTTACTTGGCTCTAAACTTATTAGGTAATAAGTTTGACCTTTTATAACAGCTTGCTGCTTAATATAATAAACTTGGTTCGTATATTTTTCTCCTGCTGTTATGTATGGCATATCTGTTAAGTTTTCATATATATTTACACTTTCGCTTTGAATATGACCGAGTCTACTTGTATTACTTTTATTAATATCTGCTACAGAAAATGTGTTAGGCACAGTTAATGTATTGACCGAAGCCTTTTTCTCGGTAGACTTTTCATTTGTTTCATTAGTTGTATCAGATTCCTTCTTTTCTTGAAAAATATTTTCTTGTTCATTTGTTGAACTATCCTTTTCTATAACACTTTCATTTTTTTCTGGGTTTACTTTTTCACTTTCCTGGGTATTATCTAATGTATCCTGGGTATTATCTAATGTATCCTGCGTATTTTCTTTAGGTTCATCTTCTGTTTTTAATGAAGATTGACTTTGACTTTTATCCGCTTCTTTTTCTGAAGTTTGATTGTTTATATCTTTCTCTACACTAGGGGAATTTCCCTCATCTTTCTCTAATCCCTCAGTTGTATTTTTTTCCTTTAATATATCCTTATCTTCTACATTCGTTATCTTTACGTCTGATTCATTCACTTTGCTATCTTTACTATCATTTGCGAAAATCTGACTAGGAATTGATAGAGTGAAAAGCAAAAATGTGATGATTACTATTGCTGTCTTTTTCATTAAATACCTCCGCGCTAAAATTAAAAATAAAAACTACTTTCCAAAGTCCAAGTATCCCTGTGACTACCGCTTTTCTTAGAATCCAGTTTTATGGAACATGTTTCAACAAACCACCACTTTTCAACAAAAAAATAGTATACTATCATAGTATGCAACATATTCTGTCGAAAGTTAATAGATTATGTGAAAAAATTCCAACTCTGATTATTACTACTTTTTAAATATAAAACCTATTAACAAAAAATGCTTGTTTCTATTATATGAGTTTCGTAGTATACTAATTGATAGTAGTATTTGATATTTATATCGTACAAACATGAACATTATGTAGTGTCGTTTACAAATTTCTGCAAAATGTTCTTTTAATAATTTTGTTACTTCAATGTAAACTAAGTGTAGTACTATAATATATAAATCGTATTTATTTCTTGGAGGTTATTTTATGAAAAAGGTAATCACTTATGGAACGTTCGACTTACTCCATACTGGTCATATAAATATATTACGCCGGGCAAAGGAATTTGGGGACTATTTGATTGTGGCAATTTCATCAGACCAATTCAACGCACTCAAAGATAAAAAAGCGTATTACAGTTTTGAACAACGCAAAGCAATTCTAGAAGCAATTAGATATGTCGATGAGGTTATTCCTGAGCACAAATGGGAACAAAAAGTAGAAGATGTTCAAAATAATGATGTTGATGTATTTGTTATGGGAGATGACTGGAAAGGCAAATTTGACTTCTTAAAGGATCATTGCGAAGTTGTCTATTTACCTCGAACAGTTGGAATTTCAACCACTCAAATTAAAAAAGACTTAAATAAAGCGAATAACGGTTAGAGAATTAGCAATCACTTTGTAAAGATTAAGAAAAACATGGGGATGAACAGGTTGTTATTCTGAAAACCTCCCAATGTAAAGTTGATTTTGGACAAACCTATAAAACTAATGGAAAAATTCATGAAAAAAAAGGATCCCAAAAATGGGATCCTTTTCTGTTTAGTAATAACCCTTTGGTATGTTATTGACCAAGAAGTTTATTAAGTGCTTTTTCAACATCTTCACTAATTGCAATTGGTCCACCGATAGCTGTAAGAAGATCTAAATTGTTTTCCGTAATAAAGTCTTCTACAACTTCTGGTACATGATCAGTTACTAATAAGATACCTTCGCCGTTTTTAGCAGCAAGTGCTCCACTTGAAAGGCCATCAGCAAAATGTCTACCAGTTGCTACATAGTAATGATTTGTATCAAGGTCGAAATATTCTGCTACTGCAATTGCAGTTTCATAACGATTCCCACCTGCAACACGGAATGGATGTGGTAGTTCATTCATTAATTCTTTAGATACTACACTTGGTCCACCCACTACAAGAGTTTTATTAACTCCTAGGTCATACATTAGCCTCTCAGCAGATTGAGGTAGTTCCTCTCCATTCACTAGTATTATCGGTAAGCCTTCCATAGCAGCATATGAACCGATAGATAATGCATCTGGGAAGTTCATTCCATTTACAACTACTACTTCATTTGCAGAACCATTTTCAACGACTTCTTTTGCTACATTTACAGAAGTCTCAAAACGGTTTTCTCCACCAATACGATGAACAGTAATTCCTTGTGATTCTAGGCTATCTTCAACTGATTTACCGACAGCTAGCTCACCGCCAAGAATATAAACAGTTTTTGCGCCAAGACGTGCAATTTCTTTTTTTGTTACTTTTGTGAATTTGTCTGATTCTGTTAATAACAATGGTGCATTATACTTTTTAGCTAATGGAATACCTGCTAGAGCATCTCCAAAGCGGTCTCCACGAGCTAAAACTACAGTATCAGATTTTTCCCATCCTGCTTGACTTACTTCAACAGAAGTATGATACAGGGTTGCACCTGCGATACGGTCTACACGGGATTCACTCTCGTTACGATAAACAGTAAACTCTTCAGTTGTAACATTTCCAGCAACATCTTCAAGTGTTAACTTGAATACGTTATCACCTGGTTTTAATGATAATGTGTGTTCAACTATTTCATCAGCTGGATTAATAATATCAGCTGGGGTCTTAAATGGTAATTCATACACATGGTCATCATTAACTTTAAGTGATAAATAGTTAAAGTTGTCTGTAAGGTTAAAGTCAACTTTTATGCTATCTACGTTGTGATCTACAACTTTTGGTACGTCATACTCAATTTCAGCTTTGGTCGTATCAACAAAGATTGGTCGCTTAATATCAAATTCTTTTCCAGAGTTGTCAACGGCTTTAAAATGAATGTCTTTTGCTCCATCCTCTTTAAATGTAACAACTGTAGAGAATTTATATTTATTGCCATCCTTTGTAACTTCTACTTCTTTGTCATTAACAGTAAATGACTCTAAAGCAACGTCTTCTTGAACATAACCTGAGACAGGAACTTCTAATGTGTTATATGCACCATATGCTTCAGGTGCGGTTTTATCTACGTAAATGATTGGTAATTCATTATCTCCAAATGAAACTACATCGGTTGTCTCATTTGCCGCGTGATCAAACGCTTCTACTTCAATCTTAGTTCCCTCAGATAAACCTGGTAAATTAACTTTCGTAGTACCAGCAGGAACATAACCTAAAAGTTCACCGTCAACTGTGACACTAAATTCTAAAATTCCAACTCCGCTATCTGTTGCATCAATAGCTAATACACCAGTATCGGCGTTATAAGTTGCGTTCACTTCAGGGCCAGTTGTATCCACATATAATGGATATTTATCTGATTGCCAATCGGCACCCTCGTAATCTATTAATGATTTAATCTCGTAGTAATATACACCATCTTCTACTACATTTGATAGATTCGTTCCATCCCATTGTCTATTCGGGTTGAAACTATAATATGAACCACTACCACCGTCAAAGTAAGTTTTACGGACATCGTTTTCTATCAATACCCGACGTAATTGTTTGTTGTTTTCGCCTAAAATGTTGAATTGCACTTCTGCTGCATTACGCATAAATGCAGGTAAAGGATAAACTGTATCATATAATCCATCACCGTTTGGTGAAACTGGATAATACTTTTTACCGTCTACTTCAACTGGCGCTACAAAATATCCTTCATCTCCAAATAACATATCATGTCCAACGCCTGGACCGAATAATTTATCGAAGTTGTAGAATCTTTCTTCACCTAAATCTTGAATACCATCAAGTACTTCTGGCTCGTCCCACTCACCATAGAAACCAACATATGGTACGGAAAGATCAGCGATTGTGTTGTCTTCAGGAATTAGTTTAACATAACCTTCAACGAAAATATTTTCTCTTAGGTCAAATGTAGTTGGATTTCCATCAACATCAAGACCAGGAATTTTCGCGTTCTTTAAATCAACAGTAACTGTGAATTCTATAGATTCTCCAGCAGGGACCGTTATCGATTCAGGTGAATCAATATTTACGTCTTTCATATTCCCTGCAATTAACGCATTGTATTCTAAATCAGTAGCAGTCTTTTGTAATGTATCTGCTAGTACACTTGTATCAACATTATACGTAACATCCTTATCTGAAATATTTTCAGCTGTAAATGTCATGTCAAATGTTTTAGATTGAAAATCTTTTAATTCTACTTTTGCTTCATTTGAAGATGATTCTACTACAGTTACAGGTGTACGGACTGCACTAAGCAATTGCATCATACCTGCACCTTGGCGTCTAGGTGAAAACGGCTGATCATTTAAATCTTGAATGATATTAGCAGTATTCATCAACATTACTTTCGCCAAGCGTGTACGCTCTTCAATAGTTAGATCTTCAAATCTGTCATCCTTTTGCAAGTATTGTTGTACTAATGCAGATCCCCCAGCAACATGTGGAGCTGCCATTGAAGTACCACTCATTACGCCATACTGATCATCGTTTAGTGTAGAATAAATATTCCCACCTGGCGCAGTAATTTCCGGCTTAAGCTCTAAGCTAGGAGTTGTACCCCATGAAGTAAACGCTGTCATTCTTCCCATTTCTGGTGATTCTTTTGAATTAATTTTCGAGATATCTAATGTTGAAGCGCCTGCAGCTATAGCATCTTCTAATGCAGCTCCATCTTCAGCATGTATCATGGTAAATGGAATTGCCCATCCGCCTTGATCCTCATAGAATTGTGAAGTTCCGTGGTCATAAACAATAATTCCTACAGCGCCAGCATCTGCGGCATTATTTGTTTTATCAATAAACGCTAGTGTACCACGTTTTACAAGAACTACCTTACCTTCTACGTCAACACTTTCAAATTCTTCTGGAGTACCACATACTTTACATGATGTTCCAGGTACTTCTTCAACACCTTTTAATTGCGATAAACTTACTACCTCAAGCTCTTGTGACGCAGCTAACTCTGTCCAATCGTCAACACCATATCCAGTAGCTTCAAAATCACCTACAGATATATTGTGTTGATATAAATAAGCTGTATTACCAGATGCCGCAACTGAGATTGAATCTGGGTTTAATCCAGGAGCACCTACAACACCGATGTCAGGATTTTGGTAGAATGGATTGTCCCATCCGTAACCAATATGACCAGAGTTACCTGCAGAAATTGCAGAAACGATTCCATTTTCTACTGCTCTAGTTATTGCTAAATCTTCAGGACTATTAGCTTCATAGAATGATGCAGTTGAGCCAAGGCTCATGTTAAGTACATCTGCTCCAAGAGCGATTGCATCATCAATTGCAGCTAAATACACATCTGACCACGTTGAAGGGAAATTAGGATCGTTACTAAATACTTTCATTCCCAGTACCTGCGCTTCAGGTGCAACACCCTTGATTCCTCCATTTTGAGGATCCCCATTGGCAGCTACAGTACCAGCTACATGCATCCCATGTTCTGATGCTGCTGGTCCAAGATCAAGAATTGTGTCATTTTGATCGTAATAGTTATAGCCGAAAGGTACTTTTTCCGTATAATACTTACCTTTGACTTCGCCTTCACCAATAATCGTCTTTACCTCTTTCTTGGTAAGGTCTTCTTCCGTACTATCACTTAAAACAAAATCTCTATGTGAAGGGTCTACACCAGTATCTATTACAGCTACTACCATTCCTTCACCTT
The DNA here is from genome assembly GCF_002224365.1 of Virgibacillus necropolis. GTDB lineage: Bacteria > Bacillota > Bacilli > Bacillales > Amphibacillaceae > Virgibacillus_F > Virgibacillus_F necropolis. The sequence continues at coordinate 690,117 of NZ_CP022437.1, read as the reverse complement.
TAATTTCTGCATCTGCCCACGTTTTATGAGACTGGATATATTCATGACTAGTATCCATGTTAGGCTCAACAATTGGACGATTGTATTCATTTGCTAAGTATACTTCTTTCACGTTTGGTACAGCTTCAATTTTTTCAATGTTTCCAAACTCTACTTCCCCACTGAATCCATTAAATGAAACTGCATAATCGTAATTATAACTTATGTCAACACCCTTAGATGAAATTGCATTTTTTGCGGCTTTTTGTTGTTTTTCTACTTTAGTCGTCAATGATTCTTTTGTTGGTTTAGCGAGTGATTTATACATAACACCCTTTTTATTGGCATACTCTAGAGGTGTCTCTCCGTCTAATTCAACAATTACCCTTACTTTTTCGCTATCATTAAAGTTAGCATCTAAAGTAGGGTCTTCTATCTTTTTAATTTGATCTAGTAGACTTTTTTTAGTTAGTTCAGAAGCATCAATCGGATTCGCTTTCCCGCCTGTATTTGCAAAGGCAAATGTCCCGTTTGATAAAACTAAAAGTAAAATTAAAACAACTGAAAAAATCCTCCGAAACCTATACATTAATTACTTTCCCCCTATCTAATTTTTAACTGATAGTAATACGCTCCTTCCTTCCAATTTATGACACATAACGTCTATATTTTAGAATATTTATAAAAAAAAGTCAATATAATTTAAGAATTTTCAGGAATCTACAGTTTAATTTTCAGTTACAACGTATATATGCAACCGATATTTCAGCACCTATCTCCATGACACGTCTATCTCTAGTTTTATTTCATCTTTTTAAATTTAGATACGAGATTCATGTACCTTATATACAAAAAAATCTAACTCCGATAATTAAGTACGTAGTTATTAACAAAAAATGCTTGTTTCTATACTTGATGTTTCATAGTATAATAAAGATAGATTATTTTTGAACAGAATTCGGAGCAAAAAAATTGACGATATATAATATTGATATTTTAGTCATGGAGATGACAGGAAAGTTAAATTTGACTTTCCGAAAGTTTATTGTAATTTTGCTTATCTTCATAGAGCGATTGGAACTTCCAATTCCAACATAAATCTGATTTAGGGGGGCAATAATGGTTAGAGAACTCGCAATTACTATGTACCTTTTTGTTTTTCGTACACTCTTTAATATGTTTAGTTTATTTCCTCAGAAGAAGAAAACAGTTTTTGTTGCTTCATTTGGGGATAATATTTTGTTTACATTAAAAGAGTTAGAAAAACAAGTGGATGACCAGGTTATAATTCTCAAAACCTCTCAATGTAAAGTGGATTTTGGACAAGCTTCTATCAGTAAGGAATTAACCTTTAAACTATCGCATTTATTTAAATGGATCCAGTCAATCTATCATCTAGCAACTGCTGATAAAGTATTTGTCGATAATTATTATGGTTTTTTAGCTGTAACTGACTTTAAACCTAATGTTCAATGTATACAATTATGGCATGCGGCCGGTGCGATAAAACAATTTGGGTTGAAAGACCCTTCCATTAAAGATCGAACTCCTCGTGCATATGAACGCTTTTTGCAAGTGTATCAACGCTTTACACATGTTGTAGTTGGATCTGAAAAAATGGCTACTATTTTTAGGGAAAGCTTTGGACTTTCTAATGAAGCAATTTCACGTACAGGTATACCTCGTTCGGATTTTTTCTATGATACTACTAAAATGCGTGAGGTGGGGCGTGAACTAAAAGCTAGCTTTCCTGTAATAAATCGAAAAAAGGTAATCTTGTATGCACCAACTTATCGTGATGATCAATTAAACGAGGCTAAAATAGCACTTGATATTCAAAAATTGGAAGATAAATTTTCTGATCAATATGTGTTATTTTTAAAGCTACATCCAGCAATTAAACGGGAATTTTATAATGCTCATTCAAACTTCGTATATGATGTATCAGACATGGCTGATCTTAATGAACTATTAGTAATTACTGATATTTTAATTACAGATTATTCTTCCATTCCATTTGAATTTTCATTATTGGAACGTCCTATGATATTTTTTGCTTATGATAAAGAGGAATATGCTAATACAGTAGGATTCTGGGAAGACTATGAAACGTTAGTTCCAGGTTCAGTTGTTGGAACTACGGAAGAGATTATTGAAATCATAGACAAAGAGAATTTTGACCCTACTCAGGTAAGAGAATTTGCAAAACAGTGGAATCAATATTCAAGAGGGAATTCAAGTAAAAATCTTGTGAAGGCACTCTACACTGAAGAAAAAGAATATCAACAAGTTGATGTTAATTAAAAGCAATAAGTAAAGCGATCGACAAAATTTTGTCGATCGCTTTTTACATTTCTATAAACTCTATCTAGTAGGATTTTAAAATTTACAGAAAGTTTACAGAAAATTAACTTACAACCGTTTGTTACTTCCCTTTGTTTATTATATTATTAAAAGTATTGAAGTTTAATTTTAAAGGAGTCAGATTACCTTATGAAACAAGTAACTATTATGGGGGTTCCCTTTTTACATATTGATCAGCAAGGTTTTGTTTCTTTACTAGATAATCGTATCCAGAATGGTGAAACAACCTTTGTTATTACGGCGAATCCTGAAGTTGTGATGAAAGCCAATGAAGATATGAATTTTATGAAATATATTCATAAAGCTACTTATGTAACAGCTGATGGAATTGGTATTGTTAAAGCAGCTGAATTGCTAAACAAACCTTTGCCAGGGCGCGTAACAGGGTACGATACGATGATAGGTTTATTAGAAATAGCTAGTGAAAAACAATATAGTATTTTTCTGCTCGGCGCTCAAAATGAAACATTACAAAAGGCCAAGAATAACATTAAAGAGACTTATCCTGGTGTTAAAATTGTGGGTTCACATGATGGTTTTTTCGATTGGGGACAGAATGATATTGCAAAAAGTATATCGGAAGTTAAACCCGATATTACGTTCGTAGCTTTAGGAGTTCCGAGACAAGAAAGATGGATTTCCGAAAATCTATCAACATTTGACAAAGGGATGTTCATTGGTGTTGGAGGAAGCTTTGATGTGATTGCTGGCACTGTGCAGCGGGCACCACTATTTTGGCAAAAGTTAAATTTAGAGTGGTTATACCGTATAGCAAAACAACCTAGTAGATGGAAACGTGCTTTAGCCCTTCCCCGTTTTGCTATTCAGATTATCAAACAGAAAGTAAAGGGGTCTTCATGAGTAAGTCAACATTTGTAAAAAGTACCTTGATCTTATCGGTTGCCACTTTACTTTCCAAGGTGCTTGGAAGTATATTCCGCATTCCTCTCCAAAACATTGCTGGAGATGAAGTGCTTGGTATATTTAGTTTAGTCTACCCTGTTTACATGGTAGCTCTGATTTTATCAGTAGCAGGAATCCCGATTGCAATCTCTAAGCTTATTGCAGAGGCAAGAATAAAAAACGAACTAGAAACAATAAAACATCTCTATATCACTGCAAGCATTTTGGCTATCTTATTTGGAATCATAAGTTTTACATTAATCTACAGCTATTCTCCCTTATTAGCTGCTACATTGGGAGGATCAAGCACGCGACTTGCTCTTATAGTGGTCGCCGCTACTTTATTAGTGGCTCCGTATATGGCAGTTTATCGAGGTTTTTTTCAAGGATTTGAGGATATGGGACCTACAGCAGTTTCACAAGTAATAGAGCAATTTATCAGAGTTGGATTTATTCTTTTAGTGGCCTATTACTTAGTAAGCAATGGGTTCTCTGATGAAATTGTAGCTGGTGGTGTAATGGCGGGTTCTGTTATAGGGGCCCTCTTCTCTCTTCTTTACTTACGATTAAAATATAATCGATCTCATTTCAAATTATCTCCAGTTGGAACGTATTCTTATCAGACATTTACAACCTGGAGTAAAAATATATTGAAAGTCTCCATTCCTATTGCTATCGGTGCGATTACAATGGCGTTATTGAACTTTGTTGATTCAATCACTATTCCATATGGGCTTGAATCTGCAGGAATTAAAACAAGTAATATTACGTATCTCTATGGAATATATGGACGAGGACTTTCTTTGGTGCAAATTGCAACGGTACTCGCCACCTCTATTGTTCTTCCTTTAATTCCATTGATTACAACTAAATTAGCAGCGAAGGATTATGGTAAGACACGTGATATTATCGAAAAAACCCATAGAATAACGCATCTGACTTCTTGGCCAGCTGCAATCGGACTATTAGCGTTGACATTACCTTTGAATCTAGCCCTCTTTACCAACGTTGAAGGTAGCTTAACACTTGCAATACTGGGCTTTAGTTCTGTATTTACATCTTTAACTGTATTAGGAACAGGGATTCTACAAGGGATGAATTTAGCAAATCAAGCAGCCATTATAATTGTAGTTGGTGTTGTAATAAAAACTTTTTCGAACATCTACTTCATAGATTTGTTCGGACTCAATGGTGCGGCACTTTCGACATTAATCGTTTATATCATCTTATTTGTAATAAACAGCTCTTATATTCGTAAACAGTTGTCCTTTAAGATTTTTAATGCAGAGATATTCAAGATGGTTTTCTCCTCATTAACAATGGGCGCGATTATTGGAATACCAACCTTATTTTTCAGTTTCGAATATTGGTCAAGAATACAAGCATTGTCTTATGTACTTCTAGCAATCGTATTCGGATCTGGCTTCTATTTTATGCAGTTATATGTAATGAAAGTAATAGACAAAGATACATGCAGAAGTCTTCCTTTTATTGGGAAGTTGATGAAATAACTTTTATAAATAATAGCTGTTTTCTAAAAGATTGTTGTTTTTGACACAAAATATTTAAACTGCGACGTAATTAAAAATCAAGTTCGGTGCCCTGCGATCGTTCCGGAAATCCACTTCGCTTTCCGTGGGCTCGCGATGAGCCTCCTCGATCGCAAAGATCGCTCTCTGCGGGGTCTCATCGTCTTCGCTTTCCCACAGGAGTCTTCGTGGATTTCCTTCACTGGGCTTTGTGCTTAACAATTTCAATTTATTTGATTGTTTATATCACCCAGGCAAACAGCAATTTATGGAAGTTGTTTGGAGCGGAGGACCGTTGACTCCTGCGGGAACAGCACGAGTCTGAAGACCCCGCAGGAAGTGGTTTTCTTCCGAGGAGGCTGAAGCCGTGCCCGCGGAAAGCAACGGTCCGCAGCGGAAAACAACCCAGCAGTTACATCATAATGTATTTCCGGAGCAGTATGTTACGTCGCAGTTTATATCAACTTCGGTGGTATTGAGCAAAAAACTATACGAAAACAGCCTAAATAATTGACATAGAAGGGAATGAAAGAATAGTGATTAAACGCAAATGGCTTTGGATTTCTATAATCGTCTTATTACTTATTTCAGTACCAGGCTTATATGATAGATGGAACGCAGAGGTTACAAATAATACATATGAAATAACTACCCCTTATCAAGAAATTTATGGTTTAACAACAGAAAGTTCTATAACGATGGATGAAGCTCTTTCCTCCTTAAAGGAAGCTGGTTTAAATACAGTAAGTTTAAGTCCTGTCACATTGGACTTGTTGGAAAAGCAAGATATAGTCACTATTTATGAGCAAAAAGAATTAGAAAAAATGTTAAAGTTCAGCAATGTACAAGATGATTACAAACAGAAACAAGATGGGTTTTATATTACTGTACCAAAGGATTCATCCTACATGAATAAAATAAATCAGCACTTTACTCCAGTCGAATTAACAATTAATAATAAACCGTTATATTTTATTCCTGATGAAGACGGTACAGCACGTCATTCCAGCATTGGATATAATAAAGAAGCTATCAAGTTAGTAAAAGAGCATAACCTTAACTATACGCTAAGAGTCGAAAATGTTACTAATGAAACGAAAGATAGTGGTGTTAAAGCTAGTATTAGTAACAAAAATACGATTGAACAATTAATGGAAGTGAAAAATGAAGATGCTTCGAATCTTTTATTTTCAGGACAAGAAGTAATCGGCTATCCAAACCATCAAAAAGTAAAAACATGGGCCAACCAACTCAATGAAGCAGGGTATGGTTTTTATACCATTGAATTTGTTAATCAAATGGGCTTACAAACGATTGCTAAAGAAACAAATTATGATTTCATTCGGCTACACAGTATGCGTTTGAATAATGATGCGCTCGATGAAAGTGTTGACAGAGCCGTGAGAGCCGTAAAGGAACGGAATATACGGTCCATCTTTTTTCACTTTCCAAACGGAGAACCCGTTGAAAGTTTAGAAACTGCAACAAATTTCATACATGCAGTCAATAAAAATATGCCCAATCAATTTATTCCGGGGGCACCGGAACCTTTTAAAGAAATCTATACACCTTTATGGATAAAGGCCGCTGTACTGTTAGCAGGAATTTTATTCACTTATCTATCTGCAGGCATTATTGATAATAAAAAAATAAGATTGGCATCGTCAGTTTTCATGTTTTTACTAGCACTATCTTTTTTTCTTCTACATAGTTTAGTAGTGTTAAAGGCTTTTGCATTAATCATTGCCATCATCACACCGATTTATGCTGTGATCTCATCTAGTGAGGGGACAACCACTATCAAGACTATTACATTTCGATATTTTAAAACTATTGGAATAAGTTTTGTTGGTATTGCAATCGTAATAAGTCTGTTGAATGGCAACGCCTTTATAACTGGATTTGAATTATTCAGAGGCGTTAAACTGGTTTATGTCACCCCTATTCTGTTCTTAGCTTTCTATATATTGTTTAGTAAAAGATACGGTTCGATGAATGCTAAAGAAGTGAATACAATTTTGAAGACGCCAGTGAAATATTGGCATATCATAATTATTACTATAGTTGGATTAATGGCTTTTTACTATATTAGCCGTACAGGCAATGCGGGTTCAGTTAGTGAATTGGAATTGCTGATACGACATAAATTAGAAGAATATTTGTACGTAAGACCTAGGACGAAGGAATTTTTAATTGGTTTTCCGCTTTATATTCTAGCTCTATATACAATGGGTATTAATAAAAGATGGGGTAAATTCTTACTTATTCCCGGTGTGATTGGATTTTTGTCAATTATGAATACCTTCACACATTTTCACATCCCCTTAAGTGTTTCGTTATTACGAACTGCCTATAGCTTAATAATAGGTTATCTAATTGGTATCTTTCTGATTTATTTAGTTAAAATATGCTTCCGCTACATTACCAATAAAAATAAAGCGAGGTGGTCCTAATGCACGTCGTGTTGTCTGGTTACTATGGATTTGATAACGTAGGAGATGAAGCTATATTGTATTCTATTATTCGAGCCATAAGAAACATAAAACAAGAAGTTGATATTACCGTACTTTCAAACAATCCGAAATCAACCATGGAAACATATAACGTCAATGCGGTGAATCGATGGAACTTTAAAGAAATAAGTCGAGTTGTTAAAAAAGCAGATGGTTTGATCAGCGGGGGCGGCAGTCTTTTACAGGACCAAACTGGACTTAAATCAATTCCGTATTATACCGGAATAATAAAGATAGCCCAGTGGTATAAAAAGCCTGTTTTCATATACGCTCAAGGGATGGGCCCTATTAGGAATAGTATAAATAAATGGATTGTAAAAAAGACACTTAATAAAGTTGATCAAATTACCGTAAGAGATCGTAACTCTAAAAACTTATTAGCAAGTATCGGTGTTACTAAATCTACGAGTATCGTTCCAGATCCAGTAATAGGTCTCGATAGCAGTCAATTTAAAAATAACTGGATTCAAAAACAACACATTCGTAATCCTATTATCACTGTAAGTGTAAGAAATTGGCCTACTACAATACCCTATAAAGAAAAAATTGCAAGTTGTCTAGATCAACTGGTACGTGATGGCAATTCAATTATCTTTGTTCCAATGCATGGCAAATATGATGAAATAGCATCGAATGAAACTGCTGAAATTATGACAGAGAAAAGTTATATCGCACCATATGATTCGAGCATTGAAGAAAAGATTTCTATTATAGGACAATCGGATTTATTAATTGGAATGAGACTTCACTCACTTATCTTTTCGTCGATTAACTATACGCCTTTTGTCGCTATATCTTATGATCCTAAAATTGACGCATTTGCAGCAATTTGTGAGCAATCTGTAGTGGGTCATGTTGAAAAGAATAATTGGGATGATCAAAGGCTTCTAAACCATGTTAATCGGGCTTTATCAAATAGGACTGCACAACAAACTACATTTAAAAATAAAGTAAAAAAAAGTCAATTAGAAGCACAGGATACATCGAGATTAGCTCTTCAACTGTTCTCAGCTGGTGTCCCACCGACCAGTAATGATGTCAGTATTAGTGTAGGCAACAAATAGGTGCAAAAAAACGACCTTGGTAGAGGTCGTTTTTTTTTTTGCACAGAGCAAAGAAAGTATAGAATTTTGGCGATTATCTGTCTAGCTCCAGCGCCTAGACACTCGAGACATAAGCAGTTCGCTTCCGTGTGGCAAAAACACCCACACTGCACCGCTCTGCTTATGCTTGTCGTGTCTTTCAAGGCGCTTGCGCTTTTCTTACTTATCTTTTATTTTTTAATGGAAGCTTTTGTTGTTCAGGTAATTTACCAAAAATAACCCAGTAATGAGGTATATAGCGGAAAATAAACCTGACAACTAACCAACTTATCATTCCCACCAGGATAAATGTTAGTACTTGCCAGCTATGATATAGAAATGGACTACCTGCTGATAAGATTCCTCTAAATAGCATCAAAAATAATGGATGAATTAAATAGATGCCAAAGGAAGTAGCACCTATCTCCATGAAAACTATTTTTGTCCTATTGCCAAACCGCTTATTTGCTATATGTGCAAGATAAAACAACACTAACCCTGCAAACAAGGCATTGGTAGCCCATGTGAATTCGTAAAGATAACGGCTTACTATTTGCGGAAGTTGCTCAGCTACATTCGGATATACATTTATTCTTACTAGATACATAAAACCTGTATATAATATTACTATTGCACCATACCCTATAAATAGTGGTAGTAGTACCTTTTCTTTATAGGATTGAGCCTTTATCTTCTCCCTGATTTCAAAATAATAGATACCTAGGTATGCTCCGACAAAATAAAAGGATATATATGATAATGAAATGGATCCTTTTAGTGTAATATGAAAGTAATTTTTGTTAAGTATAACCCATATCCACTGAAGTAGAATTCCAATCCATATCGCATTCTTTCTTAGGAATGAAGATTTCTTAAACATAATTAACAGTAATGGAAAAAGCACATACAATTGGACACTTATAAAAACAAAGTAAAGATGGGGATGTGCTTTTCCTAAGGCCAATAATGTTAAAAACTTATTCAGCGCAAATGCTAGACTTGGATAATCGTAATACATGTACCATTTAACGGAAAAGTAAATAACAGAGAAAAGAATATATGGTACTAAAATAAACTTCAAACGTTTTATGTAAAACTTCTTCATTATTATCCAATTCGCTACTCGTGGATAATAATTATAAAATAAAACAAAACTACTTAACATGATGAACGTAGGAGTACCCAACTTTCCAGCAATATTAAGGAAATTGTATAACGGAAACAGAAATGAATCTGTCGGAATACTAGTTACACCGCTTGATGTTGAGTGAACAACTAATACTGCTAGAATAGCGAATGCTCGGGCCAATTGAATTTCATCTAAACTGATTCGTTTTTGGTTATTTTTCATACTATCACCGGCTTACTTTTTAGGTTTAGCTCCTTGCATAAAACGTAGTACTGGACGATAATTTTCCCCAATTAATCCAGTGACTTCGACAATTAATTCGATAGTAATGAGTAAACCAACAATTATAAGGCTAGAACCCCATAAGGTTGCTCGATTAAAGATAATTGCAGCAATACCAAAGTAGCTGCTCATGGCATAGATTAAGATAACTGTTTGGCGGTGGGTATATCCCAACTTTAATAAACAGTGATGTAGATGAAATTTATCTGCTGTCGCTAACGGTTGTCGTTTTAGAGCGCGACGAATTATAGCAAAGGTTGTATCAAGTAATGGAACACCGAGAATAATTATAGGTACAATAAGAGAGAAAAGCGCAACGTTCTTAAAAAGCCCCACAACAGCCATCACACTGATCATATATCCTAAAAATAATGCTCCCGTATCACCCATGAAAATCTTTGCTGGATGAAAATTGTAGAAGAGAAAGCCAAGTGTACTTCCTAGTACAACTAGACCTAAAATTGCAATAAACATACTTCCCATTGAAATTGCCATCCCAGAAATTGTTAGTAACGCAATAGAAGAAACACCTGCAGCTAAACCATCTAAACCATCTATTAGATTAATAGCATTTGTAACTCCTACAATCCAAATAATTGTTAATGGAACAGCAACAAGATAACCAAATTCTATCTTTTCGCCAAATGGTATCGTGATAAATTCAATTTGAATTCCACCGACAACGCAAACAATCGCTGCTAATAACTGTCCAGAAAGCTTAAATTTAGCGGATAATTCAATTACATCATCCAAGACACCTATACATGTTATGATGACCGCCCCTATCATTATTGGCAAAATCACCGAAGTGTCTGGAAGGAACAATACCATTCCTAACATAGAGCTTATAATAATAGCCAAACCACCTAACCTTGGCATTACGTTTTTATGAATTTTTCTAGCATTTGGTTGATCGACGGCACCAATTGTTATTGCTAGTTTTTTAATAAAAGGCGTGATTATGAGCGAAACTATAAAACAAACTACTAGAGCTAAGTATTCCATTTCAATCCTCCTATTAAATGAGATGATGAAGTTTTCTACCCAATTATAATTAATTAAAAATAATATTCAATACATATTTTGTTATAATTCTGTAAATTTATTGTAAATTCTACTTATGTTAATAAGGAAAATGCTCTATTAGTTTCTCTGACACTTGATTTGTCGGTAAACATCAAAATATGATAACTTTAAAGTAGGTTCTGCCACGTAGTTAAAAATAATGTTGACATTTACGGGAGGATATCATGAACAAAGTTAAATACACCATAATGGGAATTGCGCTTTTTGTTTATACACTAGCTGTTATAGGATTAACCACAATGATTGTTCATCCTAATCCGGATTATGATAAAAACACTACATTGACTGAACAGGAGATAGATAATATGTGTGATGAACGTGAAAGTGTTGGTTTCTAATCATTAGAAAAGCGCAGGCGCCCGTTTAGCAACGTACAAACTGGAGCATTCCGCAATGAGATAAAGGGAACACGGTGAGGTACGAACCGATGTTGACTTATCGTAGTGGAGGAGTGTGAAGTTTGCTAGTTGCTGGGCGGTGGAGCTGGACATGACCGTCGATATAAGTAAGCTTAATAGAGCCAACTTTTATGCTTTCCTTACGTGTAGAAAAAATCCTTCGCCCTTTTAATAAGAGCGAAGGATTTTCTTTATTTTTCCTCGACGTTAATTTTTTTATTTCCTAAGATTAAATAGTTTAGCTCTTCTTTTGGAATCTTGTTAAATTCAGTTCGTTTAACTAGATAGAACACTACTCCTAGAACAATCCACGCCACTAAGGCAACTCTTGATTCTACTCCAAGAAATGCGGGTGATCCAGGGAATAATAACAATCCGATAAATGTTATACTTGCTAACATTCCTATTACAGAAATAAATTTTTTCCCTGGCGCAACTACATGCTTTGCTGCGTTAAAGTCACTTCCCATCGACCATTTGAAGATACTAAATGCTGTAAAACAGGTGTAGAAATAAGCAATTGAAACACCAATTGAGGACATATCTACTACCCATAATAAAGCCTGACGACCAAACCATGGTGCAAACATAGCAATGATTGAGGCGAAAATGATCCCTACATACGGTGTTTTATATTTTGGATGAATTTTTGAAAATACTTCAGGCAAAATTTTCGCACGAGACATTGCGAATAGCAGACGACTTGCTGAAATAACAAATCCATTAAGCCCTGTGAAGATTCCCATGCTAAGTGCAATTGCTAATACAGCTAAGCCAAACGTTCCAAGAATTTCTTGAACTGCTACTGCAGTACCCCAAACATTCCCTGACTCCGCCATTGCTTGCCACGGGCTAGCCATTGCCGTAGCAAGAATCATCATGCTATACAATAGTCCTGAAAATAAAATAGCTAATATAATCAAAGAAAATGCTTTTTTAGATGAAAAGTTAAATTCCTCTGCAGCCTGTGGAACGTTGTCAAACCCAACATACGCCCATGGCGCAATTGCTACAATTGATATAATTGCTGCAAATGTTGTTGTATCAGTTGGAAAGTATGGTTTAATATCTGCAAGTGATGTCCCAGGGTTTCCACCAATTAATATCGTTATAATACCTACACCTATTAGCATTATGACACAAAAAACAAATTGCATACGCCCAGATAAACCAGTTCCACGTACATTTAAATACCCAAATACGATTAGTACGATAGAAGCTATAAGGACTTCCATGCCATATACATCCCAACCAGCAATTTGGTACAAATGGAAGTTTTCGATTACTTTTGGAAAGATAAATTTAACCATTAAAGCAAATGCGGATGCGTTTAAAGCAACAATACATATGTAACCAAGTGTTAAAAACCATCCGCATATAAATGCGTGGGTACGTCCCAGGCTGACAAATGCATAGGCAAATTCCCCTCCAGAAACGGGAAAGCTTTTAATTAAGAACCCATAACTTACAGCTATTAACATCATAAGCGCTGCACCGATTAAGAATCCGATGATAACACCAAGAGGTCCACCACCACTCATCCAAACTGTTGGTTGTACGAAAGCACCCCAACCTATTGAGGATCCTAAGGCAATCGCCCATACCCAGTGTGGCTTAAGTGTCTTTTTCAGTTTCGTTCGCTCTTCCATGCTTCGACTCCTTTTTTATAACCTTCTTTTTATGTTATCCCTCTTTTATACCAAAACTCACGCCTTTTCGCAATTTTACTTTTCTATTAATTGAGTTATAATGCCGTTCGTTAAAGAATAATTATTTGGATTGATATACGTGTTGACGGAAGAATGTTTTCAATCTTGGTTTTCCCTTCTGAAGTCCAGCATAGAAAAAGTATGCGATGATAAATACTGCCGGTGTGAATATTATTCTCCATAAAACAGTACCTTGGAATTCACTTAAACCAAATCGGTACATGGAATGCCGGATAATTTCCATTATAAATATGTGAGATACATAAATCCCTACCGCATTTGCACCTATCTTTGATATAAATGAGCCTTTGCCTACATTAGGATGTTTTATGAAAGCCAGGAATAAAACAATAATCAGAGGAATAGTTGCTATAAAGTAATTTTGTCCATTACCGTTCAACATTTTCATGGTTACGAAGGATTCCATTACTTGTAGAAATGATAAAACAACCAGAAAAAGTATATACTCTATATTTAGTATCCTATTTGCAAACACTTTAATTGGCTCATTAAATTTAGCAAATATTGCACCTAAGGCTATATAAAATAAACCAAAGAACAAAGCATCCCGTGTGTTATAAGAAACTTCATAAAACATGGAATAGGATTGTCCAAGCAGTCCATAAATATGCAGAAAAATACTGATGACAAATAGTATCTTCAATAATCTTAGCTTTACAAAAATAAATACGATTATAATCGACCATATCAGAGCCAACAAAAACCATAAGTGTTGTTGTGGAGCATTAGATCCATAATATATAATGTCAATAAGGCTAAAACCCGCTATAAATTCCTTGAACATGGATGAAAGTGCTTCCATGTTTTTCTCAGTTTCAATAAAATTTATCCACAGCTCAAATAGAAAGTAGAAAACAAACCATGAAATATAGAGATTTACCAGCTTTATTATATATTTTTTAAAGTATGCTAACTGCTTTTTGAATGCAGATCCATCATTGTTATTATGGATACTAATCATTTTTTGCATAAATAAGTATCCAGATGTGATAAAGAAAAATGGTACAGCAAAGCGAGCAAATGAATCAATGAGGAAGTCTATTCTACTCCCACTCATATTTTCAACTTCAATTCCACTAACTGTATTTGTATGAATTATTACTACAAAAAATATTGCGAAGAACTTTACAAAATCAATACTATAATTACGTTCCACTCCATTACACTTCCTCTGTCTAGACCCCGTAATTAATAGACTTTCCATATGTAATATTAGAACTAATTTGCTTATACCCTTTCTTATTATGAGTTTAAACCTCGTTTATATGATATAAAAATACGTTATTGCTTTAATTTGGATGGGGGTTCGCTTGTAAAGAACAGATAAAAAAACCCTATCCAGAGATAAAGTTTTTTAAGTCGTTGTTCTATCAGCCAATTTCATTTAGTTTACTTTTAACTTTGATTTTATTGAACCGTTTGTTTCTGTTCCTCGCCTTCTATTGGTTGATCTGGTTCCTCTGGGTCATCTTTTTTCCCATCATCTGATGGTGTTCCCTCATCTTTTTTTGTTTCGTCTTCCTCCGACCCACCGTCATCCCCTGATTCTGTACCTTCATTTGTGTCTTCAGTTGGGTCTTCTAATTTTTCACTACCCGTATCTTGATTTTCTTTTTCCCCAGTTTGTTGATTTTCTTCCTCTATAATAGTTTCTTTCTCTGTCGTTTCCTTATCATTGTCGGGTGTATCTTTTTTGGTCTTCTTTTTCGTTGAACTTACATTATTCTTTTCAGCAGACCGTTTATCATTTTTAGGTTCAGTTGAGCTATCATAATTATAATTAGTACCAGATGATTCTTGATAGTTTGAAGTATGTGATTCCGAGGTTGATTCATAGCCTGAATCCTCTTGGACATAATTATCATCAGAATCCTCAACAACTTCTTCTACAATCTCTTCTTCTGTACTTACTTCCTCTAGTTCTTTTTCCTCTTCTTGTTCAGCGAGTGTCATTGTATCGGTTACCATTTTTTCTTTAAAAAACTTAAAATCATTTATATCAATTTTTGTAACATGTATTTCTGCCTTTTTAGGGGCTTGATCTATATTTTTAATTTTTTCTTTTGTAGGTTCTTGTTGGAGGGTGTTTTGTGAATTGTAGTTATGTAGTAATATAATTGAAATTATGACAATGACACTAAGAATATTGGCTATAATTATTACCTTTTTCCACCTTGATTGCTTGTCCATTTTACACCTCCACGTTACTAGTTTCTTTCATCATATAAGACAACTGACAGGAAGTAAATTAATCGTGTCCTTTTTTATTGTTTTTATTGCACTAATAAACAAGTATAAATTTTTAATGGATATCAGTATCAGTGCAACTAAGGCTTTCGCCATTAAAGCTTGGCGATAAACCAAGTTTTCTAAAAAAATGTAGACTTTTGCATGGTTAACGATTTTTTTTACGTTTCTTTGTTGCTTTTTTAATTGAATCAACTACTGGTCTTTTTCCGTGCAAAACTAATCCAGCGAATTCAGCGAAAATGTGGATAATTAGCAGCACAAGTATAGCGACAAGAAGCGTGACATAAAGTTTCGCATTCGAAAACAGGATAGCCATGCACCCAAATAGCGCACTAAATGCATAGATAATCAATACAGATTTGCGATGGCTATAGCCTGCATTTAGTAATCGGTAGTGTATATGTTTATTATCGGCAAGCATGATATTTTCTTTATTATATGCGCGGCGAACGATAGCAAATAGTGTATCAAAAATTGGCACAGCTAGTACGATGACTGGGATAATAAAGCTAAATAATGTGATGTTTTTAAACAGTCCAAGCATGGATACCACAGCAATAGAATAGCCGAGAAAATTTGACCCAGTGTCGCCCATGTATATTTTGGCCGGGTAAAAGTTGTGAAATAGGAATCCGATGTTGGCACCGATTAATAAGATACAAATGTATGCCGTCACTAGCTGAAAATCAATGATGGCCATGATAAACATACTAATTAAGGCGATTGTGGATACACCCGTTGCTAATCCGTCAAGGCCGTCTATTAGGTTGATAGCATTTGTGATACCGACCACCCATAAAACAGTGACTAGTACGCTCACGAGCCCCAAATCAATCATACCGAAGAATGGTATCGTTATTTTGTCTATGATGAGTCCTGACGAAATGAGAAATGATGCTGCAATCAGTTGACCAGTTAGTTTGATGACGGGTCTTACTTGGTATTTGTCGTCAATTGCACCTGTCAGTAGGATCACAACTGCCCCCAAAAATATCTCTGGTAGATGCTCATGTTGTGGTTGTAAGTATAGGCCTGCCAAAATTACACCAAGAAAGATGGCGAGCCCTCCAAGCTTTGGTGTTATTGCCTTATGGATTTTTCGATGATTTGGAAAGTCCATTATTTTAAGTTTGATTGCTAGTTTCTTGACTGGATAGGTTAATAAATAAGTTGATAGTAATGCAATAAGAAACGCGACAGATAGATCAACGTAGTTAAACATAGGATTCTCCTAGCGAATATATAGTACCTTTGATTATAGCGAAAGATGTCAAGTGTGTGCAACTTGTATACTGTTGCGTGGTGGTGTGCGATTATTCGGTGATAACGCGTGATTAAATAAGCCGCGTAATATTTTTTAGCTTGAGAACTTTTTGTAACATGAAAAAGCTAATCCTTACATAGATTTTATAGATGTGAATTTTTTCATAGAAGGGGTTGGGCAGCGTGCAATATTATTATGGGAACCAGTGGCCCTTGCGTGTGCTGGATGAGTCGGAGTTTTGGAAAGAGCAAGAAGCAGAGCATACGGTTGTGATCCGGGAGTTATTGCCTAATTTAGAGCAGGATTTTGTGGAGAGTTTGAAGCGTTGGGAAGACGTTTTGACGACAACAAAACAGCATGTGACTCGATTTATTGAGTCGGTAGTTCGGAGCAAGAACCAAATTTCACCGCAACTGTCTCAGCAGGTGTTGGAGTTAGCTTCATTTTGTTTGCAGGAGAGCGTCGCGTTCATCGAGTTTTGCCGGAAAATAAAGTCAGAAAGCAAGGTGGTAGTTGATAATCAAATGGCCAAAACAGTTATCAATCATATAATCGATGAATCAGAATATTTTATCGGTATTGCCCAAACAATTTTATATGAACACTAAAGTTGGTGCCGCTACATACTTTTAAGAGGGGACAGTCCCCCATTACACTAATGCGTTAGCGTGGTGGGGGACTGTCCCCTTTTGTGGTATAATAATCGCACAATAACGGATGTACGGGTTTTTTTTGGGAAAGGTGGGTGTGTCGTATGAATATGGATGTTTCCATTGCAAAGGTCTGTATGCTTGCAGGCAAAATCATGCTTGAGAGTGGTGCGGAGACGTATCGGGTGGAGGATACGATGAACCGGATTGCGGTATCCTATGGGTTATCAAATGCACAAAGTTATGCGACGCCAACTGGGATTATCTTTTCCGTTGATCGTGTGGAAAAGACAAACTTTATTCGAATTTCCAAGCGTTCGACGGATTTACATAAAATTGCAGAAGTTAACAGTATTTCAAGGAAATTAACCGGGGATGAATTGGTCTTATCAGAAGCATTGTTATTGCTGGAAGACGTAGACCAGGCTAGACTTGAGTTTGCAGGTTGGATTCAAATTATCGCTGCTGCTTTTGTTGCTGGATGTTTCACCATTATGTTCGGTGGTACGTGGCCAGACTTTATTCCATCTTTAGTAGCAGGCGGAATTGGGTATGTTGTAATGCTGTTTTTTGCTCGGTTAGTAGAAATTCGCTTCATCGCCGAGTTCATTGCGTCCTTCGTCATTGGCATGTTAGCTATTTTATTTATCCAAAGTGGTGTGGGCGTAGAAATGGATAAGATTATTATTGGTGCAGTAATGCCACTTGTTCCAGGGTTGCATATCACAAATGCAGTGCGCGATTTGATGGCTGGGCATTTGGTTGCTGGTGTTTCAAAAGGTGTTGAAGCTGTTCTAACTGCATTTGCGATTGGTGCTGGAATTGCAGTTGCGTTTGCGTTTATATAATTTTTCAAGGGAGGAGTGTTGGTCATGATTGCTGCACATCTTGTAACTAGTTTCGTTGCCGCAGCTGGTTTTGGTGTGTTATTTAATGCGCCAAGAAAATCCTTGATTCAGTGTGGCTTAGTTGGAATGTTCGGATGGATTTTGTACTACATGCTCACTGACGGGGGTATGGATGTTGTTCCAGCGACGGTCTTTGCTTCTATGCTAGTTGCAGTACTGAGCCAAATTTGTGCACGTGTCTTTAAAACGCCAATTATCGTGTTTATCGTATCAGGAATTATTCCCCTTGTACCTGGTGGGATAGCGTATGACGCAATGCGCAATTTCGTGGAGAATGATTATTATACAGCGGTACAGTTGTCAGCGAAAGTTATGCTGTTATCTGGCGGGATCGCAATTGGATTAATGTTTTCAGAGGTGGCTAATCAGATCATCCGAAAGCAATTGAGAAAACGTGTGGAATCATAGAAAAACCGACTTATGTAGTGCTGCGAGTCGGTTTTTCTATGGCTTATTCTTTGATTCTGTTGTTATCAGAGATTGCCCCTGTAATCAGTAGCGTAATCGCTGATATGATGTGCATCGTGATTCCAACGAACGGAATCCAAGCGATGAGTGACGTTATGATACCGATGATGCTACCTACAGTTGGACTATTATCGTTTTTAGATAACATTAATGTGATGATATGTAGGATAAACATGATGACCAGTGGGATATACCCCTGGCTCATGATGAATAGGCCACCAATTATTGGAATGGCTAGAAAGGCTTCGAATCCCCCTGTAACTAACCTCATTATTCGTGATGATGACATAACTGTTTCCTCCGTTCATCTTTCTGTATATGTTAAATTATATTCCTCTTGACGGGGTAGTGTAAAACTTGGTGTCTGCGTCGCCCGAGTTTGAGTCCCTGTCTCCCTTTCTTGACTGAATCTCTCCTGAGTTGGAACACTTCTCTCCCGAATATGTGAATCTGTGGCCCGAGTGGGTCCTGTTCTCTCCCAACCGGACCTTGATTCATTTACGAAAGGTTTTCTGCACCATCCCTTTTACTTTTCTTCCGTCTCGTAAATTTCGCCGTTAGATCATCTAGCAATGTATAGACGACTGGGATCAATAGTAGTGTAAAGATACTTGAGATTCCGAGTCCGAATATGATTGTTACTGCGAGTGGCTGCTGTGTTTCTGCCCCTTCCCCTAGTGCTAATGCTAACGGAATCATCGCTAATATTGTTGTTAATGTTGTCATGAGAATTGGGCGCAAACGACTCGGTCCCGCTTCTAGAATCGCTTCGTAACGATCGACGCCTTTTCGCCGCAAAATGTTGATATAGTCGACTAATACAATTGAATTATTTACGACTATTCCGGCGAGCATGATGATCCCAATGAAGGCTGGAATACTCAATGGTAAACCTGTGATAAATAGGCCGACCATGACTCCGATGACAGTTGCTGGCATGGAGAACATGATGATTAATGGGAATAGGAAGTTCTCAAATTGTACGGCCATTACTGCGTATACTAGGAATATCGAGAATATCAAGGCAATGGATAGATCACGGAATGATTCAGCCATGTCTTGCGCTTGACCGCCTATCTCATAGCTATATCCTTCTGGTAAACTCAGGTTGCTTAGTTTTGTTTCGATATCATCGACAACACTTGCTAGGTCACGATCCACTATTTCACTAGTCACGTTCATTTGGGCTTGTTGATTTTGACGAAGTAGTGTAACTGGACCTTGCACCTCTTCAAATTGCGCTACCGTTTCGAGTGGGATGGATGCGCCTGTTGGTGATTGAATTTTCATATCCTGCAAATCATTGATGGTACTGCGTTCGTCTTCTGGATACAGTAGTACGACATTCATTTCATTGCCGCCTTCACGGAACTGGGTGGCAACCTGGCCAGTAAATTGTAATTGTACTTGACCAATTATTTGCTGCTCCGTTAGTCCATAGGTTGCTGCTTTATCCTCATTAATGATCAAATTCATCTGTGGTACACCTTTAGATGCAGATGACTCTGGATTGTATACACCATCCACCTCTGAAATAACGCTTACGACTTGATTCGATAGGTCAGTTAAAACTTCATGTTCAGGACCATTTAATTGAATTTGAACAGGATCACCTGTCCCAAGTCCTCCTCCAACGGCACTTACGGTAACTTCCGCTCCAACAATCGATTGTAAATCATGATCCATTTCCTGCACGATGTCAGTTGTCGTTTTCTCACGATCGGTTGATGGGACTAATTGAATCGTGTATGTTCCCGTATTTACACTGGTGCTTGTCGGGTCAAATCCTCCCCCACCAACACTCACATAGCTCGTTTCCATCACGTCTTGATACGCTGTTAGTTTATCATTTGTTTCCTCCACTATCGCTTCCGTGTGCTCGAGGGAGCTCCCGGGCTCCGTTTCAACACGAATCTCGATTTGTCCCTGGTCTGATGATGGAACAAATTCCGCACCAATCAATGGGAATAGTGCAAGACTCGCAACAATCGCAAGGAACGTTCCTACAACAGTTGTTTTCCTGTGTTTGAGAACCCATTTCAATACGCTGCGATAGCCTTCGTAAACACGGTCCATTAAGCGGTCAAACCAGTAGCGACGCCCTTTATCCTCCATTGCTTTGGACAGTAACTTTGACGAAAGCATTGGTACTAGTGTCACCGATACAACCAATGAGGCAATGAGTGAAAAGGAAACCGCAAGTGCCAGTGGCGTAAATAAATCGGATGCAATACCCTCTACATAAACGATTGGCAAAAATACAACCAATGTTGTGGTAGTTGACGCGATAACCGCTGGTGCTAGTTCAGATGCACCTTTTGTTGCTGACTCATATAAGCTATATCCCTTTTGCCTATATGCGTATATATTTTCTAAAATTACGATTGAGCTGTCGACCATCATTCCAATTCCGAGCGCCAATCCACCAAGTGTTAAGACGTTTAATGTTTCGCCGGTAAAATACATCAGTGTAAACGTTGCGATTATGGCGATTGGGATGGATAATCCAATAACAATTGTTGCACGTAAACTTTTCAAAAATAACAGTAAAATAAAGAAGGAGATAATTCCTCCAATGATGATATTTTGAACAACTGAACTAATCGACATTTCAATGAATTCAGATGTATCAATAATGACGTCTAAATTCACGTCTGATGGAAGTTCTTTATTCAAATCAGATATGCTACTTTTAATATTTGTTGCGACGTCAACCGTATTCCCATCCGATTTTTTCATAACGGATAATACGATTGATGGTTCTCCGTTTACTAGGGTGAGTGAGTTTGATTTTTTAAATGTATCCCTCACTTCAGCGACATCATCAATATGGATTGTTGCGCCTGACTCAGTCTGAATAATCGTTTGGTTAATGTCTTCAACCGACTTTAATTCACCAGTAATTCGTATTTGTAGATCTTTATTTCCTTTATCAACAGCTCCAGCTGACGCCGATTGATTAGTACTATTCAGAGATTGGACAAGGGTTTGTGTTGTCACCCCGTATTGGCGCATTTTTGCTTGATCCAGAATGAGCTGTATTTCGCGCTCTTTTCCACCTTCAACTGTGACGGACGCGACACCGGCTTGGCGTTCCATGTATGGCACGATTTCATCTTCTGCAATGGCGGTTAGTGCTGCAGAATCTTTTCCAGTTAGACCAACCCACATGACTGGCAGCTGATCCGGGCTGAACCGTAATACACTTGGATCTCCTGCCCCTTCTGGTAGGAAGCTTTTAACTTGATCAATTTTTTCCCTAACATCGATTAAAGATTGATCTAAATCCACGCCATTACTAAACATCATGATGACTAGCGACGAACCGGATTGTGACTGGGATTGAAGTGTTTCTACTCCTTCGACAGAACTGATTGCTGATTCAATTGGTCGACTTACTAAATTTTCAACTTCCTGAGATGCTGCGTCTTCGTATGTAGTTGCTACAACCGCAATTGGTAGTTCAATTTCCGGAAAAAGATCTATGGTTAGACTTCGAAGGGAAACGACACCCAGTGCGAGGATCGCGAGCACGATCATGATGACACCAACTGGGCGCTTAACTGATGTACTTACTAGCTTCAAAATGCATTACCCCTCTTTCACAACGTTGACCTTAGTCCCATCAGATAGCGTCAGTTGGCCACTTGTTACGACTTGGTCATCCTTTTTCACATCGCCTTGAAAGGCAGTTTTATCTGATTGTGTCTCGATCACTTCGATACTTTTTTCAACCGCTTTTCCATCTTGAATGATATAAATAAATGATTTGTCACTTTCTTGAACAACCGCTTCTGTTGGTATGATTAGCGCGTCTTCAATCGTATTTTCTGGAACGCTCATTTCTGCAACCATCCCTGGTAAAAGCGCATCATCTTCTTTTATAATTTTCGCTTCTATCGGATACAGACCCGTTTCGTCTGGAAGTGTTCCAATCGATGTAATTTCTGCGTCGATCTCGGTTTCGTTGATTATGACTGGGTATTTATCACCTTGTTCGAATAAAGATGTCGCTTCTGCTGTGACGGTTAAATTTAGTGTTAATTCATCTAGATCAACAATCACCGCAAATGGCTCTTGATTCGTTACAATTGTTCCTTCTTCGCTTTTAAGCTGGGCAATTTGGCCAGCTGTTTCTGCGTATATTGTTTGCGTTCCCTGGCTAGATTGGATTGTTGCAATAACGTCATCTTCTTCCACCTGATCACCATTCTGAACTTCTAATGACGTAATTTCACCAGGCGTTTGAAGCAGGATTGGTGATGTGCGGGACGGAGCTGTACGGCCATAAATAGAACGTTCTATTATCAAATCACCTTTTGTAACGGTTGTTGTTTCGACTTGTGCTACTGTCTCTTTTTTATCAGCACTTTTTTCCTCATCTTGAGTACAAGCTGCAAGCATGGTAATTAAAATTAGTACTGTCAGCGTTATACGTAATTGGTTCATATATAAAGCTCCTCTCGCTTTCATTGACTATGTATGAAGATTGCTATTCTCTATACGGATTTAGATGTAAAAAAGATTCAGAATCAATTACGTTACGAACCCTTTAATTCTACCTGTTATTCTGCCACAAGTACAAAGAATAATTTGTTGATTTTTCTAATTTCATCAGGTGGTACCAAGCATTATCAGTGTTAAATTGAAAAAAACCGCTTTGGGGCGGTCTTTTAGTTTTGATTGTTAGGGTTATTAGGGTGGAAGGGAGTGGTTCTTCGTCCGAACAATGTTGATCGGTTAAGCTTTACAATAAGCTGACTTGCTCGTTTGTACTGCATGTCTATCGTTGTTTCAGAAGCATTTACATATAGCCCACTTCCGTCAGTAAATGCAACAAACGTTTTATCGTTTCGTTGCTCATAGAAGTCGATATGGTGATAAGCAAGCCAAACACGCTCTTTGTTTTTGGTCGAGGAAGTTGGCAGCATATAGACCCCTTTATCAGGAATCACGGGAACTGGAATTTTACTAGTTATTTTCAAAATATCCTTCGCAGCGGTACGCCTACCTTCAAGTGTCGACCCGTATAGCAAACATGTATTGTCAATAATCTGCTCCGGTTTATGTAGAGAATGGCGTTCATTTTTGCTTTCCAAAATCAGTGACCGATAATACGATGATTCCTTTGATACAATTGCTTTTGTTGCCCTTGTAATAATGAAAACTGATGTCATTACTTTTACCATCGCGCACCTCACAAATTCAAATATAAGAGGATGTTCAAAAAGTCACCAAATGATAAATGGCGAATCTCTTCGTTACTCGGTTTTTCCGGTCCTCACGTATTAAGGGCATACGTTCCGGTCCTCAAAACTCTCGTGCCTCGACCTTCTAATTTCTAATTCGGCGACTTTTTAAACACACAATATAAGACTATTGTACTATGTAAACCGGTCATTTTCTATATATTCTTTTTATTTGACCTATAAAAATGGTAAAAATCAGTTAAAAAACCTCTATTACAAAACAAATTCAAATATAATCTCATTGTCATAATCGTAATATTCGTAGGGAGAAAGCCAACTTAATAGGGTTTTTGAGTTTCTTCATTGATTATTTTTAACATATTCTAGCTAAATCCTTCCAACAGGTAAAAATAGCTAGTTTTTCTTTTGAACATAGGGGTATATAATTCCTAACGGGTCGCCTCAAGTGAAAAATAACGCTTTACATTTCACTAATCAAGGGGTTTCTTCCAAAGGAGGGGACGTATGAATGCACCCAAGAAGGTAAAAGAACATCAAGGCTCTACGGTATTCGCCGGTGGTTTCACAGCATTAGCTGCTTCCACTCTTTTAGTTCCTAAGGTTAGAAAGCGTGTAAAGAACGTTATAAAACGTGCAGACGATCCTACTGAACTAAAAGAGGCTGCAAAGAAAGAAGCAAAACAAGAAGTGGCGGTTCAAGCGAAAAAGAAGTTTAAAGAAGGCATTCAATCAAAAGTAAAGGGCGCTGCAGGCAATTTACAAAAGAAGAAAGAAGAAAATGCTAATAAGGTTCACGCAAACGCCGGAAAAGTAGAGGAAAAAGCGCAAGGAACTTTATTGAAGCTTCGCGATAAAATCGCTGGTGTGAAAGATGCTGGTGAATCTTTTCAAAAGAAATTGAAAGGCAAAACAGACTCAGATGATCAAATTTCTGGAGTAAAGGATATAAAGGGAGCTAATAATATTAAAAGCTCAACTGGAATTAAAAGTTCAAATAATATAAAAGGACCAAAAGATATCCGTCACTCTTCAGATATCAAATAGAAACAAGAGAGGAGAATTTTAAATGGCTATACAAAAGTCAACCGATAGTTCAAGCTTAGCAGAGGTAATCGACAGAATTTTAGATAAGGGTATTGTTATTGATGCATTTGTTCGTGTGTCAGTAGTTGGAATTGAATTAATTACTGTTGAAGCACGTGTCGTAATTGCGAGTGTTGATACTTGGTTACGTTATGCAGAAGCAGTTGGATTGTTACGTGACGAAGTAGAAGAAGATGGTCTTGCTGATCGCTTATCTGCTCGTTCAAACGGCGTAAATTACGATGAAGAAGAATCATATGCTTAATTAATAATGGCAAATCAGAGCCTGTAACATGGCTCTGATTCCATATATTTAAACGAAAGGTGAATAACTAATTATGCACATTATGGATGAAGTTACAGAATTTTTTAAAGAACACATCGCACCGCCACACAAAATTATTTCTGTTAAAAAACAAGAAGAAAACGAAGGATGGCGAGTGTTAGTAGAAGTAATTGAGGAAAAAGATTATATGAAAAAATATGCTCATGACCAAATGGTTGGACTGTATGAGGTATTTCTTGATAACGAAGAGAGTGTTACAGGTTTTTCACGTATAAGCTTACGGTATCGAAGTGTACTTGAAGAACAAGAACAAGGATAGATGTCTAGGGAGGATTCAATATGACACAAGCTTTAGAAAAGAATCAGCAAAAATCAATGAACAATGAACTTTACAAGCAATCGTCTTATTATAAAGGTTTAATTAAGCGCTCCTTACGATATCTCTCATCAGGCTATCCAATTCATTTCACTGGCGAATCAGGTATTGGAAAAACAACTCTGGCCCTGCATATTGCCAATCAACGCAAGCGCCCTGTTATGTTAATAAATGGTAACAAGGATTTATCTAATAAGGATTTAATTGGCGCATTTACAGGGTATAAGAGTAACAAAGTAAAAGATAATTTTGTACGTACCGTTCACAAAACAGAAGAAAATGTAACCGAATCATGGGTGGATGGCAGACTTTTAGAGGCAGTCAAAAACGGGTATACGCTTATATATGATGAATTTACTAGGTCACAGCCGGAGACGAATAATATCTTTCTTCCAATTTTAGAAGAAAGAATATTACCGTTATATGGAACAAAACGAAAAAATTCTTATGTTAACGTCCATCCAGATTTTACAGTTATTTTTACAAGCAATCCAGATGAATACGCTGGCGTTTTCAGATCACAGGATGCGTTGCTCGACCGAATGATTACCCTGCCACTTGATCAGATGGATGAGGAATCAGAAATTAAAGCTGTCACAAGTAAAACAAATGTAACGAAAGCTGAAGCAGTAGCAATTGTTGAATTTGTATCACGGGCTAGAAATTTGTGCTCGGTTAAACAGAATGGGAGTGGCCCTAGTTTACGAGCATCAATCATGATTGCCGAAATGGCAAAACGATATAAAATACCAATCGAGGGATCGAATGACGAATTCTGGGACTTATGCTTTGATATCGTTTGGTTCCCCCTGCAGGCTTGTAGTGATAGAGCCGACGATCGATTGGCTACGAAATTATATACGGAATTCAAAAAAATAAAGTAAGGTGATTGCGATGGAAACAAAAACAGGCGTTTATGTGTTTTGTGGAATCCAAACAGATCAGACAGATTTATCGTTTGGCTCCGTTGAATTTGATGATGGAAAGCATGAAACGTACACCATTCATTATAAGGACGCTGCCATGATCGTGGCAGATGTTCCAATGAAAATTTATCATCCTAAAAAGGATAACTTAATGATGCATCAAAATGTTATTTCAAATGTAATGGGAAGAATGGACACCGTGATTCCAATTAGCTTTGGGAATGTTTTTAACTCAAAGGATGATGTTGTTGCATTAACGAAAAGCCTATATCCTCAACTCCAAAAATTATTTCCACAAGTGAAAGGAAAAATCGAAGTAGGTCTAAAGGTCGTTGGTAAAAAAGATTGGCTTGAAAAAGAAATCAATAAAAACAAACAAGTAGCAAAGCAAAAGAAAGTTGTTCACGGGAAGTCTGAAGCTGCTGGATACTTTGACCGCATTCAATTAGGTGAGATGGCAAAAAAATTTTTCCAAAAGCTTCAAGATGATATACTAAGAGAGATTCACGATGAATTGACACCTTTAGCTGAAGCAGCACAAGCGAACGACCCGATTGGAGAAAAAATGTTGTTAAATGCAGCATATTTAATCGACCGGAGTCAGGAAGATGCTTTTGATAAGAAAGTAAACGAAATTCATGACAAATGGCTGGATAAAGTTGATTTTAAATATACTGGGCCATGGCCCGCATATAACTTTATCAATATTAAACTTACGGTAGAGGAACCATCATGATCTTTTCTCCCTTGAAACTCGTCATTAAGATTGGAGAAAAAGTGCAAGAAGAGGTAGATAAAGAATTTTTCGACCTAGAACAGATTCAAAAGAAGTTGATCCACCTGCAAATGATGTATGAGCTAGAAGAAATAAGTGAAGAAGCATATACAGTGCAGGAAGATGAACTATTGACCCGCTATGAAATTGCTAAAAAAAGAGAGATGGAACAATGGAATGAGCTTACAAAGTGAGAATAAAGTGAGGAAGTTATTATGGAAACTCTGATTTATCTATATGGATTCATTCGCGCAAACGAAATGGGGAATCATCCCCTGCCATCGCTAAAAGGGATTGATAACGAACATGCGATTTATCCTATCTCTATCGGCGATGTAGAAGCTGTTGTTTGTGACGTCGATAAAAAAGAATACAATGAAAAAGTGTTGGAAGAGAAAATAGAACAAGTTGATTGGGTACGCGAAAAGGCATTTCATCATCACGAGATGATGATGCAGCTTCATGAAACGTACACGATTATCCCGATGAAATTTTGTACAATTTATAAAAACACAGCCAGTTTGATGGATAAGATAGATGAACTTAAAGAACAGTTAGCAGTCTCACTAGATTATTTAGCAGATAAAGAAGAATGGAACTTGAAAATATATTGTGATAACGGAATACTTCGAGAGAGTATTTCTAAACACAATTTAACAATAGATGAAAAGCGGAAAGAAATTGCATCCCTTTCCCCTGGAAGACAGTATTTGGAAAAGAAAAAACTTGATCAGGTTATTGATCAAGAAGCAGATAAGGAAAAGGAATCCTTTTCTTCAGGTATTCATGATGAATTAAAGCAATTTAGTGTCAATAATGAAGTGAAAAAAAATTGGAATAAAGATGTAACTGGCAGAACAGAAGAAATGTGCTGGAACAGTGTTTATCTGCTCCCTTTAACTGACGTAGAAGCATTTCTTTCCAAATTAAAGAAGCTGGAAGAAGAGTGGAAAGCTTCTGGCTGGAGCCTTGAGCTAACTGGGCCATGGCCTTCTTACCATTTTGCCAATTTAAATTAAGGTGAGGGATTAATATGTCAGAAAGAAAAGCATATGAAAATAAAGATATTGCCCTTATCGATATATTAGATGTAGTCTTAGACAAGGGTGTTGCAATTAAAGGGGATCTTATCCTCTCTATCGCAGGCATTGATTTGGTGTACTTGGATTTACGTATCCTGATTTCGTCTGTAGAAACACTCATACAATCAAATCGTGAAACCGCTGAACAGTTATCATCGAAACGATTTACACAAGAAGAGGAGGCGTTAGATCGTGTCATCAACAAATCTTGAACACCGACCAACAAAAAGCGGTAGGATTAACCTCGATTCGGAGGGAGCTGAACAAGGTCTTGCCCAACTTGTTTTAACGGTAATAGAACTTTTACGTGAATTAGTGGAACGACAAGCATTACGCCGAGTTGATGGTGGAACACTAACAGAAGTTGAAATTGAAAAGCTTGGTGTTTCCCTCATGAATTTAGAAGTGAAAATGGATGAACTAAAAGATATTTTTGACCTAAAGGATGAAGATCTAAATATTGATTTAGGCCCATTAGGAAATTTACTATAAACAACACCTAGAGTATGAGTATGAGGAGGAACAAATCATGGCTAACAATGGCATTGAGCATTCAAACAACTCAAGCAACCTTGTCGATGTATTAGAGACCATTTTAGATAAGGGTGTCGTTATAGCAGGTGATATTCGAGTAGGTATTGCAGATGTTGAGTTATTATCTATTAAAATCCGATTAATCATCGCATCCGTTGATAAAGCAAAAGAAATTGGAATGGATTGGTGGGAAACAGATCCATATCTAAATTCACAATCCGCCTTGCAGGATCAAGACAAACTTAAAGAAGAGAATCAACAACTTCAAAAAAGACTTCATGCACTAGAAGAGAAAATGTCAGATGGAAATCGCATAAAAAACGTAGACGAATAGATTTACCCCTATTTAAAGGGATTATATAAATAATATAAATTATTCTGGGAGGAATCAATCATGGCAGAGTTAAAAAAGAAAGCACAACAGAAAGTAGCAAAAAACGTCGTAAAAAATAACAAGAACGTAATTACAGCAAGCGTTGTAAGTGGGGTTCTAGGTTCTGTAACATCGCTATTACTCGCACCAAAATCTGGTAAAGAACTACGAGGCGATATTTCAGAGCAAGTTACCAATGCAAAAGAAAAAACAGTTGAGTTCAGCGACAGTACCAAAACAAAATTTGGTGACTTTAAAACCAACACCTCAGAAAAATCAAAAAAGCTAGCAAGTAAATTTAAGCGTAAGGATAAAGATGAAGATGTGGAAGAAGATGAAGCTGAGCTACAGTCAACTGAAATGGATGAAGCGCAAGGGAATGAATCGGAAGAAGATTCTGAAGAAGCAGAAGCTGATGAAGTAGAAACTGATGATGACGAGACTAAACAAGCTGAAGATAAAAAGGATGCGGATTCAAAAAAAGAAAGTGATGATGCTAAGAAAGAAAAATCATCTGAATCAAGCGACTCAGAGAAAGTAACTCCTAAGAAAAAACCAGCCGCAAGTAATAAATTATCATCAGGTAAATCAAGTAATAAAACTTCAGAATCAAAAAGTGACGATGAAGAAAAAAGTGAAGCAAAGTCTAGTAAGAGTAGTGCAAAAAAGAAAGCTACTGCTGCTAAATAAAATGTAATAAGAAAAGTTGCTCAGTATGTATGGTATACTATCTGAAAAGATAGCATTTTGGAGGTGGTATACCATGGATATTGCCGCATTATCTGTCGTAATGGCGAACCAGCAAGTACAAGCTAGCGCAGGACTTACGATTATGAATAAATCGATGGGTGTCATGGAGCAACAAAGTGAGCAGTTATTGGATATGCTTAAAACAAGTAGTGTCCAAGCACCTCATCCATCGCTCGGAAAAGTGATCGACATACAGGCTTAGTAAGTAAGATTAGAAAACCTCACATTCGCTATTGAGATCAATGCGAATGTGAGGTTTTTCTTATACCGGCGTTTCGTTAAAACTTTTATACTTTCCTTAAGTGCAAAAAATGACAGGACTACAATTAAAGTCCTGTCATTTTTATTGTAAAAGTGATTAATTAAAGGTTAATCAAAACTTACTGATTGTTTTCCTCATCATTTGTTCCATCTTCCATCATTCCACCATCATCTGTACCAGTGCCACCGTTTTCAGTTCCGTTTGTGCCACCTTCTCCGTTGGTACCACCATTTTCGTTAGTACCGCCGTTCTCATTAGTACCGCCATTTTCGTTAGTACCGCCATCTTGCTGATTTTCTTCCATATTGTTTTGCTCACCGTTATCATCTTCTTGATTAAGTGGAGCCTCCTCGTTAGCTGGATCTTCTCCATTATCAGTTCCACACGCCGTAACAAGGGTTAACGCTAAAACAGGTGCACCTAACTTTATTAAAAGTTTCTTGTTCATTAAAATTTCCTCCTTATATATCACTTTCGCCATTAGCTTAACCATAAATATGAAAGTAATACTTATTTTTGGAACAAATTTTTTTCTTTTTTCATTTATATTTGGGTTTAAAAAAGAGCTACCTAGAATACAATCCAGGTCACTCTCCTTCAACATATTATTGTATTGCAAACATAATTTCTGCTTCACAGGCGATTTCTCCATCAACACTTGCGACAGCTTTTCCTTTTCCTATTGGCCCTTTTATTCGAATGATTTCAACTTCTAACTTAAGCTGATCTCCAGGCTTAACTTGACGTTTAAAACGGCATTTGTCGATTCCGACTAAAAAACCGATCTTGCCTTTATTTTTCTCGATACCAAGTACGGCAATAGCACCAACCTGAGCAAGTGCTTCAAGAATAAGCACACCCGGCATTACCGGATAATCTGGAAAATGACCTTGGAAAAACGGTTCATTAATTGTAACATTTTTCAGTCCAGCGACACTTTTACCTTCTTCAATTTCAGTTACCTTATCTACTAATAAAAAAGGGTATCTGTGGGGAATTGTTTCTTTAATTTCTTGTATATTCATCGCTAGCGCTCCTTCATGTTTTTTTATGTAGAAATTGGACATGTTAAGTAGTACCTAATGAGTATTATAGCACTTTGTGAGGTCAGAAAAAATTAGAAGGACAGTGAAAAGTAGCTATTGATGATTAGAAAACTTGGCTTATCGCCAAGCCTTAATGGCGAAAGCCTTAGTTGCACTTATGCAGTAAGAAAGGATTTATACTTTCTTAACTGCCTAGAAAGGAGGTACTTAAATGCTTTGGACAATATTAATTATCTTGTTAATTCTTTGGGCTTTTGGATTTCTTTTTGAAATTGCTGGTGGTCTAATCCATATATTACTTGTTATAGCCTTAATTGTTTTCATTTACCGAATGGTTACAGGAAGAAAAGGTGATTAAATTAATTTAAAAGAAGCATGGCTGCATATTAAGCCATGCTTTTTAACTTCTTACTCTGTTTTCGTTACAATTTCAATTATGTGGCGCCAGGTGTCCATGTCAAGTGCATCACTTGGTTTACCACTTCCAATTATCGCATAGCCAACTATAGCACCAATAACGAGTGCTATTGCACATAAGAGAATAACTACAATAATTCGTAACCAGATAGGAAAGGCACGACGTCTGGGCTTTTTATTTTGCTTCTTTTCAGCCTTTCGCTTTGCTTTTTGTTGCTTACGTGTAGTAGTTTCTGAGGATAATTCTTCCTTTTGCATCGCCTTTTGACGACTCCGAGTAGTTTTTCCTGAAGATATTCCTTTTAGCCTCTTTTTGTTCTTAGAAATTTTCTTCTTTAGTTCCGTGGTTAGCTTCTTTAAGTTGTCTACTAACTTATTCCACGCCTTGGAACGTCGTGTTTTTCTCTCTTCAGTTTTGACTTCTGGTTGACTATTTGACATGGTTTGTTTCTCCTTACCCGCTTGTAACAATTCACACATAATCAGTTATCTTAATTGATTTACAAGACCCATCATTTGGTCGCTCATTGAAATAGTCTTGGCATTAAATTGATACGAACGTTGTGCTGTAATTAAGTCCGTCATTTCCTTTGAAATATCTACATTCGACCGTTCTAATGCTCCACTTTTTAACAGTGTATCATTTGGATTGGTTCCTTGTATAATTTCATTTTGATTATAACCCAATTCCACAAGGTCTGGTAAACGAAAGGCATTTTGTCCAGTTGCTTCAAGCAATCTTGGACGAACCGCTTCTACAATCGAAAGTCTACCAGCTTCTTGCATGTCATTTCCACGCTTCACAACAATTTGTCCATTGTCACGAATCGATATGGACTCAAATCCTACTGGAATAACAATTGGTCCATTTTCCCCAATCACAGGGTCCCCATCATTCGTCGTCAACATGACAGCTTGATTGTTATTTACTGGTGAAAGGTAAAAGGCACCCGACCTAGTATAACGGGTTTCATCAACACCGTTTTCTGTCACCTGAATTTGGAATAGATGGTTTTTTTCAAGAAGTGCTGTGTCGAGTCCGCGTCCAGTTTCTGTAATTGCACCTAACGCTAAATTTATGTTAGTTGAACCAAGTCTAGCTCCTGTTCCAATCCGTATACCATCAGGTGTTAGACGCCCTTCAGCATTTGCAGGATCTTTCATGTTATTAATTTCTTGGAACAATAAGGAGGAAAAGTCTGCTTGACGACTCTTATAGCCAGTTGTTTGGCTGTTTGCTAAATTGTTTCCAATCAAATCAAGTTTGTTTTGCAACTGATTCATCGTAACCGCTGCCTGTATCATTGTTCTTGACATGAAAGCCCTCCTAGCCCAGTCGCCCGACTTCGTTAACTGCTTTTCCCATACTCTCATCATATGCTTTTAAAACGCGTTGATTCGTTTCAAACATACGATACGACTCCATCATTTGTGTCATTGCTTGAAGAGAATCCACGTTAGATTGCTCTAAAAAACCCTGCTTAATGGTATATGTTGTTCCAGCTGGAGCTTCTCTCATCTCGCCAATGAACAATCCATTTCCCTCTTTTGCCATTTGAGAGGCATCTGGCGTATATGCAATCCCTAAAGGTATATTTTGCCCACCAACCTGAGCGTTGCCGTCTTGTGTAACCGCAAAGTCAAGTCCGTTTGTTTGGACCCGATTACCAGCTTGATCCAGTATATAATATCCTTGATTCGCAACTAAAAAACCTTGTCCATCAACAGTGAAATTGCCATTTCTGGTATAGCGCTGTTCTCCTGCATCATTTTGTACGGTGAAAAATAATGCCCCAGTTTTATCAGGTAAAACACCATTAATTAAAGCCATGTCAGTTGAAATTCCTGTTTCACGAATATCCCCTTGGCTAAATTTTGGCACGTTTTCCTGTACATAAACACCCGTGTTTAATGAGCCAATCGAATGGTTTCCAGGTACCTTAAAGCCATGCTTGGTTGGTAGCTCTGCCGATCCCATTTGTTGCATCAACATTTCAGGAAATGCACGTAATGTAGGCTGGTCCGCTTTATAGCCGGGCGTATTTACGTTAGAAATATTGTTTGCCATTGCTTCCTGGCGCCGCTGCTGTGCAATCATTCCACTTGCAGCAGTATAAAATCCTCGTAGCAAAACGTTCAACCCCCTTTGAAGACTGAAAAAAAGCTGCTTGTGAGACGATTTTTAAATGCGTGAATGATTGTGGAAGAAATTACAAGGCTCTTTTACGTTCAATTTTATCAATGTTTTCAAGCATAATTCCCGTTCCTTTTGCAACGCAATGCATTGGCTCGTCTGATAAAAATACAGGTACTTTTAATTCTTCAGCTAGCAATTGATCAATACCGTGAATTAATGCTCCCCCACCTGTCAAAATAACCCCGCGATCAATTATATCAGCAGATAATTCAGGTGGTGTCCGCTCCAATACTCGCTTTGCACCCTGCGTAATCATATTTGCTGATTCTTTAAGGGCACTAGATATTTCATCTGAATAAACCGTAATCGTACGTGGCAAACCACTCACCATGTCACGTCCACGGATATCCATCTCTTCTTTACGTGAATTTTGAAATACTGTTGCCACATTCATCTTAATTTGTTCGGCTGTACGTTCACCAATAAGCAACTTATAATGCTTTTTTATGTACTGGAGAATTTCTGCGTCAAATTTGTCACCAGCCATTTTGATTGACTCAGCAGTTACAATATCACCCATTGAAAGAACAGCTATATCTGACGTTCCTCCACCGATATCAACAATCATATTTCCACTTGGTTGGAAAATTTCCATTCCAGCACCGATTGCTGCAACTTTTGGTTCCTCTTCTAAATAAACCTTTTTACCACCCGATTTCTCGGCAGCTTCTCTTATAGCTTTCTGCTCAACCTTCGTAATATTAGTTGGGCAGCATATCAACATTCTTGGTTTTGATAAAAATCCACGAACATTAATTTTATTTATAAAATGCTTTAACATTGCTTCCGTTACATCAAAGTCAGCGATAACCCCATCTTTCAATGGACGAATGGCTTCAATATTACCTGGTGTACGTCCAACCATACGCCATGCGGATTCGCCTACTTCTAAAACTTTTCCAGTATTCTTATCCATCGCGACAACTGACGGCTCATTCAAAACAATTCCTTTTCCTTTTACATGAATTAAAACATTGGCAGTTCCAAGGTCAATTCCAATATCACGAGAAAACATTAATTTAGATCCTCCTGTTCACAATAACTATCTCACATTTGTCAACGAACACAATGCTACTAATATTATATTTTACCACAAAATGTCTAAAATTAATGCAAATAAACAAAAAATACGCGGGATTTTTCGACATCGTGTGGGTTGGTTATTTTTGATGAGTGGGGTGGATTGGAACGAATGTTGATTTCTGAGAGTGAGCGTTGATATCCTGTAATAAATGTTAAAATAATCAACATAAGAAACCCCCACCTCAAGAACGGCTGGGGTCTCTGACATTGTCACGATATCCTACTGTTTAACTGTTGTGGCATTTGCGGTGTCGAGTTTGATTGGTGCAGCGCTTGCCGGTTTAATTTTATACTTTTTTCGGGTCGCCTCACCTCCGCGGAGATGTCGAATTGCTTTGTGGTATTCAAGAATATCCTTGACTTGGTTTGCGAGCTTCGGGTCGATTTCTGGTAAACGTTCTGTTAAGTCTTTGTGGACTGTGCTCTTGGATACACCAAATTCCTTTGCTATCATTCGGACGGTTTTCCTCGTCTCCACGATATGAATGCCTATCCTGATTGTCCTTTCTTTGATGTAATCGTGCACACCATTCGCCTCCCTAAGTTGATAATTCCGAGGTGTGAAATGAGACAAGGTGATTCAGTTAAATTATGGCAGTATTCTTTTTTGAAAAGTGAACTAATTCATGTACTGAAAAATTAGGCAGTTATGTCGCACTTTTACATGCTTATCTATAGTAAACAAGTCCAGCACACTTACATGAATTTATAAGGAGTAAAATATATGTATACGAGGTTCGCTGCTACTTTTACCTACATGCCACACAAGCTCTCACCTCAGACATTACTGAATGCTTGGTTTGTAACATTTTATTACTTGAAAGAGCTGTTTATGATTAAATTTATCCCTTTTCCATAAGGGACAAGAAGTATTTTTAGAAAAATGGTACAAAGGGGAAAAAGAACATGAGTTTTTTTGAGGGGAAATATTTACAACACCAAAAAAAGCTCTCATAAAAATGAGAACTCTAATGGTCTACTGTAGCTTTATTAAGCACCCATTTCTTGTAATGCATGAATTGCTAGTCTGCTAAAGAAATGATCACTGCGCTTGTCAATAAAGTAGTTATAGGATTGATACAATAAATTTTTATCGTTTGTAGCTAGTCCCATATAATACAATCGGAATGGCGAGTCCATTGACAGTTTTCTTAACATGGTTTCTGCTTTCCTATGATTTCCCTTCGCAATCTCAATATGAGCTTGTTCGCTTTTGTCACTAGTTGAAATTCCTATTACTTTCTTATGGTAAGCTGAAAGGAATGGAATGTTTCTGTTTTGAATAAGGTTGATATTATCCATGAAACCATGTTCTATTGAAATCTTTTTTGCTTCTTTCAGATGATGTATGCCTTGTTTGAATGTATCAAATGTATAGCTCAGACCCAAATTAATATTTACCGCCACTTTTATACGTGGGCTTTGAGTTAAATTTAATAATCGAAAAGCATATTTTCTAGCCATAATCAACTCGTTACGTGACCAATGGTAGACGAATAACAATTGATAAAATCGTACATCAAAATAGGATACGATAAATGGATCTCTAACAGCACTATATAATTGCTGTTGCTTTTCTATGAAGTTCCCCATTTTCCCAAAATCTCGCATCGCATAGTAGGCTGATATTTTCGTGAATTCTATTAAAAATTTCACTTCTGGTTCATCACTTTGGAGAGATGATGCGCGGTCTATTATTTCTAGTGGTGTTAGTCGGTTTAACTTTCGATCAATCATTAACTGATAGACTGCGGACCATTGATTATTGGATTTATGTTCTGATTCGTTATTTTTATCAATTAGAATTTGTAAATCGTGATAAAAACCATTCATGTACAGAAGTTCCATGCCCTTTTTCATAATCTCTATTTTATTGCTTTGTAAGCATAACTTTCTAACCAATTCTAGTACTGTTTTCTCATCGTACTGTGTTGACAACATTGAAATCACATGTTCTAGCGACAACTTACCATCGTTTGAAATGGAAAGTATAGAGTTAGTTGCTAATGTGTTAACGCTCATAGTACTCTTCTATTCCCCTTACTTTAGGTAGCTTTACTTATTTGCTTATATTACCATATTTTTCATAGATAGATATACCTAATCCTTCGACAAATTCCGTGCTATCATTAAAAAAAATAGCCCTTTAGAACTAAAGGGCTATTTTTTCAATTAGGTTTAAGCACCAGCGTTTGATTCAGATGACTCCGTATCGTCATTCGACATTCCATCTTCTTGGTTTGTTGAATCATCAGGAGTCGTGTTTTCTTCCTGGTTTGTTGGATCATCTTCCATTCCACTAGGATCTTCTTGCTCAACGCCATCTTCTTCTGTTCCGTTACTACCATCTGATTCAGTAGCATCGTCTGGAGTTCCACTAGTTTCTTCTTCAGGTGTAGTAGATTGCTCATCTGAACCTTCAGGAGTTTCATTGCCTTTCTCCTGCGTTTCATCTGATTTCGTCTCATCTGATTCAGACTTTTCCTTCACCTTAATCTCACTTACTGGTTGGTTAAAATAATCTTCAGGATTTACTGATTCTCCACCTTTTCGGATTTCGAAGTGGACATGAACCCCGTCTTCAGAACCGAATAAGTTTTGACCAGCTGTTCCAAGTACGTCACCTTGTTTAACATTGTCTCCAGCTTTGACACTTACTTCTCCAAGACTAGCATAGTAGGTTTTAAGGTCTTTATCGTGGGATAGTGTTACTACATTTCCCAATAATGGATTTTCTTCTACCTCTTCAACCGTACCACTTAATGATGCTGTTACATCAAATGTTTCGTTACTTGCAGCTGCGATATCAACACCTGTGCTTTGGTAGTATCTACTGTTGTAAAGAACAAGCGAATTTTTCTGTGCCTCTTCGTCTGCGTTGTAGTCATAGAATTTAGTTACGATTTCTGCTTGATCTTGGTTACTCACAGGCATTTTAACAACTTCTTGTTGATCCATAACGGTTTGTGCTTCTTCACCGAACTGATCTGTTGCGGTTTCAGTTGATTCCTGATTATCTTGGGTTTCAGGAATTTGATTTTCCAAATTCTGATACCACACAACAAATGTTAAGAGTAGAGCTGCTACCGTTAAATATACTGCTGGGAAAAACCACTTCTTGCGAAAAATGCGACTCCATTTGTTTTTTGAACCGCCATTTTTTTCCTCTTTCATAAGATCATCACCTCAACAACCATTCTGATCAGAAAAAGGAAATTATATACATAGCAGTTAAAAAAATTTATGCAATTAGGTAGTATTTGTAGAAAAGCCTTAATTATGCATGAAATAGTTTAGCGTGAAACTAATGTTGGTGCAGTATCACTAACCTTGCTTATCTCCACACCTTTATAATAGTAAGTTAAGATATCTTTATAACTTTTTCCTTCCTTAGCCATAAAGTTTGCACCGTACTGACTCATCCCAACTCCATGCCCAAATCCTTCTGTCGTAAAAATTAAGTGATTATTTTTCTTTTCTATTGTGAAGTCGCTTGATCTTAGTTTTAGTTTTTCCCTTACGTCCCTACCTGAAAATGTTTCATCTGCAATTTTAATTTGGTCAACGCGATTACCTTCTGTGTGTGATATTTTTAATGATAATGCCTCATTGTTTGAAATGTCGATCCCTAACTTCTCTTCTACTTCTGTAATGGGTATTGTTTTTTGATCTAAAAATTTAGGTGAGTTTTTGTCCCACGGGCTTTCTACACTCCGTAGATAAGCAATATCATTTGCCCAATAATCTTCTGAGTTCTCTGTGTACCCATTACTAGTTGAGAAATAGGATGGGTTTATTGGAACTTCATTATAAGTCAAAATTTCACCTTGTGTTGCCGCTACTGCTTTATTTATCTTATTCATTTTCTCATCGTATTTTGTGCCAAAAGTTCTGCGTAGTTCCTCTTCATCCTTATATACCTGATGCTGAACGGTATCCGTAACAGCAGATTCTGCAGTTGCTGGCTGATGAAGCATATGTGTCACAATATAGGTACGTGCGGCAAGGGATTGAGCCTTTAACGCTTCTATTTCAAACTCAGCCGGCATTTCAGATGCTACAACTCCAGCTACATATTCTTCCAATGGAACATTCTCAACTTGTTCTGAGCTGGTCCGCATTACCGCCACAGAGACTGCTGAATCCTTGACATGTACTTCTGGAGTCTGCTGCTCCAATTTGTCTGTAATTGCCTCCTGATCGTTCGTATGAATAAAAGGAGCTACAATTAGTGTAGGCATAATTAGAATAATCATAATCAAACTTCCAATGATCAAGAAACTAGGTCTTTTTATAAAAGATAAAGCTCCAGTTCCTTTCATATGTTGTGTTTGATTAAATTTTTGCTTATACTTAAGTGCTTTCTTGCGCTCTATATAAGCATAGGTATTTTTTTGTTTCCGTTTTGATGAATTGTTCATCGATTGCCTCCTTTTGTGTTAATGGTTGATGTAGTAGCGGATTGGTTATTAAAAAACAGCAATCTCCTTCTAGTATATCTACTATTAATCGTATACATTTTTGGAAAACAATAGAACAAAAAATTGGATTTTATGGTGAGAGAGATTTTAAAAAAAGGGCACCATAATGGCCCCTTATTCTAACAAAATCATCAACCTTCAACTATTTTTCCAATTATCCTGCATTTTCATCATTCCAGTAACGTCTGGCCGCACACAACTCTTCTTCATAAATTGTTCCTTTTAACTCAATAATTTCAATCAATTTTCCATTTGTTCGTGAATGAATCATTTTTCCTTCACCATAGTAAACACCAACATGGTGTAAGGTTCCTTTCCCTTCTTCATAAGCAAAAAATAACAGATCACCTGGAAAAAGATTTTCAATCTCTACAGGCTCTCCCGCTTCTGCCTGATCGGATGCATCACGTGGGATTTGATAACCACAAGCCTTATGGGTAGCGTAACTAAATCCTGAACAATCATATCCAAATGAACTCATACCGCCCCAGAAATAGGCGAGACTCAAAAATTGTTCTCCACTCTTAACAATTTCGTCTCCATTCTTTTTTTCCAATCCCTGATGTGTATCATAAATATGAACCGTTTCATTAGGCAAAAACTTTGTGCCATGCGGTGTAGCAACTTCAATTTTTTTGGGATGCTCATTTAATACTGGTAAGCACGTCATGTAGCTCAGTTTCAAGAAATTTTCACCTTGATCTGCTTCAAGCCATGCTTTTTTTGAAACAATTGCAGCCGATTTGGGTTGATTCCAATAAGTTTTTCCTATTTTTTGAAGTTGGGCTATTGGAACCAAGCCTGGGTAGCCACGCGAGTCTTTATGGGAGGGCTGAGATGGGATAACAATATGTGCCCAGCCTCCGTCAATTTCGGTAACCTCGACAACTTCCCCGTACAGAAGCTGTGACTGGACGCGGTTTTCACCACATAAGGCTGTTTTCTGTTCCTGTGTCAATTTTGTCACCCAATGTTCTATATCTGTTGGATTAGATAAGCCTGGTTCATCAATAATACGGGCCGATTCCTTTGATGTCCAAACGGTCGCTACCTGCACATTTACAACCCATACTGAATCTTTATCAAACACCAGATTAGTCATTATTCTATTCCCTTCTGCAAAAATTCATCAGTTAATTTTTTGATTCCGAGTCCAGGTGTATCGTTTAAGTGAATTCGCTTCCCCTCATATACGATACCGCCTTCGATTACGTCGCCCGTAAGCATTAATGGTGCGTCAAAGTCAAAACGTGTGATGTTTGGTTGGCTAGCCGCAAAATTAGCTGCAGCTGTAATGCCAATTTTTGTTTCAATCATACTTCCAACCATGCATTCGATGCCACATATATCCGCTAGTTTTGCAATCTTCATTGCTTCGTGGATCCCACCAGCTTTCATTAATTTGATGTTGATTAAATCGGCACTGCGGGTTTCTAGAATACGTTTTGCATCTCTGGCTGAAAATACACTTTCATCTGCCATAATCATTGTATCTGTGTTATCTGTCACATATTTTAACCCTTCTATATCATGTGCCTTTACCGGCTGTTCGACAAGCTCAATCTGAAGGCCATTTTTCTCCATTTCATTAATTGCTTTAACCGCTTCTTTCGGTTTCCAACCTTGATTTGCATCAAGTCTAATCAAAACATCATTACCGATCTTTTCACGGATGGCCGTAATACGTTTGATGTCCGCGATGATCTCGTCCTTACCTACCTTTACTTTCAAAATGGTAAAGCCTTGCTTACAATAATCCTCAGCATCAGACGCCATTTGGTCCGGACTGTTCACACTTACGGTATAATCGGTCTCAATCTTCTTGTGATAACCGCCTAAAAACTGTGCTAATGGGAGGTTTGCATGCTGAGCAAGACAATCATACAATGCCATATCAACTGCGGCTTTTGCACTTGAATTGCCAACAATTGCTGTATGTATCTTTTCAAAAATTTGCTCGCTATGAAGCAGTGATTGTCCGATCACTAGTGGGGCTATTATCTTTGAAACCGCGTAGTCAATACTCGCAAGGCTATCACCTGTAATAACGTGAGTTGGCGGAGCTTCCCCATACCCTACGACACCATTGTCACAAGACATCTTTACAACAACTGTTTCAGCTACTGTTACGGTTCTAAGTGCAGTTTTAAATGGCGTATGTAACGGAACAGCCAAATGATTCGTCTCGATTTTTTCTATATTCATTCGTTCGCCTACTTTCTAGGGTCAGTCCCCTCTATCTTACTCCAGGGTCAATTTTCACTATTTTTCTAAACGTGTCTATTGTTGCAGTGGTGCCTAGTGGAATCGCAAAATGTGGTTGGCAATGTCCGATTTTAAATCCCGACACGATAGGAATTAGTAAGTTGCTAAAATAGTCGTAAAAAACGTGTTCCAATGTTAAGGAGTGCTTACCTTCCTTAGGCTCTGCATTTGCAAAGTCTCCTACAAGTATACCAGCTGCATTTGCCAGTTTACCAGCTTGTTTAAGCTGATTTAACATACCATCTATCTTGTATGGCACCTCATCCACGTCCTCAATCAAGAGCAATTTCCCTTTTGTATCAATCTCATATGGGGTACCGATTGTGCTTGCCAGTAACGATAAATTCCCGCCAACAATTGGCGCTGTAGCAATCCCATGGTTTATAACCGTAAGTTTTGAGGCTATTTCTGAATAGACAAGGGTTGCCGGCTCAAATAATTGTTCAAATTGCTTCAAAGACAAGTCATGAAAATTATCTTTACCCACGTCAGAAGCAACCATTGGCCCATGAAACGTAACGAGACCTGTAGCTTGGTAGATTGTGGTATGTAAAAAGGTTATATCACTATATCCCCACATTATTTTTGGATTTTGTTGAATTAAATTATAGTTGATATTTGGGGCAATCCTTGCGGTACCATACCCCCCACGCGCAAAAATAATGGCCTTTATTGCAGGATCAGCAAACATGTTATGTAAATCGCTCAGCCGTTCCTCATCTGTTCCAGCTAAATAACCGTTCACGTTATTTATATGAGTACCTAGTCTGACGCCTAGTCCCATTTTTTGAAAAACAGGAATGGCGCGTTTTAAGTTTGCTATATTTGGTGGACCAGCTGGAGCAATAACGCCAATTGTGTCACCTATCTGAAGACGTTGTGGTAGTAGCATAGGTTCCCTCCTTTTAAAACTTTTTGCAAAGATAATCTAAGCTCCGATCAGGTTCTGTTTATTTTTTAATTGAAGGATGTAGCTTATTTTATAACTATTTTTGAGCAACCAAAATTATACCCTACATCGACGAAGCAATTGATGTATCTATCATAATCTTGCGTTCTCAGGCATAGCTATGTTGTGAGGAGTCCAAATATGTATAATCAGCTGCAACTGGCTTATTTTAAGTATACTAAAAATAGTTAGTGTTGTATGAATATTTTTAGTATAACTCGTCAATAATAGGGATAAATAAAGTGTACAAAAAAACAGATGAAGCATACACTAGCCTCATCTGTGATTAATATAAAAATTATTTTGCTATCATTGAATCAATCGTATTAGTTTCTTGATACAAATTAACGGGATCACCATTTTCATCGACACGTTCAATGTCTGCGCCGAGTGATGCAAGTTTTCCCGCAAAATCAACATAGCCACGATCAAGATGCTTTAGTTCAGTCACACGTGTAAATCCTTCTGCTTTTAAACCTGCTATAATTAATGCTGCCGCAGCACGAAGATCAGTGGCTGCTACTTCAGCACCTTGTAAATCGGTAAGTCCTTCAATAATCACACTTCGTCCTTCAATCTTCATTTTAGCATTCATACGACGAAATTCTTCTACATGCATGAATCGATTTTCAAAAACCGTTTCTGTAATAACACTTGTACCTTCTGCGCATAGCATTAGTGCCATCATTTGTGATTGCATATCTGTTGGAAATCCTGGGTGTGGCAGTGTTTTGATATCCGTTGCTTTTAATTCACTAGGCCCAATAACACGAATACCATTATCCTCTACCTCGACAATTACGTTCATTTCTTCTAGTTTTGAAATTACCGAACGTAAATGTTCACTTACAGCATTTTCAATTAAAACATTTCCACCTGTTACTGCTGCTGCGACCATGAACGACCCAGCTTCTACACGATCCGGAATAATAGGGTGTTCTGTACCTTGTAAATACTCAACACCGTCAATCCGGATTGTTTCTGTTCCCGCTCCAACAACTCTTGCGCCCATTTTATTTAAGTAGTTAGCTAGATCGACTATTTCAGGTTCTTTTGCACAGTTTTCAAGAATCGTTCTACCATCTGCTAATGCAGCAGCCATCATGATATTTTCAGTTGCACCTACGCTTGGTACATCCAAATATATCTTTGCACCTTTTAGGCGACCTGCGACATTTGCTTCAACAAAACCATTACCAACATGAACATCTGCACCCATCGCTTCAAAACCTTTTAGATGCAAATCAATTGGCCGTGAGCCAATTGCACAGCCACCTGGCATTGCAACCTTTGCATGACCATAACGAGCAAGTAG
Organism: Virgibacillus necropolis; assembly: GCF_002224365.1. GTDB lineage: Bacteria > Bacillota > Bacilli > Bacillales > Amphibacillaceae > Virgibacillus_F > Virgibacillus_F necropolis. The sequence goes on along the minus strand of NZ_CP022437.1, from coordinate 646,172 downwards.
TGGTCCAAGGACCAACACAGAAGCACGCATTTTACGAACATATTCAAACGGAGCCTCCGTTTTTAATTGTTTTGATGCGTCCACTGTTACTATATTATTTTCAAACTGTACATCAGCGTTCATATTTCGGATAACTTCATTAATTGTGTACACATCTGCGAGCGTTGGAACATCTGTAATAACGCTCTTTCCTTCACTTGCTAAAATACTTGCGGCAATAACAGGAAGGACAGCATTCTTAGCACCTTCAACCTTAACAGTACCATTTAATTGATTCCCACCGCGTACGATGATCTTTTCCATAATCCAATCTCCTTATGTTCCATTTTCACTATATTAATATTCATTAATTAGGATAGGTGTTCCTACCGTTAATTTCGTTTCTCCATTTGTAGTATCTGTAATTACAATATTTACATTCACTGGCTTATCCAAAATTTTCAAAGTTTGTGACCATAATGGTGTGTACCCGTAAACTATTTTTTTATTCATAGATTTTTCCACGTTGTCAACTTGTGTCGTAAGATGTCGCAATTGTAACTTATCTTTCAACAAATTGACAAAACTACTACCTTTAATTGTATCATTACTCTTAGTTGTCAAACAAGAAAATTTTGTGACATTTTCACTAAAATATTTTCGAACAATTGACCCTTGCAGTTCTAAGTATCTTGCTTTAATCGTTTCATTCCATTCCGACCCTGAAATTACAGAAATAAGTTCAGGCTTATATTCAGTATTCTTTGGAATAATGATAGTATAAATTTCGACAATCCCTGCATTTTTCTGTACGTTCCTAAATAAATATTTTATTACATTTTCGTCTTCTGAATAAGAGTCTAAATAACTATTTTCCCATTTATTAATTAAGTCTAGCAATCTATCTTTTGACATATTTTCTTTAAAGGTTACTTGCCACTGATCAACTTTCAAATCTGCCTTACCAGTTAGATCAGCTAATTGAGTCATTTCATCTTGTGCAAGTGTTTTATCGTGTGCTGAAACTTGATTTGCTATACATAAAATAAGTATGAAAATAAGTGCGATTTTTTTCATAAAAAACATCCTCCTTGTTATCTATGTATCTAGTATGAACAAGAAGAATATAAATAATACTGTATTAGTTTTTATTTTTTTAGAAAACTCGGCTTGTCGCCAAGCCTTACTGGCGAAAGCCTTAGTTGCACTTATGCAGTAAGAAAGGATTTATACTTTCTTAACTGCTAAAAAAGAAATGATAAATCTTGTGACCAGGAGAAAAAGTCTAGGAAGAACCGACTTACACCAGTTCCAATTACAATAGTAATAAATAGAAGTAAAATTCTGGCTTCTATTGCCCGACCTTTTCGAATAATTGGATCAAAATTAATTGTTTGCACAACTCGCCACGTAATTGCGATAAAAATCAAATGAGAAATCATACTTATTATTGCATGCTGTCCGATAAAATCCATTGTTAGCGCTCCTATTATTTGTGAATTATTAGAAAACCTTACATTCCTCAAGACTTTGGTGAATGACTTAGTTGCACTTATGCAGGTAAGAAAGTTTTAAACTTTCTTATCTGTTAAAATAGTAACAGTGTAAACTAGTAACAACGTTCTTTCTATTCCCATTGCTACTTTGCCATTAAACTCTTGAAATGTCAACGATTTGATGAAGACATAATGACGCGTAATTTGATGAAATATGAAGTGAATAATGTCGATATTTCCCGGGCAATAATTAATTTATTTGTAGGATATTGTAAAGATTGGTTGTATTGTTCTATGGTTTTTGGCCAGAACAATTGAGGGAACATTATTTACTGGTTGTTGTTAGGATCTTCTGTCGAATGTTGATATATCGTATGAAGCGTTGATATATCGACTACGAGCATCGATAAGTAAAACTTTCATAATATAAAAAGTCTCCCATCCATAATGAGAGACTTTTTATGCTAACGAGCGGTGTCCAATCGGTTAATTGCCCGTTTGAGTGCCAATTCTGCCCGCTGGAAGTCGATATCGTCTTGTTTGGTTTGTAGGCGATTTTCAGCACGTGTTTTAGATTGCTCTGCACGCTCTACATTAATTTCTGAAGGTTTTTCCGCAGATTGAGCAAGTATTGTTACTTTATCTGGGCGTACTTCCAAAAAACCACCGCTGACAGCGATTCGTTCCACATCGTTTCCGCGCTTTAAACGTACAACGCTTATGGTTAGTGGAGCGACTAAAGGGATGTGTCCTGGAAGAATACCAAGTTCCCCATTTTCTGCTTTACAGCTTACCATTTCAAAACTATCTTCCATTACTGGACCATCAGGAGTAACAACACTCACAGTTAGTGTTTTCAATGTAACCCCTCCTAGTGACTGGTACGTATGCGGGATAAAGATAGGAGGTTGAACTCCTAAGTCCAACTAGTATAGAAGTTTTCTTTACCAGTCCAGCACATATACCATTATGTCGTTTTTATTCCATTCCTTTTGCTTTTTCAATTACTTCTTCAATGCGTCCAACCAAGCGGAATGCATCCTCTGGTAGATCGTCATGCTTTCCATCAAGAATTTCCTTGAAGCCATTTACTGTTTCTTGTAAAGGTACATACGAACCCTTTTGTCCAGTGAACTGTTCAGCTACGTGGAAGTTTTGTGACAAGAAAAATTGAATGCGACGTGCACGTGATACAGTCTGTTTATCTTCATCAGAAAGTTCATCCATACCTAAAATTGCAATAATATCTTGAAGTTCTTTATATTTTTGCAACGTCTGTTGGACTTCTGTTGCAACCTCATAGTGGTCTTTACCAACAACCTCAGGGTCAAGTGCACGAGATGTTGATGCTAACGGATCCACTGCAGGATAAATACCTTGCTCAGAAAGTTTACGATCCAAGTTTGTTGTTGCATCTAAATGTGCGAACACTGTTGCTGGTGCTGGGTCAGTGTAGTCATCGGCAGGTACATAAATCGCTTGGATCGATGTAACAGAACCTTTATCTGTCGATGTAATACGTTCTTGAAGTTGGCCCATCTCTGTTGCAAGTGTTGGTTGGTAACCAACAGCAGATGGCATACGTCCAAGTAATGCGGACACCTCTGAGCCTGCTTGCGTGAAACGGAAAATATTATCAACGAAGAGCAATACGTCCTGCCCTTGTTCATCACGGAAATATTCAGCCATTGTTAAGCCTGTTAATGCTACACGCATACGCGCACCAGGTGGCTCGTTCATTTGGCCGAATACCATTGCTGTTTTTTTAATAACTCCTGAATCGCTCATTTCAAAGTAAAGGTCGTTCCCTTCACGTGTACGTTCTCCAACACCTGCGAACACCGAAATACCACCATGTTCTTGTGCGATGTTGTTGATCAATTCCTGAATTAATACAGTTTTACCTACACCAGCTCCACCAAATAAACCGATTTTACCACCTTTAATATAAGGTGCAAGTAGGTCAACTACTTTAATTCCTGTTTCTAAAACTTGTGTTTCAGTTGCTAAGTTTTCAAACTTAGGAGATTCGCGGTGAATTGGATCGCGACGAATACCTTTATCCATTGGCTCATCAAGGTCGATGTTATCACCTAATACGTTAAATACACGGCCAAGTGTTTCTTCTCCTACCGGCACTGTAATTGGTCTACCTAAATCAACTGCTTCCATTCCACGCTTCACACCGTCAGTAGATTGCATTGCGATCGTACGAACAGAGTTGTCACCAAGATGAAGGGCAACTTCTAATGTAAGTAGAAAGTTCTCTTCTGACTCACTTTTGCCTTCAAGCGTAACGGTTACTGCGTTATAGATTTCTGGGAGACTTCCTTCATCGAATTTAACATCGATTATCGGTCCCATAACTTGTGTAATGCGCCCTATTCCTAAGCTCATCGATTTCCCTCCTTACTAACTTATCAATTGGTCAAAGTGCTATTCTAATGCTGCTGCCCCACCAATAATTTCTGTTATTTCCTGTGTAATAGCTGCTTGACGTGCACGGTTATACTTTAACGACAAATCATCGACAATGTCATCTGCATTATCTGAAGCGCTACGCATTGCTGTCATTCTAGCAGCATGCTCACTGGCTTTACCATCGAGTAATGCACCGTATATTAAACTCTCTGCATATTGTGGCAGGAGTACTTCTAAAATTTTATCTTGATCTGGTTCATATTCATATTGACTTACACTGCTACTTCCATTTCCAATGGTTGTAAGTGGAAGTGCTTTTTTCGTTGTAACCTCTTGCGAAATAACACTCACAAAGTGGTTATAGTAAATATGAAGCTCATCAATATCTTCATTAATAAACATCTGCACGGTTTCATAAGTTAAATCCTTAATCTCCGCAAAGTCAGGTTGATCAGCAATACCAATGATTTGTTTTGCAATCGGCATATTGCGCTTTTTGCAGAACTCATAACCGATACGCCCTACAACAATTATGGTATATTCATCTTTTGATTTATGATTAGCTGTTATTGTTTGATAGAGTTTACGCAAAACACTACTATTGTAGCCTCCTGCCAAACCGCGATCAGATGTTATAACAAGGTACCCTGTTTTTTTCACGTCGCGAGATTCCAGCATCGGATGATTTGCACTAGTACTCTGCGCAATATTCGCCACAACTTCTTGTATCTTTTCACTATAAGGTACAAAAGATTTTGCATTTTGCTCTGCACGATTCAGCTTTGAAGCGGAAACCATTTGCATTGCTTTGGTTATCTTTTTCGTCTTTTTCGTTGAATCGATTTTACTCTTAATATCTCTAAGTGATGCCAAGCTCTTTCACCACCCTTTCATCCAAAGGTTGCTTGCATTTATACCGTTTCTAGCTTCACAATGGTTTGGTTGTGGAACGATAACCATCATTAACTGGTTTTATCGGCCGTTTTCACGATATAACCGCCAATATTAAATTATATCGGCCAATCCGAGATTAACCGCGAATGCCCACAACCAATCTATTTAAATTTAATTGGAAGGTAAAAATGTTTTCTTAAATGCTTCAATTGTGTTATTCATGTCTTCAGCTTCTGGTAATTTACCTGTACCCTTAATAGTCGCAAGTACATCTTTGCCATTTTCATCAAGCCATAGATGGAACTCACTTTCAAAGCGTGTGATGTCCTCAACAGGAATATCATCTAAGAAACCTTTTGTTAGTGCATAAATAATCATAACTTGCTTTTCAACAACAAGCGGCTTGTGTAAGCCCTGTTTTAATACTTCAACAGTTCGTTGTCCACGGTTTAGTTTTGCTTGTGTTGCTTTATCAAGGTCAGAACCAAACTGTGCAAAGGCTTCTAATTCACGGTAAGATGCAAGGTCTAGACGCAACGTACCAGCAACTTTTTTCATTGCTTTAATTTGTGCAGATCCACCAACACGTGATACCGATAGTCCTGCGTTAATCGCTGGACGCACACCTGAGAAGAATAAATCTGATTGTAAGAAGATTTGTCCATCTGTGATCGAGATTACGTTTGTTGGGATATATGCGGAAATATCGCCTGCTTGTGTTTCAACAAATGGTAGTGCAGTCATTGAACCGCCACCTTTTGCGTCACTAAGCTTTGCTGCACGTTCCAGTAAACGTGAATGCAAGTAAAATACGTCACCTGGGAATGCTTCACGACCTGGTGGACGACGTAATAGTAATGAAAGTTCACGGTACGCAACCGCTTGTTTTGATAAGTCGTCGTACACGATTAGTACATGTTTCCCGTTGTACATGAATTCTTCACCCATTGATACACCTGTATATGGAGCAAGGTATGATAATGGAGCAGGATCAGATGCACCTGCTGATACAACGATTGTATAATCTAATGCGCCATAGCGACGAAATGTTTCAACTGTTCCACGAACGGTTGATTCTTTTTGACCAATCGCTACGTATATACAAATCATATCTTGATCTTTTTGATTGATAATTGCATCCACTGCAACTGTTGTTTTACCAGTTTGACGGTCACCAATGATTAACTCACGTTGTCCACGTCCGATTGGTACAATTGCGTCAATTGCTTTAATACCAGTTTGCAATGGTTCATCAACTGATTTACGATCCATTACACCAGGTGCTGCAGCTTCAATTGGACGAGTTTTAGTTGTTTCAGCAGGACCTTTACCATCTATTGGTTGTCCTAATGGGTTAACAACACGACCTAGCAATTCTTCTCCAACAGGTACTTGCATAACGCGACCTGTACGACGAACTTCATCGCCTTCTTTAATTTCTGTATATGGTCCAAGGATAACAATACCGACATTACTTTCTTCAAGGTTTTGTGCGAGTCCCATTACACCATTAGAAAATTCAACTAGCTCTCCAGCCATAACATCGTCAAGACCGTGAGCGCGTGCAATACCGTCACCAATTTCAATAACGGTTCCGACGTCACTTACTTCAATATCAGAATCGAAATTTTCGATTTGCTGTTTAATCAGCGTACTGATTTCTTCAGCTTTGATGCTCATACCATTTCACCCCTATCATCATTTGTTTGCAGTTACAATACTCCGTTCGATGCGTTTCAGTTTTCCACTAATGGAACCATCATAAATCGTGTTTCCTATGCGGAGTTTGATACCACCAATAATCGAAGGATCAACTTTATTTATAAGCTTGATTGCTTTTTTTTGAAAGCGTTTCGCAAATGTTTGCTCAAGCTTTAGAATTTCATCGCCTGATAATGCTTGAACAGAATATACTGTTGCTTCGGAAATTCCCTTTGCCTCATTCGATAAGTCGATAAAATGATCTACTATTGATGGCAAAAGTTCTACACGATTTCGCTCTACAAGTAATTTCATGGTATTTACCATATCGCCAGAAAATCCTTGAAACACTTCAGTTATAATCTGATTCTTTTTATCACTTTTCACGCGTGGATGTGTTAAGAATGTTAGAATCTTCTTATTTCGGGCAAAAACTTCTTGCAAAACACTAGCTTCTTCTTTTAAATTATCTAGTGTCGATTTTTCAGTTCCAAGTTGAAAAAGAGCCTCAGCATAACGTTTAGCAACTACTGCCTCACTCATCGCTCTTCTCCTACCTCTTTAATGTATTCGTTAATCAGTTTTTCCTGATCTTGTGCGTTAATTTCTTTTTCTATTACCTTACTAGCTATTAGTACAGATAAAGATGCCACTTTATCTTGAAGTGCTTGAATGGCTCTTTCTTTTTCAATCTTAATTTCTTCTTGAGCTGAAATTTTGATGCGTTCTGCTTCAATGCGAGCAGTCTCAATGATTTCTTGTTCTTGTTTCACACCAATGTTTTTCGCATCTTCAACAATTTTCTGTGCTTCTTCTTTTGTTTGGCGCAGCTGTTCCGCCGCTGCTTTAGATGCTTGCTCTGCTTCAGCACGGTTTTTCTCTGCAATTTCAATTTCATTTGCTACATATTCTTCACGCTTTTGCATCATCCCTATAACAGGACCCCATGCATATTTTTTAACCAAGAATAATAATACGATAAAGAAGAATAGTTGGGTTAACATGTCACCGACATGAAGCCCTCCAATTGCAGCATTTAGTGTAGAAAACCCAGTGAATGCTTGCACAGAATTCACTCCTTTCACCTTACTTTATGGGCATTACGTATTTATCAGATGTTTCATTTCAATTATTAGGGGGTATAAAATAAGGGCGAAGATTCTATTGGTAGACATTCTCCGCCATTTATAAAAGCTTAGCTCAAGCGCCCATTACCTACTACAGTTCAAGCGCCTCGTAAACAGGTGTTTACGTTTTTTTACATAACTAGTAGTGCGATAACTACCGCGATAATCGGCATCGCCTCAACTAAACCTACACCAATGAACATTGTAGTTTGAAGTTGACTTTTAAGTTCTGGTTGACGAGCAATTCCCTCAACTGTACGTGATACAATCATACCGTTACCTACACCAGCACCTAATGCTGCTAGTCCTACTGCTATTGCCGCTGCTAAAGATCCCATAATATAAATCCTCCTCGAAGTATGTTTTTAGTTTTATTTCCTGCTTCAACAGTCATACTGCTGAGCTAGGGTTAATACACAAATTTTAACTAAATTCTTAATGATCGCTACTTACTTTGTGTGACATGTAAACCATAGTCAACATGGTGAAAATAAATGCTTGAATTCCACCAATGAATAAACTAAATCCTTGCCATGCTAACATTGGTATTGCGCCACCAAAGAAGCCTAAGACGCCAGAAGCTGTTACACCTGCCAACAACCCTAGTAACACCTCACCCGCATAAATATTACCAAATAGACGAAGACCAAGCGTAAGGGTGTTTGCAAATTCTTCGATTATCTTAATAGGTAAGAATACCGGAAATGGTTTTAAGAAATCCTTACCGTATTCTTTTGTACCTTTTATCTTGATACCATAAAAATGTGTTAATAGAATAACCATTGCTGCTAGTGATAGCGTTACACCTGGATCAGATGTTGGTGATTTCCACCATAGATCATGGCCAAACACTGCCATGAATGCTACCCCCATTAAGTTACTGACAAGAATGTATGTGATAAGTGTTAGTCCAAGCGGTAAGAAAATCTTACCTGTTTTCCAATCCATCGTGTCGTTAATCATGCCTTTTATGAAATCAACGACCCACTCCATAAAGTTCTGTGTGCCAGTTGGCTTCATTTGCAATGTTTTTGCTCCTAGAACAGAAAGAATAAATACAATTGTAGAAGCAATTGCAATCATTAAAACATTGGATAAATTAAAATCAAGCCAGGATATTCCAAGTACATCCTCAACTATTGGTGCTGTATGGTTCACGTTATTCACCCCTCTCTCAAGCACTATTCTTTAAATCTAAACACCATAAAATCTATTATAATGACAATATAGGATGTCATTAAACCAATTATTACGGCTGTGACGTGAAAATAATCTTCAAAACGAAGTGTTATGATTACTGCTAATGCGACGGCAGCTAATCGCGATACAGTACCAAGTCCTTTTGCGGATTGCTTTTTTGCTACGGCCTCTCCAAAGTCGTAAACCTTCTTTTGCAAGATCCATAAATTATAAAAACTAACTACGGTTCCTAAAAGAAGTCCGAGGAAGATACTGAGAAATGGGGTGAACCCTGCTCCGAGTACCAATATTGCGAGAAGGTAGAGCATCCACTTGCGTTGTCGGGGTATCATATTTTCATATTGCTTCATGATTTAGTATGCCCCCGTCAATGATAGCTCTGAATTCTACCTTTTAAAAATAGTAGGTTCTTATGGTGAGCTTGTTGCATCTTATCCAGGAAATATTCCAACAAATATGCTACCAGTTAGAAGTGGGTTTATTGTCCCAGAAGGTCTGGCTTTCCCTTACATATATTTGTAAGAAAAGTCAGTTCTTTTGTAGATAGATTTCCAGATTTCATTACTGTCAATACGACATAAAAACATAATTATTGCAGTATAATGAAAACCTTATCATTCCACACTACGCAAGTGTACAATAGCGGTAGAGTGTTGTCAATTAGTTTGTGAGATATAATACAATTAAAAAAGGTATGTATTTTTCTCACTTTTAGGAAGTGTATACGTGTGCTTTATGCGACAAACTTTGCATAATCTTTACGATATACACTCCCCTAACACTCTTCTATTAGTATAAAGGATAAGTGGTTGCAATTGCGTGACGGTTTTGTGAACGAATCACTTTATTCTGTCACTGTTAATTCCGTTAAATGACTATCGTAGGTCCCATCGCTTAATGTTACGGTTACAAGTACCTTATACGTACCAGAAACATCTACTTCTTTTTTATCCAAATAACCCTCGTTCATACCTACAACTGGTTCGTTAATTTCAAATAGTGTTTTCTCGTGGACAAGTGTATCTGGGTTGTATAAATCGACTGTTAGATGCTCGACCTCATCTGTCACGTACATTCGGTATACATAGGTATCATCTGAAAAGGCTTTTAGGGAAAACTCGAATCCCATTGCCTTTTGAAAATCCCCTGTTTTATTAAGGAATAAATAAGGTAATTGATATGTTTTATCTTCACTGTTTAATGCTAGATAGCCCTGATGGATTCCTTCATCCAACCAATTTGAGGTTACATCCACTTTTATTGGTACAGATTTTTTTCCATGTGGCTCAACAGTAAATTCGCGCGGCAAGTGCCACCTGAGTCCTTTTTGTTGATTTGGGATAGTAAAATAATAGCTCTGGGATTGACCGGAGATATTTTCTACCGTTAAATTGACTGTTTTCTCATCGGCATGCTGTTCAACTTTCCCTAATGATAGCAACGGCTCGTGTAAAATTGTGTCCGTTAGAATGGCTGCCTCAGGTTGAATCAGTCCCATCCCTTGTGAGATTGGTTCTAGAATTTCACCAGTTGCATCGTAAAAAGGCTGAGCTGTTGTTTTTAATGCATTTGTTAGTTGATCGACAGTCCAGTCTGGATGCGCTTCTTTTACTAAAGCCAAAGCCCCAGCCACATGTGGTGCTGCCATACTTGTTCCTTGTAAGACTGCATACCCACTTGGTATTGTGCTTAAAATTTTAGCTCCTGGTGCTACAACATCTGGCTTTATATCCCAATTCACTGTAACAGGGCCACGTGAGCTGAAGGAAGCAATAGTCCTTGGAACTTCTTGATAGTTCGTTTCCACATAAAGACTTTCTCCTTGAAGTTGGCCAATCAGCCATTCACCTGCTTTTTTTGAAATAGAGGCAACAGGGATTTGAATTGGGTTTTGTTGACTGTCGACGGAACCATTAAAGCTCCCCTTCTCATTGTTATAAATAAGAACCGCTGCCGCCCCTTTGTCTTGTGCCATTTTTGCCTTTTCATAAAAAGGGACCTTTTTACCGCGTTCAACTAATGCGATTTTTCCACGTAGGTTGCTTTCATCGATGGAAGCTATGGCGTAATCCTTGGTTAAATTCCATGCTGGTGCGCCGCTCATTGGGCTGAGCTGAATCGACTTATCTTGAAGCTTATCGTAGAGGTAAGGAACTTTTTCCGGATAAGTGGAAGCTCCAACCGATAACGCTTTTGATGCAGTTGCTGGCGAACCAACTGTCCAATTTGCTGGTCCTGAATTTCCATTAGCAATTACCACTGCCACACCTAATTTTACCGCACGATTCACTGCTACGCTTGTAGGAAAATCAGGGCCATTTACAGAATTACCAAGTGATAAATTAATAATATCAACGCCATCATCAATTGCCTGTTCCAGTGCAGCGATTACTTGAATCGATGTCCCACTACCCCCTGGTCCAAGTGCACGATAAGCGTAAAGTTCCGCATCGGGCGCTACGCCTTTAATCTGTCCATCAGCCGCGATAATTCCTGCTACATGTGTGCCGTGTAGAGTAGGCATGCCTTGCTTCTGCAATGTTTCCATTGGATCCTCATCAAGATCTACCAAGTCATAGCCATCAACATAATTGACATCTAGGTCAGGGTGATTGTAGTCTATACCCGTATCGATTACACCTACTTTTACTCCTTCGCCTGTATAGCGAGTTGTGTTGACACTATTTGGTGTAATCGTATTAGGCAGGACTTTAGTTTGCCTTTGCGTGGCTGTTGCTTCGTATGTTCGAACTGGATGAACCGCCTTAACAAAATCAAGAGAGCCCATCTCTGTAAGATTGCGAGGAGAAGACTTCAGTGCCAGACCATTAAACAGCTTATCATAGGTCGCCACCACTTCCACGTACGGAAAATACGTATGTAAATATTCCTCCCGTTTTTCGGGGTCACCCTCCACTTCAATGATAACGGAAACGAGGTCTTCCTCTTCTACGGCATGGGTTGCAAATGGTTGTGTGGTTAGGATGAGTGCCATGATGATTGTTAAGTTGATGAGTAATCGCATGATTTGTGACGTCCCCCTTTTTCGTATAGCTTTTGAAAAAAGGTTAGAAAACATGCATCTGAGATGTGATATTTAAAAACGTATATTTTTGAGAGAAGTTTCGCGGTATCAATACTCGTTCCTGGATATCAACGTTCGTCGTTCCGATGCCCCTACCTTGTCGGAAATTCTTCAAAGCATAAAAAAAATGCCGCCAATCTAATGGCAGCACTTTTCAACAAAAACCTAATTAAAGTATCCGACTATCGCATCAGCAATCCGCTCAGACGCTTTACCATCTCCATATGGATTGGAAGCTTTCGACATTTTATCGTGAGCTTTTTTATCGGATAACAACTCGTTTGCTAGGTTAAAAACCGTATCTTCATCCGTTCCAGCTAACTTCAATGTTCCAGCATCAATTCCTTCTGGGCGTTCGGTTGTATCACGAAGAACTAATACTGGAACACCGAGTGACGGCGCTTCTTCTTGCACACCACCTGAGTCGGTCAAAATTAAATGTGCTCGGGACGCGAAGTTATGGAAGTCAACTACTCCAAGCGGTTCAATTAGTTTAATTCGATCGTCGTCCCCTAAAATATTCGCGGCTGTTTCTTGAACAACCGGATTTAAATGCACTGGATAAATTACCTGCACGTCATCATGTATTTCGACTAGACGTTTAATTGCACGAAACATTTGTTTCATATTGTTGCCAAGATTTTCACGGCGATGTGCGGTCATAAGTACTAAGCGTTTATCACCAATTTCATCCAGAATTGGACTTGAATAGGAGGCATCAACTGTCGTCTTCAACGCATCAATTGCGGTATTTCCTGTTACAAAAATCCGGTCCTCAGGCTTATTTTCATTCAACAAATTTTGCTTTGATTTTTCAGTTGGAGAAAAATGTAGGTCTGCCATTACACCGGTAAGCTGACGGTTCATTTCTTCTGGATACGGGGAATATTTATCCCATGTTCGTAGCCCCGCTTCCACATGACCGACAGCAATTTGGTTGTAATAAGCTGCTAGAGATGCTGCGAAAGTTGTTGTTGTATCCCCATGGACAAGCACAATATCTGGCTGCACTTCCCGCATTACATCATCTAATCCTTCTAACGCACGCGTCGTAATTTGGGCAAGCGTTTGTCGTTGTTTCATAATATCAAGATCATAATCCGGTTTTATGTCGAAAATTCCCAAAACCTGATCCAACATTTCTCGATGCTGAGCCGTAACTGTTACAATTGGCTCGATTAGGTCACTCCGCTTTTTTAATTCTAAAACAAGAGGAGCCATTTTAATTGCTTCCGGCCTTGTCCCAAATATCGTCATTACTTTAACCCGCTTATTCATATCTTTGTCACTCCATCAATTATTTTGTACCATACAAACGGTCACCTGCATCGCCAAGTCCCGGAATGATATAGGCATCTTCATCTAACTTTTCATCAAGTGCTGCGATATAAATATCCACATCTGGATGTTCTTCTTTTAGTTTTTCCACGCCTTCAGGTGCGGCAATTAGGCACATAAAGCGGATTTGTTTCGCGCCACGTTTTTTCAATGCTTGGATAGCATCACATGCCGATCCACCAGTTGCAAGCATTGGGTCGATTACAATTAGTTCACGTTCCTCAATATCTGAAGGAAGTTTCACATAATATTCTACTGGCTGAAGTGTTTTTGGGTCACGATATAATCCAACATGTCCAACCCTAGCTGCTGGAATTAACTTCAACATCCCGTCTAACATCCCAAGTCCTGCCCGTAGAATTGGAATTAAGCCGATTTTTTTGCCAGCGAGTACTTTCGTTTCCGTTTCCATTACTGGTGTATCAATTTTTTTATCTAGTAAAGGAAGATCACGAGTGATTTCAAAAGCCATTAACATTGCTACTTCATCAACAAGTTCACGAAATTCCTTAGTTCCTGTATTCTTATCTCTTATGTACGTTAATTTGTGTTGAATTAACGGATGATCTAGTACTAGTACTTTTCCCATTTTGCCGATCACTCCTTCAAATTTCTTGCATCTATAAAATTGTACTGAAAAATCGACAGTCTTTCAAGTATGGGTCGGATTTTGTTTTTGATGATGTGTTAAAAAGGCATTATATTTTTGGCGTCGCGTAGTTAGTTGCCTAATCCACAATGTAACATGCCAGAATCGCGCAATCCAGCTCCCAAATTGCGCATTGCCAGGTTTCCTTCTTAAAACTCTGGTAAGCCACAAGCAAGTTTAAGACGAATCTCCCTGGGTGTGGCTATTTATCACAAAGGGATTCTCAATCCAGGATATCAACGCTCATTCGGATATATCAAGAACCGCGCTGGGCTAGACAGATAAACGCCGAAATCTATACTTTCCTTGCTGTTAAAAGAAAAAGCGCCCCAATTAGGAGCGCCAATCTATTATGCATAAAGCGGATGTTTATTTGTTAATGCATAAACACGGTCTGCCGCTTCTTTTAATGCTGCTTCGTCTTCATGATTTTTCAATGTAAATGAAATAATCGATGCGATTTCTTCCATTTCATCTTTACCAAATCCACGCGTTGTTACTGCAGCTGTACCAATACGAATGCCGCTTGTTACAAACGGACTTTCCGCATCAAATGGGATTGTATTTTTATTTGTTGTGATTCCGATATCGTCTAGTACTTTTTCAGCTACTTTACCTGTTAGTCCAAGTGTTTTCACATCTAAAAGTAATAAATGATTATCGGTCCCACCTGAAACGATGCGAACTCCTTCACGCACCAATGCATCACCTAACAATTTTGCATTTTCAATAATCTGTTTAGAATACGTTTTAAAATCATCTGTCAGCGCTTCCTTAAATGACGTAGCTTTTGCAGCAATTATATGCATCAACGGTCCACCCTGCATTCCAGGGAATACGGTTTTATCAATCTTTTTCGCAAACTCTTCTTTACATAAAATCATACCGCCACGTGGTCCGCGAAGTGTTTTATGTGTTGTTGTAGTTACAAAATCTGCGTGTTCTACTGGGCTTTGGTGTAAACCAGCAGCTACTAAACCAGCGATGTGTGCCATGTCAACCATTAAATAAGCACCAACTGTATCAGCGATTTCACGGAACTTTGCAAAATCGATATGACGAGAATATGCACTAGCACCTGCAACAATTAGCTTCGGTTTTACTTCCTGCGCTTTTTTCAATACAACACCGTAATCTAGCTGTTCTGTTTCTTTTTCAACGCCATAATCAACAAAGTTATAAAGTGTACCACTAAAATTCACCGGGCTACCGTGCGTTAAATGTCCACCATGATTTAGGTTCATGCCAAGAACTGTGTCACCAGGCTCTAATACAGTAAAATATACTGCCATATTAGCTTGTGCCCCAGAATGTGGTTGCACGTTCACATGCTCTGCTCCAAATAACTGTTTTGCCCGATCACGTGCTAAGTTTTCCACTACATCAACATGCTCACAGCCACCATAATAGCGTTTACCAGGATAGCCCTCTGCATATTTATTCGTTAAAACAGATCCCATTGCTTCCATTACCGCTTCTGAGACAAAGTTTTCAGATGCAATTAATTCGATTTTGTCATGTTGACGTTTTTTTTCATTTTGTATTGCTTGGTATAACTCCTGATCTCCCTTTTTTACATGTTCCATATGTAGACCCTCCTATAATATAAGTTACTAAATTTAATTATAGCTTTTATTCTCTGTTGAATTGGTATATATAGCTCGTTCCCCGCCAATTAATTTTGGCCGAGTTTTTGCTCCTGTCACACGCGCTTTTCCTATCATTTTTTGTGAAAAGCGAAGGGGGATTGCAACATGTTTTAGATGCATGCCGATCATGGTATCCCCAATATCTATACCCGCCTTTGCCTGAACATTTTCTACCAAAACTGGATTGATCATGTTTTTAAACGCATAAGTTGCCATAGAACCGCCTGCCCGCCGCGCTGGAATGGCAGACACTTCCTCATGATGATGCGAATCATATACCTCACGTTCTATCACCAATGCTCGGTTTAAATGTTCACAGCACTGGAAAACGAGATTGACATTGGTTGCCTTTTTCAGATCCATTAGCCCAGCAAAAATAATGGCAGCCAGTTCTTCACTTCCAAATGTGCCAATATGAACGCCTGCAACTTCGCTTGTTGAACATCCAATGACGAAAAAGTCACCAGAATTAAGCTCATCACGTGTAATCCATTCGTTTACAAGAGCGTTGATGTTATCCTTCACTTGTTGATGTAAATCGATCACAGCAATCACCTATCTCCATACAATTTAAAATTCGATAAAATTTAGATTGTGCAATACCTTATTTTTCTTCGTATGCTGAAACTTTTCCAATACGATTGGCGTGACGGCCACCGTCAAATTCTGTTTCTAGCCATATTCTTGCGATTTCGCGAGCTGGACCTGGACCAATGACGCGTTCGCCCATTGCTAAAACATTTGAATCATTGTGTAGACGGGTTAATTTAGCGCTGTATACATCATGTACAAGTGCGCAACGAACCCCTTTTACTTTATTTGCCGCAATAGACATGCCGATTCCAGTGCCACAAATAAAAATACCGCGATCAAATTCGCCATTCGCAACCCGTTCTGCAGCAGGTAAAGCATAATCTGGATAATCTACAGAGCTCTTACAATCACAGCCCGTATCTTCATATTCTATTCCCAGTTCATTTAAAAGCTCGATTACTTCATTACGAAGAATCATTCCTGCATGGTCTGCTGTTAAAATTACTTTCATACCACATCACTCCTATCCAATAACCCTATCATTCTATTATGCACTATTTTGACTTATTTTTCGACTTTTTTGACTAACTGATTAATGTACATCTCTAATTCGTTTAGTGTCGCTTGATAAACTTCCAATTCTCCACCAAAGGGATCAGAAATATCGTAATTAATAAGACTGGATTCCAGTCGCTGTATCTTTTGTATATCGGGACGCAATGAATCGGTTAACTGCTGTTCTAACGTTATTTGATCCATTTTATGTTGATTTTCCTGAATAAAGGTCGATCTTTTTTCTTGGTAATCGGCATAAGCAGTTTTAAGCTCCTGCCACACTTCTTTATCTGAATCGGAAACGTATTCTTTTAGGGTATAATATTTTTCTTGAAATTTGGGATGTTCCAATATCAATGACTGTTTGTGTTGAGTGGTCATCGTCAACACAAGATCTGACCAATGAAGTAACTTATCGGTAACTGGTTGTGAGCGATGATTTAACTCAATTCCTTTTAGATTAAGTGCTTCAATTGCCTTTTGATTTGCCCGCTGATTAAGACCAGCATAAATACCCGCAGACTGGATAGCAGCATGCGGTAGTTTATCGGTTACTAACGCTTCAGCCATCGGGCTTCGACATGTATTTCCAGTACAAATAAACAAGATGTTCATAATACGTAACCTCCGGGTAGAATCTTAAAATGCGTGTTCAAAAAGTCGACAAATTAGAAACAAGAAGTTCGAGGCGGCGTAGTCCCCGAGATCGGAATGTAGGCTATTCCTACATGAGAACCGGAAAAACAAGCCAACGAAGAAATTCGCCGTTTATCATTTGGTGACTTTTTGAACATCCTCTTAAATGACTCCTGTCCAAACTATACCATAGAAAGAAGGCCACTGTCAGAAAAAATAAAAACCAATTTTTAACGTGGGTTGTCTTATCTAGTTAAAAAGTAAAAGAAGGCCAAACACACAAAGAATTGCTCCACCTAACATCTCACTATACACGCCGAGAAATCCATGTACTTTTTTTCCAAGTATCATTCCAGCCCATGTTAACACCATGCTAGCCCCACCAAAAAGAAGCAATGCAATAAAGGTTTTCACGCCTGACATGCCAAGACTTAGACCAACTGAAAAACTATCTAAGCTAACACTTATAGCAAAAAGGATTAGGCCAATACCAGTGGGTTGGATAATCTTTTTTGCTTCATGATTAAAAGCAGAGAAAAACATTTGCGTACCAATTACAATTAATAAAAGGCTTCCAATAAAGACTGTAACATCTCCAATTTGGCCTGAAATAGCTTTTCCCAGCATAATCCCGATGAAGGGCATGATCATATGAAAAACACCGATAACTATCCCTATGTATGCAATTCGTTTTAAACGGATCAACTGCATTCCCATTCCCAAACTAACGGAAAACGCATCCATCCCAAGTGCAAATGCCATAAATACTAAAGACACAAACTCCCCTACGTGTTCTTCAATCATCAACCATCCTCCTAAGACTCGTCCATAAAATGTATGCCAGTCCAAACAGGAATATGATGCGGAATTCGGGCGGTGCCTCACATAAATCGCATTTTGTCGAAAAATAATAGTGAATAGTTCCTAGTAAAAGATTTAGAAATCGTTTGTTACCTGACCTTACTCTCAATTTAAAAAAATAGTGATCCAATGAAGGAATTATATATGAACGGAAGAATAATAAAAATGTTTAATAAATAGTCAAAATAAGGTATACTATACATAGAAAGTCATAAAATAAAAAAACGCCCCATGCTCGACACATGGAACGGTACAATAGACTAACCCCATCAAGAGGGGAAGGCGCAGAATGGAAAATTAATCCCTCAAACTGACCTGTTAAAATCACATGAGGGATTAATTTTTATGGTTTTTGTCGGACATGATAAACGCAATCAACATGCCGAACGAGATCATCAGCGTCAATACGTCCTTCACATCCATAAGCAACACCCCCCTTTTCAGGAAAATCCCAAAAGGTAAAAAAGGTGCGCCTACCTTCTCATGCGAAACCAATCTATTGTTACTTTCATTATACCAAAAAAATAACAGATTAATCTTTGATTTGTAAAATAATTCTAGAAAGTCCAATCGCCCTTCATAACATAAAAAGGATCAGGCTTGAAAGAAGTTTCTAGACAATTTCTCTCCGGGGATTTCTGTTTATGAATTGACTAGTATAAAGGTCTGCGTAAAAGCCTCCTTTTGCGAGTAACTCATTATGATTACCTTGATCAATCAACTTCCCCTTATCCATAACAAGAATCATATCTGCATTCCTAATAGTGGAAAGTCTATGTGCAACAACAAAACTTGTCCTTCCTTTCATTAATGTATTCATTGCCTGTTGAATTTTTGTTTCCGTCCTTGTATCTACACTACTCGTCGCTTCATCCAGGATAAGGATTGTTGGATTGGAAATAAACGCACGGGCAATTGTTAGTAGTTGTTTTTGTCCCGCGGAGATGTTGGATGCCTCTTCATTTAGAATCGTATCGTAACCATCAGGAAGTGTTCGGATAAAATGATCAGCATGAGCTGCTTTTGCTGCCCTAACAATTTCTTCATCCGTGGTATTTTTACAGCCATAAGCAATATTAGCTTGGATTGTTCCATTAAAAAGCCATGTATCCTGAAGCACCATGCCAAATAAACTGCGCAGATTCCTGCGTTCTACTTCGCGAATATCCACTCCATCGATTGTAATTTTGCCGTTGTCAATTTCATAAAAACGCATTAACAGATTAATCAATGTCGTCTTCCCAGCGCCAGTTGGGCCAACAATAGCTACGGTCTGCCCTTGTTTAACATCGATCGTCATATCCTCGATTAATGGCTTATCTTTTTGGTAGCTAAAATTAACACGTTGGAACCTAACAGCCCCTTTTGGAGACTGAATCTCCTTTATGTTGTTTGAAACCACTTCTTCTTTTTCGTCAAGAATTTCAAAGACACGTTCGGCTGATGCAATGGTTGATTGAATAACATTCGCGATAGTTGACACTTTTGTAATCGGCTGAGAAAACTGTCTGATATATTGGATGAATGCTTGAATATCCCCGACTTGGATGACCTGTTTCGTGACAAGTACACTTCCGACGACGCAAATTAACACATAGACAATATTATTAACAAACTTCAAAAGAGGGGAAATCACACTTGAAATAAATTGTGCCTTTCTGCCTGTCGTATATAGACTTTCGTTGATCATATTGAATGTAGTAATTGATTGTTCTTCGCGATTGTTTGCTTTGATAACGGCATGGCCTGCATACATTTCCTCTACATGACCATTTAATTGCCCCAGTATTTTTCGCTGACCGAGAAAGTATTTTTGTGAGCGGGTAGCAACCTTTTTTGTAACGATAAAACTAAGTGGCAAACTTAGCAGAACAATTACGGTCATCAATGGACTGATAGAGAGCATCATAATTACTACACCAATTAACGTTACAATCGATGTAATGAACTGTGTAATACTTTGCTGTAACGTACTACTGATATTTTCTAAATCATTGACAGCCCGGCTCAGTATTTCACCATGAGTCCGTGACTCAAAATACTGGAGGGGTAGCCTTGTTAACTTCTCATTCACTTCCTTGCGTATGGTATAGACCGTTTTCTGCGCAACTCCCGCCATGATATATTGTTGAATATAACTAAACACAACACTTAGGAGGTAAAGAACCCCTAGACTAAGTAGGATATTCAGAATATAGTCAAAATCAACCCCAGTACCAGTCTCCACCATACTTTGGAATAATTCAGTTGTAGCAAGTCCCATTAATATCGGACTAACTATCGCAAAAACCGTACTAAGGACAGCTGTAATTAACATCGTCAGTAATGCAATCTTATGTGGTTTTAAATAGGTCAAAAGCCTTTTTAATGTTCCTTTAAAATCTTTTACCTTTTCTACTTGTTTTCCTTTTTTTGTATCCTTTTGCTGTTTCTCGCTCATGCTGTTTCCTCCTCTTCAAGCTGTGAGGATGCAATTTCTTGATAAACCAGACATGTTTCCATTAGCTCCCGGTGTGTTCCGACGCCAGCCAACATACCTTTATCTAAAACAATAATCTTATCTGCATCTACAATAGTACTAATCCTTTGCGCAACCATAAGCACTGTGGAATACGCAGTTTCCTCCTTAAGTGATGCACGTAAATTGGCATCAGTTTTGAAATCCAGTGCAGAAAAACTATCATCGAAAACATAGATGCTAGACTTTTTTACAAGCGCACGAGCGATGGAGATGCGTTGCTTTTGGCCGCCTGAAACATTCGCGCCTTTTTGTGCAACAATCGACTCAAAACCATCTTTTGTTTCAGAAATAAAATCGGTTGCCTGCGCAATATCTGCAGCCTTTTTTACTTCTTCATTTGTTGCGGTATCTTTCCCATAACGGATATTATCAGCTATCGTACCTGTAAAAAGAGTAGCCTTTTGTGGTGCGTAACCGATATTTTTTCTTAAGTCCGTTTGAGCCATTTCTCTTACATCCACACCATCGATGGTAATGGCACCTTGGTCAACATCATAAAACCTTGGAATGAGGTTCAGTAGTGTTGACTTTCCCGATCCAATACCACCAATGATAGCGGTAACTTCACCAGGCTTTGCGGAAAAAGAAATATCTGATAGTACAGGCTCTTCTGCACCTGGATAACTGAAGCTCACCTGTTCAAAATTTACAAACCCGTTAAGCTTTCCGATTTGGTTAACCTGCTCGGGGTCCTTAATTTCTGGCTCAGACTCCAGTACTTCATTGATTCTGCCTGCAGAAATAGAAGCGCGGGGAATCATAATAATCATCATGGATGACATAATTAGGGAAAACATAATCTGCATGGCATACTGAATGAAAGCCATTAGATCACCAACTTGAATATGACCATTGCTTATTCGAATACTACCAAACCAAATAATGCCGATAATCGCAAAGTTAAGGACAAACATCATGAAAGGAGTTACCGTTGCCATGATTTTATTAACTTTAATCGCAGTATTGGCAAAATCTAAATTTGCTTCATTAAAACGTTTCCGCTCATGGTCCATACGATTAAAAGAACGTATGACACGGATACCCGCAAGCCCTTCACGCAATACGAGATTTAACCGGTCTAAATTTTTCTGCATCTTTTTAAAAAGCGGCATTCCTTTTTTCGCTATAAGTATAATTGCTAAAACAATGATTGGAATAACCGCGATAATAATGAATGACAATTTGGGATCTGTTGAAAATGCTAAGATAATACCGCCAATGAACATCATTGGCGCCATGATCAGTATGCGCAGTATCATGGTAAGAACTTGTTGAACCTGCATTATGTCATTTGTGGTACGTGTGATAAGCGAGGACGTTCCAATTTTATCAAAACCTTGCAACGAAAAGTTTTCAACATGAGAAAACATCTTTTCACGAAGAATTTTTCCGAACCCCATCGTTATTTTTGAAGAATAAAAACTTGCTAGAATCGAAAAAGTCACGATCGCAGCAGCAACTACTAACATAATTCCGCCGATTTTTATAATATAAGGAATATCACCATTAACAATTCCTTTATCCACAATGTTTGCCATTAGGTATGGGAGAAATAGCTGAGCGAGAGCTTGTAATAGAGTTAGTAGTAAAACAACAGCTATAAGGATTCGATATGGCTTTAATAATGTAAATAACTTGATCATTTTTCATCACCACATGACTGAATTTAAATTTTGTATGTAAAAACCCAGAGTGAAATTTCACCCTGGGTTTTTAAGAGTTTAAAATTGTTAACCTAATATTTGCTTTGAGTGAACAAAGTAAATATTATAACAAGTTACTGATGTCGAAATCAACATTGCCAGAGTCATTGACACTTCCGTTAAGAATGTCACTTAAAATTTGTGTAGCATCTAACATGGTATCACCTCCATTATATAAAATTACTTTCACTTTTTATTCATACATTATTAGCAAATGTTACAGTAAGTTGCTAATGTCCAAATCTACATTACCAGATTCGTTGACACTGCCGTTTAGAATGTTGCTTAAAATTTGTGTAATATCCATAATTACTTCCACCTCCACTATTTTGGTTTGTTTCTCCTAGTACTTTTACAGGGAATTTCCCTGATTATATTTTTCTAGCGGGAATTAGTCTTATAGTAAGTTGCTAATGTCGGCATCAACATTACCAGAATCGTTGACATCGCCGTTTAGAATGTTGCTTAAAATTTGTGTAAAGTCTAACATGATATCACCTCCGATGGTAAGTATGTTTTTTCTAAAGTTAAGGGAATTACTATCCCATAGATTTACTTTTCCTTTTTTAAATTAAATCAAACATTTTTTTCGTAGTTTTCATAGATTAGTGTTTACAGTAAATTGCTGATGTCCAAATCAACATTACCAGAATCGTTGACACTGCCGTTTAGAATGTTGCTTAAAATTTGTGTAATATCCATAACAGTTTCACCTCCCTCTTCCTTCTACATAAAGCTTACGGATTTTATAGACAAATGGATCATATTTTATAGCAAATATTTTAGACAAGCATTCTATAAATGATTTAAAAATAAGTAGAATGCCTTAGTAACAGTATCTGAGACTGAATGTTATATTGCTAACTTTTTTTAAAAGTTCCTATCCCACTAGCCCCTTTTTGCAAGACCTGGAAAAAATGCCAGGTACCACTCGCATTTTATCGAAAAATAAAAAACTAAAACTGTTTGCCTCATACTATAGTCTAATGAACATAGACAAAGCCCAATTTCCCTTTATAAATTAGGGAGAATTGAGCTCAAATATGTTCATAGCGTTATAAATCCGCATTTTTCTGACTTCGTCCTCTAATGAATTTTAAATGCCATGGTAAGAAAAAGGCATAAGCAACAAAGTGAACAGGGGTCGACCACCATGTTTCCCAATGCTTTAATTTCATCAATCCCACTTTAACAGTTAGCCACTCTAATAAAAGGGATAATACAACAAATAGCACGACATAGAACCATTTCTTCCCATTTGTAAAGTAGTTCAAGAAGATTACTGATAAACATGAGGGTATGACGCCATAAAGTAAGAGTTCTGGTAACCCCTCTTTTTCTGGATTGCCTAAATCAAATATATCAAAGGGCACCGCTAACGTCATATCAGCCATCCATACAATATAACCGATTATACCAAAGGTAATGTAAATTTCTTTCCAGCTTATCTTTTTAGGCATGAAAATTATAAATAGCAGTAATACAGTACTAAGAATTGCAGGGTACCACCATCCCTGAGATAAAGCAAAATCTGGCTGTTTCATAAGAATCCTCCATTAGTAATTTTTATTTATTGTTTCTCTTAAATGACTAGTTATTCAGTCACATGAATATTTCGTAAACGTATAACAATAGGTAGACATACTTGATTATAAATGAATAAAGGCGGTATGTTGTGTGCTTTGGGAATCCAGACAGAAAGGTAAGCGACATTCTATGAACGAATGTACAAAATAGCAAAAAAAGCGATCACTTAGTGGTCGCTTTTTTTACTTTAATTTCTTACTTTATATAGGAACTAGCTGCTTTTTGTAAACGGTTCATAATTGCCTGTCCAATACCTTCTTCAGGGAAGGCTTCACATAAAATAAGGTCAATATTTGCATTTTTAAAGGCCCGCAATGCATCGTAAAGATTAATAGCAACTTCCGAGAGATCATCACGAGATCCTAGTTGAATTATTTGATCTGCTTGAACCCTGCTGGCTGTTTCATAACTTGCCATCACACCAATTTTTTTTCCATTTTTTTGTTCATGATCAATAATCTCCTGAAACTTATCCACAGTTGCTTCCACTAACCATAATGGAGCTTCTGGCGCATAGTGGGTATATTTCATGCCAGGCGCCTTTGGTTTATTGCCGCTTGCTAATGCGAGATCAACTAGAACCGGTCCAACGACCGTTTTAATTTGTTCCATCGTAATTCCACCTGGGCGAAGGATTATAGGAATTTCAGCGGTGCAATCAATTACGGTTGACTCCAAACCAACGCCAGTCGCACCACCATCAATTAGGCCACTAATTTTTTCATTTAAATCAAACCATACATGATCAGCAGTTGTTGGACTTGGCTTTCCTGAAATATTAGCACTTGGCGCTGCGACAGGAATATCCGCTTCTTTTAACAATTGTAAAGCTATTGGATGATCTGGAATCCGAATAGCAATTGTGGATAAACCAGCAGTTACATTTTTTGCGCATGTACCGTTACTTGGTAAAACAAATGTGATTGGACCTGGAGAAAAAGCGTCAATCAGCTTCCCTGCAGAATCGGGTAAGTTATCCACAAGATCTGTTAATTGTTCTTTTGTAGCAACATGGGCAATTAAAGGATTATCCGCAGGTCGACCTTTTGCCTCAAAAATCTTACCTACCGCTTCTTCATTAGTTGCGTCTGCACCTAATCCATATACCGTCTCAGTGGGAAAAGCAACAGTCATCCCATCTCTTAGGAATCGTGCTGCCTCTTGTATAACCTTACTATTTATTTTTTCATTATCATGTAGATTCCATCGTACTGTATGTGTCATCATTGCTACCTCGTTTCTATCACTTATTTTAATTGATGATAGTAAAAATCGCAAAAGCAATGATTGACACTTTTTATATTTGTGGACAAAGTGTGTATAAGTCATTAATTATCCCCAAGTTATCCACTGGTTGTTAACAAGTTTTGTGAATAAGCTCTACGATACATCGTATGCCCACCAGTGCCCATTACTATTTTCTGGTATATTAACAATTTTTACATCCTTCTGTGGACGAAATTGCAGTGATTCTAATAAAATATCCACTAATGGCTGGTGGCTGTGGACATAAACACATGTTGCCTGGTTTTCCTTAGCAATCGTTAAAATAGATTCAATAATAACTGGTAATCCGTGTGCTGCCTGCTTGGTAACATGTAATTTTTTCAACCAATGGACACCATTTTCCATAGCATCTAAGACAAAACAACCCTCGATTTGCTCATCAATTTGAACTACATAGCCTTTTTCCGTTAGTAGTGACTTATCCACATCCTGGTTGTTTAGTAAAAATTGGTCTAATCTTGTATTTGATACATCTTTTGCTAGAATCAATTCCATCTATTTCACCTCTCCACTTAATAGTTTCAATCTATAAAACTATGTTATGCACGGTGGACTAGTATTATGACAGGCCTAACCATTCAAAAAGGAAAAATTTTGCCTCAACTGGTTTCTCCTCTTCTTCCGTAGGTTCTACTTCACTCGCTTTTACAGTAGCGACAGATGTTCCATTCGCGAAATCTAGGAAACATAATGGTGGAAATAGTACACACCACCAATTTGCTCCTTTACCTTCTCCAAGAGTAATCAGTACTGCTTCATATTCACCAGCTGGATAAATGTATGAACCATATAATTTTGTAGGAAATGATACATTTGGTCCATATTTAACATCAAATACTTGTTCTTTATCTGCTTCCTTTAATGTATCTGCTACAATTTTTTTTATTTCTGGAAGTCGCGCTTGAATTAGCTCTCGTGCTTCATTTATATCTGTAATATCTTTTACCCATTTAGAGATACTCGCATTTACAGCATCACGTACCGATCGTTTAACTTCTTGGTCACGATCACCATTACTATTTGCTAAAATTCGTAAACGGATTGCCTCATCTGGAATTACCTGATAACCCATCTTGTCATTAATTGATTTACTTGCGCCATTTATTGGCATCGATAAAAATATAATAAAAAATATAAGTACAAAAAATATGATCTTCTTCATTATCCGTTCCTCCTCAACCGTTTGTTTTTAACAGTATGAGCGAATGTGGATAAATTTAAACTAGTAAACTACTAAAAAAATAAAAGAATTTTAAACTGATGGATGGAGGAAGGTAGGGATTGATCGACTATGGAGGGTCTTCGATCAACTTTGTGA